>DATBJC010000021.1:0-5274 GCA_036556625.1 Gemmatimonadales bacterium
CGAGGGTGCGCAGGTATGTCACCGCATCGGTCTTGGTCCGGTCGGCCATCGCGGTGCCTTCGGGCTGGAGCGGCCAGCAGATGAACGCGGTGAAGCCGCCCGTGCGCGCCTGCAGTTCGCGCACGCGCTGCAGATGCTCGATGCGCTCGGCGAGCGTCTCGCCGATGCCGTACATCATGGTGACGGAGGTCTTCATGCCCTCCTGATGCGCGATCTCCATGATCTCGAGCCAGCGGTCGGCGCCGGCCTTCTTCCTGGCGACGAGGTCACGGACGCGCTGGACGAGGATCTCGCCGCCGCCGCCCGGGATGGAGTCGAGCCCCGCCTTCACGAGCTCCTGGATCACCGTGCGCGCATCCATGCGGTACAGCGTCGCCCAGAAGTCCACCTCGCTCGGCGAGAAGCCGTGCACGTGGATGGGGTGGTTGCGCTTGATGTACTTGAGCAGCTCGAGATACCACTCGAACGGGATGTACGGGTTGTGGCCGCCCTGGAGCAGGATCTGCACGCCGCCTATGGCCTTGCACTCGTCGATCTTGGCGCCGATCTCCTCGAAGCTCAGGACATACCCTTCCCCGTGGCGCGGCCGGCGGTAGAACGCGCAAAACTTGCAATCGGCCACGCAGACGTTGGTGTAGTTGATGTTCCGGTCGATGATGTAGGTGACCTCATTCTCCGGATGCTGGCGCCAGCGCTCGGCGTCGGCCAGCTGGCCGAGCTCCAGGAGCGGAGCCCGCTCGTAGAGTTCCAGCAGGGCTGTGAATTCACTTGAGGTACGATCCACAAAGCTCATAAAAGCAATCCCTTACGCAGCTATAGCGCCTGACCGCATGGCCGCCACCTACGCCGCCGAGATGAACGACAACGACCCGTCCGGCACCAGCCCCTCCTGGGCCAGCCGCCGGAAGAAGTCGGTCAGCCCGGCCAGGTGCCGGTACGACAGCGCGTAGTCCAGATCGCCTAGGTACTCGCGGCAGGCCTGCTCCGCCACGCCGGTGTGCCGGTGGGCCTGCCGGGCCAGCTCGTCCAGGTGCTCCAGCCCCCAGGTCCGGGAATCCAACAGTCCACGGTGCACCGTCTGGACCGCCCCGTGCGAGGCGTCACGCCGCGCGGCCCACACGGCGAATACGAAAGGCAGGCCGGTCCACTCCTTCCAGGCCGCGCCGAGGTCCAGGCGGACGGGATAGCGCGCCTGCGCCGCCAGCAGCAGGGCGGCATCGCCGATCACCAGGACCGCTTCGTGCGGCAGACCCTCGAGGCCCGCCAGATCGGGCGCCTCGGCCCGCGCCGTGGCGAACTGGGGCCGCACTCCCCACCGGTGCCGGCAGAGGAGGTCGAGCAGCAACACCGACGTGCGGGATGAGGCGGTGACCAGGATCGTGCGGTGGTCGAGCTCCGCCACCGGACGCCGGGAGAAGAGGGCGACACTGTGGACCGGGCCGTCGCAGGAGATCGCCAGGTCGGGCAGCAGATGATACTCGGCAGCGTTGCGGGCATACTCGACCGCAGACACGACGCTCACCTGGAGCTCCCCGGCCGCCAGCAGGTCGTTCAGTTCCGACGCGGTTCCGGTCACCAGGTCCGCCGGCACCATCACCAGCCCGCGATCAATGGCGGCATAGACCGGGTAGCAGTTGATCCAGGGAATGCGGCCGAGCTTCATGCCGCGTGCACCACGGGCAAGGCGGCGCCGCGGCGCAGGGAAGGCTCGGGCGGCGGATCGTCGAACTGGTCGCGGATGGACTGGTAGAGACTGTCGCGCTCCACCGGCCGCTTCCCCGCCCCACGGATGAGCTGCACCAGCTCGAGGTACGGCAGGTGCATGTCGGTGAGCGCACCGGCCTCATGATAGATCCGCTCGTACACCACGGTGCCTTCCACATCGTCGCAGCCGAAGTCGAGCGCGATCTGGGAGAGGAACGGGGTCACCATCGGCCAATGGGTCTTCACGTGCGGCACATTGTCCAGGAACAGCCGGGCGACGGCGATGTTCTTCAGGTCCTCGTAGCCGGTGGTGGCCGTCCCCACCCGGCCCATTTCCTCGCCCAGCTCGTTGTGATCGGGGTGATACGCCAGCGGGATGTAGGTCAGGAACCCCCCGGTCTCGTCCTGCAGCGCCCGCAGCTGTGACAGATGGGCGATCCGGTCCTCGGCCGTCTCCACATGCCCATAGAGCATGGTGCAGTTGGTCGGGATGCCGAGCTGGTGGGCGACCCGGTGGACCCGCAGCCATTCCTCGCCGGTGAGCTTGCGCTCGGCGATGGTCGCGCGTACGGCGGTGCTGAACACCTCCGCGCCACCGCCGGGAAGGCTGGTGAGACCCGCTTCCTTCAACGCCAGGAGCACCTCGCGCTCGGAGATCTTCTCGATCCGCCCCAGATGCGCGATCTCCACGGCGGTGAGCGCCTTGATGTGCACCTGCGGGTGGCGCTCCTTGAGACCGCGGATCATGTCGGTGTAGTAGCTCAGTCGGAGCTTGGGATGAAGCCCGCCGACGATATGGAACTCGCGGGTCGGCATCCCCCGCGCCTGCTCGGCCTCGTGGAACACCTCCTCGAGCGAGCGGGTGTATGCGCCGTCCTCCTTGGGCATCCGCGCGAAGGAGCAGAACACGCACGTGTTGCGCAGGACGCAGACGTTGGTCGGGTTGATGTGCTGATTGGCGGAGAAGAAGACCCGGTCGCCGTTCTTTCGCCGGTTGGCGAAGTCGGCCACCGTGCCGAGACCCAGGAGATCGCTGGTGCCGAACAGCGTCACGCCGTCGGCCGGCGTGAGACGCTCACCCCGCGTCACCTTCTCGGCGATGGGACGCAGCTGGGGATCACGCAGGCGGGCTCCATCGATGACGCCGGACATCCTATCTCCTTACGGCAATGGAGGTAACGGATGTCGCAATCTAGTCGCGATACCCGCTCACGGCCAACGTGACGTTGTGCCCCCCGAACCCGAAGGAGTTGGAGATGGCGACGTCCACCGGACGATCGACCTTGCGATTCGGCGCGGAATCGAGATCGCACTGGGGGTCGGGATTGAACTGATTGATGGTAGGCGGAATGACGCCGCAGGTCGCAGCCAGCAAGGAGACGCCGAACTCGAGGGCCCCCGCGGCCCCGAGCAGGTGCCCGGTCATGGACTTGGTCGAGCCGAACACGAGCTTTCGCGCGTGGTCGCCGAACACCGCCTTGACCGCCTCGGTCTCGGCCACGTCTCCCTGCTCGGTGGACGTGCCGTGGGCGTTCACGTACCCCACCCGGGTCGGCTCGATGGCCCCATCCTCGAGACAGGCGCGCATGGCGCGCTGGGCGCCTTCCCCGTGCTCAGCGGGGGAGGTGATGTGGTAGGCGTCGCCGCTGGCACCATACCCCAGCAGTTCGCCCAGGATGCGGGCGCCACGGGCTTCGGCGTGCTCCAGGCTCTCCAGCACCACGATCGCGCCGCCATCGCCAAGAACGAATCCGTCGCGATCCCGGTCGAACGGCCGGCTGGCGGTTTCGGGCGCATCGTTTCGAGTGGAAAGTGCCTTCATGTTGGCGAATGCCGCCACGGTGAGGCCCGTGATCGAGGCCTCCGCTCCTCCGGTCACCATCGCGTCCGCAAAGCCGTGGCGAATGAGGTTGAACGACTCGCCGATGGCGTGAGCCGACGAGGCGCAGGCCGACACGGTCGCAAAGTTGGGCCCCTTGAGCCCGTAGCGAATGGAGACCAGACCCGCGGCGATGTCCGGGATGAACATCGGCACGAAGAAGGGAGAGACCCGGTCGGGACCCTTGGTGAGAAAGATCTTGCAGTTGTCCTCGTAGGTCTGCATCCCCCCGATCCCGCTCCCGATCACCACGCCGATGCGGTCGGCGGACGGCACGCGCTCGAGCCCGGCCTGGGTCACGGCCTGGTGCGACGCCGCCAGAGCGAACTGGGCGAACAGGTCGTACCGTCGCGCTTCCTTCTTGTCCATGTACTGAAGGGGATCGAACCCCTTCACTTCGCAGGCGAATCGAACGGAGAGCGCGGAGGGATCGAATTTCTTGATCGGGGCCGCGCCGGGGGTGCCGGCGAGCAGAGCGGACCAGGTGGACTCGACATCATTCCCGACCGGTGTCACCAGCCCCAGGCCGGTGACGACGACACGACGCGTCACTTACTTCCCGATCTTCTCGTGGAGGTAATTCATGGCATCACCCACGGTACGGAGCTTCTCCGCGTCCTCGTCGGGGATGTCGATGTCGAACTCCTTCTCGAAGGCCATGACCAGCTCGACGGTGTCCAGACTGTCCGCGCCGAGGTCCTCCATGAAGCTCGCCTCGCTGGTCAGCTTCTCGCGCTCCACCCCCAGCTCCTCGACGATGATGTCCTTGACCTTCTCTTCGACGTTGCTCATGTGGTCCTCGATTGGAGATTCAGGGTCACGTCAGATGACCATTCCACCATCGACCACCAGTACCTGGCCGGTGATGTAGGCGGCGAGATCGGAGGCGAGGAACAAGGCCGCACCGGCCACGTCCTCGGGCCGTCCCAGGCGCCCCAACGCAATGCCCTGTAATAATGTGGCCTTCGCGGCATCGGGCAAGCCGCTGGTCATGTCGGTCTCGATGTATCCCGGCGCGATGCAGTTGGCCAGAATGCCTCGCCCGGCGTATTCCCTCGCCACGGACTTGGTGAATCCGATCAACCCCGCCTTGCTCGCCGCGTAGTTGGCCTGTCCCTTGTTGCCGGAGAGGCCGACGATGCTGGTGATGTTGATGATCCGGCCGCCCCGCCGCTTCATCATGCCCTTGAGGACCCCGCGGGTGGTGTGGAAGGCGCCCTTGAGATTGGCGTCCAGTACCGCGTCCCAGTCGGCATCCGTCAAGCGGAGCAGGAGGTTGTCACGGGTGAGGCCGGCGTTGTTCACCAGGATGTCGATCGGTCCCAGCGCGGTCTCCGCGGCCGCCAGCGCCGCCTCCACCTGCTCCGCCGCCGTCACGTCGCAGCCGGCGCCGGCGGTGCGCTCGCCCAGCTCTTCGGCCACGGCCCGGGCGCGATCGGCATCGCGGCCCACGATGGCCACCTTGGCGCCGGCGCCGTGCATCGCGCGGGCGATGGCGAGGCCGATCCCGCGGGTACTGCCGGTGACGAAGGCGACCTTGCCGGTCAGGTCGATGGCGGTCACGCCCGGCTCCCGAGGAACTTCTCCACCTCGTCCGCCGTCCCCAGCGCCACGGTCCTGGCCCCCGGCACGATTCGCTTGAGCAAGCCGGACAGCACGTTCCCCGGTCCGACCTCGACAAACGTGGCGTC
>DATBJC010000022.1:0-8384 GCA_036556625.1 Gemmatimonadales bacterium
GCCCCGAGTGATGGTGGGGCAGAGGATCGGCGGGGTGGCGACCGAATTCGTCCAGGGGTACTAGACATTCCGATGCTCTTGGAGGCGTCGGCCAACCGCCGTCAATGCGCATGAAAGAGTTGATGATGCCGGTGGGTGCAAACCCATCCAGAAAGGCGCGCTTGCCTCCAACTGCTTGGTTGTTCGGAGCGCTACTGCCGTTGTGTAGCACCCAGGTTCAGCCGCGGGGCGACACCAGCGCGGCCTGCAGGGCCTCCCTGCTCCTGAACGGCATCGAGATATGCTCGTGGGTGACCATCCACCGGCCGTTGATCCGCTGGAAGCCCATGGTCACCCGGACCCGGTAATCGGTCTTCTCCCCGGTCGTCCTGGTAGCCTTGACGCGACTCACGTAATGACTGAATGCCACATCATCCCGCCTCGTGGTGTGCAAGTCTTGAATCTCGAAGTCAATCGGTCCCTCCACCGCGGCGAACCATGCCTCGAAGTTCCTTCTATAGGCGTCAGCGCCCTGGAGTTGCAACGGCATGAGGTCGAACGTGACCATGTCCGGGGCATAGTGCTCCATCAACCTGCGAATGTCCTTGGCGCGTAGCGCTTGCGCCCAGGCATCGATGGACTCGCGGATCTGGGCGTCGTCCCTGGTTGCAGTCGTGGTCGTCGGCATGACAGTCTCCTGCATATGGAAAGCGTCGTCGCCCGGGAAGTGGCGTACCCGGGGTCTGAAAGCCCGGGCTGGAGCGAGGCGCTACTGAAACCCGCGCTTCTCCAGCAGGGCGCCCACGTCCGGATCGCGGCCGCGGAACTGCCGGTACGCCTCGGTGCGGTCGGTTGAATTCCCCGGGGCCAGGATGAACCTCCGCATCCGGTCCGCCGTAGCCCGGTCGAAGACGTCGCCGCTCTCCTCGAACGCCTGGCGGGTATCGGCGTCCATCACTTCCGACCAGAGATAGCTGTAGTAGCCCGCGGAATACGAATCGCTGGAGAACAGGTGGAGGAACTGCGGCAGGCGATGCCGCATCGCCACCTCCCTCGGCGCGCCGATGCGCTCCAGGGTCTCGCGCTCGAACGCGTCCGGGTCCGCCGGCGGGGGCATCGCCGTGTGGAGGGCCATGTCCACTAGCGCCGACGAGACGGCCTCCACCGTGGAATACCCCTGGTTGAACTGCTTCGATCGCTCGATCCGGTCGATCAGCGCCTGGGGCATCGGCTTCCCGGTCCTGGTGTGCAGGGCAAAGCTGTCGAGAACAGGCCGGGTCAGCAGCCACATCTCATGGACCTGGGAGGGGTACTCCACGAAATCCCGCGGCGTCACGGTGAGACCGGGGTAGTTCACCTCCGAGAGCAGCAGGTGCAACGCGTGCCCGAACTCGTGGAAGAGCGTTTGCGCGTCGTCCACCGACATCAGCACCGGCTCACCCGGCGCGGCCTTCACGAAGTTGTTGTTGTTCGATACGATGGGGGTCTGAGTGACGCCGGTGAACGTCTGGTGACCCCGATACCCCGACGCCCAGGCCCCCGAGCGCTTCTCAGGCCGCGCGAAGTAATCACCATAGAAGAGGCCGCGGTAGGCACCGGTCGCCTTGTCCGTCACCTCCCACACCCGCACGTCGGGATGGAACACCGGTACCTTCCCCGTCACCTCGGTGAACTGGAGACCATAGAGCCGCTCCGCCATGTAGAACGAGCCCGCGATCATGTGGTTCAGCTCGAAGTAAGGCCTCAGCGCGTCCTGATCGAGCGCGTACCTGGCCCGGCGAACCTTCTCGGCATAGAACAGGTAGTCCCAGGGCTCGATGGTGATCCGGGCGGCTTCCCGATCCGCGATCTGCTGCATGTTGGACACCTCCTCGCGGACTCGGGCCACTGCGGCGGGCCATACCCGCATCATCAGGTCGGTGGCCTTGGCCGGATCCACCGCCATCGTGTTCGCCATCCGCCAATGGGCATGCGAGGGATAGCCCAGGAGCCTCGCTCGCTCGGCCCTGAGCGAAACGATGCGGCTGATCAACCCGTTGGTGTCCGACGAGTCCCCGTTGTCCCCCCGGTTCTTGAAGGCCTTCCAGACCTTCTCCCTGAGATCGCGTCGGCTGCTCATGGTGAGGAATGGATCCACGCTCGAGCGGCTATTCACCACCACCCACTTGCCGGGCAGCTTGCGCTCCTCGGCCGCGGCCTTGTAGGAGGCGCGAATCGAAGGAGGAAGGCCCGCGAGATCCGCCGTCTTGTCCAGTACCACCCAGGTGTTCTCGTCGGCCAGGACCTTGTTGGTGAATTGGGAGAAGAGGCCGGCGAGGTCCTCGTTGATGCGCCCGAGCCTTCCCTGCTCCTCGGCGTTCAATCGCGCACCGCCCTGGACGAATTGATCGTAGGTGAGAGTGACCAGGCGTTTCTGCTCGTCCGTGAGCCCGGCGCGATCTTGGGACTGGTGCACGGTGGCGATGCGCGCAAACAACTTCTGATTGAATCTGATCGCGTCCGCCGCGGCGGCGAACTTGGGCGACCACTCCTGGTCGATCGCCTGGATCTCGGAGGTATTCAGGCTGCTCACGTGCACTGAGAAAAGGGTCTGCGCCCGCCCGAGATGCCGGCCCAGGTCCTCCAGCGCCACCAGAGTGTTGGCGAATGTTGGCGGCTCAGGGTTCGAGGCGATCACGTCGATCTCGGCCGCCTGCAGCGCGAGACCTGCCTCGAAGGTGGCCGGAAGCGCCTGGGGGGTGACCTTGTCCCAGGGTGGGACCCCGCCGAAGGGGCCGGTCCACGGCGCCAGCAGTGGATTCCTGTCCGCCTCCGCCTTGAGGCGGGCGACCTTGTCCCGCGCCGCCTGCCACTCCATGCGGGCGCTGTCCGCTGCCTGTGTGGGGGCCGAGGATGCGGTCTCCGGGGTGGCCGCCGGTTCCGACTGGTGTGCCTGGCGGCCGCCACAAGCCGAGACCGCCGCTGCCAGGGCCATCCATTTGCTGAGGTTCATCGTTCCTCCCTACCACTACTGACGACGAAGAGCCATCCCCGTTTCACCTTTCACCTTCGCGCTGATCTCCAGCTCTGCGCCCGACCTGCGGACCGGAGCCCGGCCGCCGCCGCTCGGGCAGCAGCCGGCCGAGCAGGGAGAAGGGAAAGAAGACCAGATCGCGCACTGAAGGAACCGTGGTGATGGCTCGGAGCGGCTGCGGCATCTGCTCCCGCATCTCTTCGACCAGCGCCGCCAGCACCACCCGCCGCTTGGCGGAGGCCCGTTCGGTCACGCCCAGGATGCGATGGATGGCGTACAGCCCGACCAGCACCGTCGCCACGAAGAGGAAGTCCAGGCCGTGAAGATCGAGGGGCCGCAACGCCAGCTGCCGGCCCTGGCCCAGGGTCGAGGTCCAGGCGACGGTGACCGCCAGGCGTTGGGTCTCCAACCAGTCGGCCGAGAATCCGGCGAGCACCGGCGCCAGCGCCGACGCCGCGCCCGAGATCAGCGCGTTGGTCGCCAGATATCCCGCCGCCTCGCCCCGGGGGGCGAGCTCCATCGCGACAGTTCCCGAGGCCAGGTTGACTCCGGCGGTGGTGAGGCCGGCCAGGACGTGAATGAGGGCGAGGCCGACCAGGGCCAGCCAGGGGGTCTGGATCAGTCCGACGATCGGCCACCCCGCCACACTGAGCAGAAAGCCGGCACAGCTCACCCGAAGCACGGTGAGGGTGGAGAATCGATCGGCCACGACTCCCCATGCGCGGATGACCAGGGCCGCCGTCACCTGAGACAGCACGGCGAACGCGATGACCGCCGCCATCGGGAGCTGGAGCCGGCGCAGCAGGAAGACGGTGAAGAACGGTGTCGAGAGATTGATGGCAAAGGTCCAGGTGGCGAGGAACGCGACCAGCGCCCGGAACTCGCGATGCCTCAACGGCGCCCGCATGATGTCCGCCCAGGGCCGATGCGTCGCCGGCGGCATGGCGGGCTCAGGGATGCGGCCGAGGAAGACGAGGCCCAGGAGCGCGGCCGCCGCCCCCGCTCCCAGCACGATCAGGTAGGCACCAGCCACCGACTCGAGCCGCACGCCGAGCTGGTCCACGGCGAGTCCGGCCAGGAGGCTCAGCCCGGCCCCGATCCCGGTCGCGATCGCCATGCGCCGCGCGAAGGCCCGATTGCGGACCTCTTCCGGCAGGAAATCACGGATCCATGGATTCCACGCCGCCCCCGACACGGTGCCGAGGGCGGAGGCGAGCAGCGCGAGGCTGAAGAAAGCCGCCGGCCTGGCTTCCGGCGGGAGCGCCCAGGGAAGCACCAGGACGCCGACCCAGGTCACCCGGGCGGCAAAGGCGGCCCACCAGCAGATGGCCTTTCGCTTCCGCCACCTCTCGATCAGGGCGACGGTCGGCAGCTGAAGCACCTGAGTGGCCGGGCCCAGCGCGGAGAGGAGGCCTAGGCCGGCATTGGAGGCCCCAAGGAGGAGGGCATAGCCGACCAGGAGCGGTCCGCTGAGCAGCGAGTCCCGAACCTGAGAACACACGCCGTCGCCCTGGAAGGCGCGAAGTCCGCGCCGCAACGCCTCGCTGTCCACCGAGGGAACCGGATGCCAGAACGCCATGATGCCTAGCGCTTCGTGCTCTGAAGGTGTGCCTCGACGTTCATCTCCAGCACGTCCAGCGGCACGTTTCCGCCAAGCACCACGGCATCGTTGAACGCCTTCAGATCGAAGCTCGAACCCAGCGTCGCCATCGCCTTCTGACGCTGCCGGTTGATCTCGCTGTGGCCGATCTTGTACCCGCACGCTTGACCGGGCCAGGAGCAATACCGGTCGACCTCACTGGCAACTTCCAGGGGATTCGATCCGTTCACATCCACGAAAAACTGAACGCCTTGTTCGCGGGTCCAGCGCTTCGCGTGGATGCCGGTGTCGACGACCAGGCGGCAGGCCCGGAAAGCGATGGACTGCAGGTAGCCGAGTCGTCCGACGGGATCGCCCTCGTACGCACCGAGCTCATCGGCGAGCTGCTCCGCGTACAGGGCCCACCCCTCCGAGTAGGCGTTGAAGCTGAGCAGCTGCCGGACCAGCGGCAACTGGTGGGTGTACTCCCCCTGCCAGATGTGCCCGGGGATGGCCTCATGAAAGGTCAGATCGGCGAGGCTGTACCTGCTATGCAGGTCGGTGGTCCTGAGGTTGATCCAGAACCGGCCAGGGATCTTGCCGTCGATCGACCCGGCGCCGCCATAGGCGCCGGGAGCGCCAGGCTCTTCCTCCGGGGGCAGCCGTTTCACCTCCATGTTCGGCTTCACGAGCGTGTAGAACGCTCGAGGCATCTGGGCCCGAATCCAGTCGAGGCGCTGGTCGATGAAGGCCAGGATCTCGGCGCGGCCCTGGTCGCCTTCCGGGAACTTGTAGCGCGGGTCCTGGGCGAGCGCCGTCATCCGCTCGCCCACGGACCCCTGGGCATAGCCGATCTGCTTCAGGAGCGCATTCATCTGCCCGTGCAGCCGTTGCAGCTCGCTTCGGCCCACCTCATGAACCTCGTCCGGTGACAGATTCGTGGTGGTCGAGGCCTTGAGCGCCCAGGCGTAGAATGCGTCGCCGTGGGGGCGTGCCCAGATCCCGGCGTCGTTGGTCGCGACGGCACGCTGTGCCTGCAGCTCGCCGATCTGCCGCTCGAGCGCCGGCGCGATCCGCTGCGCCGCGATGCGCCGCGACCGGTCCGCCCAATCGCCGGGGATGTTTCTGGTCCGCCGCTCGAGCGATTCCACCAGCGTCCCGCCCTTGCGCGCGCTCCGCGCCGAGAGGTCCAGCTGGCCGAGCGCCTTGTCGAGCAGGAACGCCGGCGGCACCAGCGCCAGCTCACGCGCCGCCTGCATGCGCCCCAGCTCTCCCTCGAGCTGATTCGCATACGACTCCAGCCGGGCGAGATACGCCTCGGCGTCGCCGGCGTTCTCGATGCGATGGTCGCTATCCAGGAACCGGGGGACATCGAGATACGTGCCCACATTCTGAATGACGACATACGGCGTGTTGCGCCAGCCGCCCACCGTGATGTCGCCGTACGGGAGCGCAAAGCCTTCCAGCGCCGTGGCGAAGGCGCTGCGCGCGACTTCGACGCTGGTCCGTACGGGGTGTGAGAGATCGGCGGCGGGGAGTCTCTCGATACGCTCCAGATCCGCGCCGACCTGCCGGGCCAGCCGCTCTTTCCCGTCAGCGGAGCGGTCGGCGAGCCGAGATCGCAGAGCCGCTCGCGCGCCGGTATCGAGGCCGAGGGAGGTCGCGGTTTCCGGAAACAGGCCAAGCAGATCGTCGGCAATCCGGTCGAGCAGCGCGAGGGCCCGGGTATCGGCTGGCATCGGCGATGCCGGTGCGCCTGGGCGGGCGCAGCCGGACGTGAGCGGCAGGGCGGCAGTGGACACCAGCAATGCGATCATGTCGCGGCGGCTGAGCGATGGATTAAACAAACAGTGTGGCTCCCACGATCATGATGCTAAACCCTTAACGAGCCACGGAACCCCCTGGCGGCATAGTAAGAGGGCGCACCGTTGTGATACACGAAGACATGATCGTAGCGGCGGTCACAGAAGAGGGCCCCTCCGAGTTTTCTGATAGCGGCGGGAGTCGTCACCCAGCTCGACGTCTTGGTATCGAAGTCTCCGAGTTTCTGCAGCTCGCGGTATTGTTCCTCCGTCAAGAGTTCAATGCCCATGGCAGCCGCCATGTCAACAGCGTTGTTCTCTGGTGGATGCTCTTTCCTCGACTCCTGGCCTTCCCGGTCGTAGCAAATACTCCTGCGGCCTTTAGGGCTTTCCGCCGAACAATCCTGAAAAATGTATTGGCCCGTCTTTCCGTCGTGACCAACCACATCCGGCTCACCGCCGGTCCTCTCCATTTCATGGAGTGACCACAGTTTGTCAGGATCAGCCTCCAGCTTGGCCTGGACCTTCGCCCATTCAAGACCCGCATGGCGGTTCATGTTCTTCTCGAAACGGGCTTTCAGTGTTCTGAAGAGTTGTTCCCGTTGTTTCGGGTTCATGGCTCTTGCTCTTTGGGTTTCGGTCATGCCTCTCTGCCCCTGTTTCATCAGTATTGGCTCGTGCGGGAACCTACAGGCTCGCCTTCGAGGGCTACGTCTACCTGCACACTGTCGAGCGGCGGTTGGGCCCGGAATTCCAGGACGAAGGGCACCCACTCCGCGGGCAATAGGCCGCTCCCCTGGGGTGGGACTGCGCCAAGCGACAGACAGGTTCCCCCGGCGATGGAAACGCCCTCCCCTTGGAGGCGCAGGGTTCCTTGATCATCCGCCACCAGTTCCGCCGTCAGAGGGCCTTGCTCGGTGCAGCTCCGCCGGTGGTCTGCATAGAGACGGATGGTAGCTCCCCCCACGGGGATCCCTGACGCCTGGGCTGACACCCGCACTTTCAGGATGGCCTCACCTTGCAGCTCCGAGGCACCCTCATCCGTGGCGCACGCGGTGACAATTGCCAGCAAGCCGGCCTGAGTCACCGGTGCACGACAGCGCCAGAATCCGCTTCCATTCCATGCTCGCATTGCCTGGCTCCGGTTGCCTGCCCGACCAAGAACGCGCCTGAGTGCGCGCCTGCCGGAGCAGCGGTGCGGTCGACCGGCGGGTCACCATATATTAGCGCCATCGGTGTCTTCGACGCCTATCTTCGAGTCCGCGCAGGACTTCTCGATCTCAACGGCCCGGTCCGCAGCGTCGGCCCGCACCCGCTGTGGGAGAACGTATGGACAAACCTCGCATCTTTCTCGGCTCGTCGGGGAAACAGATGAAGCTGCTGCAGGCGCTGACCCGAGGCCTTCAGGATGTCGCGCAGGTTGAACCCTGGACCACATCCTTGACTCCCGGGACCAGCACGCTGGAGCGTCTGGTGGAGCTTGCGCATGAGGTCGACTTCGCCGCGTTCGTATTCGCACGGGACGACTGGACGACCACCACCAGCCCAGGTGCCTCCACACCCCCGGGCACGGGCCAGGATTCTCCCCGAGACAATGTCGTGTTCGAGGCGGGCCTGTTCGGCGGCGTCCTGGGCATGCGCCGTACCATCATTATCCATTCGCGCAGCTCCAAGCTTCCGACCGATCTCCTCGGCCTCATCTGCGTGCGCTACGACGACGCCTCCACGCCTTCCGAGATGAAGATCCTCAACCAGAAGCTTCGGAAGGCGATCGAGACCGAAGGACGCATCGCGCGCATCGAAGGTCTGTGGTGGCAGTTCTCCTTGACGGCACGCGGGCCGCAAGAGCCTTCCGCCGTAAGCCTGCTGCGAATCACCCGAGACCGGGACGGGGCGCTGGAGCTCAGCGGCCGCTCGTGGCGGGACGATGGCAGTCTCTCGGCGAGGTACTGGAGCGAAGCGACGAAGGAGAGAAAGGAGCCTTCGGGCGTGGAGTCGCCGGATCGCGCCT
>DATBJC010000023.1:0-3127 GCA_036556625.1 Gemmatimonadales bacterium
GCAGCTCCAGCCGCCGCCGGGCGCCCCGGTGGCTCTGCACCGGCGGCCGGGGCCGGTCGGTGGGCAGCTGCAGCAGGGCCGGTGCCCCGGCCAGCCGCTCCCGCCAGTAAGTCAGCTCCCGGGCCAGCACCTCCCCTCGCAACCGGTCGTTCTGTGACGCGGCGTACTCCCGGTACTGCAGGGGAAGCGGCGGCAGATCCACCGGCTCGCCCGTGACCGCGGAGCGGTAGAAGGCACTGATCTCGCGGAACAGCACCGAGAGCGACCACCCATCACTGACGATGTGATGCATCACCACCAGCACCCGGTGGTGCCGGGGCGACAGGCGAATCAGCATCGCTCTCAGGAGGGGACCGCGAGCGAGGTCGAAGGGCCTGCCCGCCTCCTCGGCAGCTATGCGCTTGGCGGCGGCAACCCGCTCGCCCGGGGCCAGCCCGGAGACATCTTCGACGGGAAGATCCACGTACGCCTGGGGACTCACCACCTGACGCGGCTCGCCGGTGTCATCCGTGACGAACGTCGAGCGCAATGCCTCGTGGCGCTGCACTATGCTCTCCAACGCCGACCGGAGCGCGGCGTGGTTCAGGCTGCCCCGCAGCCGGATCAGAAGCGGAATGTTGTATAACGCCGTGCCCGGCTGGAGGCGGTCGAGAAACCAGAGGCGGCGCTGTGGGTAGGACAGCGGGCTGGCCTGGCGTGGATCACGCGCAGGCGCCCCGTCGGTGCGGCTCTGTGCCCCCTCCAGAAGCCGCAGCTCGAGGGCGACACGCGCCTCCGGACTGAGTCGGGCGATCAGCTCTGCAAAGTCATCCATGGGTATTTGCGCTCCACCGGCTCAGCGCCGAGTCGGGGGTTGCCGGTCGGGGGTGAGCCGCTGGACGATCGCGGCCGCCAGGCCTGCGACCGTCGGGGTCTCGAACATGGTACGCGCAGGTAGGGTGACGCCCAAGGCAGTCTGCACTCTGGCAAGCACCTGGGTCGCGCGGAGCGAGTGACCGCCGAGCGCGAAGAAATCGGCGTGGATCGGCACGTGGTCCACTCGAAGCACTTCGCACCAGATCGACGCCACGGCCTCCTCGATGGGACTGCGCGGCTCCTCGGAGGTCTCCTCGGGCGGCCGGGCGGCCTCGGGCACCGGGACGGCTCGTCGATCGAGCTTGCCGTTGGCGCCCAGGGGGAGCTCGGGGAGAAACACGTAGCCCGAGGGGACCATCACCGGCGGCAGCCTCTCGGCGAGGTGCGCGCGAAGGGCGGCCGGCGTGACTTTGCCGTCGGCCACCACGTAGGCCACCAGCCGGTCCGGCGTCGGCCCTTCGGGATGCCCGAACACGGCGCACGATCTGACCGCCGGGTGGAGCATCAGCTGCGCCGCCACTTCGCCCGGCTCGATGCGCACGCCTAGGATCTTGAGCTGTTGATCCCGTCGGCCGAGCCAGACGAGCGATCCGTCCCAGCGGAAACGGCCGAGATCCCCGGTCCGGTAGACCAGATCGTCAGGATCAGCCCGGAAGGGATTGGGGATGAAGCGCCGCTGGTTCTCCTCCGGGACGTTGAGATACCCACGGGTGAGATATGGCGTTCGCAGGACGACCTCTCCTACTTCGCCCACGCCGCAAAGGCGGCCATTGTCGGCCAGGACCAGCGCCTGGGTCTGAGGCAGCGCCCGCCCGATGGGCTGGATGCCCGGCGAAGGCTCCGGGGGAAGCAGGTGGAAGCACTTCACCATGGTGGCCTCGGTCGGGCCATAGAGATTCACGATCCCGCACTGCTCCGAGGTCGCCTGACGCAGGCGGCGGGCCAGCGTGTCGGTCAGGGGCTCGCCCGCGAGAAAGACCCAGCGAAGCGGCTCGATCCGCTCATCCGTCGCGAGCGCATCGATCCAGGCCTGAGCAAGCGAAGGTACCACGTGCACCAGCGTGATGCGCTCGCGGGCCAGCCAGGAGGCGACCTGGTGGACCTGCAGGTCGGCGGGCGGAAGACAGAGCGTCGCCCCGCTGGTGAGCGGAAGGAAGACGTCCCTCAGCACCGGGTCGAACGAGAGATTCACCAGCTGGGGGCACCGGTCATCGGGCCCGATCCCGAAGGTGGACCGCTGCCACGCGAGGAAGTGGTCGAGGCTCCGATGGACACCGAGCACCGCCTTCGGAATGCCGGTGGTGCCGGAGGTGAAGAACACGTAGGCCGGGTCTTCGGGATCCGGGGGCCGGCGGGTCGGTGTTGCCTCGAGGGCTTCACTTACCGCCGACCAGCGGAGACGGCCCGAGGTGGGATCGACGTGGTGCACGCGAACGGTGTCGCGTTGCAGTAGCTCCCCGCCGGATGGTGCCGGTGTCTCCACGAGGAGCAGGTGCCTCGCCCCCGACTGATCCAGCATCAACTGCTGGCGTTGGGTGGGAGTGTGCGAGTCGATCGGAAGGATCACACCCCGACACGACAGCACTCCAAGGAGGCTGGCGATCAGACCGAAGCTCGTGGCCCCCCTGATCGCCACTACGTCCCCCGGCCCCACGCCCAGCGATGCGAGCTGTTCCGCCAGCTTCTCCGCGGAGTCGGCCAGCTCGCGGTAGGTCCAGCCACGTCCCGCAGCCTCGATCGCCGTGCGTTCGGGCGCCGCTCGAACCCGGGCGGCGAAGCTGTCCAGCAGGGCGGGGTAGGGAGGGCGAGGGAGAGGCTGCGCCGGATCCGGCAGAAGACCGTCGTCGGTGACGAGCGAGTAGGTGTCGATCGGCGCGTCAGGATCAGCGGCGATGCGCTCCAGCAACGTCGTGAACTGCCGCAGCAGGCAAGCTATGGTCTCCGGATCGAACAGGTCGGTGTTGAAGGTACAAGCGCCTCCGAGGCAATCGTCCTGCTCGACCATGGTGAGACTGAGGTCGAACTTGGACGCGCTCTGCTCGGGGGCGAACTCGATCGCCTCGATACCCTGGACCTGAAACCTCGCACGGTCCGCACGCCAGAGCTGAAAGAGGACCTGGACGATCGGGTTGTGCTGGAGGGTGCGGGCGGGCTGCAGCTCCTCGACCAGACGCTCGAACGGCAGCTCCTGGTGGGTGTAGGCCCCCAGGGCCGTCTCCCGCACCCGCCCCAACAGGGTCCGGAAGCTGGGCGCCCCGCTCAGGTCCAGCCG
>DATBJC010000024.1:0-10423 GCA_036556625.1 Gemmatimonadales bacterium
GAGCTGCCCTGGCATCCCGACGGTGCGCTCGAGGTGGTCACCGCGGGAGGCTGGGAGCCGGAGCCCGCCGGGGGGGAATTCGTGAGCGGCGTGGAGCGGTTCGTCCCGGCGGGGAGCGGCGCGGTGAAGCTGCGGGCCGGAGCAGCCGGCGGCGCCTCCTGCTGGCTGCACCTGGATCCGGGAACCGAGCTGCGGCGGGCGATCGGTCCGGGATTACCCGGCACCTCTGAGCCGGCGACGTTCTACCTGCAACGAGTCCGGGGAGCCGGCGTCCGCCTGGTCTCGGTGATCGAGCCGGCGGCTAGCGCACCCCGGGTCCGCGAGTGGAGCGCGAGTGGTGATCTCATCGAGGTGGAGACCGCGGCCGGGGTCGACCGCCACGTGAACAGCAGCGACGGCTGGGAGGTGACCACCGAGGGAAACCGGGTGACTCTCCGGGGACTGCGCCGCCAGTCGGCGGACCCGGCCGCACGCCCCCTCATCGATCACAATCGCCGTACGCCCGTCTCCGGGATCGCCCTCGGCCTACACGAGCATCCCGCTCTCGACGGCACGCTCGATTCGTTCGACTTCTCCGCACCCCTGGAGCTCGATCACGAGGATCAATACCGGCGCAGCGAGGAGCCATACGCCGGTCCCGAGGAGTTCTCGGCGGTTGCCGCGGTCGGCTGGGACCATGAAGTGCTCTACTTGGGTGTGGAGGTGCGGACGCCCGAACTGGTGATCAGGAGCGACGACGCGCCTTCCCTCCGGCTGGACAACGACCCGGACGACATTCACGCCGACGGCATCCAGCTCTACGTCCGCACCGCCCCCGACCAGCCGGTGTATGGCTTCCTCATCGTGCCGTCGAGCGACGACGGCGGCATCCGGGTGCGGGCCGCAGGTGGGACCTCGGGCGATCCTGGGATGGTGCAGGGAGCCTGGCAGCCGACCGAGCAGGGCTACCGGATGACGGTCGCCATCACCTTGTCCGGTTGGGAGCCGCGTCCGGAGGACGTGATCGCGTTCGATCTCCTGGTGAATCGCATCGAGGCCGGACGTGAACGGCGCTCGGGACAGCTGGTCTGGAGCGGCGGCGGCGGCTGGGTGTACCTCCGGGGTGACCGCCAGGATCCCGCGAGCTTCGGCCTGCTGGAGTTGCGATGACGGAATGCGTCGCGGGCTTTACCTCGACCGGCAGCAAACGCCCGGCGGCACTCTTCGGCGCGGAAGTCGAAGCAGCTCCGCTCCGGATGACCCGGTCCTCCGGCAGCTCGGTGTGGGACGAGAGGGGCAGGGAGTACCTCGACTACATCATGGGCCTCGGCGCGGTAGCGCTCGGCTATGGGCATCCCGAGGTCAGTCGGGCGGCGGTGGAAGCGGTGCAGCTCGGCGTGGTCGGGCCGCTGGCCCCGGTTCAGGAGGAAGCGCTCGCCGGGGATCTCTGTCGGCTCATGCCGTGGCTGGAGCGGGTCCGCTTCCTCAAGACCGGAGCCGAGGCGATGTCCGCCGCCGTCCGGCTGGCCCGGGTGGTCACCGGCCGGGACCTGGTCCTCGGGTGCGGCTATCACGGCTGGCACGACTGGTGTGAGACTCGGGAAGACCGGGGTGTGCCCGCCGCCACCCGGGCGCTGTACCGGGTGCTGCCGTTCAACGACCCGGACGGCTCCCGCGAGCTGATCCGCGCCACCGGTGATCGCCTGGCCGCCGTCGTGTTCGAGCCGGTGATCCTGAAGCCCCCCGATGCGGACTGGCTGGCGGTGCTGCGCGAGGAGACCAGCAGGGTCGGCGCGCTGCTGGTGACGGACGAGATCAAGACGGTGTGCCGGCTGGCGATCGGCGGCGCCTGTGAGCGCTACGGCATCAGGCCGGACCTGGTCGTCATGGGCAAGGCGATCGCGAACGGGTTTCCTCTCGCCGCCGTCGGCGGTCGCGCCGACGTGATGAACGCCGTGTCGCGCACCTGGATCTCCTCCACGCTGGCCACCGAGTTCGTCTCCCTCGCCGCCGCGCGGGCCACCCTCGCGACGATGGTGGCGGCCCAGGTGCCGGCCCATCTCACCCGGGTGGGAACCCGGCTCCTCGCCGGACTGCGGCGGCTGGCGGAGGCGCATTCCGAGGTGGTGCTCCAGGCGGACGGCATCGCGGAGATGTGCTTCCTCCAGTATCGGGACGACGCGGTGTCGGGCCGAGTGGCCTTGGCCTGCGCGGCCCGCGGGCTTCTGTTCAAGCGGACCGGGTACAACTTCGTGTCCCTGGCGCACGACGACGCGGCGGTGGACCGGACCATCGGAATCCTGGACGAGGTGCTGACGTCGCTCCGCCGAAGCTAGATTCCCTCCCGTGCTGATCGACGTTCACGCGCACTTCCTCCACGACCGCACGCCGCGAGCCGACTGGCGCGAGCGCAACGCCAGCCGGCTCCGGGCCGGCGAGCGGGTGGGGATCACCGTCCACGTGGCCTCCATCCTCGGCAGCTGGGGGCTCACTTCCCCGATCTACTTTCCCTCGCCCGACGACTGCCGCCACGGCAACGACCGTATGCTCGCCCTCCAGCGCGAGCACCCCGACCGGATCCGCGGCTACGTCACCGTCAACCCCAACTATACCGAGCACGCGCTGGGCGAGATTCGCCGAGGTCTCGATGCCGGGATGGTCGGCGTGAAGCTCGCCGCCAGCCGGCGGGCGGACGATCCGCTGCTGGATCCGGTCTGCGCCCTCGCGGCCCAGCGCGGTGTGCCGGTGCTGCATCACATCTGGCAGCACCGCCGGCGGGACTATCCCGGCCAGGAGGCCTCCGATGCGGTGGAGCTGAGCCGGCTCGCCGCTCGGCATAGCTCGGTGTTCTTCATTCTCGCGCACATCGGCGGCGGCGGGGACTGGCTGCACTCCCTGCCGGTCATCCGAGAGCAGGCCAACCTGCTGGTGGATCTCTCCGGCAGCGGAGTGGATGGCGGAATGCTGGAGGCCTGCGTGGATGCCGTCGGCGTCGAGCGCCTGCTCTGGGGGTGCGATCTCACCATCGAGACGGGTTGGGCCAAGCTGCGCTACCTGGAGCATCTTCTCTCCCCCGCCGATCTCGACCTGGTGCGCTGGCGGAACGCCGCCCGGATCTTCCCGCCCGGCGCCTTCCCGCCCGACTGATGCGCACCGACGTCAACGCCTTTCTCGGCGCGTATCCCTTCCGGCGGGTGCCCGGCACCTCACCCGAGGCGCTGCTCGCCGCGATGGACCGCTGCGGCATCGACCAGGCCTGGGTCAGCCACCTGCCCGGCATCTTCTGGCGCGATCCGGCCGCTGGAAATGATTGGCTGGTGGACACGGCCCGCCGGCATCCGGCGCTCCGTCCGGTGCCCGCGGTGCACCCGGAGCAGACCGGGTGGGAGAGCGTGCTGCGCTTGGCGGCGGATGCCGGAGCCCCCGCCGTGCGGTGTGATCCCACGTTCTACGGCATCGCTCCGGCCGGCCCCTCCATGCGCGCGCTGGTGGCGGCGTGCGCGCGCGCCGGGCTCGCGCTGATGCTGGCGGTACGGCTGGAAGATGGACGTCAGCGCCATCCTCATGATCACGCGCCCGAGCTGCCGGCCGCCGCCGTGCGGGCCTTGATCCGGGCCGATGCCGGCGCACGGCTCGTCGTCACCCACGCCGACCGTCCCTTCATCGAGGAGGTGCACTTCGGCTCCACGCCCGACGAGGCGGCGCGGATCTGGTGGGACATCTGCTGGATCTGGGGGCCGCCGGAGGACCACCTCGAGACGCTGCTTCGGACCATCGGCCCCTCCCGGTTCCTCTTCGGCACCGGCCAGCCGCTCCGGATTCCGGAGAACGCCGCGGCCAAGCTCGACCTCCTCGACCTCGAGCCCGCTGAGCGCGCCTCCCTGGAGACCCACAATGCGGAAGCGGCCGCGGGAAAGCGTGCCGTGGAGCGGGCGCGGCGATGAGCGCAGTCGCAACCCGGATCGAATGGGGACTGCTCCCTGCGGTGCCGGTGCCGTTCCGGGGCAGCGAGCTCGACGCCGGCGCGCAGCGAGGCTATGCCCGCTGGATGGCGGAACAGCCGGTGGCCGGCGTGGCCATCTGGGCCCACACCGGACGGGGGCCGCACCTGAGCGCCGAGCAGCGTCGCGTGGTGCTGGAGACCTGGCGGGAAGCGCTGCCCGATCGAGTGCTGGTGGCCGGCGCGCGCGACATCACCATGGCCATCGAGGCCCGCCGCGGCCGGGCCGACGCGCTGCTGGCGTTCCCCGAGCGCAACGATCCGGTGGGATACCATCGCCGCCTGGGGCGCGAGTTGCCGGTGATCGCCTTCTACCTGTATGAGGCAGCCGGCGGTGTGGCCTACGACAACCAGACGCTACACGCCATCCTGGATCTCCCGGAGGTCATGGGCATCAAGGTCGCCACGCTGGACTCGGTCATGACCTTCCAGCGGATCGCCGCGCTGATGCGAAGCCATCCGGAGAAGCTGCTGATCACCGGAGAAGACCGCTTTCTGGGATACTCGGTAATGGCCGGCGCTACCGCGGCGCTGATCGGCATGGGCGCCGCGCTGCCCGACGTGCAGGCCGACCTGCTGCACGCCTGGCGCGACCGGCAGTGGGAGCGGTTCGTCACCCTCTCCGCGCTGTGTGACCGGCTGTCGCAGGCCACCTTCATCGATCCCATGGAGGGGTACATCCGCCGCATGCTCTGGGCTGCGGCCGCCGATGGGGGGCTCCCCCGGGAGGCCTGCGATGACCCGTGGGGACCCCCACTTCCCGAGCGCGAGCGTGAGGCGGTGGAACAGGTGGTAGCCGATGCGCGCGCTCCTCGAGCGTGACTTCGAGCGCTTTCGCGAAGGGCTGCCGGGCGATGTGGCGGCGCACGTGCGAGAGGCCTACCGGATCGATCTGACCGCACGATATCTCGGCTTCACCCTGCCGCATCCGATCGGAAAGGGGTCCGGTCAGCTTTCCCTCAATCAGGAGCAATTGGAGACCGATCGCGCGGCCGGTCTCGCCTTCGCGGTGCTCAAGACGGTGATCGCGGAAGATTCGGCCGGTGCCCGCGCCATGGAGGCCTGGGCGATTCACGAGACCCGCATGCGGGTCGAGAGAGTCCGCTCCGGCTCCGGGCTGGAGGGCTGGACGGTGACTTGGAAAGGGCGGGGCTGGGACCGGTCCTTCGATGACTATCTCGAGCTGGTTCGCGCTGCCGGAGATCTCACTCGCTCAGGCGGCATGCTGGCGATTCCATCCGCCAAGTACCACCTGCCGAGGATGGAGGAGCCGTTCCGGGGCGACGAGTATCGTCACACCACGCAGCTGCTGGCCAGGGCCTGGGGAGGAGAATTCCTCCCCCTGGAAAAGGACTTCTCTCCCACACTGGCCGGCGACTCGCTGGCTGACGATCGCGGGCGCATCCTCCGCTGGCTGCATGAGGTGCCGGAACTCATCCGGACAGGGGCCGAGCGCCCGGTGCGGCTGGCCCTGAAGCTGATGAACGCCCGGCACGGCGAGGCCTTTCAGCTCGAGATGGTGGAAGCGGCGGCCGCTGCCGACACGCTGGTCTGCTTCAACCGGCTGTGGTCCGAGGCACGCGGCGTGGCATATGGAGGCTACGACCTGAGCGACCGCAATCTCCGCGCGCTGGAGAAGGTGAAGTCATCCGGGATCCGTCGCCCTCCGCTGAGTGGCACCGGCAATGTCTCCTCCGGCCGGATGATCCTGGAGTACGCCAAGCTGGGCTGTGAGAGCGTGCAACTCCACACCTTCTTCCAGCTTCCGCTCTCGGAGTACCCTGCCACTGCCGGCTCGCGGACTCAGCGTGCGCTGCATGCTCTCGTGTTTCATCCGGAGAGTGGCCTGATCGCGGGGCTGCTCGATCTGGAGCAGTCGGGCCAGCTCCATCGCAAGGACGGGGAGCTGCGCTTCCTCGACGTGACCGCTCTATGACCCGCATCACCCGGATCGAGCTGTTCGAGCTGACGCTGCCTCTTGTGGAGCCGTTCGTGATCTCCGGCGGGACCATGCGCGAGCGGCGATCG
This sequence comes from Gemmatimonadales bacterium, assembly GCA_036556625.1. Lineage (GTDB taxonomy): Bacteria > Gemmatimonadota > Gemmatimonadetes > Gemmatimonadales > GWC2-71-9 > CAVVWJ01. The sequence continues at coordinate 6,008 of DATBJC010000024.1, forward strand.
CTGGTGGTCGTGCTTCACGACGATGCCGGCCACCTCGGGTACGGCGAGTCGCCGCCCTTCGAGCTGCCGTTCTATTCCGATGAGACCACCGCCAGTGCGCGCCATCTCCTGGAGCAGGTGCTCATCCCACGGGTGCTCGGCATGGAGATGGCTTCGCCTGATGCGGTCGATGCGGCCCTGCGGCCGGGCGTGCGAGGCAATCCCTTCGCTCGCGCCGCGATCGAGACTGCGGCCTGGGACCTCCAGGCCCACTGTCGCAAGACGGGGCTGGCGGCACTCCTGGCCGAGCGTCTCGAGGCCGAGCCGGCGGAGACGGTTCCCTGCGGCGTGGCGCTGGGGATCCCAGTGGATCGCTCGCTGGAGACACTGAAGCGCTGGATCGGGGAAGCGATGACGGCGGGGTATCGGCGGGTGAAGATCAAGGTCGCGCCGGGGTGGGATGAGCTGCCGGTGCGAGCCGCGCGCGAGGCGATGGCGGGCAGCGATCTGCCGCTCACGGTGGACGCCAACGGCGGCTACGAGTGGCCGGAGCACGAGCCGGCATTGCGAGCGCTGGACGCCGCGGGGCTACTCTACATCGAGCAGCCGCTCCATCCCGACGAGCTGGTGGGCCACGCACGCCTGGCCGAGCGGTTGCGGACCCCGGTCTGCGTAGACGAGACGCTGCGCGACGCACGCGCCGCCCGCCAGCTGGCGGAGCTGGGCGGGCCGCTGGTCTGGAATGTGAAGGTTCACCGGGTCGGCGGACTTTCCGAAGTCTGCCGCATCGTGCGCATCGCTCGCGAGTGCGGCGCTCGGCTCTGGGCCGGCACCATGCCCGAATCCGGACTCGGCTCTCAGGCAGCCCTGGCCGCCGCTGCGATGCCGGGCTTCGTCTATCCTTCCGACCTGGAGCCCAGCGCCCGTTGGTTCGGCCGCAACGCCGATGTCATCAAGCTGACGATGAGCCGCGAGGGCCGGATGAATGTCCCCGGCGTGCCGATCGCGGCCCAGCTCGACGCTGGCCGATTTGGTGCGGCGTCGCGGCGGATATTGGAGGTGTTCGCCTAGCGCTCAGTGTACCCCGGATGAGCCCTGAGATGACCCATCTTGCGTCCTTCCACCTGTGGCAATTCCACCCCAACTCGGCCCCATCCCCCCACACGAGTGCCAATTCTGGCGCGCTCACGGCCCCCATAAGCCCTCTATTATCAACAAGTCACCCCCGGCGCGTGACCTGCACTACAGCCTGACCGCAGCGGATCCACCAACATGAAGTGCACACTGCGTCAGGAGCAGACATGTTCCCCATCGAGGAGCTGCAACGACTGGCCGGCAAGATCTGCCTGTTGCTGGTGGCTGTCCTGGGGATGATGAGTTACCACTTCGGCAACGTGCGTTTTCTCCCGATCATGGCCGGCTTCGGTATCCTGGCCGGTGTCTGCCACTTCCACCGGGGCGGGGTCGCTGCTGCTCGCCCGTTGAGACAATCGGGGCAACACCCGATCCTCTGAGGTGCCGCTCACCCGGGAGAAGGTTCGCGAGGCGGTGGAGCGCGCCGGCGATGAGCACTGGCAGGCGCTGATCCGCTTTCACGAAGATGCCTACCCAGCCAGTCGTCCCACACCAGGTGACATCGCCCGTGCCGAAGCCGAACGGCTCAACGCGCTCGGCCTCGGCACGGATCCCGATCTCGAGCTGATCGAGTCGCAGGTCGAGAACCGCGGGTCCCAGGTCCGCATCACCCACACCTTCGAGCATCGCACCACCAAGGCCCGCCAACAGACTGAGCCGTTCGAGAACTACGGTTAGCTTGTTGGCATGCCATGGCCGATCTACCACCTGATCCCCCACACGCATTGGGATCGGGAGTGGTACCTCACGCGGGCCGCCTTCGTCTCCCGGCTGGTGCCGGCGCTGGACGACCTCATCGCCCGGATGGAGCAGGAGCCGGAATTCCGGAGCTTCGTCCTCGACGGCCAGACGGTGCTGCTGGAGGACTATCTCTCGGTGCGCCCCGAGATGGCGCCACGTATTCGGGCCCTGGTGGCCGACGGCAGTCTTCAGATCGGGCCGTGGTACGTGCTGGCCGACGAACTGATTCCCTCCGGCGAGTCGCTGCTTCGCAATCTCCTGGCCGGCCGTGCCGACGCCGAGCGGCTGGGGGGCCGGCTCGACGTGCTCTACTCCCCGGACGCCTTCGGGCACCCCGCGACCTGGCCGGCGCTCGCCACGGAGTTCGGGATTCCATATGGGGTGCTCTGGCGGGGCGTGGGCGGTGAGCTGGGACAGGATGGCGACCTCTATTCCTGGCGCGCACCCGACGGGAGCGACGTCGTGCTCCATCATCTCTCCCCCGACGGGTATGAGATCGGCGCCTCACTTCCGGCCGACCCGGCGCGGCTCGAAGTCCCCTGGAGCCGGGTGAAAGCGCAGCTGGTCGCTCGTGCCCGCACCCAGCACGTCGCGGTCTTCGTTGGGGCCGATCATCACGCGGCGCATCCGGCGGTGACGCGCCTGCGCGACCTCCTCGCGGCGCTGGAGCCCGGCGCGGAAGTGCGGGTCTCCCGCCTCGAGGAGTACTTCGCCGGCGCGGCGGAATCCGCCGCCACGCTCCCACCGCTCGAAGGCGAGCTCCGCTGGTCCTACGGTTACACCTGGACTCTCCAGGGCGTGCACGGCACCCGGGCTCCCCTCAAGCGGCTCCATGGCGAGGCGGAGCTCGCCGTGGAGCGATGGGCCGAGCCGCTCGCGGCACTCGCGCAATGGCATCGCCGGCGAGACGCCCGCCCCCTCCTGGACCACGCCTGGCGGACACTCCTGCGCTCGCAGTTCCACGACTCGATCGCCGGATGTACATCGGATGCGGTGGCGGCGCGGGTGTCGGCGCGGATCGAGGACGCGCTGGCCATGGCCGGAGAGCTGGCCCGCACCTCGCTCGACGTGCTGATCGGCAACGATCCCGACAAGGCGCGCGAAGAGCCGTCCGGCACGGCCCCGCGGCTCGTCCTCTACAATCCGGTGCCCCGGCGCCGCCGAGCGGTGGTTGTCGCCGAGCTCAGCTGGTTTCGGGGCGACGTGCTGGTGGGGCCGCCGGGCGCCAGGGCCCCGCGACGCGCCAAGCCGCCTTCGGACCTCGACATCGCCGCCGCCCTCGAGGGCATCCCGTACCAGATTCTGAGCCGCCACGCCGGCAGCGAGCGGCTGGATTCGCCGCGGCACTATCCCGATCAGGACGAGGTGGACCTGGTCCGCGTCGCCCTGGCGCTTCCCGAACTGGCCGGCTTCGGATCGCTCGCCGGCGCCTCGGGCCAGTCTCCCGATTCCACTGTGAGCGCCGGTCCTCGCCGCATTGCCAACCGCTTCGTGGAGGTGGCTTTCTCCGATGACGGGTTGGTCCAGCTGACCGATCGTCGGAGCGGAGCGCGGTATCGGCGCCTGCTCGCGCTCGAGTCCGAGGGTGACGCCGGCGACACCTACAGCTTTGCGCCCGCTCCTGAGAGGCCGGTGTCCGCCACCTGGACCTCGGTGCGCGCGGTGGCGTCGGGTCCGCTGGTCGGAGCGATGGAAGCTCGGACCGCGCTGCGGTCGGGACGGATACGGGCTCGGTTGCTCCTGGCGCTGTACGCCGACAGTCCGATCCTTCGCTGCACCCTCGAGCTCGAGAACGCCGCCACCGATCACCGGCTTCGACTCAGGATCCCGAGCGGCCGGCCGGGAGCGGACACCATCGCGGGGGGACCATTCAGCGCCGTCCGCCGGACGCAGCACCCGCCGGAGAGCTGGCGCTATCCTCGCGAGACGCCCGTGCCCACGGCTCCGGCCCAGCGCTTCGTGGCGAGTGCGACGAGCGAAGGCGGGCTCGCGGTGCTCGCGCCCGGCTTCTTCGAGTACCAGCAGGATGATGACGGTGACCTCGTCGTCACCCTCCTTCGCTGCGTAGGTCAGCTCTCCAGAGAGGATCTGCCCACGCGACCGGGCCATGCAGGCTGGCCGGTGGCCACCCCCGGCGCGCAGTGTCTCGGCCGGGAGCGGCTCCAGCTGGCGCTCGCACCGGTGAGCGCCGGGGACGCCGAGCGGGTGGCGCCGCTCTCTGCGCTGTGGGAGGATGCGTTCCTGCCGCCCCGCGCCATCTGGCTGCGCCAGGCGACGGAGCTGGACCCGGCGGCCACCGGCATCCAGCTCGAGGGCGAGGGGCTGGTGTTCTCTGCCCTCAAGCCGGCCGCCGACGGCGATGGCATCGTGCTCCGCTGCTACAACGCGACCGGGAGCGACGTCGTGGGTCAGCTCGAGCTTGCCGCTCCCCTCGCCGCGGCCGCCAAGCCTCGCGCGGACGAGCGCGAGTCGCAGCCGCTCGAGCTGGGGCCGAACCGGTGCTCGGTCCGGTTCGATGCCGGGCCGCACGAGATCGTCACGCTGTTGTTGACGCCGGAGTAG
>DATBJC010000025.1:0-22867 GCA_036556625.1 Gemmatimonadales bacterium
GCCATGGGCGTTACGGCGGTCCAACTACCGCTCCCCGGATCGAACATCGCTCCACTGGGCAGTCCATGGTCGGTCGAAATGTGCCCCCCCGCCACGAACAGCCGGCCGTCGGGCAGGAGGGTGTGCCCGCTGCAGAAGACCTCGTATGGCGTGCTGACCGGAGTGAGACCCGCACCCGGGTTGGCCGGGTCCCACAGCTGTGCATCGCCTGTATGCCCCCATAACAGGACCTTACCCGTCGGCAGCAGGTGCATGTGGATGGCCACCACCTGGGTCGGGATGGGGAGCTCCCACCGTCCTTCGGTGGCGAACCTGCTTGGACCCGAGGACGCGAACGTGGCCGCGAGCGTCACGTTCTGCACTGCCACGTACTGGCAGGTTTCGGTTCCGCTGCACGGCGCGTCCCAGCCAGAAAAGACGAACCCCGATGCCGGATTCGCCGTCAGCGTGATTGTGGTGCCGGCCGGGTACTTGGCGGAACAGCCCGTGGCAGCAGGTACCCCGTTGGTAATCACGCAGCTGATCACGGGAGTGAGCCCGGCCTGGCTGGTGACGGTTCCACTTCCCGTCCCCGCCGTGCCGCTGGTGATCTTGATGGTGAAGGGACCCTTGAGGAACTTCGCGTTGACGGTGCGGTTCACCGTCATGGAGACCTGACAGGGTCCGTCGCCCCTGCAGGCACCGGTCCAGATCCTGAACGCATGCCCCGGGTCGGGAATCGTGGTCAAGGTGACGACCACTCCCCGGTTGAAGCTGGCGGTACAGCCGGTACCCGCGGGCACGCCCGCCGTGATCCTGCAGCTGATACCCGCCGGACTCGAGCTGACCACCCCGGTCCCGGTTCCGCTGCCCTTCACGGTCAGTGTCTTCTGGACCACGGCGGCGGCAAGAGCCGGGTCGGTGGACTCCATCGGCTGCGGCTGCTCCTGGCAGCCGTGCAGGAACGCCAGTGTCGCAAAAGTGAGGAGGAAGAGGGCGCCGGTCAGAATTCGCGAAGAGATCATGGTTTCCAGAGTTTGGTCGAGGCGGCCCTGGATCCATGCTAATTTCCTGCCATGACGATACCCTTGCCCCGGGCCGTGCCGATCCCCCAGGTCGCCGACGCCGAGGCGAAGCAGATCCAGCTGGACCGGATGAAGCGACGGGCCACGGGACTGCTCGTGGTCATGAGCGTCATCTTCTTGGCTGCCTTGGTCTTGGAGCCGCGACACCCATGGCTGGGCTACGTCCGCGCCACCGCCGAGGCCGCCATGGTCGGTGGACTGGCCGACTGGTTCGCGATCACCGCACTGTTTCGGCATCCCCTCAACATCCCGATCCCACACACCGCCATCATTCCCACCCGGAAGGACCGGATCGGGCGTACCCTAGGCAATTTTGTGCAGCACAACTTTCTCTCGCCCGAGGTCCTGGGGCCCAAGCTCCTGGCCGTCCAGCCCAGCCGGCGGACGGCCGAATGGCTTCGCCGGCCGGAGAACGCGCGGTCACTGTCCAGCCACGCGGCATCGGCGCTCCGAAGCGCCACCGAAGTGGTGAAGGACGACGATGTCCATGCCCTGCTGGAGCGCAGCGTGATCGAGCCGCTCCGGCAGCGTCCCATCGCTCCGGTGCTGGCCAAGGGGCTGGTGCTGCTCACCGCCAACGACCGCCATCAACAGCTGCTGGATCAGGTCATCAACAGTCTGGGCCGGCTGCTCCTGGAGAACGAGGAATTCATCCGGAGCCGGATCGAGGCGGAGAGCCCCTGGTGGGTTCCCCACTTCGTGGACCAGCAGGTGCACGCCAAAGTGATCGCCGGCATCCAGCACACGTTGCTGGAGGTCGCCACCGATCCCTCGCATCCGATGCGGAAGCAGTTCGACGATCTTCTCACCGACTGGATCGTCCGGCTTCGGGAGGAGCCCGAGGTGATCGCCCGCGCGGATGCGGTGAAGCAGCAGCTGTTCGATCACCCCACCAGCCGAAGGCTGAGCGCGTCGCTCTGGGACGAAGTGAAGCGGGTGCTGGATCACCAGGCGGAGCCCGCCGTCGGCGAGGCCCCCGGTGCGCTCGAGCGCGGCCTCATCGCGCTGGCAGATGCTGCGCTGGACGACCCGGCGTTGCTGGGCAAGCTGGACGGCTGGATCGTGGAGGCCGTGCTCCGGGTGGTGGAACAGCATCGCCACGAGGTGGGACGGCTCATCGAGCACACGGTAAGCAACTGGGATCCGGGCGAGACTTCGAAGCGGCTGGAGCTGGCGGTGGGTCGCGACCTCCAGTTCGTCCGGATCAACGGGACGCTGGTCGGCGGGCTGGTGGGATTGATTCTCTACACCGTGTCGCGGCTGACCGGCTTCGGCGGGTAGTGTCATCCCGAGCGGAGAGGGATGACCGACAGCAAAGTCGCTACTGCGTCAACTCCGGCAGGCTACTCCAGCGCACCCACGACTTGGGTCCCAATACGTAGCGAGTCGCCGGCTTCCCTCCCACCGTGAGCGAGTCCAGCTCGGCCCGGTAGCCGGGCCGCGAGGTCCCCCGCAATCCGGCCGCGCTCCGCAGAAACCGCTCCGCCGAGCGAGGATCATCCCACACGACGCACCAGACCAGCGCCTCACCCTCCGGGGTCCGATAGAGCCGGAAGCGGTCGGCGCCCCAGCCGATCGGCATCACCGTCTGGACCTCGTCCGAGCCCGCCAGCACCGCGAGCACCACCCGGATCTCGTTCTCCCCGAGCACGTCCTCGTACACCACGCCCGAGTCGGGCTGGAAGGCGAGCGGGAGGGGCCGGTCTCCTCGGGCATAGCGCTCGGGGTTGAGGACCTGCTCGGTCGAGACCGGCATGCGGGAACCATAGGGCAATGAGTCACGGCCCTCGCGCTCCCACCAGTGCATGAACTCCGCGCCCTGCAGGTAAGGAAAGATCAGCGCCTCGCGCACCACCAGCGGCGCGCGGCGGAACACCGGCATGGACGACTGCTGCTGCCGCACCTGCTCGCGGTACAGCTCCCAGAACTGGGGATTGCGCGCCACATCCTGGCCCGGCGCGAGCACTTCGAGCGAGGCGAGGGTGGCCTGCCCCTCGAGGATCGCCTGCGCCGCGGCGAGCCGGTCGTTGTTGTCCCGGGCATCGAGAATCGAGTCCAGCGGCAGGTGCTGTCCCTGGAGGGCATGGATCAGCTCGTGCGCCAGCACCAGCCGCAGCTGGGTCCGGTCCGAGCCTTCGACGCCGAACAGCGTGGCCGAGTCCGGGTCGTAGAATCCGGCGACCTGCTCGGTGTACAGGTCGAGCAGCAGCGGGCGCAGCTGCAGCGTGTCGGGCAGCAGGCCGAACATGCGGTAGGCGGTCTCCATCCCTTGCAGTCGCGCCGGGGGCAGCTCCTCGTCCAGCTTCATGATCAGGTACTCCCGCACCTGCTCGCGGCTGCGCATCGCCGAGCGCGGCGGGGCGGTGAATCGCAGGCCGGTGGCCTGCTCCACCGGCGCCCGCAGGCTGTCCACCAGGCGGGCGAGCTCCTCGTCGCCCCGGGCTTGGCGTGCCTGCCGCGCCTCACCCCGGCACGCGAGCAGGAGGGCGGCGCAGCCGGCCAGCCAGGTCGCGCGTCCCATCATCCGACTCCCAGGGCGATCTCGGCGAACAGTTCGCGCACCCAGTCGAACCCTCCGCTGTAGGCCAGCACCACCGCGGCGATGCTGAGGCCGACTCCGAACGGCAGATAGCCGTGCGCGCTCAGCTCATCGGTCGTGGCCGGGGAGGAGATCACCGTCTGTCGCGAGGCCCAGAACAGTGATCCTCCCGCGAGCGCCAGACCGGCCACGAGGCCCGGCCAGGTCGCCGTCCCGAGCGCAATGCCGAAGCCGGCGCCGAGCAGGCCCCACACCTGCGTCAGCGCTCCCGCCGGCACGCGGCTGAGCAGGAGGAAGGACGCGTAGTACGCGGCGCCCGCGCCGAGCACGGCATGGAACACGGCCAGCAACATCGCCCCGATCATCCCGGTGCGGGCCGCCAGGCCCATGAGCGCCACCAGCGCCAGCCCACCCGCCACCAGCTGGACCAGCTTGCCCCAGCGAATTCCCTGACGTTGCGTTTCAGGCGTGCCCGGCTCCGCCGGAGGCAGCGGACGAAGGCTGGAGATGAAGTGCAGCACGACGCTGATGAAGGCGCCGAGTGCCAGCACCGGCCAGGCCGACTCCCAGCCGAAGAACGCGCCGACCAGACCCATCAGCGCGCAGTCACCGCCGCCCATGGCCTCCTGGCCGAGCACCAGCTCGGTCAGCTCGCCGACCAGCAGCACGAGCCCCGCGCCGAAGAGCGCGCCCTGGACCGCGCCGAGCACGCCGGCCGGATCGGGCCAGGCCGAGAAGGCGAGCGCGATCGCCGTGCCGCCCAGAGAGAACTCGTGGGGAATGATGAAGGCACGGGCGTCGCTCACGGCGATCCCCAGGAGGAGCGTCGCGGCCACCGCCAGCTCGATCGCGGGGAGGCCGAAGCCGAGCCGGGCCGCCGCCAGTCCCCACAGCACGGCCGTCGTCGCCTCGATCGCGGGATACATGGGAGAGATCCGGGTGCCGCACTGGGAGCACTTTCCCCGGAGAAAGAGCCAGGAGAGGACAGGGACGTTCTCGTACCAGCGGATCGCGTGGCCGCAGGTGGGACAGCGGGAGGGTGGATGCATCACCGACTGCTTCGGCTCGGCCCCCCAGCGCAGGATGCAGACGTTGAGAAAGCTCCCGATGATCGCGCCGAACAGCGCGAAGTACGCCACGATGACGGCGTCGGGCAAGACCCAATCAGTCCACATCAACGGCCTCGTCCAGCACGGCGGCGAATCGGCGGGCGATCTCGTGCCGGGAGTACGCCGTCACCGACCGGCTCGGCTCGATGCTGGGGGCTCGGGGGCGGGTGGCCATCTCCGCGATCAAGTCGCCTGCGCGGGCCGCCTCGTCGCCTTGGACCAGTACCGCCTGGGGCACCGCCCCCAGCACGTCGCGGAATAGTCCGTCCCCGTCGAGCACTCCGAGGATCGGTCGACCGGCCCGAAGGTACTGGAGCGTCTTGGACGGCATGATCGACTGGAACTCCTCCACCAGCAAGAGGTCGGCGCCGAGCATATACCCGATCGCTTGGCGCTGCGGCACCGGGGGGACGTGGTGCACCACCACCCCCTCGGGCGGGGCCGCGAGCGCCTGGCCGGCCCGCGAGTCCACGAAGCCTACCTGCCAGAGATGCAGCCGCCCACGCAGCTCGGGGCGAAGCTCAATCGCTCGTGACAGGGCCTCCCACAGGAGACGGGGCGCCCGACGCATCTGCCCGGTGTGCACCATGGAGAACCGGGGGAGGTCGGCCGGCTCGAGGCCCTGGAAGTCCGCCTCATCGTACCCGTTCGGAATGACGGCGAGGGGCGGCCGCTTCTGGGGTGGCAGGCGGTCGAGCGCTGGCAGCACAAGGCGCGGGTCCACCGACACCACGGCCGCGGCGTCCCTCAGCATCGCCGCTTCCAACCGGCGCTCCAGCGCGGCGAGCGGCGCAGGCCGGCGGGGCGCGGAGTGGTAGCCGGTCCACGAGTCCCGGAAATCGGCGACGTAGGGCACCCGGAGCCGCCCCGAGACGGTGTGGGCGATCAGAATGGCCGTTGGCGGGAACGAGGAGGCCACCACCGCGCTCCATCCCGCGCTTCGGGCCCGGCGCAGGGCCGCCCGAATCGCGAAGGGATACCACAGCAGCTGGGAGTCGGGCACCAGCCACGACTTGGGATGCCAGACGCTGCGCCGAGGTATGCTGCGGAGCGACGGACTCTCGCCTCGCCCGAGCCGCGCTCTGTAGAACAACGAGAACTCGGGAGCGGGAGTGCGAATGACGTCCACACCGGTCACTTCCGCCAGGGAGCTCGGATCCTCCGGAAGGCCGTATGTCCCCCGTGCCCCGGTGAGCACGGTCGGGCGCCAGCCGAAGTCGGGAAGATACTTCGCCAGTTTGGTCACCCGCTCCACCGATACGTGACTGGTGGGAGGGAACCCTCGGGTGACCAGCAGGACGTTGCGCACCGGTCACGCCTGCCGCGCCGAGGCGAAGCGCCGGACCAGCTCGCCGGCCACCAGAGTCACATCGAAGTCCTGCTCGATACGCCGGCGGCCGGCCCGACCCAGTTGGGTTCGCAATTCGGCCGAGCCCAGCACCCGCGCCAACGCGTCGGCCAGCGCATCACGGTTGGCCGGCGGAACCAGGACTCCGGCACCATCTTCGAGCAGCTCGGTCAAGCCGCCGGTCGCCGTCGAGACGACCGGGACCCCGTATGCCATCGCCTCGACCAGTGCCACGCTGATGCCCTCGTGCTTCCCATTGCCCAAATCGAGACTCGGCAGCACCACGCAGTCCACCTCGCGCTGCGCGTACAGCTGGAGCAGTTCGGCGTGTGGCACCAGCCCGAGCAGCCGAACCCGGTCGCCCAGCCCGAGGTCCCTGATCCGTCGGGTGAGATCGCTTTCCTCGGGCCCCTCGCCCGCGAGCCAGAGCTCGAAGGTGGTGCCCCGGGCAGCCAGGCTGGCCGCTGCATCCAGGAGGTAGCGCTGTCCCTTCACCGGCACGAGGCTCGCGGGGCAGAGCACGACCGGCACCCGGGGCGCTCTCACGTCGTGGTCCCGCAGGGGCGGCAACGCGACGCCCATGTGCAGCACCATGGCGCGGGCGATCGCGTCGGGTCCGACCAGCGACCGGGCCACTTCCAGCATGTGACGGCCGATGAAGCGTCCGAAACCAGCCGACCGCAGCTTGTCGGACAGAAGATTGTTGAGCACGACGTCGTATCGATGCGCCGTGAAGCTCCAGGGAATACCACTCACGGTGCTGGCGCCCATGGCCATCGTGGCCGTCAGATGCGCCCAATGGGCATGGATGTGCTCGGCCCCCCAGGAGCGAGCCAGGTCTCCCAGCCAGATCCCCTGCGCGGTCGCGATGGCGTTGGCGATCATCCGGCGGAGCAGCCTGGTTCTGCGGAGCCGCCAGAAGGCACCCAGGGTTCGCCCGGGCTGTCGCAGCAGCGAGCGCAGCACCGCTCCCGCGATCCGGCCGGCCCCGGGCAGCATCCGGGTTCGAGCCATGATGGGCCCGACGTCGTCGTGCAGGATCGGATCATCGGAGAGTTGCGGCACGATCAACAGCTCGTGGCCGCGCGCGAGCAGCGCCTCGAGCTCCGGCACGATGAACGTCTCGCCATGGCCGAATGGCAGCCGTTGGGTGACGTAGAGAATCTTCACGGCGTGGCCTCGGTGTCGCTCGGGTCCATGCCGAAGCGGATCCCGTGCAACGGCACCACCGAGCGGCTCACCAGGACGTAGTACACCACGGTGCCCAGTGCCGCAGTCACCATCGCCAGGAACCTGCTGCCGGCGTACAGTGCCGCCGCCCCGGGGAGCAGGCAGCCCGCCGCCAGCCCCAGCAATCGAGCGGCGGGGCCGAGCAGCCTCCCGGCCGAGCTGTATCCGGCCAGCATGAACCGGACGATGGACGCGCTGGCGATGACGACGCCGCTCGCCGACAGCAGCGCAACGGCGAGACGCGGAGAGTTGTGGCTCTCGCCGATCAGGAGCGCGCCGAGGCGAAGGGTGAACTCCAACGTGGTGAAAGCGAGCGCGGAGCCCTGCCACTCCCGGACGCTCAGCAGCCCGCTGAGGGGATTGCTCACCAGCCAGAGCGCGAACCAGGGCGCCAGGATCTGGGCGTACTGGCCCGACTGCTCCCAGCGGCTTCCCATGACGGCCGCGAACAGCTGGGGCCCGGCCAGCGCGATCAGGCCGAACGCCGGAAGCCCGGCGGCGAACAGCGCGACCGCGGTGCGCTCGGTGAGTTTCGCGAGCTGCTCCGGCTCCCGCGCCGCAACCGCGGCCCGGGAGAGAAATACCTGCCCGACCGCGGACGCGACCAGCATGGTCGGGAGTACCATCATCTTGTAGCTGAGGGCGTAGAGACCCGCGGCTGCCACACCGAACGCGGCCGAAAAGAACATCGAGGGGAGCTGGAGACTTCCCTGGTTGAGCAGTCCTGCCCAGGTGGTCAGCAGGGGAAAGCGGCGATAGCGGGAGGCCGCCGCTCGGAGCCGCGCCAGGGTCAGGGACCCGGCGGGCCGATCCCGCAGTGCGGTCACCCCGAGCCCGCCGGCACCCGCAACCCGCCCGACCAGATCCCCGATCAGAAGCCCCGGCGCACCGACCCCCGCGGCTCCCAGACCCACCTGAGCCACCACTTGTCCTATACCCTGGCTGAGCTTCGTCCGCGCCAGCCTGGTGAATGCCCCGCGTCGAATGGTCCAATGGGAAAGTGCCTGATAGAGACCGGCGCCGGTCAACCCGAAGGGGATCAGCCAGAGATAGGGGCGGAGGCCGGGCACATTGAGCAGGGTGACGAACCGGTCCCCGGCGAACCACAGCAGCAGCGAGACCGCGCCCGCCATGACGATGAGGATCAGGATGCAGAGCGCGAGCAACGCGCTCGCCGTCTCGTCGTCTTCGGGCAGCGTGATGGCCGCCTCGTAGCGCAGGGACCCCAACACGACCAATACGCTCAATGTCGCGGAGTACACCGCCAGGACGCCGTAATCCGCCGGGGTATAGAGCCGTGCGAGAACGGGTACGGCGAGCACCAGCAGCAGCTGGGCGAGCGCCGTGCCGGACACCAGCGTCAGGACGCTGCGCGCAAAACCCCGCTCCGGCTGGGAAGTACCGCCGCGCTGCCGCGAGACGGGCTCCGGCTCCGGATCACCCATCGCGGCAGCGGCTGGGAGTGGATTCCATATCAAGCAGAATCTGCAATCAGGGGCAGCAGGGTCGTGAGCAGAGTCACATCACTTCACCCGCGCGACCTCGCGCAACAGAATGGCCGCGGCGATCGCCACGTTGAGTGACTCGGCGCCCCGCGCCAAGCGGATGGCCACTCGCCGCGCGGCCGCAGCCTCGAGCGCCGGGCTCACGCCGGCGCCCTCGTTGCCCAGCACCAGGCCGATGGGGCCGGGATGCGCGCGGGCGGTGCCGGGCTCGATCGCCTGGCCGTCGGCCGCGCTCACCCAGTTCTCGACTCCCTGCCCCCGCGCCCACGTGAGGTAGGCCTCGGTGTCGGCAGCTACCGCGGGCAGGCGGAACAGGGCGCCCATGCTTCCGCGCACCACCTTGGGATTGCCCAGCTCGGCGGTGCCCTTCAGGGCCACCACGCCGGAGGCACCCAGACCGAGCGCCGAGCGCAGAATGGTGCCCACATTGCCGGGATCCTGGACCCCATCCAAGACCACGACCGGTGCGCCGGCCGCGACGGCGATGTCGTCCAGGGACCAGCGCCGGGGCTCGATCACGGCGACGACACCCTGGGGGTGCTCGGTGTCGGCCAGCTGGTCCAGCTCGACGTCGCTCACCGGGTCGAGGCGGACTCCGTTCTGCTCCAGCGCGCTCTTGAGCGCCTTGCCGCGAGTGGTAGCTTCCAGCGCCGGCGAGATCGCGACGCCCCGAATGGGAACACCGGCATCCAGTGCCTCTTCCACCAGCCGCACGCCCTCAGCGAGCGCCAGGCCCCGGCGCTCGCGGCCGCGCCGTCGGTGAAGGTCGCGGATCATCGTCTTGAGAGAGCTCGTCATGGACCGGTCTGCTCGATGAAGATCGCGCTGACGATCGCCGGCTCCGATTCCGGGGCCGGCGCCGGCATCCAGGCCGACCTGAAGACCTTCCAGCAGTTCGGGGTCTTCGGGACCTCGGTCATCGTGGCGCTGACGGCCCAGAACACCCGCGGCGTGCGCGCGGTCGAGACGGTCTCCGAGGCCATGGTGTCGGCCCAGCTCGCGGCGCTCGCCGAGGATCTGCCTCCGGTCGCGCTCAAGACCGGCATGCTCTCGGAGGTATCCATCGTGCGCCTGGTCGGCAAGGCGATCCGGGAGAACGGGTGGTCGCCTCTGGTGGTGGATCCGGTCATGGTCTCGACCTCGGGCGATCGTCTGCTCTCCCCCGAGGCGGAGGATGTCATCCGCGAGAGTTTGCTCCCGCTCGCCGCGGTGGTGACCCCGAATCTGGACGAGGCCGCGATCCTCACCGGAAGAGCGGTGCACGACGAGGCCTCGATGCGGCGCGCGGGAGAGACCCTCCTGGACTTCGGAGCCAGGGCCGCGCTGGTGAAGGGCGGGCATCTCGCGGGCAACGAGATCACCGATCTTCTGGTGACGGCGGAGGGCATCCGGGCCTTCCACCACGAGCGCATCGAAACCACTTCCACCCACGGCACCGGCTGTACCCTCTCCGCCGCCATCACTGCGGGCCTGGCGCTGGGTCGCGAGCTCGAGGACGCGGTCGCCGATGGGCTGGATTTCGTGCACCGGGCCATCGCGGCTGCTCCCGCGCTGGGCAGCGGGCACGGGCCGCTCAATCACACAGTGGCTGCGCGCCGGTCTCGCTGAGCGACGCCGGTCACAATCCGCCCACAACCCCCTCGATCAATCGCTCCAGATCCCCCGCCACCCGCGCGGCCACTTCCATCACCTCGGCGTGCGACAGCCGCTCGCCGGTGATTCCCGCAGCGGGGTTGGTGATGGTGGAGAACGCCAGACACCGGAGTCCCCGCGCCCGGGCGGCGATCACCTCCACGGCAGTGGACATTCCCACCGCGTCGGCGCCGAGTCGCTCGGCCATCCGGACCTCGGCCGGGGTCTCATAGCTGGGCCCCAGCAGTTGCAGGTAGATCCCTTCCTCCAGCGCGATGCCCCGCTCCCGCGCCACCTCGCGGGCCAGCCCGCGCAAGGCGCGGTCGTACGGGTCGGACATGTCGGGGAATCGCTCTTCTCCCGACAGCACGGCACCGATCAACGGATTCCGGAAGGTGAGATTGATGTGATCCGCGATCATCATCAGCGCGCCGCGGGAGAAAGTCCGCCGGATCCCTCCGGCCGCGTTGGTGAGGATGACGGTCCGGACGCCGAGCGTGGCCATGGCCCGGACCGGCAGCGCGACGGTCTCGGCGGGATGACCCTCATAGAGGTGGAAGCGCCCGCTCTGCACCAAGACGGCTCTGCCGCCCAATGACCCGATCACCAGCTCTCCCTGATGACCCACCACCGTGGTGCGGGGAAAGCCACTGATCTGCGCGTAGGGAATTCGCCGCGCGTCCCCAAGTCTCTCCGCCAGGTGACCCAGGCCGCTTCCCAGCACGATCGCGATGTCGGGAACCGAGCCGGCCCGATCGGAGATGGAGCGGGCAGCCTGCTCCACCCGGGCCGCTGGCTCGGCGTCGGCAGCCCTCACAGGAGGATGCCCGCGATCGTGGCGGAGAGAAAGTTGGCCAAGGTTCCGGCCAGCATGGCGCGAAACCCCAGGCGGGCCAGGTCGCCTTTCCGCTCGGGCGCGAGCGCCCCGATGCCGCCGAGCTGGATACCCACCGAGCTGAAGTTGGCGAATCCGGCCAGCGCGAACGAGGCGATCGTAAACGAGCGGGGATCGAGGGCCTCGCGCATCGGCCCCAGCTGGGCATAGGCGATGAACTCGTTCAGCACCATGCGGGTGCCCAGCAGGCTGCCGATGGTGCCGCTGTCGTGCCACGGCACGCCCATGATGAAGGCCACCGGCCGGAAGATCCAGCCGAGCACCGTCTGCAGGTCGGGGGGGAACCAGGGCAGCCAGCCGTGCAGCGCGCCGAAGCCGCCGTTCAGGAGCGCCACCAGCGCGATGAACGAGACCAGCATCGCGATCACGTTCAGCATCAGGTGGAGGCCCTCGCTGGTGCCGCGCGCCGCCGCGTCCACGACGTTGACGTCGGTCCGGGGGATGTCCAGCCGCACGTTGCCGTAGGTCTCCGGCGTGTCGGTCTCCGGCTCGAAGAGCTTTGCCATCAGGATCGTACCGGGAGCCGTCATGATGACCGCGGTCAGGAGGTGTCTGGCTTCGATCCCGAAGGCGATGTACGCCGCCATGATCGAGCCGGAGATGTGGGCCATCCCCGACGTCATCACCGTCATCAGCTCCGAACGGGTCATCCGGGGCAGGAAGGGCCGGATGGTGAGCGGCGCTTCGGTCTGGCCCATGAAGATGGACGCGGCCACGTTGAGGCTCTCCGCCCCGCTGGCGCCCATGATCCGGCTCATCACCACGGCGAAGGCGCGCACGATCACCTGCATGATGCCCAGGTAGTACATGATCGCGAAGAGCGCCGAGACGAAGATGATGGCGGGCAGGATCTGAAAGGCGAAGACGACGCCCAGGCTCGAGTTGGGCTTTCCCAGCTCACCGAACACGAACTCCGAGCCGGCATAGGAATAGTGCAGCAGAGCGGTCACCAGATCGCCCAGCCGCCGGAACAGCGCCTGGCCCGCGGGTATCCGGAGCACGAAGATCGCGAACGCCACCTGCAGCGCCAGCCCCCAGCCGATCACCTGCCACCGGATCCGCCGGCGGTCTCGCGAGAAGGCGACGCCGATCCCGATGATTGCCGCGAGACCGAGCACACCGGTCAGCCGCTCGGCCAGGCTGGTGCCGGACGACTGCCGGCTCGTAGTCACGCCAGCTGAATCGCTGGGCGGAGCGGCCGCCTGCTGGGCCACGACCGCGGCCACGCCGCGGCCGGCGAGGCCCGGCACCAGCCACGCGCCGGCGACGGCGAGTGCGAGGAGGCCGAGCGCGACGAGCGCGCGCGCGGCCGTCACTGAAGAGTCCGCAGCTCGGAAGTGACCCGCTCCAGCAGGGCCCGACGCTCGGGCCAGGGGAGGAACGAACCGGCAAAGGCGGTGAGGATCATCTGGTCGATCTCCTGGCGGGTGAACCCGAGCACCGTGTGAGCCAGCCAGTATTCGTCGCTGAGCGCGACGCCGCACATGAGCCAGCCGTCGGTGCAGAGCGTGACCGCGAGCCCCTGGTCGAAGTACCCGCGGACCGGGTGGGCCGCGGCTTCGGGCACCGCGTGGGTCTGCACGTTGCTGGTGATGTTGATCTCGAGCAGGATGTGCCGGTCCCGCAGGTAGCGGAGCAGCGCCGGATCCTCGTACAGCCGAGTGGCGTGCCCGATCCGATCGGCATGACAATGGTCCACCGCGTCGGCAATGGACTCCGCCCCCGCCGCCTCACCCGCGTGGACCGTGATTCCGAGCCGCCCCTCCGCAGCCAGATCGAAGGCAGCGCGGTGCGTCCCCGCTGGCCGTCCCGCCTCGCCGCCGGCCAGGTCGAACGCCACTACACCACGGTCGCGATAGGCCACGGAGAGCCGCGCGATCTCCAGCGACACGCCCGGATCGTAGTGCCTGAGCGAGCAGTTGATCACCCGGCTCACCACGCCGAAGTCCCGCTCGCCCCGGGACAGGCCGGCCAGCTCGGCCTCGAGGGCGCGCTCCATCGAGAGCCCCTGATGCCGGCTGAGCCAGGGGCAGTACCGCACCTCGAGGTAGCGGACCCCATCGCGGCCCGCGTCTTCCACCATCTCGTAGGCGACGCGCTCGATTGCCTCCGCGCTCTGAAGCAGCGGAATGGTGTACTCGAACCGCTTGAGATAGTCCTCCAGGTTGGCGGCGTCATCCACCCGCATGAACCGGCGGAGCGCCTCCGGGTCCCGGGTGGGGAGCGCGAAGCCGGTGCCCCGGGCCAGCTCGATCATGGTCTCGGGCCGGAGCGCGGCGTCGAGGTGGGTGTGCAGCTCCGCCTTGGGCAGGCGGCCCAGCAGCTCACGCGTCAGCATGGGGCTCTCCGCCGCTGCGCCGGGCGCTGACCACCACCCGGAGAATCGCGCCCTCCGCCAGACCGGAGTCCAGCGGCATCTCGATACCCCGGGCGTCGGTGACGTAGGCCGCCCCGGCGAGCAGCTTCCGCTCCAGCTCGGCGTCGAGCGCCTGGACCGCCGCCCGCACGTCCGTGCCCTTCCCGACCTCCAGAGGAACGGCGTTCACGAAGACGCGCATCGGCCACTCATCGGCGGGTGGACTGGAAGGCCGGCGAGGCCTCGATCTCGACCGGCTGGGGAAGGCGCCGAAGGTAGGTGGCCGCCGCCTCGACGTCCAGGAGTCCGACCCGTTCCAGCGGTCGCCCCACCAGCATGGTGAAGCCGCCGGCGCCAGCGGCGGTGGAGTCGTCGGTGGCCAGGGTATAGCTCTCCCGCGGGCGCAGCTTCCGACTGCCCAAGGTAACCTCCTTCACCCGGCGACCGGCCGCAGCACCCGGATCGTAGCGCACCCGGCCGCCCGCGAGGTGGATGGTTGGCCCGTCCGGCCCTTCCAGCGCGCGCTCCAGGAGGCTCTGGACCTGCGCTCCGGTGAGCGTGAGACGGACCAGCTCCGATCCCGCCGGCTCGACTTCCCGGAGCTTGGCTAACGTCACCAGCCCGGCGGGGAGATCGGCTCGGATCGATTGGTTCCGGACCAGGCCGAGATCAGCCCGCGCCAGGTTTCGCCTCGCCTCGGCGAGCACGCCGCCCAGCGCATTCTGCTCGCCGTCGCGGGCCAGAGGCCGCTTGAGCTGCGCCTGCGCCCGCCGGGCCAGACTGTCGCTGCGCCGAGCAAAGGTGTCGAGCGCACCGGCCAGCGGCGTTCGAGGTCGGCCCGCCGCCGCGGGTACGGCAGCCACCCGGGTCCGGACCTCGAGCCCACCGGCGGGCGTCTTCACCAGGTCGCCCACCGCAACCGAACGCGGCCCGGCGGCGCTCACCACCGAGATCCCGGCTATGCGAGTCTCGACCGGAGAGGTGCCGTCACCGCCGAGGATCAGATCCACGCCGCTGCTTCGGAGCTCCTCTGCGAGCCGGATCAGCTCACCCTCGCAGCGGAGGCCGTCACAGGCGGCGCCGGCATGCGCGATGAGAATCGTGAAGGTGGGTTTGGCCTGGCGCACTTCGCCCAACGCGTCGTGCAGGCCCAGCTCGCCTCCACCGAAGCGAAGCCCTCGAGTCCGCTCGGCAGGCTGCCGGTTCTTGGTATCGGGCGTGACGTAACCCAGCATCGCTATCCGAAGGCCGGCAGTGTCGATCATTCTATAGGGCACCACCCAGGCCGGACGCCGTCCGGTGGCGCTATCGAAGACGTTGGCCGCGAGCCAGGGAAACGAGGATTCGCCCAGCCGGCTTCGCAGCGAGTCCAGCGACCGGTCGAAGTCCCGCTCGGCCAACGCCGAGGCCGCGAACCCCATCCGATCCAGCACCGGCAGGGCCGCCCGGCTGGTGCCCGCTCCTCCGCCGTCGAGCCGCAGCGTGGGGCAGGCACACTGGAGCCGAAGGCTGTCCATCGCCTGATCGACGGCTCCGGCATGCTCGAGCGCGCCGTGGAGCCCTCCCGTGCCGAGCACCCGCAGGACGATGGTGTCGGTAGGTGAGGGAGGCAGGGGCGCCGGGGCGATGTGGTAGATCTCCCGCACCGCTACGGCTGATACCTCGGGCACGATGCGCCATGCGGATGGCGCGATCGTGCCCGGGTCCAGGGGCGCGCGTCGCAACTCGGCCTCCAGGAGCTCCTGGATGCCTTCGCCCTCGTCATAGACCACGGGCGCGCCGGCTATCATCGCATAGCCTCCCGCGCCGGTCTGGCGGTGGCTGTTGATCGCCAGGGTGAAGCTCTGGGCCGACTCCACCGGTCGTCCGGCTACCGACAGGTTCCGGATTCGGCTGCCCACCGGTTGCCGGAGGTCTATGTCAT
The DNA here is from genome assembly GCA_036556625.1 of Gemmatimonadales bacterium. Classification (GTDB taxonomy): domain Bacteria; phylum Gemmatimonadota; class Gemmatimonadetes; order Gemmatimonadales; family GWC2-71-9; genus CAVVWJ01. The sequence goes on from DATBJC010000025.1 coordinate 15,603, forward strand.
ATCGCGCGCCACGGACGATATCGAAATCGTACCCCGGCATCCCCCGGTTGAGCGCCACCCGGCCGGCCGGGTCCACCTGGAAGTACTCCGCGCTCCGCTCGAGGTACCGGCGCAGCTGCTCTCCGGTGATCCGCACCGAGCGAAGGGTGTTCTCGTAGGGATAGAGGCGGCGGATGTCCCGGCGCCGGATGGTATCAGCGAACCCCGCAGCGAGGTCGAAGAGCGGTCCGGCCGCGAGCTGGGCGGCGGCTCGACGCCGCTGGGTCTCCAGCAACCAGTCGAGGATCGGCGTCGGCCCGGCGCGCGCCGCGCTCGCGGGCATCGGCGCCAGGGTCATTCCGACCGGCGCTGCCAGCCAGGCGCGCACCGAGTCGTGGGTCGGCGCCAGGCGCTGATCGATCAGTGTGGAGGGACCCACCTCCCTGGTCGGGATCAGGTCGGACCGGATCCGCGCCACGGTCCACCGGCCCGATTGCGAACGACGCAGGTCCAGGTGTACGACGGCCACACTGCGCGCGAAAGGGCCGGGCTGCACGAAGTGCACGCCGCCGATGGAGGTGTCCCGTATCTCGCGGTGCGAATGCCCGAGGATTACGATGTCCGGCCGCGCCGGCAGCCTGGCGAAGGTCTCCGCCACGTCCTCCCCGCCGACTCCCGTGGTGTCGTAGGTCGAGCTCCCGGACAGGCCGCTGTGCGACAGCGCCACGACGAGGTCGGCGTCCCGGCGCATCATCTCGAAAGTCCGCCGTGCAGCCGGTTCGATCCGGCCCACCCGGATCCGGCCGCGCAGCTTGTCGCGGTCCCAGACCATGGTGCCCGGCGTGGTGAAGCCGGTGACGCCGACCCGCACCGGCCCGCGGCGCAGGGTCCGGAAGGGACTCACCAGCAGCGTGTCGCCCGGAAGGGTGTGGACGTTGGCGCTCACGTAGGGGAAGGCCGCGTCGGCCAGCGCCCGCTCCAGCTCGGCCACGCCCCAGTCGAAGTCGTGATTGCCCGGCGTGGCCCCGTCGTACCCCGCCAGATTCATGGCTTCGATGATCGGGTTGGGACCTCGCCGTCCCGTCCGCGCGGAATAGGCGGCGAAGGGGGTGCCCTGCAGGAGATCGCCGGCGTCGAGCACGATGACCTGCCCGGGATGGCGACGGCGGATCGAGTCCACCAGTGTCGCCACGCGGGTGAGTCCGCCGGGGGCGCTCCGGTCCGCCAGATAGTCCCACGCGGTGGCGCGGCCATGCACGTCCGTCGTGGCGACGAGCACGACGTGGGCACTGTCCGGAGCTTGAGTGGCGGCGATCGATGCTGCGAAGAGGAGCGAGAGCATCGGAGGGGAATATAGATTTGGGCATCCTTGCATGGAGCCCCGATGGATCCCGGCGACCTCACCCAGCTGATCTTCGTCGTCACCAGTGCCCTGGTCATGGGCCGTGTCGGACTGGCGCTGGCGCGCCTGATCGAGCGGCGCAGCTCGGCACCGCAGCGACTGGCGGCGGAAAGCGAGGAGCGCATTCGGGCCGTGGAGGACGAGTGCCTCACGCTTCGGCGTGAGCTCGCCGAGCTTCAGGAGCGGCAGGATTTTGCCGAGCGTGCCCTGTTGCACGACCCGGCTCGAGCGGCGCCGGCCGCTCCCCCGGCCCGTCCGGATCGGATGGCTACGCCCCGCTGAGCGAACACCGGAGCCTGGGGAAGCCAAGGCGCTCGGTGATCGTGGCACTTCATCCCGAGCGAAGCGAGGGATCTGGCCGCGTCCTGACCGCGGCCGTCTGCCGGTAGCACCCCACCTGCTGGCGACCCGCCTGGGTCGCTGGCAGATTTGCAGTGCATGCCTGAGATCTCACCCACACTCATCGCGGCATTCGCCGACCGCTATCGGCTGGAGCGAGAACTGGGTCAGGGCGGAATGGCGACGGTGTACCTGGCGGAGGACCTGAAGCACCGGCGCAAGGTGGCGCTCAAGGTCCTTCGCCCCGAGTTGGCCGCGACCCTCGGTCCCGCACGCTTCCTCCGCGAGATCGAGCTTGCCGCCAGTTTGCAGCATCCGCACATCCTGCCTCTGCACGACTCGGGTGAGGCCCAGGGTTTCCTCTACTACGTGATGCCGTTCGTGGACGGGGAGAACCTGCGCGGGCGCCTGACCCGCAAGGGCGAGCTCCCGGTGCACGATGCGGTGAAGCTGCTGGCCGAAGTGGCCGACGCGCTGGCCTATGCCCATTCGCAGGGCGTCGTTCACCGCGACATCAAGCCGGACAACGTGCTGCTCTCGGGGCGGCACGCCCTGGTCACCGACTTCGGGGTGGCCAAGGCGGTCAGCGAGGCCACCGGGCGGCAGCAGCTCACCACCGCCGGCATCGCGCTCGGGACGCCGGCCTACATGGCGCCGGAGCAGGCGGCCGCCGACCCCCATCTCGACCATCGGGTGGACATCTACGCGCTTGGCGCGCTGGGCTACGAGCTGCTGGTGGGCGAGCCGCCGTTCAGCGGACCCCCCCACGAAGTCCTGGCGGCGCATGTCACCCAGCAAGCCGAGCCGGTTACCTCGCGACGCCCGGCAGTGCCGGCGGTGCTGGGCTCTATCATCATGAAGTGCCTGGCCAAACGGCCCGCGGACCGGTGGCAGACAGCCGAGGAGCTGGCGATCCAGCTGGAGCAGCAGCTGACGCCGAGCCTGGGCCTGACTCCCGCTCAGACCCAGCCGCTTGCCGCAACCGGCGCAGGAAAGATCCCAGCGCGCCGATGGCTCCTGATCGGGGCTCTGGCACTGATCGTTGCCGCGGGCGCACTGCTCTCCAGCCGATGGGCCGGCGGTCAGGTGCCGGTGCTGGGGAAGCGATCCGCGGTCACCCTCGAGCCCGGCCTGGAGATGAATCCGACGGTCTCGCCGGACGGCAAGCTGGTCGCGTACAGCCAGATGACGCCAGGAGAAAGCCGGCTCGTGGTGCGGCAGCTCGCGGGAGGAGAGCCGGTGACGGTGGCCCGCTGGCCCGGAGCGCAACCTGCGGTGCCGGCCTGGTCGCCCGATGGCGCCAGGCTATTGCACCTCTCGCCCCGCGGGCTGGAGATCATACCCGCGTTGGGCGGCGTATCGCGCCTGCTGGCGGCGCAGACTCCCGACGAGCGGACGGGGTGGGGAGCGTGGGCTCCGAGCGGTGAGGAAGTGGTGTACTCCAGCGCCGAGACACTTTACGTGCGGAAGCTCGACGGCGAGGCAACTCGTGCGCTGTCGATTGCGGCGAAGCCTCACTCCCCGGTCTGGTCGCCCGACGGGAGATGGATCGCCTTCGTCTCCGGCAACCCGCAATACCCCACCTTCGCCAACCTGGCACCCAGCTCGATCTGGGTAGTTCGCTCGGCCGGCGGCGAGCCGATCCGGCTCAGCGACGATCGGCCGCTCCATACCAGCCCGATCTGGACACCGGATTCGCGTGGTCTCCTGTACGTCTCGGACCGGGACGGCGGACGAGACATTTACCTTCTTCGCCTCTCGCGCGCCGGCGCGGCGGCCGGCCCGCCGACGCGTCTCACCACCGGCCTCCATCCCCATACGATCGGCCTCTCTGCCGACGGTCGCCGGCTGGTGTACGGCGCCTTCAGCGAATCGTCCAACGTCGTCGCCATCGGCCTCCAACCTCGCCGCTCGGTGTCGTTACGCGATGCCCGCCCGGTCACCAGCGGCTCGCAGGTGATCGAGGCGTTCTCGATCTCGCCGGACGGACGCTGGCTGGTATTCGATTCCAACCGGAGCGGCAACCAGGATATCTGGCGGATGCCACTCGACGGCGGCGGTCCGCCGGAGCCGATCTCGACCGGTCCGGAAGACGAGTTCCAGCCCGCATACTCGCCGGACGGGAAGCTGATCACCTTTCACGCCACTCGAAGCGGGTCGGTTCGGGATCTGTATGTCATGCCTGCCATGGGAGGACAGCGGAGCCGTATCGAGGTCCCCACGCTCAACAATCTCAACCCGCGCCTCTCGCCTGACGGGCGCGCGATGCTCTACGCCCTGTGGGGCGATGGCGGCGAGATGTCGGTCGCAGTTGCTCGACGCCCGGGCGACGATCCGGACTGGCACCGGGCCATACCGGCGTTCGTCGTGCCGTCCATGGTCCCTGGGGGCGCCGATTGGACACCGGACGGGCAATGGGCCACCTACATCAACAGCGCGCGAATCATGCGAGTGGCCGCGGGTGGCGGTGCCCCGCAGGTTCTGATGACGCTGCCGGCGGGATTTCAGCCCTTCTACACCCGCTGGGCGGAAGACGGCAACGCCCTCTACGTGTCGGGCGTGATGCCGGATGGGAGCTATCGCATTCTGGCGACCCCGCCGGCCGGCAGGCCGATCCGCGAAGTGGCGCACTCCGAGGGACCCACCTACCAGAACTTCCGCTTCGTCTTCACCGTGCGGCGCGACACCCTCTATCTCGCGTTGGCCGATCGGCAGAGCGACGTGTGGATGGCGGACGTGGGCCGCTGACCCACCACAGCCACGGCCTCTTGTGCATTCTCCTAGCCATATATATGTTGCGGCGCATATGAGCGCGCCGTCCGCCGCCGACATCCTCCTGACCGTCGCCGAGCCCACCCGGCTCCGGATCCTGAATTGCCTGGCGGCCGCACCGCTCTTCGTCTCCGACCTCCAAGACGTGCTCGAGCTGCCCCAGCCCACCGTGTCGCGCCACCTCCAGGTGCTTCGCCGCGCGGAGCTGGTTCGCGACACGCCCATCGCCCAGTTCGTCCTCTACCGGCTCCGCCGGGACGCCGGCGGACCGGGCCGCCTGCTGTCGGCGATTCTGGACGCCGTGATTCAGGGCGATTCGGTGCTCCGCGCCGAGCGGGACCGGGCGGCGCACCGGAGCCGGTCGCACACCCATACCAGGGTGCAGGAGCCGCCGCCGATCCGGGCACTGACTCGCGCCAAGAGAGGGACATGACCCATCGCATTCTCGTGGTGGATGACGAGCCCGACATCACCGCGCTCGTCGCGTATCATCTGGCCAAGGCAGGCTTCCGGGTGTCGACCGCGGCCAACGGGCCCGACGCGCTCAAGGCCGCCCGGGAAGAGAAGCCGGACATCGTCATTCTCGATCTGATGCTGCCCGGGCTCTCGGGGTACGACATCCTGGACGAGCTTCGCAAGCGGGACGAGACCCGGGACGTCGGCGTCATTCTGCTGACTGCCCGACGGGAAGAGACCGATCGGATCCGGGGGCTCACCCTCGGCGCCGACGACTACCTGACCAAGCCCTTCTCCCCCCAGGAGCTCTCGCTGCGAGTGCGCGCCCTGCTCCGCCGGCTGGCCGCGCCACCGGTCACCGCCGGCTCCACCCTCGCGGCCGGGCCCATCTCCATCGATCGGTCGGCCCACCGCGCCATGGTCGCGGGTGAAGAGCTCAGCCTCACCGCCACGGAGTACAAGCTGCTGCTCACGCTGGTCGAGCGGCGGGGCCGGGTGCAGACCCGGCCGCAGCTGCTGGAGACGGTGTGGGAGGCACAGCCCGACATCCAGACCCGCACGGTGGACATGCACGTGCAACGGCTCCGGACCAAGCTGGGGGACGCCGGCAAGCTGATCGAGACGGTTCGCGGGTTCGGCTACCGCTTCAAGGGCACCGAGCGGGGGGTTCGCACCAGGTGAGGTTTGCCACCCGCCTCGTCGCGGGAACGCTGCTGGTCCTGATTCTGGCCGTCGCGGTGCTGCTGCTGGCCGCCGAGCGCTCGCTGCGCCGGGACCTGGTGGGCGACATCGCGCGGTCCCTGGAAAGCGAGGCGGGGTTGATTCGGGAGGCGCTCTCCCCCGACTCGACCACCTGGGGTGAGAGCGTCCGCCGACTGGCGGCGCAGAACAATCGGCGCATCACCATCGTGGACCAGAGCGGCCGGGTGCTCGCCGACAGCGACTTCCCGCCGGGACCACTCCCCGCGATCGAGAGCCATCTGGACCGCCCGGAGATTCGTGCCGCGCTGGCCGGACGGACCGGCGTCGCCACCCGGCGGAGCGAGACGGTGGGCCGGATGCTGCTCTACGTCGCCGTTCCGGGCGGTCCCGGCGCCATTCGGGTGGCGACCGATCTGAGCCAGGTGGACGAGATCGTCCGCCGGGCCCAGAGTGCGGTCGCATGGGCTGCGTTGCTGGCGCTTCTGGTGGGCTCCGTGCTGGCGTTCGTGGCCGGTCGCTCGATTGCCCGCCCCCTCACCGGCATCACGACGGCGGCGCGGGCGATCGCCTCGGGCTCCCCACCACGATTCCCCCGCTCCGGCATCCCCGACATCGACGCGCTGGTCCAGGCGCTCCGGCAGATGCACCAGCAGCTCGCCGACCGCTTCGATGAGCTGAGACGGGAGCAGGCGGAAACGGCCGCGTTGGTGGAATCCATGGTGGAAGGCGTGATCGCGGCCGACGAGCGGGGCCGGATCGTCACCGCCAATCCCGCGGCCCGCAGTCTGCTGGGATACGATCTCCTGGACGTTCTTCCCGACCTCCCGGAGCTCTTTCGGGTGAAGGCCGCGCGCGAGGTGGTGGACGCCGTGCTGCTGGGCGAGTCAGTGCAGGATCGCGAGGTCGAGCTCGACGGACGTTTGGTGCTGCTCAATGCGCGGCCACTTCCCGCCGGGGGCGCCGTGCTGGTGATCCACGATCTCACCGAGATCCGCCGTCTGGAGGCGATCCGCCGGGACTTCGTGGCCAACGTTTCGCACGAGCTCAAGACCCCGCTGACCTCGATCTCCGGATACGCGGAGACGCTGCTGTCGCTGCCGCCGGAACCCGAGATGGCGCGGGTCTTCCTGGGGACGATCCTGACCAATGCCCGGCGGATGCAGCGGCTGGTGGACGACCTGCTCGATCTCTCCCGCATCGAGTCGGGGCGCTGGCAGCCCAATCGGATCGAAGTGGACGTGGCCGCGGCGGCTCGGGAAGCGTGGACGGTGGTGTCGGCCCGGCCCGAGTCGCGGCAGGTCGAGTTCGCCGTCGAAGTGCAGCCCGACGCCGAAAAGCTCTGCGCCGATCCGGACGCGATGCGCCAGGTGCTGACCAACCTGCTGGACAACTCGCTCCGGCACACGCCCGCGGGGGGGAGCATCGCCTGCCTGTCGCGGCGCGATGGCGACGGGACCGTCATCGCGGTGCGCGACAACGGCGCCGGGATCACCCGGGAGCACCTGCCCCGGATCTTCGAGCGGTTCTACCGGGCCGACACCGCCCGATCCCGCCAGGAGGGGGGCACCGGGCTGGGCCTCGCCATCGTGAAGCACCTGGTCGAAGCCCACGGCGG
>DATBJC010000026.1:0-9239 GCA_036556625.1 Gemmatimonadales bacterium
TTCGAGCGGGCGATCGCGATCGATTCCTCCTTTGCCCCCGGATACATCCATCCGGTCGAGCTCTCCCTCTGGCTCCACGGCTTGGAAGCGGGCGAGCGCTATGCCGCGGGCTATCTGAAGCTGCAGCCCACCGACGTGTCCGCCTCCGGGATCGTCCTGGCCCAACGCATCCTGCAGGCCTCGCGGACTCAGCCGTCGGAGATCGCCCGGCTCGTTCGAGGTGCTTCACCCGGGACGCTGGTCGATGCACAAGGGGCGCTGCGGCGGTCGCCCGATTCGACCGAGGCACTGATCGCGGTCTCGCGCGCCCTGGCCGCCGCCCCGCCGGGCGATGCTCGTTGGCTGACGCCTGATGCCCGGCATCGGCGGCTTGGCGGGGCCCTGCTCTATCGCGGCCACGTACGAGAGGCCGCAAGCCTGCTCTTCGAGACCCCGGGCGCGCCACCGCCGCAGTTGGTGGAAGCAGCCCTCCTGAGTCCCACGCCGCCGGACAGTGCCGTCCCCGTGTTTCGCCGCTGGCTCGAGGAGGGGTCGGCCCCCGCGGTCGCCACGCTGCCGTGGTGGGCGGCACGACGGGACATCGCCGCGATCCGCCGGCTCCAGCGCAAGAGCGATTCGCTGGCCCAATCGAGTACCGAACGTCCGCTGCGGGCGCGCGCCGCCTACACCTCGGAGGCAGCGCTCGCGTACCTGACTCTCCTGCGGGGCGATACCGCGGCCGCGATCCGCCAATTCGAGGCGCTGCCAGACACGCTCTGCCCGTTCTGCTATTCCCAGCGACTCACCCTGGCCCAGCTCCTCTCGGCCAAAGGGGAAGATCGGAAGGCGTTTCAGATGATGGACGGATACCTGCTGGAGCTGCTGGCGCCGGGCGAGATCCTCTGGACGCTGGAACGCGCCCGCGTGGCCGAGCGGCTGGGTGAGCGGGACGCGGCCGCCCGCGATTACCAGTACGTCGCCGATATCTGGCGCCGCGCGGACCCTCAGCTGCAACCGTATGTGGAGGAGGCGAAGGAGGGGCTGGTGCGGGTCTCCGCCGAACCCCGGGGAACATCCCAGTGACGGCAGTCGACCCCCAGCTCGCCGCCGCGCTGCGCGACCGCTATGTCCTCCTGGAGGAGCTCGGCCGCGGAGGCATGGCCACGGTGTACCTCGCCCAGGACCTCCGCCACGAGCGGCGGGTCGCTCTCAAGGTGCTGCGCCGCGAGCTGGCGGCCACCCTGGGCCCCGAGCGCTTCCTGCGCGAGATCCACATCGCCGCCCGGCTCCAGCATCCCCACATCCTCTCGGTCTACGACTCCGGCGAGTCGGCCGGCCGGCTCTGGTTCACCATGCCCTACGTCGAGGGCGAGAGCCTGCGGCAGCGACTCGCGCGAGATCGCCAGCTTCCGCTGGACGACGCGCTCCGTATCACCCGCGAGGCGGCCCAGGCGCTCCGCTACGCCCACGAGCACGGCATCATCCACCGCGACATCAAGCCGGAGAACCTGCTCCTCACCGAGGACGGCAACACCCTGGTCGCCGATTTCGGGATCGCGCGCGCGCTCGCGGGCGGTGAGGAGCGCCTCACCGAGACCGGACTCAGCATCGGCACGCCGGCGTACATGAGCCCGGAGCAGGCCAGCGGCGCCACCGATCTAGACCCGCGATCCGATGTCTACAGTCTCGGCTGCGTGCTCTACGAGATGCTCGCGGGCGAGCCGCCGTTCACCGGCCCCACGCCCCACGCCGTGATCGCCAAGCGACTCGCCGGCCCAGCCCCCAAGGTGAGCGTCCTGCGCCCGGAGGTCCCACTCCCCGTCGTTGCAGCGCTCGAGAGGGCGCTGGTCATGGCGCCCGCGGACCGCTTTCCGACCGTGACCGAGTTTGCCCGGTCCCTCGAGGCCACGGTGAGCGCGCCGTCGGCGCCCGCGCCCGCGTCACCGCCGAAGCGCCGGCGGCTGCTGGTGCCGCTGGTGTCCGCGGTCGCCGTGCTGCTCGTCGCCGTACTCGGCCTCCGGTTTGCCGGAGTCCTGTCGGGTTCCTCCCTCGTGGCCGAGGGCGTGCTCGCCCCTCGCGACCAGCTCGTGCTGGCCGAGTTCGCGGATCGGGCCAACGACAGCTCGCTCGCCACCGCGATTACCGAGGCCTTCCGGGTGGACTTCGCGCAGTCCCGCCTGGTCGGGCTGGCAAGCCCCGACCGGGTGCGGGCGGCCCTGCGGCTCATGCAGCGGCCGGACACGGTGCGCCTCACGCCGGCTCTTGGGCGCGAAGTCGCCGTGCGGGAAGGCCTGAAAGCCGTGTTGTCGGGAGAGGTCACCCGGGTCGGCGAGGGCTATCTGATCTCGGTCCAGGTAGTGGGGGCCGACAGCGGCCAGGTGCTGGCCGCGCACCGCGAGTCGGCAGCCGGTGCCGGGGAAATCATCCCCGCGGTGGACCGGCTCTCCGGCAAGCTCCGCCGCCACATCGGAGAGTCGCTCCGCGGCATTCGGGCCGCCCCCCGGCTCGAGGCGGTGGCGACCGGCTCGCTGGCGGCACTGAGGCAGTACTCTCTCGGCGCCCGCCTCGCCTGGGCCGGACGCTATGACGAAGCCCTCCCGTTCCTGGAGCAGGCGGTGCAGCTCGACACCGCTTTCGCCACTGCCTGGCGGGGCATCGCCGTAACCCTCTTCAACCTGCGCCGGCATCCCGGCAGGCAGGCGGAGGCGTTATCCAAGGCCTATGCTTTCCGCGACCGGTTGACCGAGAAGGAGCGATACACCACCGAGGCGGGCTACTTCGAGTGGGTGATGGAGGACCAGGCCAAGGCCCTCACGGCGTATCGATCGCTGCTTGCCGTGGATCCCGAGAACCCGGCCGGCCTGACCAACCTGGGCCTCCATCTCTTTCACGAGGGGAGTTACGCCGAGGCGGCCGACGTCTCCGCACAGGCGATCCGGGCTGACTCCAACCTGCTCGCCCCCTACACCAACCTGGTGGACGCCCAGGTGACCTTGGGGCAGTTCGCGGCGGCGGAGACGGTGCTGGCGCGCTGGCGTTCCCGCTTCGGCGCCAAGGCCCACCACGAGGTGCAGGTCGGCCTCATGGCGAGCGCGCGCGGCGACTTTGACTCCTCCGCTCGCGCCTTCGGTCGCGCCCTGGCCCCCAACCAGAACGCGGCCGACCGGGCACGGGCCGCCGACTACCTCGCGATGCTCGCGAGTGCGCAGGGCAGGCTGGCCGAATCCCGGCGGTATCGTCGCCTCAGCGCCGAGATCGAAGGAGGACCCGCCGCGGGGCTTCGCGCGGCGATGCTCGAGTCGTCGGCCGAATTGAGCGCGGGGCTCGATCGCGAGCGCGCCGCCAGGCGGCTCGACAGCCTCATGGCCGGCTCGGCCTTCAACCAGCTGGAGCCGACCGATCGTCCGTACGATGAGATCGCCGTGCTCTACGCCATGGCCGGCCGGTCGCGGCAGGCCAGGGAGGTGGCCGCCTACGGCGAGCGCACCATCCGGGCGACCGGCCCCGCCGGTGAGCGCTTCCTGAGGCGGCGGGATCACACGATGTTGGGGGACGCGCTTCAGGGCACCCTCCTGATGCAGGAGGGACGAATCGAGGAGTCGGTCAGCCGCTTCCAGAGGGCCCGCAGCGCCTACGGTGGAGTGTGGTGGCTGCCCGAGGTGGGGATCGCGTTCGACCGGGGTGGCGCCACCGACTCCGCCCTGGCCGTGTATCAGCGCTACCTCGAGTCCACCTGGAACTTTCGCATCCTTCCCGACGCGGACCACCTTGCGCCGGTCCTGCGCCGGGCAGGCGAGCTCTACGAGGCGAAAGGCGATCGGCGCCGCGCGGCCCAGGCGTACCAGCGGTTCGTCGAGCTCTGGCGCCGGGCCGACCCGGTGCTGCAGCCGCAGGTCGCCGAGGTCCGGCGGCGACTCGCCGAAGTGGCGGGCGAGCCTTGACGCAGGCACATCGGATCATCTGATCTGGCGCGACCGGCCGGCGGCCGGCCGACTGGCGGCGGTCGGCGGAGTTGCCCAACTTCTCAGAGCACCACTCAGGAGGCGCACCATGACGGCGGCACCCGAAACCCGGCAGCGCACCCCGTTCCGCGTCAAGGCGCAGAGCGTCGAGGCCTGTAGCTGCGCGCACGGCTGCAACTGCCAGTTCGGCGGGACGCCGAACGAAGGCAAGTGCGAGTTCGTGATCGGTTATGAAGTGAAAGAGGGACGCTTCGGCGACGTGGACCTGAAGGGGTTCCGCGGCGTGATTGTCGCGAAGTACCCCAACGCGATCCATGAGGGCCACGGCAAGGTGGCGCTGTTCGTGGACGAGCGGGCGCGTCCGGACCAGGTGAGCGCCTTCGCGACTATCCTCTCGGGGCAGCAGGGCGGTATGCCGTGGGAGGCGCTGGCCGGCACCATCGAGCAGTTCGAGGGCCCGATCGCCAGGCCGGTCGACCTCGCCATCGAAGGTCAACGGGCCCACGTCCGCATTCCCGGCGTGGTCGAGCTGGAGACGACGCCGCTGCGCGATCCGGTGACCGGAAAGGACAAGGAGGTCCACATCGTCTATCCCCAGGGAGGCTTCTTCTGGAATGACGGGAACGTGGTGACGACTCGCACGATGCGGGTGGACTATCAGCCCCTCAGGATGGACTGGTCCACCAAGTACGCGTCGACGGCCGAGGTGAACTGGACCAACCAGGGTTGAGGTTCCGTGGCGACGACCCTGGAGCAGGTGGTGCGCCGCGACCGGACCGTCGCGGCGGTCGCGCTTCTGGCGGTCACGGCGATCGCGTGGGCCTGGCTGTTTCGGATGCACGCGGAGATGGCCCCGATGGCAGGTGGCGGGATGGCGATGGATATGCCGGGCATGCGTTCCTGGTCCGCCGTCGAGCTGCTTCTGCTCTTCCTGATGTGGGCGGTGATGATGGTGGCCATGATGCTGCCGTCGGCGGCCCCGATGATTCTGCTCGTAGCCAGTCTGCAACGGCGGCGCCGGGAGCGCGCGAGCCCGGCGGCTCCCACGGCCGTCTTCGCGGCGGGATATCTCCTGGTCTGGGCCCTGTTCAGCGCCGTTGCCGCCTCGACCCAGTGGCTCCTCCATCAGGCGGCGCTGCTGTCCCCCGCCATGGCCAGCACCAGTCCCATTCTCGGCGGGCTCCTGTTGATTACCGCCGGTCTCTACCAGTGGCTGCCGCTCAAGTCGGCCTGTCTCAGCCACTGCCGGTCCCCCATCGGCTTCCTCGGCTCGGAGTGGCGCGAGGGGAGCGCCGGCGCGCTGGTGATGGGCGCCAGGCACGGCCTCTTCTGCCTGGGCTGCTGCTGGGCGCTGATGACCCTGCTCTTCGTGGGCGGGGTGATGCACCTGCCGTGGGTGGCCGCGATCGCAGGGCTGGTGCTGGTCGAGAAGGTGGTCCGCGGAGGCCCCTGGATCGGAAGGCTCGCAGGCCTCGGGCTGATCGGTTGGGGGCTGTCGGTGCTCGTGGCGCCGGCTTGACCGGCGTCGACGCTCCAAGGGACTCGAACCGAGTCAACCCTCGGGTTCTGCCGCCGGAGACTCCGGGTGGTCGCTCTTCGACTCTTCCCGGGCATTCTTCCGGTCCAGCTTCCGCTGGCGCTTCTCCTCTTTCTTCTGCTCTCTGCCCAGCTCACGCTGTCGCTTTTCCGCGCCATACCTGTTTCTGGCCACGGGACCTCCCGGTCACAGTCCGGAGACGGGAGGCCGGGGGCCGGTCGCACCGTTCGCGGGCATAAGGGGAAGCTAGCGAGGTTAGATTCCAGGGAGCCTCAGCCGATCCGGCACGGAGGCATTTCTCGCCACTCGGCGGTTCCCATGGCAGCCCCCTCGCTCACCGATCGCTTGCTAGTTCGCATCAAGGTCGCCCGGCGCGACCTCCAGCGCCGCTCCCGGCAGTCCAAGGGCCGGCAGCGGCGTACTACCGACAGTGACACACCCGCGCTTCGCCGCGTGTTTCTCGATCTGGGCGAGTCGTACCGCAGCTACCGCCGCCGCACCGGCGAGCCGGTCTCGCCGGAAGTGCGAGACGCTGCCCTTCGGTTCCGGCGGGAGCTGGATCTCACTTCGCTGGTCTCGGTGGCCGCGTCCCTGGAGCGGCTCGACGGTGACCTGGTCGGCTGATCCGCGGCGGCCGGCATCGGTCGCTTGCGCCGCCCACGTCAGCGTGGGTAGCTTGACCCCAAGCCGGAGCGGCCGCGTGTCCGGCGCGCAACGTGATCAGGAAGGGGCTGGCGTTCCGCCAGCCCCTTTTCGTGTGAGGATCGCCGCGGCGCTCCCCGGAGGGGCCATGGCAGAGATTCAACTGGGAGAGGGCGACAGCGTGGACCGCGCCCTCAAGCTCTTCCGTCGCAAGTTGGCGAAGGAAGGGCTCTTCAAGGAGCTTCGGCGCCGCCGGCACTATCTCAAGCCGAGCGCGGCCCGGAGCGTCAAGGACGCGCTGGCGCAGCGGCGCAAGCGGAAGCGGCATCCGTCAACGTAGGCCAGCCTGCGATTACATCTTCGGCAAGGGAGCAGGGAAAATGCGCAGCACCGGAACGGTGAAGTGGTTCAACGACGCGAAGGGCTTCGGGTTCATCACGCCGTCGGACGGTCAGAAGGACTGCTTCGTCCATCACACCGCGATCGAGGGGCAGGGGTTCAAGAGCCTGGCCGAGGGTGACAAGGTGGAGTTCGACATCGTGCAGGGCCAGAAGGGGCCGTCGGCGGAGAACGTGAAGAAGCTGTAGGGCAGCCGCGGCGAAGGCTGTCTTGAGACGTGGGCGGCCGGCTCATCATCGGATGGGCCGGCCGTTCTTGCATGACTCGGTGGCCGTTTGGAACGGTCCGTGCCTGTTCAAGGCCTCGCGGCAGCCTGTTCGGCCGCGGGAATCGCCCCCAGCTGCTGCATCAGCCCGAGCGCGTCGTAGTTCCACCAGGTCTCGCGCACCTGACCGCCCTGAATCCGGTAGATGGTGACTCCGGCCATCACAGCCCGCTTTCCGCTGGCCGGAAGCCCCATGTACTCGCCGGTGTGAGTGCCGCGGAAGGTCCAGCGCTTGGCCACCAGATCCCCCTCGGCCACCAGCGCGTCCAGCGCGATGGACATATCGGGGAACCCCGTCCCCGTCACCTGCCGAAAACCGTTGGCCCACTCCTTGTACGCATTGCGGCCGGAAACCGGATCCTTCGAGAGCTCGGTGTTGCTGACCTCCGAGGCCAGGAGCTGGTCGAGTACAGTGGTGTTCCCGGCGAGCCAGAACTCATTGAAGATGCGCCGGACGATCTCCTTGTTCTGTTCGATGGTAGACATGGTGAGCCCTCGCTTTCGGATGCGACGATGCATGATTCGGAGATCGCATTCCCGGGATGGCGGATGCTGTCCTGAGATAGGAGGTGGTACGCGGGTCGTCAAGAGTCCGAAGAGAGGCACGGAGCAGGATTTTCACGGTGGTTTCACGTTCACCGCATAGTCTGGCACAACCGCAGGGAGCCGACCTAAGAAATGCTGCAACCTGAACAGGGAGGCGACGGTGGAAGACTCGAAGCGGACGTTTCAGTTGAAGCTGACTCGCGAGCAGAAAGCCCAGATCTGGGACCTGACCAAACGTGACCTGGACACACTCGAGCTGTCGGTTGAGGAGTTGGAAGAGAGAATAGCGCCGGCGATCAAGAAGATGCCTTAGCAGACGATTCAGCGCTCGTGTGATGCCTGGTTGGTGGCTGGAGCTGTCCTTCGATGTAGATGAACCCGCCGGCAAGGAGCGCGCGCACCAGCGCCAGGAAGACGTCGTCCGAAAGCTGGCCAGGCGTCACACCGCGATCCTGTAGTGCTGCTCGGTGCTCACGGACCGTCGTCCCGCCGTCGCAGTGCGCCAGGAATATCTCGGTCCAGGGCGGACATCTGGCCGTGAGCAGAAAAGGCGTGTCCGTGTGGAGGGCATGCTCGGCGGGCGCCCAGCCCTTGTCTCCCAGTCGGTGCGCGATTTGCAATTGGGCACCCGGAGAAACCAGCGGCTTGGCATCCCACAGCCAGCCCGCCGACGGGGGATCGAGAGTGGCCGTCTGCTGGCCCAGGAGCCATTCGATCTCATCGGATCCGGTCGCTTCGCCGGCCTGGCGCCGGACCGTGAAGACTCGGCGGGAGTGACCGGTGCGTTGTACGACGATCCAGCAGGCGACGATTCGCCCTACCGCGAGCCGTTCGAACTCCGTCAGGTGTTCCTGTGCCTGAGCCGGGGTGACATCCCTCGATGCCAGTAGGGCGGCGAAGTACTCCGAGGGCCGCATGGCGGCCAGAGCGACAACCGCCACGTCGAATTCCGGCGCGGCACTCCCCAGCATCTCGCGCACCCGCTGCTCCACCGCCTGGCTCCGGCGATCGGAGGCCAGACAGTAGCAGTAGAAGCGGCCGCCTGGGCGAAGATAGCTCGGCAGATCCACTATGATCCGCCGGGTCACTTCTTCGCCATCTCCACCGCCATCCCGGTAGAGGTACTTCGGTACCACGGCGGGCATGTAGGGCGGATGCGCGCAGATGCGATCGAACGTCTGGTCCGCTACCGCCTCGAAGAGGTCGCCCTGCACGGCGGTGAAGTTATCAATCTGGTTCAACAGGCCGTTGAACCGGGCGAACAGTGTCGCCCGCGCGCTGATATCGACGGCCCAGGCCTGCCCGGCCTGTCGCGCGGCGCGCAGCGCGGCGATGCCTGTGCCCGCGCAAAGCTCGAGGAAGTTTTCGCAGGGAGTCGATGGGAGCGCGGCGAGGAACCGCCGCGTGCTCTCGTTGAGCGCGGAGTATACGATGTCCGCTTCTTCCGGCTTGCCGTCCGCCGCCGCCGGACGGTCCGATGCGATGTAGTGCGACCCCACAGGGTAGAGCAGGACCGTCGACTGGCAGGCTCCGCCTTCGTCCTGCAGCAAGTTGAACGTCCGCAGCGTGTCGAGGTCCCGTGCGGCAAGCAGCGTTCGAACGACGTCTCGATCGACCCTTTCGGCATCCATGAATAACCGGACCAGCACGTCCAGTGCGTCCGAGAGTCCCTCTGCCGGGCGACCCTGGCGGATGCTTCGAAATCCGTCAAACGTCTTCAGGCCTAGCCGGCCGAAGATCTCTGCCTCCTCGTATTGGGCCGCCTTCAAGAGGCTTCGGAGCGTCGCGAACCGCTCTCGGGATTCGATACGCAGTGGAAACACGCGCGACCAGTCCTCCTCCTCACGCAGCTGGAATCGAGGTTCAAGGGGCTGACGACACCCGCGCCCTGGCCTCCTTCACCAGCGGG
>DATBJC010000027.1:0-9330 GCA_036556625.1 Gemmatimonadales bacterium
TGTGCGCGGCGATCGGTGTCACGACCATCGCCTCGACGCCGGGGACCACGATCGGCCCGCCGGCGCTGAGCGAATACGCGGTGGAGCCGGTCGGCGTCGCTACGATGATGCCGTCGGCGCTGTAGGGCCCGACGTTCTCGCCGTTGATGAAGACGTTGACCCGCACTACCCGGGCCACGCCACCCTTGTGAACGGCGACGTCGTTCACCGCCACCTGGGTCGAGCGGTGGGCGCCGGTGCCGTCGCTGATCGAGGCCTGGAGCACCTGGCGCCGCTCGACGACGTAGCGGCCGGCCACCAGGCTGTCGAGCGCCTGATCCAGCCCATCGCGGGTGGCCGCGGTCAGAAAGCCGAGCCGGCCGAAGTTGATGCCGAGGATGGGGACTTCGCGGCTGCCCAGCATGCGGGCGCCGCGAAGCAGGGTGCCGTCGCCGCCGAACGTGAGCAGCGTTTCGAGGTCGACGCCGTCCAGGGAGGTGAGTTGGCCGGGCCAGAACGGGCCCAGCCGCTCTTCCCCATACAGCGTCATCCCGCGGCCCGGCGCCTGGCGCGCGACGTACTCCAGCACCCCCTTGAGGTCGCGGTACCGGGGATTGCCGACGACGCCGACCTTCATCGCGCCTCGAGGCTCTCCTCGTGTTGCAGGGCGGTGATGCGTCGGGCGATGCCGGAGGCGGTGAGGCCGAAGAGCTCCAGCTGCTCCGCTCTGGGCGCCTGCTCCACCAGCCGGTCGGGCACGCCGAGGGCGACGACGCGGACCTCGGGGTGCGTGGTCTGGAGAGTCTCCGCCAGGTAGGCGCCGAACCCGTTCACGATGGTGCCCTCCTCCACCGTGACCAGGATCCGGTGCCGCTGCACCAGCGACTCCAGCAGCGCCGAGTCGAGCGGCTTGAGGAAACGGCAGTTCACCACGGCGCAGTCCACTCCGTCCGCCGCGAGCAGCTCGGCCGCCTGCGCCGCCGGCTGCACCATCGTGCCGACCGCGAGGATCGCGACGTCGCTGCTCGCCTCACGGAGCTGCTCCCAGGTGCCGTACGGCACCGCGGGCACGGTGGCCGGATCGCGCGGCTCGGCCGGCGCCTTGTCGCGGGGATACCGGGTGCAGAACGGCCCCCCGGTGTGCGCCAGCGCGGTCCGGAGCAGGCCCACCAGCTCGTCGCCGTCCTTGGGGGCGGTCACGGTCATGCCGGGGACGGCGAGCATGTACGCGATGTCGTACAGGCCCATGTGGGTCTGCCCGTCCTCGCCTACCAGCCCCGCGCGATCCATGCAGAAGATGACCGGCAGCCGCTGCACCGCGATGTCGTGGATGACATTGTCGTACGCGCGCTGGAGAAAGGTGCTGTAGATCGCGACCACCGGGCGGATGCCCTGGGTGGCCAGGCCGCCGGCAAACGTCACGGCATGACCTTCGGCAATGCCGACGTCGAAGAACCGGCCCGGGTGTTTCTTCTGGAAGATGTTGGTGCCGGTGCCCGACGGCATCGCGGCGGTGATCGCCACCAGCTCCGGATGCTCGTTGGCCAGCGCGGTGAGTCCCTCCCCGAAGACCTGGGTCCAGGTCGGAGGCCCGCTCGCCTTCTTGCGAGCCTCCCCGGTGAGCGGATCGTACGCCGCCAGTCCGTGCCACTTCTCCTGATTCGCCTCCGCGTAGGAGAACCCCTTGCCCTTCTGAGTCATCACGTGGACGACACGCGGGCCATGCATGCCGCGGACGAACTGCAGCGTGTCACACAGCTTCGGGAGGTCGTGGCCGTCGATCGGGCCGAAGTAGCGGAACCCCAGCTCCTCGAACAGCATGCCCGGAGAGAAGAGGTTCTTGACGCTCTCCTCGACGTTCTTGGCGAAGTCCACCACGCCTTCGCCGAACACGCCGCCCAGCGCGAAGGTCATGCCCTTGATCTTCTCCCGCAGCCGATTGGTGCGGGGGTCGGCGACGATCCGGCCCAGCATCTTGCTGATGGCCCCGACGTTGGGCGAAATGGACATCCCGTTGTCATTGACGATCAGGATGATGTCGCGGTCGGAATGGCCGGCGTTGTTCATCCCTTCGTAGGAGAGCCCGCAGGTGAGCGCGCCGTCACCCACGACGGCCACGACCTTATGCGCTTCGCCCTTGAGATCGCGCGCGGTGGCCATGCCGAACGCGGCGGACACCGCGGTTCCGGCGTGTCCGGCGCCGAACTGATCGTGCTCGCTCTCGTCGCGCTTGAGGAAGCCGGAGATCCCGTGCTTCTGCCGGAGCGTAGGGAACGGTTCGTTGCGGCCGGTGAGGAGCTTCCAGGCATAGGCCTGGTGCCCTACGTCCCACACGATCTTGTCGGCGGGAGAGTCGAACTCGTACAGCAGCGCGAGGCAGAGCTCGACCACTCCGAGACTCGCCCCGATGTGGCCGCCGGTGATGGAGCAGCACTCGATCAGGCGGTCGCGAATCTCCTGCGCCAGCTGGGGCAGCTGCTCGCGCCGGAGCCGCTTGAGGTCGGCGGGCGAGTGGATGGTGGACAGCAGAGTCATGGGCACGTGTTGCCTCGTCACAAGCGAAACGATCTCACCCAGGCGCACCTACTTCATCCCGAGCGCAGCGAGGGACCTGCTCGGCAGGTCCCGGGGACCTGCGGGCAAGGTCCCTCGGTCGCAGGCTTCCTCGGGATGAAGTACCGCAAGTAACTCAGGCGCGGAGACTACGAATTCCTCGTTACAATATACCCGGCCAGGGCCCCCAACGCCCCGCTGGGCACCCCGGCAGCATCGAGGTGGCTGACCGCTCTCCTGGCCAGCCGGTCGGCCTCGGCCCGCGCGGTGGCCACGCCGAGCACGCTCACATAGGTGGACTTGGCCAGCTGAGCGTCGCGCCCGGCGGTCTTCCCCAACTCCTCGCTGGTCCCGGTAGCGTCGAGCACATCGTCGGCGATCTGGAAGGCGAGCCCGATGTCCTCGCCGTAGCCGGTGAGTGCCGCCACCTGCGCCGGTTCGGCCTCTGCCGCGATGGCGCCAAGGGTACAGGCAGCACGGATGAGGGCGCCGGTCTTGCCTCGGTGCACGGCGATGAGTTCCTCCAGCGCCAGCGTCCGCCCTTCCGCCCCCAGGTCCAGCCACTGACCGCCGACCATCCCCTCGATGCCACCGGCCCGGAACAGCTCGACCGCCATGCGGCCCAGTGTGGCCGGGCGGAGCGCCAGCGCGCCGGCCGCAGCGGTCAGCACCCGTGCCGCCACCGGCACCAGGAGGTAGCCCGCCCGGGTCGCCGTGGGAACGTCGAAAACGCGGTGGGTGGTAGGACGACCGCGGCGGAGGTCGTCGTCGTCCATGCAAGGCAGGTCGTCGTGAACCAGCGAGTAGGTGTGCACCGTCTCGACTGCGGCGGCCACGCCGGCCACGGCGGGCGACTGGCCGCCCACCGCCCGGTACGAGGCCAGCAGCAGCGCGGCGCGAACCCGCTTGCCCGGCGTGGCCAGGGCATAGGCCAGCGCCTCCCCGTCTCGCCCGGCCACCTCGCTGCGGAGCCGAGCGGCCCATCGGTCGAGGATGCGGTCGGTCAGCTCGCGGGCCTCGGTCAGCAGGTCCACCACCGACCGGGCCGCGGTCTCAGCCATCGAGATCGGTCAGCCGAAGGTCGCCGCCGGCTTCTTCGAGCACGGTCTGGACCTTCACCTCCGCGGCGCCCAGCCGCTCGCGGGCGGCCCGCAGCCGGGCCACCCCTTCCTCGAACAGCTCGAGCGCCGCATCCAGCTCGACATCGTCGGCCTCGAGCTTCCGGACGATCTCCTCCAGCCGGGCCAGATCCTGGGCGATGCTCATGGCGACTCCACCCGGGCGGCGACGCTGCCGTCGGCCACCCGCAGGCGAAAGGGTGCACCGGGAACGAACTGCTCCCGGCGCTTGAGGACGTAGCCGTCGGGGCCGACCGGCACCGCGTAGCCGCGATCGAGAATGCGAAGCGGGCTCAGCGCGTCGAGCTGCGCCGCGAGCCGGTCCCACCGGTGGCGCTCGCGCCGGAACACGGCCTCGATGGTGCCGTGCAGCCGGTCCGCGGTGCGGGCGAGCCGCTCGGCGCCCAGCCGGGTCCGGCTGCTGAGGCCGCCGGCCAGCCGGGCCGCGAGATCGTCCAGCTGGCGGAGCACCTCACGGCGATCGGCTACGGCGATCTCGGCCGCGGCGGACGGCGTGGGCGCCCGGACGTCGGCGACCAGATCGGTGAGCGAGAGATCGGTTTCGTGCCCCACCGCGGAGATCGTGGGGACCCGCACCTCCGCGAGGGCCCGGCAAACCTTCTCACTGTTGAACGCGGCGAGGTCCTCCCGGCCACCCCCGCCCCGGCCCACGATGCAGAGCTCGACGCCTGGGATCCGATTCACCAGCCTGAGCGCGCGGACCAGTGCACCCACGGCGCCGTCGCCTTGGACCCTCGCGTTCACCACCAGCAGTCGGCAGCAGGGCCAGCGCTTGCCGACCACGGTCATGACATCGCGCAGCGCGGCGCCCGCGGTACTGGTCACCACCGCCACGGTAGTGGCCAGCTCCGGGATCGGGCGCTTCCGAGCGGGGTCGAGCAGCCCGTCGCGGCGCAGCGCCTCCTTGACCCGCTCGAGCTCGCGCTGGGCGGCCCCGATGGCGGCGGTGGGAATCAGCCGGGTGACGTTGAGCTGGAAATCGCCCTTGGCTTCGTAGATTCCAGGCCTGCCCAGCACGAACACCTCGGTGCCGTCCTGGGGTGGCTTGCCGGCGGCGATCGTGTAGCGGCTCCACATGCAGCAGCGCACCTGGGTCGACCGATCGCGCAGGTTGAAGTACCAGTGCCCGCTGGACCACGCCTTCAAGCCGACCACCTCGCCCCGGATCCACACCGGCACGAACTCGCCTTCGACCAGCCGCTTGGCGGCGGACACCAGCTTGGTGACCGACCAGGCTTCGTCGGTGGGGTCGAGCGCGGAGAGCTGGAGGGGATTGCTCATCGACTATTCAGGCTAAAGCTTGGACACTCTGAACTGATTCACACAGGGACCAGCCAAGCGCGAGCTATCCTCGCGATTCGATCTGCTGCCATGCCTGCACGGTATTCCGGAGCAGCATGGCGATCGTCATCGGGCCCACGCCGCCCGGTACCGGAGAGATCCAGGAGGCCTTCTCCGACGCCGGCCCATAGGCCACGTCACCCACCAGGCGGTAGCCCTTGTGGTGGGCGGGGTCGTCCACCCGGTTGATGCCGACGTCGATCACCACCGCGCCCGGGCGGACCATGTCGCCGGTGACGAACTCGGCTTTGCCGATCGCCGCGATGAGAATATCGGCGGACCGGGTGACAGCGGGCAGATCCTTGGTCCGCGAATGGCACACGGTCACCGTGGCATCGCCCCCGGGACCCTGCTGGATCAGCAGATTGGCCATCGGCTTGCCCACGATGTTGGAGCGGCCCAGGATCACGGCATTGGCGCCCTTGGTCTCGATGCCCGAGCGGATCAGCATCTGCTGCACCCCATAGGGCGTGGCCGGGCGGAACGCCGTCTGGTCGCCGGTCACCAGCTTGCCGACGTTCACCGGGTGGAAGCCGTCCACGTCCTTGGCGGGGTTGATGCGGTGCAGCACCTTCTCGCTGTCGATGTGCTTCGGCAGCGGAAGCTGCACCAGGATCCCGTGGATCTTGGGATCGGCATTCAGCCGGTCCACGATCGCCAGCAGCTCGTCCTGGGAGATCGTCGCCGGCTGGCGGATGGTCTCCGAGTACATTCCCGCTTCCTCGGTTGCCTTGCCCTTGGAGCGCACGTAGACGGCGCTCGCCGGATCCTCACCCACCAGGACCGCCGCCAGTCCCGGCCGGCGTCCGTTTCCCGCCAGCCGTGCCACCTCGGCGGCGACCTCCTGCCGGATCGTTCGGGCCAGGGCCACACCATCCAGGATCTTCGCGCTCATCGGGCGTAGTCCACCGCTCTGGTCTCCCGGATCACCACCACCTTGATCTGTCCGGGGTACTGCAGCTCGTTCTCGATCTTCCGGGCGATGGTCTCCGAGAGCTGGGTCGCGGCGCCGTCGTCCACCCGATCCGGCGTGACCACCACCCGCACTTCGCGCCCCGCCTGAATCACGTTGCACTTCTCCACTCCGGGGAAGCCATTGGCGATCTCCTCCAGCCGGGTGAGTCGCTTCACGTAGGTCTCGAAGGCCTCCCGCCGAGCTCCCGGGCGCGAGCCGCTGATCGCATCGGCCGCCTGCACCAGCACCGACTCCGCCGACTCGTGGGGCACGTCGTCGTGGTGGGCCTGGATGCAGTTGATCACCGCGCCGTTCTCGCCGTAGCGCCGGGCCACCTCGACGCCCAGCTCCACGTGAGTCCCTTCACTGTCATGGGTCAGGACCTTGCCGATGTCGTGCAGCAGGCCGCCGCGCTTGGCCAGCTGCACGTCGAGGTGCAGCTCCGCCGCCATCATCCCCGCCAGCCAGGCGACTTCCTTCGAGTGGTCGTAGATGTTCTGGCCGTAGGAGGTGCGATAGCGCATCCGGCCTATCAGCTTCACCAGCTCGGGATGGAGCCCGTGAATCCCGGTGTCGTACGCGGCCTGCTCGCCCAGCTCCACCAGCTGCGCCTCCAGCTCCTTCTGCATCTTGGCGACGATCTCCTCGATCCGGCCGGGGTGGATCCGGCCGTCCTGGATCAGGGCCTCGAGCGACCGGCGCGCCACCTCCCGGCGAATGGGATCGAAGCAGGAGACGATCACCGTGTCGGGGGTGTCGTCGATGATGACATCCACCCCGGTCGCAGTCTCGAAGGCGCGGATGTTCCGGCCTTCGCGGCCGATGATCCGGCCCTTCATCTCGTCGCTGGGGAGCGGCACCGCCGCGACGGTGCTCTCAGCGGTGTGCTCCGCGGCGAGCCGCTGGGTGGCGATGGCGATGATCCGGCGGGCATCGCGGTCGGCGCTCTTCTTGGCCTGCTCCTTGATGTCCCGCACCAGCGCGGCGGCCTGCCCCCGGGCCTCGTCTTCCACCCGCTGGAGGATCTCCCGCCGGGCGTCCTCCGCCGTGAGCCCCGCGATCCGTTCCAGCCGGGCGCGCTGCTCCTGCGCCAGCTTGTCGGCCTCGCCCTCCCGGGCCCGCAGGGTGAGCTCCTTCTGGCTCAGGACCTCCTCCCGCTTGTCCAGGCTCCGCTCCCGCGCGTTCATCTCCTCGGACTTGCGGTCCTGGCCGCGGGAGCGCTCCTCGGCGCGCAGCTCGATGCGCTCCCACTCGTCGCGCTTGCGCTGGATCTCCCGATCGAAGTCCTCCCGCAGCTTGAGCGTCTCCATCTTGGCGGCCAGCACGGTCTCCGCCTTGGCGGCCTCCGCCTCGCGCGACGCATCGGTGTGCAGCCGGTGGGCCTCACGCTGGGCGGTGGCGAGCACGCCGGCCGCGGCGCGCCGCTGGCCGTGGCGATAGAGGAGGACGTAGATCAGGCCGACGGCCAGGCCGACGGCTACCCCCGCGAGCGTGGGGAGGAGGAGGCTCTGCGACATTGAAGGATGTCCCTACGACGCGGCCGCGCGCTTGCCGCGCTTGGCCGGCGGGAGGAGGCGGGCCAGCTCGTCGGCGAGGGCGGTGACACGGGCAGCGATGTCCCGGTCGCCTCGCCGGGCCTGGAACAGCTCGTCGGTGATCGCGAGCCCCGCCAGAATCGCGATCTTATGACTCTCGATCGAAGGAAGTGAATCCCGCACTCGTTTGAGCGCCGCGTCGAAGTAGGCCGCGACTTCGCGGGTGTATTCCGGCGGCAGCTCGGAGCGGACGGTGTACTCCTCGCCACCGATGGTGACGCGGACGGCATTCTTGGTTGCAGTGGTCACGCCGCGTTCCCTCCCCCGTGCTGCTCCAGGAATGAGAGCCGGGCGGCCAGGGCCTTGAGCCGCTCGCGGGCCGCTTCGATGCGATGCCGCAGAGTCTGGTTCTCCGCCTCCAGCTCGGTCAGCTTCTTGCGGGCCTCCTTCAGCTCCGGCCCGGCCACCTTGCCGCCGTGGGACTGTGCCTCCGCCAGCTCGGCTTCGGCCACCAGGGTGCGGCGGCGCCAGCCGGCCAGCTCCTCGGTGAGGTGCTTGAGCAACTGCTCGAGATCGGCCAGCGCCTTCTGATCAGGGCGTTCGTAGCTATAGGCCACGTCAATCTCCACCACGTGCGGTGCCGGCATCGCGCCGGCGAACTCCGAGCTCGTCAGCGAGCGCGGTCAGGAGCCGCGCCTCCGCCTGGTCCACTTCGGCGTCACGCAGGGTCCGGTCGGGTGCCCTGAACGTGAGCCGGAAGGCGACGCTTCGGACCCCCGCCGGCAGCTCCGGCCCGCGGTAGTCGCTGTCCACCTCGACCTGCTCGAGCAGGGCACCGCCCGTCCGGCGGAGCGCGCTCTCGACCTGCGCCGCGGTGATGCCCTGGGGCACCAGCAGCGCGAGCACCCGTTCGGACGAGGGTGTCGACGGCAGCGGCGTGAACTGGGGCGGCCGGCGGGGCGAGGGATCGAGCACCAGCTCGAAGCCGAACAGCGGAGCGGCCCAGGGCGGCGCGTCGGCGACGAGCGGACCCGCCTCGCCGACCAGGCGGCCCGCGGCGTCCCTGGCAACCCATGTGTTCCGTTCAACTTGCACCACGGCTCCCGGAATTGCCAGGGCGACGGCCGCCTCGAACCGACCCTTCAGATCCCAGAGGTCGAAGCGATCCTGGCCGGTGCCGGTCCAGTGGCGCGGCTCCCTCCGGCCGGTGAGCACCGCGGCCACCCGGCGTTCCTCCCGGGGGCGCTCGCCCGGCGGGCCGGCGGCGAATATGGTGCCGATCTCGAACAGCCGCACGTCCGCCACGTGGTTGGCCCAGTTCCCTTCGACCAGCCGCACCAGACCCGGGAGCAGCCGCCGGCGGAGCCAGGCATCCTCCGCCGAGAGCGGATTGAGAAGCTTGAGGCTGTCGGCGCCCCCGTCCGGCCCCAGCGGAAGCCGGGACACCTCGTAGAGCCCCTGCTCCACCATGCCACGGCGCACCTCCCTTTCCGCGGCGTCCTCGACCGCATCGGGCAGCGCGCCCAGACGGAAAGGGCGAAGGTCGGACGGGAACCGCTCGTAGCCGTGCAGCCGGGCGATCTCCTCGATGAGATCGATCTCCCGCACCAGGTCGGGCCTCCAGCCGGGCACGTCCACCGCGATCCGCCCGTCGTCCGGCTTGGACACCACGGTGGCCCCCACGGCCACGAGGTATTGCTCGATCGCGTTCCACGGCAGCTCGACGCCCAGGACCCGGGCCACCCGAGCCGGACGAAGGAAGATGCGGGGCGGGTGCGACGGCTCGGGCCAGAGATCGAGCGGAGGATCCGCCAGCTCGCCGCCGCCG
>DATBJC010000028.1:0-38559 GCA_036556625.1 Gemmatimonadales bacterium
GGCTACACCGTGCTGGACGCGGGAGACGGGGCGGCGGCGCTGGAGCTGGCCCGTGGACATGCGGGGCCGATCCATCTCCTGGTAACCGATCTGGCAATGGCGGGCATGCGGGGACGCGAACTCGCGCGGGCGGTGGCGCAGCTGCAGCCGGACCTGCGGGTGCTGTTCGTGTCGGGATTTCCAGGCGACGAGCTGGAGCGCCGAGGGTTGCTGGAGGCCGGGCGGCCGTTTCTGTCGAAGCCCTTCGCGCCGGAGCAGCTGGCGGAGCAGGTTCGACAGATGCTCGTCGGCTGAAGTCCGCGGCGTCGCCTCCACCGCTCGCCCAGTAGGACGAACCTCACCAAAGCTGCAAGCGCTCTGAGTCCGGCCGCACCATCGGATCACCCTGCTTACATCCGAACGCCCGCGCAAACGCCGGCAGGTGCCCCACGACGCCGTTCACCCGCCACCGCTCCGGCGAGTGCGGATTGCTCACCGCGTACTGCCGCTGCGCCTCCAGCCGGGTCTTCTCCCGCCAGAAGTTCGCGAACGCCAGGAAGAATCGCTGCTCGGCGGTGAACCCGTCGATCGGCGGCGGCTCGGGCTTGCCCCGGAGCGAGAGCCGCCAGGCGTCGTAGGCCACCATCAGCCCGCCGATGTCGGCCAGGTTCTCGCCCAGGGTGAGCCGGCCGTTGATCCGCATGGTATCCACCGCCACGTAATTGCTGTACTGCGCCACCACCACGCCGGCGCGCTGCTCGAACCCGGCCGAGTCAGCGGGGGTCCACCATTCCCGCAGGTTGCCGTGGGCATCGAAGTGGCGGCCGTTGTCGTCGAAGGCGTGGAGCAGCTCGTGCCCGATGATGAAGCCGACGGCCCCGTAGTTCACCGCGTCGTCGGCGGCCGGATCGAACAGCGGCGGCTGGAGGATTCCCGCGGGAAAGACGATCTCGTTGTTCGGCGGGTTGTGGTAGGCGTTGTAGGTCGGAGGCGACAGGTTCCATTCGCTTCGATCCACCAGGCCGTCGATCCGCTTGTTCTGCCGGTCGACCTCGAAGCGCTGGGCCGCGATGATGTTGGGCAGGAACGCTCCGGGGCGGACCGCCAGCCGCGAATAGTCGCGCCAGCGGTCGGGGTAGCCGATCTTCGACGTCATCGCGTCCAGCTTGGCCAGCGCGGCCGCGCGGGTGGTGTCCGACATCCAGGGCACCCGCTGGAGCCGGGTGCGGAGCGCGGTCCGCAGGTTGGCCACCAGATCCAGCATGCGGGCCTTCGACTCGGGCGGGAACGCGACTCGGACATACGCCTGGCCCAACGCCTCGCCGATGTGCTCGTCGGCGGCATCGAGGCAGCGCTGCCAGCGGGGCTTGAGCTCGGTGGACCCGCCCACGATCCGGTGATGCGCCAGGTGCTCGGCCTCGAAGCGGGAACCCAGGAACGGCGCGGCGAAGCTGGCCACCCGCCAGCGCAGGTAGGCACGCCAGTCCTCCAGTGGAGCGGCGCCCACCAGGCTGTCCACGGCTGCGAGCTCACTGGGGATCGCCACGTTGATCAGGGTCGGCTGGGGCACGCCCACCGCCGCCAGGAACCGGTTCCAGTCCAGGTGCGGCGCGGCACTGTCGAGCGCGCTCCGCGCCACCGGGTGGTGCAGCTCGGGGAACTTGGTCGCCTTCTCGGAGGGAAGCGCGGCCCGGGCCAACGCTGACTCCACTCGCCAGACACGCTCCGCATCCTGTCGCGCGGCCTCGGGCTTCTCTCCCAGCAGCTGGAACATGCGGAGCACGTGCGCGCGATAGTCCGTGCGCGCGGCGGCGAAGGCGGAGTCGGGGCGGAGATAGTAGTCCCGGTCGGGCAGTCCGTAGCTGCCCTGATAGAAGTTGAGCCGGAGCGTGTCGCTGCTGGCCAGGTCGGGATAGGCGAACACCGGGAGACCGACGTTGATGCCCTGGTGCTGGAGCTCGCCCAGCACGGCGGACAGGTCACTCCGGGTGTGGACTCCGGCGATCAGGCGGAGCTGCGGCCGGAGCGGCGCGGCGGCCTCGCGCGCGGCGCGGGTCGAGTCCATGCAGGTGGCGTAGAACGTCCCCACCAGGCGGGTGGTCGAATCCGTGCTGCGCGGCGCCTCCCGCGCGGCGTCCTCCAGGATCTTCCGGAGCAGCGCCTCGGTGCGATCCTGGACCTCGCGGCCAACGCCGAAGCTGATGTACTGGGCGGGGATCTCAGTGCGCTTCGCCCAGCCGCCATTGGCGTACTGGAAGAAGTCGCGGCAGGGCGCGCACGAGGTGTCGAAGCGCGCCGAGTCGACCGCCTTGATGGAGGCGGAGGACTGGGCCGAGAGGGCGGAGAGAGGCGCCAGCGCGAGCATGCTGACGACGAGAGCGATGGCGCGCATCGGTAGCTCCGACGGTGGGATGTCAGGCGCAGGTGTTGGACCGGCCGGGTGCCAGCCGCTATTGCACCCGGACCACCTTCCCTACGGACGGCACTCCGTTCCGGTTCAGCACAAAGAGCAGGTAGTGGCCCGGCGGCGCCAGTCTGGCGTTGGCGGGCGTGGTCACCCGCACCTGCCCGGCGGCGCGCGAGAAGCTGAGCGTGTTGGCCCGCTGGCCCATGTCGAACGTGTGGGTGACCGAGCCGAGGTGGATCCAGCGCACCTGGGTGATCTGCGCCGCGGCCGGCGTACGGACATTGAAGGTCTCGCCGTACCCGACGGTGGTCTTCGACAAGCTGGTGACACCCGGGCGGGCGCCCATGAAGAGATAGGGCGGCCGGAAGATTTCGTGGCTGGGCTGGTCCGGATAGGGCTCGCCGTCCCGATCGTTCGCGTCGCCGCTGGCGCCGTGGAGCACGGTGCCGTCAGGCAGCAGCAGCGAGACCGAGTGATAGGCCCGATCCACCGCGTTGGCGGCGAGCTGGGTCCAATGGCCGCTCTGCGGATTCCACAGTTCGGCGGTGTGGACCGCACCCGAGAGGGTGTTGAAGCCGGCGGCGCGGGTGCCTCCGGTGACCAGCACCTGGCCGTCGGGGAGGACGGTTGTGTTCAGGTGCCGCCGGGCGACGTGCATCGGATCGGTGTTCGTCCAGGCCGGCGCCGCCACATTGAGATCGATGATCTCCGCGGTCGCGGTGGGCGTGGGAGACTTGGCATCGATCGTGATGCGCTCGGGGTGACCGCCGCCGCCCACGATCAGGACGCGGCCGGTCTCATACATCACCGCGGAGCCATAGTCCCGATTGAAGGCCCAGCGATGCTTCAGTCCCGCGGTGCTGCTCCAGCTGCCGCGGCCGTTGGCGGTGACCACATCCACGTCGAGCCAGCGGGCGTGAACCCGCTCGCCGGCGTAGAAGATCTTCCCGTTGGGCGCGAGAAACTGATAGGGATAGTACGGCAGGTTGAGGCTCGCGCCGGGCAGCCGGACCCACTTCCCGCCTTCCCAGATCTCGGGCACCATCACCACGCGCGATGCCACGTCGCGGCCCGCCACCGTGACCACTCGCCCGTCGGCCAGGGTCGTGACCGTGGGGTACCAGCGGCCCTGAGCCATCGCCGGCAGGCCAGGGACCCAGGTTTCGCTCACCGGATCGAAGATGTTGGTGGCCGGGAGCCCGCGATCGTCGGCGAAGTGACCCCCGGAGACCATGAGCCGCCCGTCCGCCATGAAGGCGTGCCCGGAGCAGAACACCATGTCGGGCGCGGGGATCGAGCGGGCGGAGCTGGGAGCCGAGCCGGGGGTCCAGAGCCGTGGGTTCGCCATCGTGGTGGTGCCCGCCTCGTGCTTGCCCCAGGCCAGGAGCTTGCCGCTGGGCAGCAGGCTCAGATGCAGGGGCACGATGTCCCATGAGACCGGCGGGTCCCACCTGCCGGTGGCCGCCTGAGCGGGACGCGGGTTCAGCTGGACGGTGCTCGAGAGCGCGCTGGCACTCCCGGCGGTATAGCGCAGGCGATGCGCGCCGGTGCCCGCGATGCCCAGGTCTCCGAAGGTGGCGACGCCGTTGGCAGCAGTGGTGGCGGTGGCCGTACCCTGCAGGGTGCCGGAGCCGGTGCCGATGGTGGCCGTCACTACGACGCCGGGGACCGCGGTGCCGGCGGCGTCGCGCACGGTGACTCGGGGCTGCCGGCTAGGGATCCAGACTTCGCGGTCCAGTGCGGTTGCCGGCGGCTGGCGGCTCGGGGCTATGGCGGACGGAGCACCGGCGGCGAGCGCGGTGTCGGACGTGGGAGCGACACCGGGTCGGGTGACCTCGTCGCCGCCGCAGGTGGCCGATGCTATGGCGAGCGCGCTCGCGGCTGCGAGCGACAAGGCTCGGGAGATGGAGATACGCATCGGGGTAGTCTAGGCGGTGGGGTGCGGTGGAGGCTAGTCTTGGCTGCGTAAGTACCTGCTGACCTGGGGGTTATGCGATCGCTCGCAGGAGGTGGAGGAGGGAGATCGCGGAGCGGCTCGGGGCACCTCGCTCCGGTCATTCCGGTGCCCGGCACTCATGCCTCGGGAGACCACCAGCTGGAGAGGTCGTGCCGTGCACCGAGACTCCCTCCGCGAGGTGCCCCGAGCCTGAAGATCCGCCGCTGCGCGGCGGGGGGACAACGGCACACCAACTGGCAACTACCTCCCGGTCGCCCCCACCGCTCGCCGACGCACCGATCTCAGGGCGTATACAGCGCGCTCTTGTCCCCGAACGCCGTGAACAGCCGCGCCTGCCCGTTCTGATTCACCCGCACGATCGGCCCGAAGCCGTCAGGCGCCGCCCGCGTGCTCCACGCGTTTGTGGCCGGGTTGTACGCGTAGGCGCGGATCACGCTGGTGGTGCCCTGGAAGGTCACCACTACGACAAAAAACCGCCCAGCCAATGCGGCGCCAGTCGAGTTTCCACCGGTCGGAATGGGTGCCAGCGTCTGCCAGGTGTTGGTCGCCGGGTGGTACACGTCCAGATCGCTGACCGGGATGTCGCCTGCGATACCGCGGAACCCGCCTACCACGTAGAGCTTGCCGTCGAGGACCGCCGCGGCGCCCTTCCGGTGAAAGTGCGGCGATGGCGCCCGAGTGCTCCAGCTGTTGGTGGCCGGGTCGTACGCGAAAAGCCGCCGGGTGGGCTCCGTCTGGCAATAACCCGGGGTAGGCCAGAGGTCGCCGGAGCAGGCCCCCGGAAGGACGTACAGCTTGCCGTCGATCACCCCGCTCACGCCCTCGGCGCTGAAGATCGGGATATCGGCCCGTCGGATCAGGCGGTCCTGCACGAAGTCATAGGCCCACAGCGACTTCAACGCGGCCTTGGTACCGGTGCCGAAGTCCCATCCACCCGAGAAGTACAGCTTGTTGCCGAGCTTGGAGACGCCGTTCATCTGGAAGCCGATGACCCGGGAGAGCCTGCCGCTCCAAGAGTTGGTGGCGACGTTGTAGGCGCTCACGGAGAAGCCGCTGCCACCGGCGCCATCGGTGCCGCCGAAGCCGTAGACGATCCATTGTCCTGCCCGGTTGGGGGCCGCGCCGAACAGGTAGCCGAAGAACTCAGGGTCGTACGGCTTCGGGGCCACCGGCGCCCAGGTGTTCCTGGCTGCCGCCACCAACTGGGTGGTCGCGGCGGGATCGCTGGGCTGAGTCGGATGGTCCTCGGTGCTGCAGGCGAGCAGCGTCAGCAGCAGGGTGGAACCGACGAGCATGGATCGCATGGGGTTGCTCCTTCCCGGCCTACGATTGTTCGGGCGATACGCTGGAGCCATGCTCGGCGGCGCGTGTCAAGCGGACGTCAAGAGGCTGAAACTCAGCGTTTCGCCGTAGCCGGCACCAGCCCATTGATCCGGAGATACACGGCAATCTGGCTGTAATGGCCCGCCCATTCCTCGGCCGCCGAGACCATCAGCGAGCCGCGCGAGACGGTCTCGTCTCCGAAGTACGGCACCGACTCCTCCAGCCTCGAGTCGTCCACCTTGGCCAGCGCCGTCTCGCAGAACTGAAACGTTTCCCTGAGCCGGGCAACCAGCTTCTCCTTGGACGCTCCCGCACCCAGGTCCGCCCGCTTAGGTGGGGCCACGCCGCCGAGGCCGGAGCAGTAGACGTCGTTGCCCGCAGCCATGTGCCCGATCACGTCGCCGAAGCTCATCTGGGCCGGCGTCGGCTTGTAGCCGTACTTGCCGGCGGGCATGTCCTCCGCGGCAGCGATGAAGTTGCCCGCGGCGCGCTTGACCGACGCGCGCACGGCGTCGGATACCGGTGAGGCCGCGTTCGGCAGGTCACCCGTGGCGACCAGCGACCAGGCCGCGAGCGCGAAGAGAGATAATGAGGGGTTCATGGTCACCGTCCTGGTACCGTGGAAAGTCCGCCGGCGAGGCTGTCCTCACCTTCAACTTACGTTGCGACGGCAGAGCCGGTGCCGAACCGTCCCCGCGTCGAGCTGCGTGCTACCCGGGACCGAGATGTTGCCGCCCAGCGACCAGTAGCTAGGATTCGGTACACCATGCGTCCCCCTCGCCGGATCCCGCCGTGCCCAGTGTCCTAGAGCGCCTTCATACCGCGATCAGCGATCGCTACCTCCCCGACCGCGAGCTGGGACGCGGGGGCATGGCCATCGTGTACCTGGCCCGGGACCTCAAGCACGACCGGCCGGTGGCCATCAAGGTGCTGCGTCCCGAGCTGTCTTCCGTCCTGGGCCCGGAGCGCTTCCAGCGCGAGATCCGGCTGGCCGCCAGGCTCCAGCATCCCAACATCCTGCCGGTCTACGACTCGGGCGCCGGCGACGGGATCCTCTGGTTCACCATGCCATTCGTCGAGGGCGACACACTGCGGCGGCGGCTGGTCCGTCGGGGACGGTTCTCCGTGGACGAGGCGATACCCGTGCTGGAGGACATCGCCCGGGCGCTGGCCTACGCCCACCGGCGCGGGGTGATCCATCGCGACGTCAAGCCGGAGAACGTCATGGTGGGTGACGACTACGTCCTGCTGGCCGACTTCGGGGTGGCGAAGCCGGTGGATGCCAGAGGCGACGTCGGGCTGACTCACCCCGGCGGACTGGTGGGAACCCCGGCCTACATGGCCCCGGAACAGATCGCGGCCGAGGCCCCGCTCGATCACCGGGTGGACATCTATGCCTTCGGCGTGCTGGCGTACGAGCTGCTCGCCGGCGAGCCACCCTTCGCCAACCTCGAGCTGGCTCCGCTCCTGATCGCCCACGCGACCCGCGACCCGGTGCCGCTGGCGAGCCGGAGGCCGGAAGTGCCCCAGCCACTCGCTGAGCTGGTGATGCGTTGCCTTCGCAAGGAGCCGGGCGACCGCTGGAGCTCGGCGGATGCCTTGTACCAGGCCCTCAGGACGATGGCATCCTCGGGCCCGACCGCCGCTCGCACCATGCACGAATCCTCGGCGCCGGCGGAGTCGGCGCTGGAGGATATCGAGGCGGCGCGGGCGGCGTTCGACCGCGGAGAGTGGCGCGAAGCGTACCTCCGGTTCGCGGCCGCGCGTGCCGCCGGCACCCTGGAGGCCAAGGATCTCGAGCGCTTGGGCGAAGCGGCATGGTGGGTGGCGGAAGGCTCGGCCTGCCTGCGCGCCTGGGAAGAGGCCTACCGGCTCTACCTCCAGCAGGAGGATCTCGCGGGAGCCGCCACGGTGGCGATGGCGCTCGCGGAATACCATCTCCATCGGCTCGCCCGCTCGATCGCACAGGGATGGCTGCGCCGGGCGGAGCGCCACCTGGACGGACTCCCGGAGACCTCCACCCACGGCTGGCTGGCCCGGGTCCGCATGATGGTCGAGCCCGACGCCGACCGCGACCCGCAGGTGGCCCTGACGCGGGCGAACCAGGCGCTCGAGATCGCTCGGCGCACCCGCGATACCGATCTCGAAGCGCTGGCGATCCAGGACATCGGCCGCATCCTGGTCAACCTCGGCCGGGTCGCCGACGGCATGGCGCTGATCGACGACGCGATGACCTTCGCCACCGCCGGCGAGCTCACCCCGCGTACCGCCGGGCGCACCTACTGCAACATGATCAGCACCTGCGAGCGGCTGGGCGACTATGGCCGCGCCGCGGAGTGGCAGGATGCGGCGCACCGCTGGACCGCGCCCCATGCCGAATCGGTTTTTCCCGGCATCTGCCGGGTGCATCGCGCGGGAATCCTGCGCCTGCGGGGCGAGCTGCCGGAGGCGGAGCGGGAGGCCCGACGGGCGGCGGAAGAGCTGGGAGTGCTGCTGAAGGACGTGGCGGGCGCGGCGTTCTACGAGCTGGGAGAGATCCGCCTGTGCCTGGGCGACCACGCGGGAGCGGACGCGATGTTCGGCGAGGCGCACACCCGCGGCCGCGACCCACAGCCCGGACTGGCGTTGTTGCGGCTGGCCCAAGGCAACGTCGAGGCCGCCCGCGCGATGATCGAGCGGTCGCTGGCCGGTACGGCGATGACGGCTCTTGATCGCGCCAAGCTGCTGCCCGCGATGGTGGAGATCGCCATCGCCGCCGGGTCGATCGATAGCGCTGCGGGCGCGGCCGACGAGCTGGAGACCATCACGACGACGTACACCTCTCCGGCCCTGGTGGCCTCGGCCACGATGGCGCGCGGTGCGGTGGAGCTGGCCCGAGGCAAGGCTGAGGATGCGCTTCAGCATCTCGGCCGGGCACGGCGGATCTGGACCGAGATCGACCTTCCCTTCGAGCTGGCCCGCACCCGGCAGCTGCTGTCGCGGGCCCATTCGGCGCTGGGCGACCGGGAGGAGGCCGCCATGGAAGAGCGGGCGGCCCTGGCCATCACCAGCCGGATCGGCGCCGCTCACTCCGCGCCGGCATGAAGCGAGGATTGGGCGCTCGGCTCGAGCTTCGATGACCTGGTGCGTCGTCGGCGCCGGCGCGGCGGGCCTCGCGACGGCTCGACAGCTCAAGGCCGCCGCGATCCCGTTCGAGGTGATCGAGCGCGAGCAGGACGTCGGCGGCCTCTGGAACGCTTCCCTGCCCCACAGTCCGGTCTACCACTCCGCTCACCTGATCTCCTCCAAGCCGCTGACCGAGTTCCCCGATTTCCCGATGCCTCGGGAGTATCCCGACTATCCCAGTCACGTGCAGGCTTTGGCGTATCTGAAGTCCTATGCCGAGGCGTTCGGATTGTACCAGTGCGTGCGTTTCGGCCGGTCGGTGGAGCGGGCGGAGCGGAAGGCGAGCGGCGAGTGGGAGCTGACCTTCGCCGATGGCGACACCGGAAGTTATTCCGGGCTCATCGTCGCCGCGGGCATCCACTGGGTGGCCAACCTGCCGCAGATCGCGGGGACATTCGAGGGCGAGATTCTCCATTCTTCCCGCTACAAGTCGCCGGACGTGCTCCGGAGCCGGCGGGTGCTGGTGGTGGGCGCGGGCAATTCAGGGTGCGACATCGCCGTGGAGGCGGGGCAGCACGCCGAGCGGGCATTTCTGAGCGTGCGGCGTGGGTACCACTACATCCCGAAGTTCGCGTTCGGGCTGCCGATCGATCAGGTGGGAGAGGTGGGCCTGCGACTCCACCTGCCGCTCTCGATCCGGCGGCCGCTCAACCAGCTCCTCCTCCGGGTTCTGGTAGGGCGACCGGAGCGATTCGGCTTGCCGCGGCCGGACCACAGGCTGCTGGAGAGCCATCCGATCGTGAACTCGCAGATCCTGCACTCGCTGGGCCACGGCGCGGTGCAGGCGAAGCCGGACGTCGAGGAGCTGCGGGGCCGTGAGGTGCGGTTCAAGGACGGCACGACCGAGCCGATCGATCTGATCATATACGCCACCGGGTATCGAGTGTGCTTTCCCTTTCTCGGGCCGCGGGTGCTGGGTAACGGTGATGAGCGGCCGAGCTTCTATCTCCACCTGTTTCATCCAGCGTGGGATGATCTCTTTATCGTGGGGATGATTCAGCCGGACAGTGGGGTGTGGCGGCTCATGGATCTGCAGGCGAAAGCTGTGGCGCGATACATCGCTGCCATGCGCTCAGGTGGGACCGGGCTGGAGCAAGTACGCTCGATGAAGCGAGGGCCGGCCCCGGATCTCGGGGGTGGGATCCGGTATGTGGCGTCGGATCGGCATCGGCTCGAGGTGGAGCACTCGAGTTACGCCAGGCGGTTGAGGAAGGTGATTCGGACGCTCGAGGCGGGGTGATTCCGGTTGCTGTGGCAGTAGGCGGCGGAGATCCGGGAGCGGCTCGGGGCTCTACTGCGAAGGCTGCTCGCCGAGCGGGATGGTGCCCTGAGGTTGGCGCACCCACCAGGCTCCGGTCCTCCGCCGCTCTGCCGCCGTGCTGAACCGATAGTCGTACAACACTGCTCGCAGGAAACGCGGCGGCGCTCCCGGGAAGGGATTCCTGCCGAGCAAGGCGAGCACTTCCGGAGTGCCGGCCCGAAGTCGCTCGGCCATGGTCTCCAGCCATCCGATGCTCGCCATCGGCTCCAGGGCCGCGAACCAGAGTTGCCAGTCGAGCCGCGGATGGAAGGGCGCCACGAAACGCGGGCGACCGTCTACGGCGCCAGGCTTGTAGCGGAACTCATACGGTCGCCAGCGAACGCCGTCGCCGCTGCCCTCGATGACCAGCTCCGGCCGCTCGGTCGTCATCACCCGGAAGAGTCCGTAGCCGTTGATGGACCGGAATGGAGCGGGCCCCTGCAGCACCTGGTTGGCCCACTGGGGCCAGATGCCGATCCCTCGTCCGCCGGGGAGCGTGTACGCCAGCTCGCGCAGGAGGCTCAGGCAGCTCAACCCGAGGAGCAGCGGCACGGCGACCCGCACGAACGCCCGCCGGCTCGGGGACTCCGGTTCGAGCTCCCCGCCGGGCCGGCCCAGGCGCAGCCGGGTGAGCAAAGTATCGTCGAGCAGAGGGACGCAGAGCACGACGGTGAGGATGTTGAAGAAGCCGTAGTTCCCGGTGGCGGCGATGCCGAGCTGCAGGAGCACGATCGCGGCGACGGCGCCGAGTCGGAGCGATCGGAAGCGGGTGGGCAGCAGAAGGAGCCAGGGCGCGCCCAGCTCGACCGCGAAGGTGAACAGCACCATCAGCCGATGCACGCCGGCCGGCAGGTGGTGAGCATACCAGGCGGTCCATGGCGGCAGCGGCTGGGTCTCGAAGTGGTAATCGAGCGCGGTGGCGTGACGCCAGGTGGGATCGCCGCTCACGAGCTTGGTGGCACCGGAGAGGAATATCAGCTTGAACAGCAGGAACACGAGGAGAAAGCGGGCCAGCTCCGACGGCTCGCGCTCCCCGCGGCCCAGGCGCCTGGTGGCGGGTGCCCAGAGCATCGCGAGGAGGCCGGCCTCCAGCAGCAGCGCGTCCCACTGGAACGAGAGGAAGTCCTGTCCTGCCACGGTGAGCGAGAGATACAGCGCCCAGAGCAGGCCCAGCGTGAGCAGCGGCGCGATGCCGAGCACCAGCAGGATCGCCAGCAGCGCTCCGCCCCAGGCCACCATCCGCAGCGCGGTGTCGCTGGCACCGAGCCAGAAGACGGTCGGGAGCTGGAAGTAGCTCACAGCACCATAGATCGAATGGGCCCACTCGAGGAATCGGCCGGCGGGCATGATGCCGCGCTCGCCGGCGAGGCCGGCGATCTGGGTGGCCAGCGAGGCGAAGGCGATGAAGTACACGGCGCCGAGCAGGCGGAGGAACAGTCGGCGGGTGGCGATGTGCCTGGGGGTAGCTTGGGGCTCGCTGGCCGTCGGTGTCGCCTCGGCGGGATGGGAGCGGCGTAATGTAAGGCGTTGACGGAACGCTGGCGAAGTGAGACGTTGGGGCGTCCCCTCCGCCGGAGGGCGGAGGAACGCATGTCGCCACCGCCGTTCGCCAAGGGACCTCCCTAACTCACCGCACATCGAGGACCACCATCGTGCCGA
Source organism: Gemmatimonadales bacterium (assembly GCA_036556625.1). Lineage (GTDB taxonomy): Bacteria > Gemmatimonadota > Gemmatimonadetes > Gemmatimonadales > GWC2-71-9 > CAVVWJ01. Next base: position 11,791 of record DATBJC010000028.1, read on the forward strand.
CCCCAGACGCGGCCGCACCGGCGGCGGCATCGCCTCCGCTCACTGCGGCGGCCAGCCGCGGCAAGCTGCTCCAGGTCCTGGGCGTCTCCTTCGGCATCGCGGTCATCATCGGCAACACCATCCTGGTCGGCATCCTGCGCACCCCGGGCGATGTCGCCGCGCACCTGCCCAGTGCCGCGCTCTTTCTCGGCGTGTGGGTACTCGGCGGGTTGTATGCGCTGCTGGGAACCATCTCGCTGGCCGAGCCCGGCGCGATGGTGGCGCAATCGGGGGGACAGTACGTCATCGTGCGACGCGGATTGGGCGCCTACCCGGGGTTCGTGGTCGGCTGGTCCGATTGGCTCTCCACCTGCGGCACCATCGCGCTGGGCGGGATTGTCTTCGCCGAGTACCTGGAGCCGCTCCTGCCGGTGATGGCGGGTCGGCGGGCGCTGGTGGGTGTCACCCTGGTGCTCCTGTTCGGCCTGCTGCTCTGGCGCGGGATCCGGGTGGGCGATCTGTCGCAGCAGATCCTGAGCGCATTAAAGGCGCTGGCCTTCGGGGTCCTGATCGGCGTGTGTCTGCTGCTTCCGGTGCCGGTGGCTGAGCCGGTGGCACCCGGGTCGCTTTCCTCGGGCATGGCCCTGGTCACGGCCATCGTCCTCTCCCTGCAGGCGGTCATCTACACGTATGACGGCTGGACCGGCCCGCTCTACTTCGGCGAAGAGGTGCGCAACGCGGGACGCGGCATCCCCCGGGCCATGATACTCGGCGTGCTCCTGGTCATCCTGATCTACGTCCTGGTAAACCTCGCGTTCCTGCGGGTGCTGGGCATCGAGCGGATGGCCGGCGATCCCTTCGTGGCCGCGACGGCGGGGAAGGCGCTGTTCGGCGAGCGGGGTGACCTGGTCATCCGGTCGCTGGTGCTGCTGTCCATCCTGAGCGGGGTCAATGCCTGCTGCCTGATGGCGCCCCGGGTGATGCTGTCCATGAGCCGCGACCGGCTGCTTCCCGCCGGCTTCGAAAGGGTGAATGCCGGGGGCACGCCGACGCTGGCGCACTGGGCCAGCGTCGGGGTCGCGGCGGGATTCATCCTGTCCGGCACCTTCAACACCGTGCTGGCGCTGTGCGCGTTCTTCTTCGTGGCCAACTACAGCCTCTCGTTCGTGAGCGTGTTCACCCTCCGGCGAAAGGAGCCGGATACACCGAGGCCGTATCGGGTGCCGGGTTTCCCATTCACCACGGGTCTGGTGCTGGTGGGATCGCTGGCCTTCCTCGTGGGCTCAGTCATCACCGATTGGAGCAACAGCTGGAAGTCGCTGGTGTTGCTGGCCGTCAGCTACCCGGTCTACCGCCTCGTCGTGGCCCGGAGGAATCACCCGGCGAGCTAGGGATGCGGTTCAGTAACGCCCTCGTCCGTCCCCCCGCGGAGACCTTCGCAAGAGGGATCACCTCGTCCCGCCTCGGCCCGCCGGACCTGGCGCTCGCGCTCGAGCAGCACCGGGCGTACTGCGAGGCGCTGGAGCGGTTGGGGCTGTCGCTCCTCCGGCTCGATCCCGACCCGACCTTTCCCGACTCCACCTTCGTCGAGGATACGGCCGTCGTCACGGCGCGCGGGGCCATGCTGACTCGGCCGGGCGCGCCGAGCCGGATGGGGGAAGTCGCGGGGGTCGGCGCGGCGCTCCGCGGCTGGTTTCCCGAGCCGGCCGTGATCAGTCCACCGGGCGCGCTGGACGGCGGCGACGTCTGCGAGGCGGGCGAGCATTGCTTCATCGGCCTCTCCCATCGCACCAATCGCGAGGGCGCGGCTCAGCTCGCGCAGTGGCTGACGGGCGCGGGCCTCGGCTCGAGCGTGATCGATATCGGGGGCATCCCAGGCCTGCTCCATCTCAAGACCGGCCTGTCCTGGCTGGGAGAGCGACGGCTGCTCGCCACGGATGAGATCGCCGGGCACGAGGCGCTGAGCGGGTGGGAGGTCGTGCGGGTGCCGGACGGCGAGGACTACGCGGCCAATTGCATCAGGGTGAACGGTACCCTGCTGGTTCCAGCCGGCTTCCCGGCCACCAGCGCGCTGCTTGCCGGGCTGGGATATCGACTGGTTGAGCTCGACATGTCGGAATATCGGAAGATGGACGGCGGCCTCAGCTGTCTCTCCGTACGGTGGTGAGCCACGGGCTTGCCTGCTGAGGTACCTGACCCCAGCGTAGAGCATGGCGTGTCTCCGCTGGTCCTCGCGACGCGTCGGCGCCGTCCTTGCGCTTCCCCCCCTGATGTCGGCGTGCGGGTCGGACAACACGGCACCGGGCGCGATCCCCGCACTCACCATCACGATCGAGCCGGCTCAGATCGCGCTCGCCATCGGGACGACCGCCACCCTCGTGGCCACCATCCGTGACGCCGAAGGGCGGGCGCTCACCGGCCGAGCCATCACCTGGATCAGCGGCAACCCCACCGTGGCCAGCGTCTCGGCCGCGGGCGTGGTGCACGCGCTCGACGCCGGCATCGCCACCATCTCCGCGATCAGCGACCCGGGACTCGGCCTGGCCCGGGTGGCGGTCCAGGAGGACGTTCGCCTGCCGCTTCCCGGAGGCCGGCACTGGCTGCTGCTGACCGAGCGGGGAACTCTCGCGCCGGGATGTCCCCAGGACGACGGAGGGCTCCGTCACTCCGGCGGACGGGACTGCACCCACGGCGGCGTCTCGCGCTACAGCCTGGACTTCGCCGCGGTGACCGAGGAGCACGGTGTGCTCGCCGCCGACTCGGCCAGGGTCCTGTCAGCGGCCGACGGCCGGGTGATCGACATCTGCCTGCTGCCACAGGCCGTCACCTGCGGGCCCAACGGACCCTTTATCGCGTTGGAGCACCGCGGCGGGTTGCGCACGATCTACGCGCACCTCGACGCCGCCTCCATCGAGCTGCGGCGAAAGATGCCGGTGGCTCGGGGGCAACCGGTCGGCACTATGGCGCCCGGAGGCAGTGAGCCGGGACCCTGGTTCCACTTCGAGCTGCGGTTCGAGAACCGCGGAGCGGAGGCGGCGTCCGTGCTCGAGGGACTTCGGGTGAACGGCAGAACGCTCTCGGAGTACCGCGTGGCCGTGGGGGAGCAGCGATTCTATCTCTCGTCCAACACCCCCGTTCCCCAGCCACCCGAAGAGTGAAACGGGGACACGCCCGCCCGGACGTGTCCCCGCTCACTACGATGATCCGCGTCGGGTCAGCGCTGCGACAACGCGCCTCCGGTCACCTGGAAGTCGGCCCGCCGGTTCATCGCCCACGCGGCTTCGGTCGCCGACGGGTTGATCGGGCGCTCCTCGCCGTAGCCCACCGCGTCCAGACGAGAGGCTTCGATCCCCTGCCCCATCAGGAACCGCTTGGCCTCCGCCGCGCGGCGCTTGCTCAGGGCCAGGTTGTACTCGTCCGAGCCGCGCTCGTCCGCGTGTCCGTCGATCCGCAGCGTCAGGCCGGGCGACATGCGCAGGATCTCCACCTTGGCGGCGAGCGTGGCCCGGGCCTCGGACGAGAGATCGGCCCGGTCGAGCGCGAAGTGAATCCGCTGCTCCAGCGTGGCGCTGCGGGTGTCCGGCGCGGGCTCCGGCTCCGGCATCGGGGTCGGGGCGGGCGCAGGAGGCGGGGCCGGATGCGACACCATCTGGGGCGCGGGCGGCGGAGTCTCTTCGACCTGCTTGCCGCCGCAGGCGGCCGCGAGGGCGAGACCGAGCACGGGAACGAAGCGGCTGGGTGCGTGGGCCATCGGTACCTTCCGATCTTGGGTGGATTGGCCGCGGGTGCGGCGGCTTGGGTCAGGAGCGGCGGGATCGGAGGCAGCTACCGTGCCCGAGGTGTTGCTCTCGGCCGGGAAGGTTAAGTGTTGAGATGGTAAGGACTTCCAGGCCTGAGCCTGACCTCTGTTTTTGGGTTCCCTGGTGGGTGGACTCGCAGGGTGCAAGAATCGGCATAGGATGCGAGAGACCCGATCCTTGGTGAGATCGCGGAGCGGCTCGGGGCCTCGGGGCGAGCGGTGGCGACGGCATGCCTGGAGGGCGCATCAGTGCACGTCACGACCTCTCCTGCTGGTGGTCTCCCCAGGCATGGGTGACGGGCACTGCAGCGCCCGGAAGGCATGTCGTCGCCGCCGCTCGCCCGGCGCACCGGCGCTTCCTGTCGCAAAGGCGCCACCAACGTGTCCGTCAAGCCGCGCGGACCTGAGCCTGAAAGGCTCGCGGCGTCAGCCCGAGCGACTCCTTGAATCGCCGGCTGAGATGCGACTGATCCGCGAACCCGCACTCGTACGCCACCCAGGTGGCCGGCTTCCCCTCCGCCAGGAGCCGCTGCGCGCGGGCCAGACGAACCTGCGCGTGATAACTCCTGGGCGGCAGGCCGGTCGCGATCGAAAACGAGCGCACCAGGTGCGAGACGGTGACGCCCGCGGCCGCGCCCACTTCCTGCAGCCTCACCGGCTCGGTGGGTCGCTCCTGGAGATAGGTCCGCGCCCGCTCGACGGCGGACAGCCGGCCGGGCGCGGCGGCAGCGACGGCATGGCGACGCAGAAGCTGCTCCAGCCAGCGCCGGATGGACTCCACGAATTCCCCTCCCGAGATCCCGCCTTCCTCACTCGCCAGCAGCAGTGCTCGCAGCTCCCCGGCAGCCGCGGGATCGGCAAGCACCGGGCTGGCGAATCGGGGCACGGCGAGCTGCGAACCGCCGGTCACCTCGCGATAGAGGCGATCGACCAGTGAGGGAGCCACATAGAGCGCGCGCCACCGGGGCATCGAGCCGATGGCCCCTTCCTCCGCGTGCACGTCATAGGGAGCCACCACAGTGACATCGCTCTCGCGCGCGGTGTGCCGCCGGAAGGCGCCGAGGGAGAGCCTGGCGGGGATCTCCGCCACCGCGAACTGCCACTCCTCGTGGACGTGGGGTACCGGCCGGCCGGCCTGGAGGTAGGCGCAGACGATCGGGGAGGATACCTCGGGGGCCGATCGCCAGAACCGAACCGCATCGTCGCTCGCCATCCGTACTCCCGCGTTGGGGATCTCCCGCACCCGCTGCGCAGAAGTTGTGACGATCGGCCCGCTGGAACCATTCCCGTGACGGGGAGTCTTTTCACTCCCCGTTCGGGGAGGCAGCGGTCCGGGCTCGCAGGTACGGCGCGAGAAGCACGATCTCGGTGCCCTGCCCCACCGCGCTCCGGATGGCGAGCTTGGCGCGGACCTGGCTGGCGCGCTCCCGCATGCCGAGCAGGCCCCAATGGCCGCCGTAGGATCGGAAGTCCGGATCCACCGTGAAGCCCTGGCCGTCGTCCTTGACCGAGAGGCGAAGGCCTCGCTCCTCGAAGGAGAGATCCACCCGGACCCGCGGCGCGCCGGAGTGCTTCACCGCATTCGCGATCGCCTCCTGCGACACCCGGAGCACCATGGCCTCGACTCGCGGGTCCATCGGCCGGGGGGTGCCCTGCACGGCATACTCCAGCTCCATCCCCGTGCCGCGCAGGCTGTCCTGGGCGGCGCTCTCGAGCGCGGTGGCGAAATCGCCGACGCCATGGGGGGGCGAGCGCATGTCCCACACGGCTTGCCGCGCGTCCTCCAGCGTCTTCCGGGCCACCACCAGAACGTCCTGCAGCGCCGTCACCGCCTCGGGCGGTCCGGTCACCCGGTTGGAAGCGGCCAGCACCTTGAGCGCGACCCCGGTGAATCCCTGGAGCAGCGTGTCGTGGATCTCGCGCGCCAGCCGGCCGCGCTCGTCCACGATGGCGGTATAGCGAGCTTCCAGCGCGCGCATCCGCGCGCGGCGCAGGGCTCGGTCGCTGCGCCGGAGCCGCTCTTCCGCCTCCTTCCGTTCGCGGATGTCCCGATAGATCACGTACTCGGCCACCGGCCGGCCCTCCATCACGATGGGGGTGCCCACGATGGAGACCTGCACCCGGGTGCCGTCCCGGGCGCGGCGGACCGTCTCCGCCTCCACCCGCTCGCCCAGGCGGGTGGTCCGGTCGGCGAATCGCTCGCCCTCTTCCTTCAGGTCCTCCGGCACCAGCAGCGCGTCGATCGCGCGACCTACCGCCTCGGCCGGCGGATACCCGAACAACCGGGCGAACTCGCGGTTCACCCGGGCGACGGTGCCGTCGGTCTCCAGCAGCGCGATGGCCTCCGGCGCCTGTTCGAAGAGCTCGTCCAGATGGGCCGTGCGCTCCCGTACCCGCTCCTCCAGCTCATCCCGGGCCTGCTCCACCCGCTTCGCCGCCTGTTGCCGGACGCTGACGAACCAGGCGGCCACCGCGGCGAACATCGTGAAGATGACCACATGGGGCGCCAGAGGACCGCCCATGCTGAAGGAGGAGACCGGGTGTACCACGAAGAAGGTCCAGGCCACGGCCGACAGCACCACGGCCAGGACCGTCGGCCCCGGACCGGCGTACCAGGCGCAGAGCAGGATGGCCGCCAGGAAGGCGGCGGAGGGATCCTCCAGTCCGAGGGCCCGCAGGCCCCAGGTCACGGCCGTCGCTGCCGCCACGGTGAGGAGCGGGAGCGCATACCTCACGAGGGGTGCGTCGAACCCCAGGGTCGACCTTTTCCCGTTCAGCCGGCCGGGCACATTGCCTCCCGATCTGAGTGCGCGCTCGTGTTCACCTCGAGGGCTCGGCTGCGTCGCCGCAGCGATGCTCATCCGAATCTGCCCGGGAGCCCCCGACATGGCGAGGGCTCGAGGTCGCGCCGCATTCCCCATTCGGGGGATCACTGAGATTCAAGCCTCCGGAGCCGGGGCGAGGAAAGTTGCAAACATGAATCATCCTTCCAGGATCAGATCGCTCGGGGCCGCGATCGTGAAGCGGAACGGCGCCTCAGCCGGCGACCCCGAGCCGAGCACCGAAGCCCTGGACCGGGAGATCCAGCTGTCGGTCCACATCCTGGGCGTATCGGCGGCGCTGGTGGGCGTGTGTCTGACCGTGATCGGATTGCTCCAGGTGGTGGAGCGGCTCCGCAATCTGAATACGCCGGCCGACGACATCCTGGCGCTCGATGCGGTGCTCTTCCTGATCGCGTGCCTGCTGGCCTACTCCAGCCTGCGCTCGCCGGAGTCGGCCCGGAGGCGCCGGTTGGAGCGGGTGGCGGACGGCTGCTTCATCTGCGCGTTGGCGGTGATGACGTTCGTCGCCGCCGCCGTGGCCTTCGAGCTCTCCGACCCGGAGCTGGGCACCCCGCCGAGAATCACGTCCACCAGCGCCGGCCCGTCGCTGCCGTGCACCGCGTGTCCGCCGCTGCGCTGGACGGAGCGAGCCAGGCCGGCCGCCTGAAGCGCGGGACAGATCGCTCCCTTGTCCTCGGCGCCGTAGATGCAGAGCACCGGCGTTCCCCGCAGCTTCGCCACTTCCTGGTCGACCGGCAGGCTCCTGCTTCCACCGTGCTCGTGCAGGAGATCGAGCAGGGCGAACCGGAAGCTCGCGTGCTGTCCGGGGCCGAGCAGCGCGGTCAGCGCGACTCTCTCCCGCAACGCGGGGGGAAGCCGCGAGACCATGAACGGCCCGATGTCGGCGCCGCGGGAGTAGCCCACCACCAGCGCCCGATCGCGATGCCAGGCGTCGAGGAAGTGGCCCAGGATTCGCGCGAGGTCCTGTCCGGCCTCGTCCGGCGTGACGCCGTGGATCAGATACTTGGGCGAGCTGAGGCCGATCACGGCCACGTTGCGGTGCACCAACGCCGCGGCCAGGGACTTGTCCCCCGAGGCCCAGCCGCCGTCGCCGGTGATGACCACCGCCAGGAGCGATCCCCCGGGCGCCTGCATCAGCGTGAGCGGCAGATCGTCCACTGGGATCAGTGAATCGGCCGCGGCGGGCGCGGGCGCACCCAGCGTGAGGCCGAGAGTGAGCGCGAGCGACGCCAGGGTCATTTGGTCACCACTCCGGTGAGGCCGCCCGAGATCAGGGTGGCCAGGTTGGACAGCACCCGAGGCAAGGCGAGCCCGCCGGGAACGGCGAGGAACCTGGGCTCCCAGACCGGCCCGAACTGCTCCTTGTACTGGCGCAGCCCGCGGAAGTTGTAGAAGTGCTCGCCATGGCGGAACGCGAGCGCGCCCAGCCGGCTCCACAGTGGTGCCAGGGGTCGGGACTCGAGGCCGGAGAGAGGCGCCATGCCGAGATTGAACCAGGCATAGCCCTGCGCCTTGCCCCAGAGGATCATCCTGGTGATCACGTACTCCATGATGCCCCGAGGGGCGGAAGGGTCGTAGCGCATCAGGTCGAGGGAGAGCTCGTGGTGGGTGGCGCTGAGCCACAGGTTGGCGAAGGCGACCACGCGGCCCTCGCGGTGCACCACGGCGAGGGGGAAGCGGCGGAGGTAGCGCTCGTCGAAAGCCCCCAGGGAGAAGCTCTTCTCCCGGGTGTGTTTGGCGGCAAGCCAGGCGTCCGACACCCGCTCGAGCTCCGGCAGCAGCGCCGGGACCTCTTCCGGCGGCAGGATGTCGAAGACGCAGCCGGCGCGCTCCACGCTGCGGAGGGTGCGACGCTGGCCGCTGCGCGCGCTGCCCTCCAGCGACCAGGTCGCAAGCGGGACTCGACCCTCCTCGCCCACCTTGATCAGCCTGAGCCCCAGGTCCACATAGAGCGGCAGGTCGCGACAGCCGACCTCATAGAAGACCGGCCATCCTCCCTGCCGGTCCGCCAGCTCCTTGAGACGCCAGACCAGCTCGCTCCGCTCCTCCGGCGCGCCCACTGGATCGCCCAGCGCGACCCAGCTCCGCCCCGACACCGCGTACATCAGCACGCCGCCGCGGGAGCCCAGCAGCAGCGACTTGTCCCCCAGCAGCGCGAGGTAGAGCCGGCCCTCGCCGCTCTGGTAGGCCAGGCGCCAGGCTCGCTCCAGGTCCTGGGTACTGCTGGCCGGCGTGCGGCCGCGCCACGGGCCGAGCAGGTGCCAGAGCGCCGCGGCCCCCAGCAGCACGGCGACCCCGACGCTGGCCCGGAGCCAGCGCGGCGCGTCCGCATCCAGGGCGAACTGCCACCAGAGATCGTGCCGGTAGGCCACCTGCTGATAGGAAAAGAATCCCAGCCAGGTGGTGGCGCCGAGCGCCAGGGCCACGGCCACCAGCCAGCCGGCGGACCAGCGTCCGCTCAACAGCGCCGCGCGGCGGTAGAAGCGCGATCGCGCCGGCACCACCAGCGCCAGCAGGCCGGCAAGCAGCAGCGCCTCCTCGAAGTCGCCGCCCTTGAGCAGCGACGCGCCGATGCCGACCACCAGGGCCAGTACCGCGAGGTGATAGGCCAGGTCCAGCCGGCGGTGAAGCCCTCGCGCCAGGATGAGGAGTCCGACGCCCACCAGGCTCCCGATGAAGTGGGCCGCTTCGATGACGCCGAGCGGCACCACGGCGCCGAGCCAGGCGAGCCGGCCGGGCACGCCGGGAGTCGCCCCCGACGCGAGCAGCACGCAGCCCGCGAAGAACGCCGCCGCGCTCAGCAGGGCGGGCACCGCCGACTCGAGCCACCGCCGCGCTCGGCCGAGTGCCTGGAGGAGCGAGGTGCGCCGGAGACCGATCTCGTAGCCGCTCAGGGCCGCCGCGGCCGCCAGCGCGGGGAGCAGGTAGGCGACGGCCCGATAGGCGATCAGCCCCGCGATCGCCGCGCCGGGCGGTGCGAACGGCCGCAGCAGAAGCAGGATCGCCCCGTCGAACACGCCGATGCCGGCCGGCACGTGGGTCACCACGCCGCCGACCTGCGCGGCCACGAACAGCGAGAGGAAGGCGATGAGCGACAGGCTCGACGACGGGAGCAGGACGTAGAACACCGAGCCCGCCATCGCCCAGTCCAGCGCGGCGACGAGGACCTGGACCACGGCGAGGCTCGGCCGCGGCAGGCGAATGGAGGCGCCCCGTACCACGATCGGCTGGCGGAGCGCGGCGCAGCCGCCGAGATAGACTGCCACGCTCATGAGCAACGCGTGGCCGATGCCTCGGATCAGTCCGGCCGGGACACCGGTCGCGATCGCGAGCGCCGACGGCTGCAGCGCCAGAGCCCCGCCCGCCGTGGCCGTCGCGCCCAGCGCCGCGGTGAGCGCGGTGAAGGCCACACCTTCGGCGATCCGGCCGGCCGGCATTCCCCAGCTGGACCAGAACCGGTAGCGCAGCGATGCCCCCACCAGGCCGGTGAACCCGGTGACCGCGCTCAGCGAGTAGGTCACCAGCGATCCGAAGGTGATCCGCCGCCACGGCAGCGGATGCTCGGCGTAGCGGAGGGCGAGCGCGTCGTAGCCCACGTGCACCAGGTGGCCCAACACCATGAGCAGCAGGGCCCCGAGCATCCGGCTGGTCGACAGTGAACCAAGGCTGTGGATGATGTCGTGCAGCCGATAGGCGCGAAGCTCGCGATGGGCAGCGGCCACCAGCAGCACCAGCACGGCGAGCGCGATGAACGGCGAGAGCCGCCGGGCGAGGGCGGGCACGGCGGTGAGACTGCGCGCCGACCCGTCTCGCCCGAACACCGCGTCCGTCACGGCCGCCACTCACCGGCTCCGAGGTGTGCGCCCGCTCTCACGCGGTCGTCCTCGGCGGGAACTTGTGGAGGATCTTCGCTACCGCGTGGTCGATGGCCACGTCGGCGCGCCTGGGATCGTTCACCGGCAGGCTGAGCGCGTCGGCCGCCTGACTCTGCCAGATCACCCGGTGGGTCTTGGCATCCACCATGGAGACCACCACCGTGCCGTCGGTGTAGTGCTCGATCTGGGTGCGGCCGTCCATCGGCCACGGCACGCCCCAGCGATAGTAGCGCCAGCCCCACGCAGGGCCCCAGCCCCAGTCGTCCCGGTAGACCTCGGTCCGGGTGCGATCGACGACGCCGTAGCCCACCAGGACGTCGGCCTGGTCGCGGCTGGTCTCCCGCATGCCCTTCGCCAGAAGCTGGTTGGTCACGGCCTCCCGCACGCGGTCGTCGATCAACTGGTGCGATGTCTTGTCCCGCCGGCTCACCAGCGCGAAGCTGCGCAGCTGGGAGAAGCCGACCTGCGGGTTGTAGTCGGTCGACACGTTGCTCGCGCAGGCGGCCAGGGTCGCGAGGCCGGCCCCGAGCATGGCGACCTGAAGTCTTCGATGCATGGGCTGCTCCTTTCGGGTTCGAGTATCCTTGCCGCCGGTATGCTCGGCGGGGGTTCGACGGGAGCAATTTGTGAACGGATGCGCGTCGGCGATTGGACCGCGGTGCTCCCCCGATCGGGGGGCGATCGTTGGTTGGGTTGCTAGGTGGGATTGGGGGCCGGCTCGGGACGAGCGGTGGAGGCGACATGCCCGGAGGGAGCCTTGGTGCACGCCACGACCTCTCCCGTTGGTGGTCGCTCAAGGCTTGGGTGGCGGGCACCAGAGTGACCGGAGGGCAGGTCGCCTCCACCGCTCGCCCTACGCCTGCCAGTCAACCCGGAGTGGACGAGACTCCGGCAAGCAGACTTCGGCTCCCCGCATTGCTCCAAGTATTTGGACGGTTGAAACAATAAGATACTTGACATGATTCAACTATCTCGGTAGATCAGATCTATGGGCACGATTCGACGCTTTCTGCTGCTGGAGTCGGTTGCATTCTTCCTCGCTGCCTCGATCCACGGCGGGTATCTGGTTCCGGGCTACCAACATCGGGCCGCGCGCATCGCGGAGTGTGTGCTGGGCCTCGTGCTGGTCGCCGGGCTGACTGTGAGCCTGCTCCGGCCTGCGCTCACTCGCGCGGCAGGGCTGGCAGCCCAGGGATTCGCTCTTCTGGGCACATTGGTGGGCATCTTCACCATCATCGTCGGAGTAGGACCGCGCTCTACGCCCGACGTGATCTATCACATCGCGATGGTTGGCGTCCTACTGTGGGGACTGGTGGTGGCGCTTCGTACTCATCCGGACGTACACCCACGTGAGTAGGGCTCCGCTCGAGGGAAAGGTCGCGCTGGTCACCGGCAGCTCGCGCGGCATCGGCGCGGCGATCGCGAAGCGCTTTGCGGCGAGCGGGGCGAGCGTCGCGGTGCACGGCCGGGACCGGGCGGCGCTGGAGGTGGTGCACGGAGAGATCACCCGGGGCGGCGGCCGCGCCATCCGGGTCGAGGCGGACGTCACCCGCCTCGCGGAGGTGGAGGAGATGCGGCTTCGGATCGAGCGGGAGCTGGGCCCGATCGACCTCCTGGTGGCGAACGCGGGCGGCAACCCGGTGCCGCCGGGGCCGCTGGAGGAGATCAGCGAGGAGGGCTGGCACGCCTCGGTGGACGCCAACCTCACCGCGACATTCCTCACCATCCGGAGCGTGCTGCCCGGCATGAAGGCGCGCCGCCGGGGCAACATCGTCACCATGTCGTCTTCCGCCGGCCGCAGGCCCCATCCCCGCTCGCCGGTTCCCTACGCCGCGGCCAAGGCCGGGATCCAGATGCTGACCCAGCACCTCGCGGCGCAGGCCGGCCCTTTCGGCATCAGAGTGAACTGCATCGCGCCCGAGACCATCCTGACCGAGCGCAATCTGGAGCGCATCCCGGAAGCCATGCGCCAGACCCTGATCGAGCAGCACCCGGTGCGGCGGCTGGGTACGCCGGAGGATGTAGCCGCCGCGGCGCTGTTCCTGGCCTCCGACAAGTCCGGCTGGATCACCGGCGTCATTTTGGACGTCGCGGGAGGCGCCGCGACGGCGTAACTCAGGGGGCGGGCGCGGCCGCCTTCTTGCGCGCCTCGGCCACAACACCGTTGGCCCGTTTGTCCGCCTCGCTGATGATCGCGGCGGCCTTCGCGTCCGCCTCCTTCCGGAGCTTGTCGGCCGCCGGCTCGGCGGCGAGCTTGAGCATGGGATTGGTCGCCTTCGCCATCAGCGCGTCCGCCTGCCCGTAGCCTTCCCGCTTCACTTTCTCCGCCAGCCCCTGCGCCTCCTTGCGGATGCCGGCGGCCTGCTGCTCCGCCTCCTGCACCAGCCGCGCCGACTCGGCCGAGAGCTTCTGGGTGGCGGCCTCGCGGACCGCGTCCGTCGCCTGCTCCTTGACGGAGGCGACGGCGCTTGCCGCATCCACCTTGACCGCGGGGTTGGTCACCGTCCCGGCGAGCTGGATGCCCAGCTGGACCTCGGGTGCCGCCTGGAGATTGATCCCGGCTCTCCCCGCCTGCGCCAGCAGGCCGCTCACGGCCTGGTTCGCCGCCTCACCCAGCTCGCCGCGGGGGACCCGAAGACCCAGGGTGTACTGCAACGACTGGTCGAGCCCGTTGGAGCCGCTCACGTTCACGCTGGTCTTGCCCAGGTTCACCGCGAAGGGGTTCACGTGCAGCCGGCCGTCGCGGATCTGGAACGCGGTGCGAATGGCCCGCAGCGCCGGGTCCTCCAGGAACTGGAGCTTGGTGACGTCCACCACCTTCTCCAGCGGCGGGAAATCCTTGATCGCGAGCTGGGTGGTCTGCAGCGAGCCACGGCCGTCGAGCCCCTGGAACAACGGCATCATGTTCTTGCCCAGCGCGCCGTCGATCCTCAGATCGGTGGAGAAGTTGCCGCGGGCGTACTTGGCGACGGGAGCCAGCATCTGCACCGTGTTGAACGCCTCGAACGCGGAGGGGATGTCCACGCTGGTCATCTTGAGCCCGACGTCGAACGTGGGCTTCGCCAGGTTGGTGGTCTCGTAGAAGCCGGTGACCGCGATCTCCCCGCCCAGGGTGCTCATCTGGAAGTTCTCCAGCGTGATCCGCTGGTCCTTGATGCGGAGCTTGCCGCGGGCGTTGGTGATCTTGAGCTTGTCGTACGCCAGGCTCGCCACGGTGGCGTCCAGCCCGAAATCGATGTTGCCGGGAACCGGGATGACCTCGAGGTCGCCCTCGCCGGAGCGCCATTCGTTGAGGTCGAACCGGTTGCTGCGCACCGTGGCGCTGCCGCGGAGAACGGTGTCGCGCAGGGCGTAGCCCAGCAGGTTCTCGATGACGCCGGAGGCCTGGAGATCGCTGCTGCCGATGGTCCCGCTGAAGGAGCGGAGCTCCGCGCGCTGGGGAGCGAGCGTGAGCGAGGCCTCCCGGATGGTCATCGGGTGCGGCAGCTGTTTCCCTTTGACGGTGAAATTGCTGACGCCCACGGTGCCGCGGGCGCCTACCTTGTCGTACTGCTTGGTATCGACGTAGGACATCCGGGTCCGCACCGCCGCATCGGCCGCGATGGTCCCGCCCAGCTGGTCGATGCCTTCCAGCTTGACGGTGCGCCGCACGTCGCCCAGGTCCAGCTTGCCCTTGGCGCGCAGATCCACGTCGGGATCGGACAGCGGCGTTCGCAGCACCAGGTTGGCGTCGACCGGGTTTCGGCCGACCAACATATGGAAGTTCTGGAGCCGGACGACGGTGCTGTCGCCGTTCCCGCCCGGATTGGTGATCGAGAGATCCAGGCCGATGTCCCGCGCGGGCAGCGGGAGATCGGGATACTGGAAGGCGGCGTTCTCCACCTTGGCTCGCAGATCGAGGGAGGGAAAGGCGCTGTCACCGTACTGGCCCTTCACCCGGCCCGCCACCGCGAAGGTCCCTGCCGTCTTCACCGACTGGAAATCGTGAGCGTAGACCGCGGGCACCAGTGAGAGGATGCTGCGGAAGTTGGTGCTGGGCGCCTTGAACGCGAGGTCGAGCCCGAGGTTGTCCCCGGCGGTCGTGGCCGATCCCGAGACGCCGAGCTGGAGGTCGTTGAGCCGGAGCTGGGTGTCTCGCAGGGTGTAGGACTTCTTCGCCAGGTCGGCTTGGACGTCGGCGTCGAGGTCGAGCCGGACCCGGTTGAGGTACGGGATGCCGGCGAAGGTGAGGCTCACGGTGTCGGCGTCGGCACGGGTCCGAATCGCGACGAGATCGCGGCTGAAATCGCCGGAGAGCGACTGGTCGAAGCCTTTGAGCGTGGCCTCGAGCTTGGCCTGCCGGTCGTGGTAGGCGACGGCCGCATCCTTGATCTCGAAGCGGCGCAGGCTGATGGCGAGCGGCTTCGCGGCCTCGGGCGCGGGCTGCGCGGCTTCCGGCGTCTTCTTGGTGATGTCCCAGTTGGCGGTGCCGTCCTCCAGCGCGAGGAGCGAGAGCCGCGGCTGGTCGAGCTCGATGGAGCGCACCACGATCGGCGCGCTGCCGCCGAGCAGGTTTCTCACCACGCTGGCCAGATCGAGGGCGACATTGAAGTGCCGGATCGCGGCGAGGGTGTCGTTCTGGAACCGGTCGATGCCGACGACGGTGAGGTCGTCCAGGCGCAGGGTGAGGTTGGGGAAGTTGCGGAAGAAGGTGAGGCCGAGGTCGCGCCATTCGACTCGGGCGTTGACGCTCTGGTTGACCTTGGCTTTCACCTGCTGGGCGATCCGGTCGCGGAACAGGAATGGAAGGACGACGAGCAGGGCGAGCAGCAGGATGATCAGCCCGCCGAGCAGGGCCAGGATTCGGGTGCGACGTCTCATTGAGGTACCCCTATGACTTCGGATCGACTCATCGGTCTGATCTGGAAGCTAGTCTCGGTCTGCGGATGCGGCGGAGATCGGGGAGCGGCTCGTGGCGGGGCGAGCGGCGGAGGCGGCATGCCTCGAGGGCGCATCAGTGCACGCCACGACCTCTCCCGCTGGTGGTCTCCCCAGGCATGAGTGGCGGGCACTGCAGCGCCTGGAAGGCATGTCGCCTCCGCCGCTCGCCCATGGAGGAGACGTTGGGACAGGGTTCCAGGAGGGCAAGTGGTGTCGATTCCGCCCAGCCTCGTTCGACGGGTAGATAGAGGGATCAATCCAGTAACCCGGAGGAGTGCGGCGGCCATGTTCCTGGTTTTCGACGACCGACCATCCGATTCACCCTTCATCGAGCGCGTCTGGCGCTGCCATAGCGAGCGCGCCGGGACCTTCCTCTCCGTGGCCGCGACCCACTGCGAGCTGGTCCTGACCCGCCACCGCGGGCGCATTCGCGTGACCCTGCGCGGACCCGAGACCAGGCCGACAGCCATCCGCTGCCCCGCCGAGGGCGAGTGGATCGGCATCCGGCTCGCGACCGGCTCCTTCTTCCCTCACCATCCGGCGGCCTCGCTCATGGACCGGCAGGACGTAGACCTGCCGGCGACCACCCGCTCCTTCCGGCTCGACGGATCCGCCTGGGAGCATCCCACCTTCGAGAACGCGGAGGCGCTGGTCGGACGGCTCTCGCAGGCTGGCCTGCTGGCCCGCGATCCGGCGGTCACGGGAGCGCTGACCGGCGACTGGAAAGCCCTGAGCCGGCGTACCGTCCAGCGCCACTTCCTGCTGGCCACCGGCATGACGCATCGGACCTGGCGCCAGATCCAGCGCGCTCGCCACGCCGCCGTCCTGCTCCATTCCGGCGCCTCCATCGCCGACGTCGTGCACCAGGCCGGCTACTACGACCAGCCGCACCTGACCCGATCGCTCGAGCGGCGGCTCGGCATCAGCCCGGGCCGGATCCGGCGGCGGGAGCGGCAGCTGTCGTTCCTGTACAAGACGATGTCACCGCCCGAACCTAAGTTGACACCATGACCCCATCCGATCGCATCACCGCCTACATCGACGGCCTGGGCGGCTGGCGCGGCAAGCTCCTCGCGCGGCTCCGCACGGTGATCCGCGCCGCGTCGTCCGATCTGGTCGAAGAGTGGAAGTGGAACACGCCGGTGTGGTCCTATCAGGGCAACGTCCTCGCCGCCGGTGCCTTCCAGGACCACGTGAAGCTCAACTTCTTCAAGGGCGCATCGCTGGAGGACCCGCGCGGGCTGTTCAACGCCGGCCTCGACGCCAAGGCGAGCCGAGCCATCGACCTCCATGAAGGCGATCGTCTCGACGAGGCGGCACTCCGGGATCTGATCCGTGCCGCGGTCGCGCTCAATCAGAAGCCGCCCAAACCCAGATCCAGGAGCTCACGCTGATGCGCCGCACCGGTCTGGTCCTGAGCTCGCTGGTGATTCTCTTTCTCCTGGTGGACGGCGGAGCCCGCCTCGCCGGATTCGCCCCCTACGTGGAAGGCCTGACCAAGTTCGGCTATGACCCCGCGCTGGCGCCCTGGGTCGGACTCAGCCTGCTGGTCTCCACCGTTCTCTATGCCGTCCCCCGCACCGCGGTGCTGGGAGCGATCCTGGTGACCGGGTACCTGGGGGGTGCCGTCGCGACCCAGGTGCGGGTGGGCGATCCGTGGTTCCTTTTTCCCGCCTTGCTCGGGGCGCTGGCCTGGGGAGGCCTGTGGTGCCGGAGCCCGCGCATTCGCGAGCTGTTGCCGCTGGAGAGATAATCGATCGGGCTTGCCTGTACGCGAAACCGCCGCCGAAAGTCGCGATCTCTCGGCGGCGGTTGACGCATCAGGTGTGCCATTGATTGCATGCGGAAGAAGGAATCGAGTTGTGCCGGCGCGTTAACCAATTGCAGCAGCACGAGAATCGATGGCTCGTGTGGGCCGCCCTATTCCATCTAGTGCGGCGTGCGATGCATCCGCTCCGGAGGACACTCGAGTGGTCGGTTCGGTTGATCCGGATGGTGGAGATCACTGCTCACAGCGCGAATCGAGCCGTCCGTTTGCTCGCGCCGCGGTCCGGCGCTCGCGCACGACGACTCGGTAGCGGCAGCATGCTGTCCGCTCGAGTCCCCAGCGCCGCGGAAGAGATTTCCGGATTCCCTTGTCCGCTGATCGCCACCCGGCAGCCTCGGCGCGCAACCCGGAGGGGGCGGCGCGCAACCTGGAGGGGTCGGCGAGCAACCCGGATCCGTTGGCGACCGACCCAGCGGGCCATGACATCACCCCGGCGGCCGAACGCGGGGCGCGGACTCTTCTACCCCTCGCCCAGCAGCACCGCCACCAGCTCCCGCGCCCGCTCCCGGTTGTCCAGATTGATCGCCACCACCTGCTGCCAGGTCCCCAGCGCCAGCTTCCCGTCCACCACCGGCAGCGACACGCTGGTCTTGAGCAGCGCCGAGCGGACGTGGGAGAACCCGTTCCCATCGCCCCAGCGCTCGTTGTGGGCGTAGTCCGCCTCTACCGGCGCCAGCACCTGCAAGGCGCGCCGCAGGTCCTCCAGCGCACCCGACTCGTACTCGATGGTGGTGATCGCACCGGTCGAGCCTACCAGCTCCACGGTGAGCACGCCGGTCCGGATCCTCGAGTCCCGGACCATCCTCTCCAGCTCGGCGGTGATATCCGCGTGCCCGAACTCGGCCGGCAGCCGGACAGTCCAACGGTGTGTGGTGATGGTCACGCGTCTCTCCTGAAATGTTCGGTCCATTCAGTGAGCCTGATCACACCCCGTGCGGGAACCCGCTTCTATACATGATCCGGAAAGGGTGGCAGGACAATCAAAGCGTGGCTCGAGAGGTCATATGAACAAGCGAGGCAAACTGATCAGCGCGCTGTTGGCCGGTGCAGGGCTCATGTACCTGCTCGATCCCGAGCGCGGCGCGAGGCGCCGGGCACTGGTCCGCGACAAGGCGATCCGCGCCAGGCACAAACTGAGCGATGGATTCGGCGCCACCACCCGCGACCTGAAGAATCGGGCCGGGGGAAGGCTGGCAGAGCTCCGCTCCAGATGGCGGCAGGAGGACGTGGACGACGAGATCCTGCACGAGCGGATCCGGTCGGCGGTGGGCCGCGTGGTCTCCCACACTGGGGCGATCGAGGTGGACGTACTCGGCGGACGAGTCACCCTGCGCGGGCCGGTGCTCCAGGGAGAGCTGGACGATCTCCTCGGCGCTGTCGGGCGGGTGGCCGGCGTCAGAGAAGTGACCAACGAGCTGGAGGTGCATCCCAGCGTCGACGTGCCCCCGCTGCAAGGCGGCGGCCGGCGCTGACGCTCGTTTGGATTGGAAACCGAGAACCGAGCGGCTCAGCTCACCTGATCGGCGACGGGGTAAACGGGCGGGGGCGCGATGCGGAAGCGGAAACGTTGCTCCACCAGCTGGCGGACCAGCTTCCCCGCCCGCTTGGCGGGCCGGAAGCGCATCCCGCCGAGCGCGGTTCGGACAGAGGCGGTGAAGCGGGGATCGTCGCTCGCTACGACCTGGATGCTGGCGGTGTCCACCCAGCCGGTGGTGTCCACCACGTAGATCGCCTGCACCAGGCCTTCCGTGCCGATGGCGAGCAGGTCGGGCGGGTAGACCGGGGCGGCGCTGCCGTCGTACCGCTCGACCATCTGGTCCACCTGGAGCACGCTGAAGACGCTGTCCGGAACGAACGGAGCCATCGGCCCGAATGGCATCTCGCCCCGGGCGCCGCTCCGCTCGCCGGTCTTCCGGGCGCCGTAGGCCCGCGGCAGCAGACGCTTGCCCTCGCTCGACTTGACCAGGTGTTTCCCGTCTTCGAAGTCTCCTCCCAGCTTGCCCCACTGGATGATGTCAGTCTGCCGCGATCGCACGTCCACCCGGTCGGGCGGGAGGAGGAAAAACACCCGGGCGTCGCGCTCATCGGTCGGGATCTGGGTCCCTCCCTCGGTCAGGACCAGGGCGAGGCAGATCAGCCCGGCGTGAGCTGTGAAGCTCGCGAAGGTGCACTCCGCGGATCGGAGGAAGTTCCGGTCGGATTCCAGGAGGGTGGGGCGCATGGTCGAGGCCGCCTGAGGAGGCGAAACGCCGTGATCCAGATATATGACGACTGTCCCGCCCCCCGCAAGACAGGAATTCGGCGCCGTCCGGCAATTTCTGCCGTACGGCGCCGCCCCAGGCCTCAGAACGTCCTGAGCGCTCCCAACTCCCGTTCGATGCCCGACATCGGACTGTAGACGAACTCCGGGTTGGCCTCGTCCACGCTGCCTCCCCAGAGGATGCCGAGCAGAGTGACGTTGGAGCCGCCAGCCCTCCGGAAGAACACCGGCGAGCCGCTGTCCCCCCCGTCCACCAGGGCCGTTACGATGGCCTGGCACAGCCGGATGTGGGCGGTCCCGGTCGCCAGCACGTCCACGCAGGTTTCGCTGGTCGGTCCCTGAGTCCAGCCGGTGGTCCGGCCCACCTTGTTGGCGATCTCGCCCTGGATCGGGTCCGCCTGCTCGCCCCGGATGGTGAAGGCGCCGGCAATCGTGTGGGTGGTGTCGGCCAGCGACGTGGTGATCTCGTTCACCCGGGCGATCCGCCCCAGCGTGGCCGGCACGCCGGGAGCGTACTGCACCCGGGCCGCGTCGCTGTAGCGGCACGCCAACGGCGGCGGACAGTCCGCATTGAGCTGAGAAGTCCAGTGCGGATCATCTACCTCGGTGCCGATGAAGTTGGCCGCCCCGCCGCCGCGCAGGTTCTGGTAGTAGTCGGTCGGCGTCTCCTCGCCGCCCTCGACGTTGGTGCAATGCGAGTTGGTGATGAACGAGCTCACGCCGAAGCGGATGGCGTTGAAGCCCAGGGTACAGAGGAAGCTGGGCGTGGAGACGTCGGGCGGCGCCGCGAAGAAGTTGATCTGCAGCCCGCCCACCACCGGCCGGACCCGGTCGCGCAGCGTGGCGACAGCCTTGAACGGCGCCCTCTGCTGGATGATGGCCGCGCCGGCCGGGACGCCCGCGCGGGCCAGCGCGCCGCGCAAGGCAGCCGCGGCCCCTGCATTGGCCACGCCGAACCGCAACCGGTTGCTCCCTTCATCCACGTCGCCCAGGATGATCCCCTTGACCGAGAAGGCCGCCGCTCGGGCCCCCCGATACCACTGGTCGAGCTGGCGGTACTCGTACTGTCCCTGCCGCACGCGAAGCGCGGTGGTGGCAAACCCGCGGTCGGCCATGAAGCCGGCCAGGGCCTGCTCGGCGGCGGCCCGCTGTGAGACGTCCCGCAGATAGACCGTCGGCACCCCCGACGCGTCGAGGAAGTATCCCCCGAAGCCGGAGACCTGGGCCATCTGCAACTGGTCGGGTTTGGGGTTCCGGGAGAGCTCGAGAAGCTGCGGGTCCACCGCTTGGATGTCGGGCGACGTGGGGTCGGACGCGTCGTGGCAGGCGAGCGTCAGCAGGACGCCGCCGATCAGGAGCGCGCCGGCCCTGGAGCACGCCCAACTCCGACCACCCTGCCGGGCGCCAGGGATCCAGGAAGCCATGTACCACCTCCGGAATGATCAGCCAATGAGCCGCCCCGGCGGGAGCCGGGTGCGGATGCGCCAGATGGGAGCATCTGGCCGACAGATCTGATCGAAAGACTGTGCGGAGATGGGGCGCGGGGAGCTATGACGAAGATCACCGGCCTTCAGTGCCGGAGCGGGCCATGAGACAGATTTGCACTATGACACGGCGCCGCATACGCTTCCTCCAATTCGCAGACAAGGAAATCCCGTGGCGCTCCTGGAAGCGGCGTTGAATGGCAGCCGTTCGCCGGCGGACCATCCGGCGCTGCCGCTCTCGCCGGCACAGCTCGCCGCCGCGGCTGCCGAAGCCGCGGAGGCGGGAGCCCAGGCGGTGCACTTCCATGTCCGCGGGCCGGATGGCCGCGAGAGCCTGGCAGCCGGGGATGTGGCGGGGGCAGTGGCGGAGGTCCGCACCCGGAGCGTGCCCTTCGGCGTCAGCACCGGGGCGTGGATCATCGCCGATCCGGAAGAGCGGCTGGACGTGATTCGACGCTGGTCGGTGCTCCCCGATTTCGTCTCGGTCAACTTCGACGAGGCCGGCGCGGCCGAGCTGGCGACGATGCTGCTGGAGCGCGGCGTCGGCATCGAGGCCGGTATCGCCAACCGTCACGCGGCCGAGCAGCTGCTCCGCAGCGGGTTGGCCGACCGGTGTCTCCGGATCATGTTCGAGCCCCGGCAGCACACCACGGCCGGTGCGCTCGAGGCGTTCGCGGAGGCGGAATCGCTGCTGGGAGTTGCCGGAGTGCGCGCGCCGCGGCTGCTTCACGGCGTGGATTCGACCGCCTGGACCCTGCTGGAGATCGCCGCGGAGCGCGGCTATGCCGCACGCATCGGGTTCGAGGACACCTTGACTCTGCCGAACGGCGAGATGGCCCGCAGCAATGGTGACCTGGTGCGGGCCGCATTGCAGCGATTGCCCCTCGCCTTCGCCCGGGATGACGGATGAACGCCGTCGGGCGCAGTGTCCCCAGGAAGGACGGCATCGGCAAGGCAACGGGAGCGGCGCGCTACGCCGATGATCTCCGGTTTCCCGGCATGCTGGTCGGCCGGACCATCCGCACCACGGTGCCCTGCGGCCGGCTCAACGGGATCACACTCGACTTCGACCGCGCCGGGTTCACCGTGGTGGATTGCCGGGACATCCCCGGCAAGAACGTGGTCAGCCTGATCGAGGACGATCAGCCCTGCCTGGTGGAGCGCGAGATCCGCCACGTGGCCGAGCCGGTCCTCCTGCTGGCCCACGAGAGTCGGGATGCGCTCCTCTCAGCGAGGGTGACGTTAGAGGAAGAGCCCAAAGCCCCGGTCTTCGATCCCGAGCAGTCCCCTGTCGCCTTCAAGACCATCCTGATCGAGAAGGGCGATCTCGCCGCCGGCTTCTCCACCGCGGAGCACGTGGTCGAAGGCAGCTACCGGACCGGTCATCAGGAGCACGTGTATATCGAGCCGCAGGGAGTCATCGCGGTGCCGGAGGCGAACGGGGTCGCGGTGTACGGGTCGATCCAGTGTCCCTTCTATGCCCAGCGGGCCCTGGCCGTGGTGCTGGGCAGCGCCGTATCCCACGTGCGGGTGGTGCAGACCGAGACCGGGGGTGGGTTCGGCGGTAAGGAGGAGTACCCCTCCGGACTCGCCTGCCATGCCGCCCTCCTGGCGCTCAAGTCGGGCCGGCCGGTCAAGCTGATCTACGATCGGGTGGAAGACATGGTGGCCACCACCAAGCGCCACCCGGCCATCGTTCGTCACCGCACCGGACTGACCCGCGATGGCGGACTGGTCGCGATGGACATCGAGGTGATCCTCGATGGCGGCGCCTACACCACGCTCTCTCCCGTGGTGCTGTCGCGCGGCGCGATCCACGCGGCCGGCCCCTACCGCTGCGACCACGTCCGCATCGCCGCCCGCGCCATGTTCACCAACACGCCACCCAACGGCGCCTTCCGCGGCTTCGGCGCACCGCAGACCCAGTTCGCGGTCGAGGTGCACATGGAGCGGATCGCCGAAGCGCTGAACCTCGATCCGGTCCGGCTGCGCGAGCGCAACCTGCTCCGGCCGGGAGACACCACCGCAACCGGCCAGCGCGTCGGCGACGACTGCAGCGCCCGCGAGGTGCTGCGGACCGCGGTGCGCCGCTCGGGGTTCCGGCGAAAGCGGAAGGCCTACCAGGGCACCGGCCGCGGGATCGGGCTGTCGCTCTACTGGCACGGCTCGGGGTTCACCGGAAGCGGCGAGCTGAAGCTCGCCTCGCGCGCCACGGTCGAGCTGACGGCCACCGGAGTCAGGGCCCTCACCTCCAGCACCGAGATCGGCCAGGGAACCCGCACCATGCATGCGCAGATCGTGGCCGACGCGCTGGACATTCCCTACGAAACGGTGGAGATCGCCACGCCGGACACCAGCGTGGTACCGGACAGCGGCCCGACCGTGGCTTCGCGCACCTGCATGGTGGTGGGCCGGATCCTCCAGCGCGCGGCGGAGGAGATTCGCGGCAAGCTGGGCGATCTCACGCCGGCGGAGTACTACCGGCAATTCGGGCAGCTCACCGTGACCAAGCAGTACGAGCAGCCCGATTGGATCCGCTGGGACGAGATCCACTACCGCGGCGATGCCTATGCGGCGTATGCCTGGGGCTGTGACGTGGCCGAGGTGGAGCTGGATACCGACACCTGGGAGATCCGTCCCACCCGCCTCACGGTCGTCACCGACGTCGGCAAGGCGATCCATCCGGCGCTGGCGCTGGGGCAGATCGAGGGCGGAACCGCGCAAGGCGTGGGCTATGCGCTGCTGGAGCGGGTCACCATGCGGGATGGGGTGATGGCCAACGCGCAGCTCACCAACTACCTGATCCCCACCACGCTGGACACGCCGAGACTCGATGTGGTGCTCCTGGAGCACCCCTATGCCGGCGGTCCGTTCGGAGCCAAGGGCCTGGGAGAGCTGCCCATCGACGGGCCGGCGCCCGCGGTGGTGAACGCGGTCCGGCATCTGGGGCTGGACGTGCGGGCGATCCCGGCGGTGCCCGAAGTGATCATGGAGGCGGCGTGCGCTTCACGCTGAACGGCGCCGAGGTGGATGTGGCCGTCCATCCGATGGCCCGGCTCCTGGACGTGCTGCGGGAGAGCTGCGAGCTGACCGGCACCAAGGAAGGGTGCGGCGAAGGCGAGTGCGGGGCCTGCACCGTGCTGGTGAACGGCGAGGCGGTGTGTTCCTGCCTGATCCCGGTGGCCCAGGTCGAAGGCGGCGAGGTGACCACGATCGAGGGCCTCGGTGCGGAGCATCGGCTCCAGCGCGCGTTCATGGACGAAGTGGGCGCGCAGTGCGGCATCTGTACCCCTGGGATGATTCTGACTGCGGTCACGCTGGGCGGCCGGCCGAGTCTGGCCCGGATCCGACAGGGATTGGCCGGCAACCTCTGCCGCTGTACCGGTTACGAAGCCATCTATCGGGCCATCCACCGGGCCCGATGATGGCGGCTGTTTCACATCGTGGGAGGAGTGGCGAGGATCTCCCGCCGGATGCGTCCGGCGGTCCGGAGCACCCGAACCGGATAGCGGTGACAGCCAGGCGTGTTGCTTCCGCTGACGCAGCCGTTGTATCGCCGCAGCGCTCGGGGGACGGACCGAGTCCGGACCATGTAGTGGTGAAGGATCCGGGCCCCATGGCAGATGTTCGCGTCCACGGTCTGAAGGTCGGCGGACGCACAGCCATAGCTGCCGGCGTGGAAGGGCATGACCTGCATGAGGCCGACCGCTCCCTGACTGCTCACCGCGCTGGAGTCGAGCGCGCGGTTCTCGATCAGCAGCACAGCGGCCAGCAGGCTGGGACTCACTTTCAGCTGGCCGGCCTCCCGGATCACGGCCCACGCCGCGCGCTCGGCCATCGCCGGGTTCCGGGTTCGCTTGCTCAGCGCCTGGGCGAGTGGCCGGTGGGCGTGTTGCGCGGTGACCGCGAACTCGAGGGCCGTGCTGTCGACCCGGGCCATCTGAGCGGTCGGCTTGGTCGCCGCAGCCCGGCGCGCCGCGACCGGCTTTGCTGCCACCGGTTTTGCTGCCGGCGGCTTTGCCGCCACCGGCTTCGCCGCCGCTCGTCTGGCCACGACTGACTTCGCTGGGACTGACTTCGCTGGGACCGGCTTCGCTGGGACTGGCTTCGCCGCGACCGGCCTGGTCGCTGCCGTGCCGGCTCCGACCGGTCGTGTGGCAGGCACGGGTGTCTCCGGGCGTGTGCCGGGAGCACACGCGGGGACACCCAGGACCAGTACCACCAGGCACGGACCCAGCGCTCGCATCTAATCCTCAGGAGAAGATGCCGGACTATCGCAGTCGCTGGGATCCTGCTCAAGTGTGCGAAACCGAGCCGCGACCAGGAACACGACATCGACACCGAATCTGAGCTCCCGTGCCAGGCCCGAAGCCGCGGCGGGCGAGCGGGGTAGCCGTGCCAGCGGCGGTTGGTGCAGCAGCTGGCAGGCCAGTGAGAGCGGGCTGGATCGTTACAAAGGAGATCCGCTGAATGACCGCGAGAGAGGCCACCTGAGAACCGCCATCTCCCGACTGGAGCTCCTCCGGCCACGGTCCCTCCGAGAGGCCCTGCGAATGTTGCGGGATGACGCGCCGCTCACCCCGATCGCGGGAGCCACTGATCTCTATGTGGCCCTGAACTTCGGGACCTTGGAGACCTCCCGGTTCCTCGATCTCTGGCAGCTCGACCCGCTCCGCCGCATCGCCGTGCGGGACGGCGTGCTCTCCATCGGCGCGCTCGCCACCTACACCGCGCTGATCCGCTCGCGACTGGTTCGCAGCCGGCTGCCGATGCTGGTGGAGGCGGCGAGGGAGGTGGGCGGGATTCAGATTCAGAACCGCGGGACCCTGGGCGGGAACGTCGCCAATGCCTCGCCGGCCGGCGACACGCTGCCGGTGCTGGCTGCCGCGGAAGCGGTCGTGGTGCTCAGGGGAGTGGATCAGGAGCGGCGGGTGCCGTTCGGGGAGTTCTACACCGGCTATCGCACCAGCGTGCGCCGGTCCGAGGAGCTCATCGTGGCCGTCGAGATCCCGCCGATCGAGGGGCGGCAGTGGTTCCGGAAGGTGGGCACCCGGGCGGCGCAGGCGATCTCGAAGGTGGTGATGGCGGCGGTGCGCGGGCCGGAGTCGCGGATCGCGGTGGGGAGCGTGGCCCCGACTGTAGTCCGGCTGCGGCGTACGGAGCAGGCGCTTGCCGCGGGGGCGGGGATCGAGGACGCGGCGCGCCGGCTGGAGCAGGACATCCGGCCGATCGACGATCTCCGCTCCACGGCGGAGTATCGGCTGCGGGTGACGGGCAACCTGCTGCGGCGGTTCTGGGCGGAGACCGGGTGAGGGATGCCGGCCACTCCCCAGTGTCATCCCGAGCGGAGCGAGGGATCTTGCCGGCTTTCGCTGGAAGCACGCAGGATTACATGAGCTGCGGACAAGATCCCTCGCTACGCTCGGGATGACATCGTTGACTCGGGACAGTGCTGCTCCGATGACGTTGGTTATCCGCGGCCCCCGCGTCGCCACACCCGACGGTATCCGTTCCGCCTCGATCCACATCCAGGACGGCACCATCACCAGGGTCGCCGCGTACGACGATGTCCCTGCCGGCGCCAACCCGGTCGAAGCCGGCGACGCGCTCGTCTTCCCCGGCCTGGTCGACACCCACGTCCACGTCAATGAGCCCGGACGCACCGACTGGGAAGGCTTCGCCACCGCCACCCGCGCCGCCGCCGCCGGTGGAGTCACCACGCTGCTGGACATGCCGCTCAACAGCATTCCTCCGACCACCGCCGTCTCCGCCCTCCAGACC
>DATBJC010000029.1:0-15678 GCA_036556625.1 Gemmatimonadales bacterium
AGGATGTTCTCCGGCTTGATGTCGCGGTGGACAACCCCATGACCATGGGCGTAGGCGAGCGCATCGCCTACCTCGCGCGCGATGCGCACCGCATCGTCCAACGGAAGCTGGGTCTCGCGATTCAGCCGCTCGCGCAGCGACTCCCCTTCCACGTACGGCATGACGTAGAACAGGAGGCCCGCGGCCTCACCCGAGTCATGCAACGGCAGGATGTGGGGATGGGTCAGATTGGCTGCGACCTCGATCTCCCTCAGAAAGCGATCGGCGCCCAGGGCGTAGGCCAGCTCCGGGTGCAGCACCTTGAGCGCAACCCGCCGGCGGTGCCGGAGGTCCTGGGCGAGATACACCGTGGCCATGCCGCCGCGGCCGAGCTCGCGCTCGATGCGGTATCGGTCGGAAAGTGCTGTGGTCAGCTGGTCTGAGATGTTGGCCACGCGGGAACCCGGCGAGGGACGCTGGGGTACGTTACCCCGCCGGCGTGACTAGGGCCAGGACGGCTTGAACGGGCTATGGAAGTCCGACGCTCCGCTCGATCCGCGCGTAGCGGCGGTCGCCGCGAAGCCGGTCGAGCCGGGGGTCGAGCCGGAGGTACACCAGCTGCACCGCGTGGTCGGCCACCGCCTCCTCCAGCCAGGCGAAGGCGCGCTGCCGGTCGCCCAGCGCCTCCGCGATGCCGGCCAGCATATAGGGCGACACGTAGCGGTCGGCCGAGAGCGAGTCGAGCTGAGCGAGCACCGCGCGCGCGTCGTCGGCGCGGCCGTCCAGCGCGTGGGTGCGGCCCAGCGAGGCGAGGGCCTCCAGGTCGGCCGGGGCCCGGTCGAGCACACCGCGGTAGTGCGACTCCGCCAGCTCGTAGTCGCCCTGCACTTCCGCGAGAAGGCCGAGCAGGTAGCGGATGCCCGCGAGCGACGAGTCCACCGCGGCGGCGCGGTCGAGGCTCTCGCGGGCGTCGGCGTAGCGCTTGGCGTAGAGAGACTGCCAGCCGACGTGCGCGATCATCTCGGGGTCGAGCGGGCTCAGCTCCAGCGCCCGGCGCGCGTGGGCCGCCGCCTCGTCATTGCGGCCCAGGGCGACCAGGAGATGCGCGTACCAGTGGTGCACCTCGGGACGGTTGGGATTGATCAGAAGCGCGCGCTGGAAGGCGGAGTCGGCGCCGTTCCAGTTCCGGTCGTACAGAAAGCGGACCTGGCCGATGGTGCTGTGGGCGATGGCGAGCATGCTGTCGAGCGCCAGCGCGCGGGCGGCGGCATCGCGGGCCGCGGGCATCACCTCGGCGGGGCGGGCGCCCTGCACCACGCCGCGCAGCACCTGGGCGGCGGCCAGGCCGGCCCAGGCCGGCCCGAAGCTGGAGTCGAGCCGGATCGCCTCACCGAAGAGATCCACCGCCAGCGACGGATCGGGTGCGCCGGGCCGGGCGAGCGCATGCCGGCCCCGGAGATACGTGGTGTACGCCTCGAGGCTCGAGGTGGGCGGCGGCGCGTCGGGGAGCGTGCGGGCCTCGGGAACCCGCAGCGCGGCCACCACCGCGCGGGCGATCTCCTGCTGCACCGCCCAGACCTCGCCGGCCGGCCGCTCGTAAGTCTCCGACCAGAGGTCGAAGCCCTCGCGCACGCTCACCAGGTGCACGCTCACCCGGAGCCGGCCGTTGTCCTCCCGCACGCTGCCCTCGAGCACGGTGCCCACGTCGAGCCGGCGTCCCATGCCGCGCGGATCCTCGGCCCGACCCTTGAGCATGAAGGCGGACGACGGGGCGGCAACCCGGAGCCCTCGCACCCGGCCGAGGGCGCCGGTCAGCTCCTCGGTGATGCCGTCGCTGAAATACTCGTTGGCGCTGTCGGGGCTGGCGTTGACCAGCGGGAGCACGGCGATCGAGTTGGGCCGCGTCACCGGCACCCGGGCGGCCGGCGGCGGAACCGGCGCGGTGTAGCGCAGCCACAGGCTCCCGCCGAGGAGGGCGAAGACCGCGAAGTAGAAGAAGGCCCAGCGGGGCGAGAGCCGGAGGCCGGCCGCTGCCGGGCCGGCCAGCCGCTGCGGGGGGGTCGTCATGGTGCCCGCCGTGCCGAACCCAGCGGCCCGGTGCCGATCGAGGTGGACCAGGAAGAAGTGCGCACGCAGCTAACATAGCGCCTTGAGCGGAGCGTGACTCGGGCTTGGGCAGTAGGTTATTGGGGCATGACCCCTCCTCTCCGTTGGATGCTCCCGGCCGTCCTGCTGTCTTCTCCCCTTTCCGCACCGGCCCAGGAGGTCGTTCTGGTCCGAGCCGCGCGCATGCTCGATGTCAGGGCCGGCCGGATGCTGAGCCCGGCGGCGGTGACGGTCAGAGACGGCCGGATCGCGGCGGTAGGCGACAGTGCGCCGGCCGGCGCCAGGGTGGTGGACCTGGGCGACGCGACTCTGCTGCCCGGGCTGATCGATCTCCACACCCATCTCACCGGCGACCTCAACAGCGCCGACTGGTTCGCGGAGCCGGTCCGCGGCACCCCGGCCAGATGGGCGCTCCGTGGCGCGATGAACGCGCGGATCACCCTTCACGCCGGGTTCACCACGGTGCGCGACGTGGGCGCGGGCGGCTTCTCCGACGTCGCGCTGATGCGGGCGATCGATCAGGGCTTCCTGCCGGGGCCCCGGATCGTGCCGTCGGGTCACGCCATCGGGATTACCGGGGGCCACTGCGACAACACCGGCTGGGCGCCGGCGGTGGCGGAGCTGGGGCCGGAGGAAGGCGTGGCGGACGGACCGGAGTCGGTCACCCGGGCGGTGCGCTATCAGATCAAGCACGGCGCCGGGGTGATCAAGCTCTGCGCTACCGCCGGCGTCCTTTCATTCGAGGGCTCGGTGGGGGCGCAGCAGATGGACGACGGGGAGATGCGGGCGGCGGTGCGCGAGGCCGCGCGCCACGGTGTTCGGGTGGCGGCGCACGCCCACGGTGCGGAGGGGATCCTGGCCGCCGTGCGCGCGGGGGTGACCACCATCGAGCACGGCTCCATCCTCACCCCCGAGGTGCTGGCGGCGATGAAGCAGCGGGGCACCTGGCTGGTGCCCACCATCTATCTGCGGGAAGCGATCCGGCGCGATCTCCTGCCGCCGCCGATCCGGGCCAAGATGGACCAGGTGACGCCGCTGATGGACCGGAGCTTCCGCCTGGCGCTCCGGTCCGGGGTGAGGATCGGGTTCGGCACCGACGCAAGCGTGTTCCCTCACGGCCGGAACGCGCGAGAGCTCGCGGTGCGGGTCAAGCTGGGGCAGACCCCGATCGAGGCGATCCGGAGCGCCACGCTGTACGCGGCTCAGGCGCTGGGGGTGGACGACCGCGGGGTGATCGCGCGGGGCAAGCTGGCCGATCTGATCGCGGTGGACGGCGACCCGCTGCGGGACATCGCGGCCCTGGAGCGGGTCAGCTTCGTGATGAAGGACGGCAGGATCCAGAGCCTGCCCCGAGCGGAGGGGGCGGACTCGACGCGCGATTCGACCGCCTCGGCGGTGCTGGTGGTACGAGCGGCGCGGATGGTGGACCTGGTGCGGGGCACGCTGGCGAGCCCGGCGGTCGTGGTGGTGGACAGCGGGCGGATCGTGTCGGTCGGCACGGCGACGGTTCCGGCGGGCGCCACGACCATAGACCTGGGCGATGTCACGCTGCTTCCCGGTCTGATCGACGCCCACACCCATCTCACCTCGGACATCGACAAAGGCTGGGAGCTGCGCGCGGCGCAGGCGACCCCGGGCGACCGCGCGCTCCGCGGCGCGCGCAACGCGGCGCTCACGCTGCGCGCCGGCTTCACCACGGTGCGGGACCTGGGCGGGTCCGACTTCGCCGACATCGCGCTGATGCGGGCGATCGACCAGGGGTGGGTCCCGGGACCTCGCATGATTCCGGCGGGTCACGCCGTCGGCATCACCGGCGGGCACTGCGACGATACCGGCTGGGCGCCGGGCGTGCTGACGCGGGGAGTCGAGCAGGGCGTCGCCGATGGCCCGGACCAGGTGACGGCCGCGGTGCGGCACCAGGCAAAGTACGGGGCCAAGGTGATCAAGATCTGCGCCACCGCGGGCGTGCTGTCCCACGACGCCACCGTGGGCGCGCAGCAGCTCTCCGATGCCGAGATGGAGGCGGCGGTGGAGGAGGCGGCACGGCACGGCCTTCGGGTGGCGGCGCACGCGCACGGGGCGGAGGGCATCGCCGCGGCCATCGCCGCGGGGGTGAGCTCCATCGAGCACGGCTCCATGCTCAGCGACGAGGCGCTGGCGATGATGAAGGAGCGCGGCACCTGGCTGGTGCCCACCACCACGCTGCGCGACATCGAGCTGCCGGATCTGCCGCCGGCGCTCCTGGCCAAGCGGCGCTCCATCGCCACCGTGGCGAAGGAGAGCGTCCGCCGGGCGATCAAGGCGGGGGTGAAGATCGCGCTCGGCACCGACGCCGGGGTGCTGCCCCACGGGCAGAACGGGCGGGAGGTGGCGGCGCTGGTGAACCGAGGGATGACGCCGCTCGACGCGCTCCGCGCGGCCACGCTCGGCTCGGCGGAGCTGCTGGGTGTGAGCGATCGCGGGGTGATCGCGAGAGGGAAACTGGCCGATCTGATCGCGGTGGAAGGGAACCCGCTGGAGGATCCGGCGGCGGTCCAGCGGGTGCGCTGGGTGATGAAGGGGGGCGTGGTGTCCCGGAGGCCCTGAGCCCCGGCGGCTTGCCGCCGCGGGGGCAGGGCACTCTCACGGACTCTCTACGAGCAGGACGCCGACGGCGGCCTTCGCGACCGACTGGGGCCGATCAGCCGCTAGGCTTGGGGCGATCACCGACGTCCCATGCCGGCCACCGGCAAAGGTCGGAGAAACAGACATACTTCCGCCCGAAGCGCTCGAGCCCGTCGGGGGACGACGCCAGGTCTATCAGAAGCTGTTGAAATCGCTCGGGGCTGGTGAACGGCGCGAGTGGGGCCAGGATCTGGGCGAGGTCCACGTTCGCCAAGACGAAGGCCGGCACGCTCGCGGCAGCCACGACCGCCGACGACGGTGCCACGCCAGACATATGCTCCCATCAAGGAGGGAGTTGGTTCAGGGGTGCTGAAGGCTGGCCGGGTGCACCGGAGAGGTCAAGGGGCCAGGCTCGTGTGGGGGCCCGATAGGCTGAGCCAACATACATTCCGGGCCGGAGCCAGACATGGCGGATGCCTTCCTGGGGGCCCTTCAGGCCCATCTGGGTGACCACTACCGTCTCCACCACGAAGTGGCGCGCGGCGGCATGGCGCGAGTGTATCGCGCCGACGACCTGGAGCGGGGTGGCGAGGTCGCGATCAAGGTCCTGCGTCCCGAGCTGGCCGCTGCCCTGGGCCACGATCGCTTCCTGCGGGAGATCCGGATCCTCGGGCGGCTGCGCCACCCCAACATCCTGCCGCTGATCGACTCCAGCCACGCCGGCGGAAGTCTCTACTTCGTGACGCCATACATCCCGGGGTCCTCATTGCAGCGCCGACTGGAGCGGGAGGGACCGCTTGCCTGGGAGGTGGTGGTTCGCATCGGGCGGGATGTGGCCGCGGCCCTGGATTACGCGCACCGAAGCGAGGTCATCCATCGGGACATCAAGCCGGGGAACATCCTGATGGGTGACGACCGGGCCCTGGTCTGCGACTTCGGCGTCGCGCGCGCGGTGGAGCTGGCCGGCGGCGACCGGCTCGCGTCCAGCAGCGGGTTCGCGCTGGGGACACCCGCCTACATGAGCCCGGAGCAGGCGATCGGCCACGCAATCGACAGCCGTGCGGACGTGTATGGATTGGGATGCGTGCTCTACGAGATGCTGACCGGCGAGCAGCCCTTTACCGGCGCCACCTCACAGGCGGTGCTGGCCCGGGCGCTGGCCGGCGACTTCCGGCCGGTGCGGACGGTGCGGTCAGACGCGCCGCTGTCCGCCGAGACCGCCATCCAGGCAGCGCTGGCCAGCTCGCCGGAGCAACGGCCGGGCAGCGCGGGGGAGCTGGTGGCGAGGTTCGCGGGAGACTACAGGATGTAGCGCCGCAGATCGTCGTCGTTCACGATCCGGGCCAGCCGCTCCCGCACGCCCGGCGCGTCGAACAGGATCCGCTTCTCGGGATACTCCGGCAGCTCGAACAGCACGTCCTCCATCAGCGCCGCCATCACCGTGTGCAACCGGCGGGCGCCGATGTTCTCCATCCGGTCGTTGGCCACGAACGCCACCCGGGCCACCTCCGCGATCCCCTCCGGGGTGAACTCCAGCTCCGCACCCTCCGCCGCCACCAGCGCCTTGTACTGGCGGGTCAGGGCGTTCTCCGGCTCAGTCATGATCCGGACGAAATCCTGCTCGGTGAGGGGGTTGAGCTCGACCCGGATGGGAAAGCGGCCCTGGAGCTCGGGGATGAGGTCCGACGGCTTGGAGACGTTGAAGGCGCCGGCGGCGATGAAGAGGATGTGGTCGCTCCGGACGTAGCCGTAGCGGGTCTGGATGGTGGAGCCCTCGACGATCGGGAGCAGGTCCCGCTGAACGCCCTCGCGGGACACGTCGGGGCCGACGGCGTGGCCTCGCTCGCCCGCGATCTTGTCGATCTCGTCGATGAAGATGATGCCGTGGTTCTCGACCCGGTCGAGCGCCTCGTTCACCACGTCGTCCATGTCCACCAGCTTCTTGAGCTCCTCGTCCACCAGCACCCGGCGGGCCTCCGGCACCTTGACCGTGCGCCGCTTCTTCCGCCGCGGCAGCATGTCCTGGAGCATCTCGGTGAAGTTGATGTCGGCGCCCTCCATGCCCTGGGGCGGCTGGATGAACTCCATCATCGGGAAGCTCTGCGGCGTGACCTCGATCTCCACTTCTCGGCCGTCCAGTGAGCCGTCCTGCAGCATCTGCCGGAGCTTCTCGCGCGACCGGCTCCGGCGCTCGTCCTCCACCGTGGTCGCCTTCTCTTCCCGGGCCTGACCACCGGATCCCACCACGAAGACCGAGGAGCCATCCGGCGCGGTGGTGCCGCTCTGGCCGTCGGTCCGTTTGGGAGTGACCGGCGGTGGGAGCGCCGGCAGCAGAAGATCCAGCAGCCGCTCGTCGGCGCGCTGCTCCGCCTGCGGGAAGACCTCGTCCTCCCGCTCGGTCCGCACCATGTTGATGGCCGCATCCACCAGATCCCGCACCATGGACTCGGCGTCGCGGCCGACGTACCCCACCTCGGTGAATTTGGACGCCTCCACCTTGATGAACGGGGCGCCGGCGAGCCGGGCCAGCCGGCGCGCGACCTCGGTCTTTCCCACCCCGGTGGGGCCGATCATGATGATGTTGTAGGGCGTGATCTCGTCCCGGATGTCGTCGGGCGCCTGGGCCCGGCGCCACCGGTTCCGCACCGCGATGGCGACGGCCTTCTTGGCGGCGTCCTGCCCCACGATGTAGCGGTCCAGCTCGGAGACGATCTGGCGGGGGGGCATCTCCTCCAGCCAGGGCGGAGGAGGAGCGGTTTCGGTAGGAGCGGGGGTGGTGACGGTGTCGGTCATAACAGCGTGGAGCGTGAAGGTGAACTTCACGCTTCACTCTTCACGCCTTTCTCTGGTAGCTCGAGAATGCTGATCTGTCGGTTGGTGAACACGCAGATATCGGCCGCGATCTCGAGCGATCGCTGCACGATCTGCCGCGCGCTCTGGTCGGTGACCGGCATCAGGGCGCGAGCGGCCGCCAGGGCGAAGTTCCCCCCGGATCCGATCGCCACGATCCCATCGTCCGGCTCGATCAGCTCGCCCGACCCGCTCAGGAGAAAGCTGTGCTCCACGTCGGCCACCACCAGCAGGGCCTCCAGGCGACGCAGGATCCGGTCGCTCCGCCAGTCCTTGGCCAGCTCGACGGCGGCGCGGGGCAGGTTGCCGGGATAGCGGTCGAGCTTCTCCTCGAACTTCTCGTACAGGGTGAGCGCGTCGGCCACCGACCCCGCGAATCCCGCGAGGACCTTTCCGCCCTTCAGGGTGCGCACCTTGGTCGAGTTGCCCTTGACCACGGTCTCGCCGATGGTGACCTGCCCGTCGCCGCCGAGGGCGACGCGGCCGTCTTTGCGAACGGCGAGGATGGTGGTTCCGTGGAACGTCATGCCGCGGTCCGCCGCCATTGTCACGCCCTCGGATGCGCCTGCTGATACACCTTCTTGAGCCGCTCCACGCTGGTGTGGGTGTAGACCTGGGTGGTGCTGAGCGACGCGTGGCCCAGGAGCTCCTGCACCGCCCGCAGGTCCGCGCCGGCATCCAGCATGTGGGTGGCGAACGTGTGCCGCAGGGAGTGGACCCGGAGCCCGTCGCCGCCCACCGCGTCGAACATCGCGTGGACGATCCGCTGGATCGCCCGGGGCGCCAGGCGCCGGCCGCGGCGGGTCAGGAACAC
Source organism: Gemmatimonadales bacterium (assembly GCA_036556625.1). GTDB lineage: Bacteria > Gemmatimonadota > Gemmatimonadetes > Gemmatimonadales > GWC2-71-9 > CAVVWJ01. Next base: position 8,354 of record DATBJC010000029.1, read on the forward strand.
CGCGTGGCGATCGCCGCGCACCCGCGACAGCAGCGCTTCCCGGAGGTTAAGATAGCGCCGCAAGGCGAGCACGGCCCGCGAGCCCACCGGGACCAGCCGCTCCTTCCTTCCCTTCCCCCGCACCTTGGCCTGGTCCGACAACAGATCGAGGTCCTCCAGGTTCATCCCGCTCAGCTCGGAGAGCCGGATGCCGGTGGAGTAGAACAGCTCCAGGATCGCGAGGTCGCGGGTGGGGCCGAACTCGTCGCCGGCCGCCCGCCCCTCCGCCCATTCGAAGAGTCGCTCGGTGTGCTGGCGATCGAGATACGTCGGGAGCCGCTTGTCGATCTTCGGCACCTTGGCCGCCCGCGCCGCCGGGTTGGGCACGCCGTGGTGGAGCTGGAGATAGCGGTAGAAGCTGCGCACCGCCGAGAGCGACCGTGCCGCGGTGCGCTTGGAAAGCCCTCGCCGCTGCAATTCGCCGAGAAAGCCCCGCATGCCGAGTCGATCTACCGAGTCCCATTTCCATTGCCCGCCGTAGTGCCGGTCGCAGAACTCGGTGAACGCCTCGAGGTCGCGACGGTACGCCTTGACCGTGTGCGGGGACTGGCCGCGCTCCTTCTCCAGGTGCGTCAGGAAGTCGGTGACGTGGGGATGCATGGCTGGCGCGCCTGTCATGGCTTCTTCGCCGCGCTCAGGATGACAAGGAAGGTGACAGTGCATTCTGGCTCAGCCACGCACGGAGCTCGGCCTGCGCCCGCTCCACCAGCAGCTCCTTCTTGCGATCCTTCGCGATCTTCCCGGTCACGGCCAGCGGCTCCAGCAGCCCGAAGTTGGCGTTCATGGGCTGGAAGTGCTTCGGGTCCGCCTCTCGCAGATAGCGGTAGAGCGCGCCGAGCATTGTGGTGGATGGCGGGACAGTGGCCGGCAGGCCGCACAGTCTGCGCGCCAGATTGATGCCCGCCAGCAAGCCCGTCCCCAGCGACTCGGTGTAGCCCTCCACTCCCGTGAGCTGGCCGGCGAAGAACAGACGGTCGTCGTCCCGCGCGGTGAGCGCCGGCCCCAGCGCGGCGGGGCTGTTCACATACGCGTTCCGGTGAATACTGCCGTAGCGGAGGAACTCGGCCTGCTCCAGCCCCGGCAGCATCCGGAACACCCGCTGCTGCTCCGGGATCCGGAGCCGAGTCTGAAAGCCCACCATGTTCCACATCTGTCCCGCGCGGTCCTCGCGCCGAAGCTGGAGCACGGCGTAGGGCTCGCGCCCGGTACGCGGATCCGGCAGGCCCACCGGCTTCATCGGTCCGAACCGAAGCGTTTCCCGGCCCCGGCGCGCCATCTCCTCTACCGGCAGACAGCCCTCGAAGTAGGGCACCTGGTCGAACTCATGCGCCTGATACTGGTCCGCGGCCATGAGAGCATCGAGAAACCCCTCGTAGCCGGTCCGGTCGAGCGGGACGTTGAGGTAGTCGTCCCCCCCGCCCTTCCCGTAGCGGGAGAGCGCGTACAGCCGCTCGCGGTCGAGTGAGTCATCCGAGACGACCGGGGCGATCGCGTCGTAGAACGCAAGCGACGCCACGCCGAGCCGCGCCGCGATCGCCTGGGCCAGCAGCTCCGATGTGAGCGGGCCGGTGGCCACCACGCCGGGCGACGGCAGCTCCGCGGCTTCCTCGCGAACCAGGGTGATATCGGGATGTGCCGTCACCCGCTGGTGCACCGCGCGGGAGAAGATGTCGCGGTCCACCGCGAGGGCGGTTCCGCCCGGCACCCGGGCCTCGTCGGCACAAGGCAAGAGCAGGCTGCCGAGCGCGCGCAGCTCGGCCTTGAGCAGCCCGTGGGCATTGGTGAGATCGGTGGACTTGAAGGTGTTGCTGCAGACCAGCTCGGCGAGTCGGTCGGTGCGGTGGGCCGGCGTGGGGGTCACCGGCCGCATCTCCACCAGCTTGACCGGGACTCCTCGCTCGGCGAGCGCCCAGGCCGCCTCCGAGCCGGCGAGGCCGCCGCCGACGACGGTGGCGTTCACGCCAGGGCCACCTCCTCGGGCTCGGCGAGAACGATCTTGTGCCTGCACTTGAGACAGGTGCGGGTCTCCCCGTCGGCCTTGCTCACCTTCTTCTCCATGCCGACCCAGCCGCACTGGGGACAGGTCTCCGGCACCGGCTTGTTCCAGGTGGAGAAGTCGCAGGCCGGATAGCGGACGCAGCCCCAGAACGACTTGCCCCGCTTGGTGCGCCGCTCAGCCAGGTCGCCCTCCAGACACTTGGGGCACTTCATCCCCAATGGGATCGCCCGGGTGCCCTTGCAGGCCGGGTAGGTGGTGCAGGCCAGAAACTCACCGAAGCGTCCGGTCTTGATCACCATCGGCGAGCCGCAGAGGTGACACTTCTGGTCGGTGGGCCGGTCCGGCGCCTTGGCTTTCTTGAGCGACTTCACGTAGTCGCAGGTGTCCTTGTACTTCACGCAGGCGAGATAGGGTCCGAACCGGCCGGTCTTGAGCTCGATGGGCGAGCCGCACTTGGGACAGCGCTCCTTGGCCAGCGCCGCGGTGTCGAGGCCGTGGGCGTCGGCCACCAGCGCGGTCATGTCCACCGCGTCGAGCGCCTTGGTGAAGGGGCCGTAGAAGTCCTCCAGCACCCGCTGCCAGCCCAGCTCGCCTTCCTCGATCCGGTCGAGCTCGCTCTCCATGCCGGAGGTGAACTCGACGTTGAAGATCTCGGGGAACTTGGCGACCATGATCTTCTCCACCAGCTCGCCCAGCTCGGTGGGGAAGAAACGCCGCTGATCCACCCGGACGTATTCCCGGGTGGAGAGCGTGGAGATGATGGCGCTGTAGGTGGACGGCCGGCCGATGCCCAGCCGCTCCAGCTCCTTCACCAGGCTGGCCTCGGAGTAGCGAGGCGGCGGCTCGGTGAAGTGTTGCGACGGGGTGATCTCCTTCACCTCCACCCGCTCGCCCTGCGCCAGCGGCGGGATGGGCGGGAGGTCCTCCACCTGCCGGCCTTCTTCCTTCTCCCGCCCCTCGGTGTAGAGCACGTGGAAGCCGTCGAACACCATGACCGAGCCGGTGGCGCGGAACAGGTAGCGGCCCAGGTCGAACTCCACCACGGTCATGTCGTAGAGCGCCGGCATCATCTGCGAGGCCACGAAGCGCTGCCAGATGAGCTGGTAGAGCCGGAACTGGTCGGGCGAGAGGTAGCGCTGCACCTCGTCGGGATGGCGACGCACGTCGGTGGGCCGGATCGCCTCGTGGGCGCCCTGCACCCGGGCGTTCTTCCGGTCGCTGTAGCTGTTCGCCTCGGCCGGCAGGTAGGCCTTACCGTACCGCTTGCCGATCAGCTCGCGGGCCGACGCGATCGCCGTATCCGCCACCCGCACCGAATCGGTCCGCATGTAGGTGACCAGGCCAACCGGTCCCTCCTCACCAACGTCGATGCCCTCGTAGAGGTCCTGCGCCGCCCGCATGGTGCGCCGGGAGGAAAAGCCGAGCTTCTTGGCGGCCTCCTGCTGGAGCGTGCTGGTGGTGAACGGTGCGGCCGGCCGCTTGTTGCGGCGCCGTTGCTCGACCTTGCTGACGACGAACGGCAGGCTCCGCACCGCGTCCACCACCGCCCGGGCGTCGGCTTCGGTGTGGAGCTGCGGCTTGTGCCCGTCCACCTTCACCAGCGAGGCCTCGAAGGCCTGGCCCTTGCCCTCGCAGAGCGCCTCGATGGTCCAGTACTCCTGAGGCGTAAAGGCGCGGATCTCCCGCTCCCGCTCGACGATCAGCCGCAGCGCCACGGTCTGGACCCGGCCGGCGGAGAGCCCGGTCTTGATGGTGCGCCACAGGATCGGGCTGGCCTTGTACCCGACCAGGCGGTCCAGGATCCGGCGGGCCTGCTGCGCGTCCACCTTCCGCTCATCGATCTTTCCCGGCACCGACATGGCGGCGAGCACGGCGTCGCGGGTGATCTCCTCGAACAGCACCCGGTGGACCGGTACCCTGGAGTTGATCTGGTCGGCGACGTGCCAGGCGATCGCCTCGCCCTCCCGGTCGGGGTCGGTGGCGAGATAGATGGTGGCGGCGGCCTTGGCGGCCTTTTTCAACTCGGAGAGGGTCTTGGTCTTTCCTTTAATGGTGACGTATTTGGGCTCGAACCCCCGCTCGACGTCCACCCCCAGCTCCCGGGTCGGCAGGTCGCGCAGATGGCCGATCGTGGCCCGCACGTCGTAGCCGGAGCCGAGATACTTGCCGATGGTCTTGGCTTTGGTGGGAGACTCCACGATCACGAGCGCACCCCGGCCGCGCGCCGCTGCCCCGTTGTTGGGGGCACGGGCGGTCCGCTTGCCCTGGCTCGGGCTGCGGGAGGACGCCCCGGCCTTACTCCGGGCAGCCGCCTCGCCCTTGCTCGGGGCAGGCTTCTCCGCACCCTTGCCGCGGCTGGCCGCAGGCTTGTCGCGGCCAGGGGCGGGGGTCTTCTCTAGCGGTCGTTTCCGACGTGTCGCCATCTCTGGAGTGTAATCTCCGGTTTCACCCGGTGGTCAATTTCAGGACAAGCAAAAAAGGCCGCGGGCCAGGCAGGCGCAAGGCTGCGGTTGGTAAACTGGCTGCAGGTAAGCGGTTACCCTGGCAAGCCCAAGGCGGGGTATGGGCTCACCAACCGCCGTGCCGCCGGGCCAACTCCACCACCCCGGCGACCACCTGCTCGGTGCCCCGCTCGGCCGCCACTTCAAAATCAGCGAGCTTGTAGAACGGTTCCCGGGCCTCCAGCAGCTTTCGCATCCGCTCGACCGGATCGGGACCTGCCAGCAGGGGCCTGACCTCGCCCATCTCCGCCCGCTTGGCCGCGGTGCTCGGGAGGCAGCGAAGGTACACCAGCAGCGCGAACTCCCGGGCCCCATGCATGTGCCCGGGCTGGGCGGCCCAGCCTCCGCCGGGCACGATCACGGCGGGCTCCTTGGCCTCGACCGCCGCGATCACCGCCTTGTGCTCCATCTCCCGGAACCGCGGCTCACCCACCATCCCGAAGATCTGCCCGACCGGCATGCCCATCTCCCGCACCAGCAGCGAATCGATGTCGAACAGGGGGGCGCCGAGCTCTTCGGCCGCCTGCCGGCCCACCGCGCTCTTGCCGCAGCCTGGGAGCCCGACCAGCACCACGTGGCGGGGCATCAGTCGGCTCCCGCCGGCGTGCGGCTCGCGATCCAGCGAGCGCCCAGCGAGGCCACATACGCCTGGTAGTTTCGCCGCATCTCAGCCAATGAATCGCCCCCGAACTTCTCCACCATGGCATCTCCCAACGCGAGCGCCACCATCGCCTCGGCGATGACCCCGAGGGCCGGGACGGCGGTGACGTCGGACCGCTCGCTCTGGGCGCTGGCCGGAGTGCCGGAGGCGAGATCCACCGTCGGCAGCGGTGCCATCAGGGTCGAGATCGGCTTCATCGCCACCCGGGCGACTACCGGCTCGCCGGTGGTGATGCCGCCCTCCAGCCCCCCGGCGTTGTTGCTGCTCCGCCGGAAGCCGCCCCGGCGGTCCCCTCGCTCCGCTCGGGGCAGGCTCCCCCCGCCGGTTTCGCCGCGGACTCCTGCGCCTCCGGTCCCGAGGATCGGATCGTGGACCTCGGACCCCGGCCGCCGCGCCGCCTCGATTCCCATTCCGATCTCGACGCCTTTCACCGCGGGGATGGACATCAGCAGTCCCGCCAGCCGTCCGTCCAGCTTGCGGTCCCAGCTCACGTGGCTGCCGAGCCCCACCACGACCCCGCGCGCCACGACTTCCACCTCGCCGCCGAGGGTGTCGCCGGCCTTCTTGGCCTGGTCGATCCGGCGGATGATCTCCGGCTCGACCGACCGATCGAGCACCCGCACCTCGGAGTGGTCGGCGGTGTCGTTGAGCGGCACGGGCAGCTCCGCCGGGCGGGGAACCAGCACGCCACCGAGCGAGACCACATGGCTCCCGACTTCCACGCCGAACTCCTCGAGCAGCCGGCGGGCCAGCGCACCCGCCGCCACCCGGGCCGCGGTCTCCCGCGCGCTGGCGCGCTCCAGGATGTCGCGGGCGTCGAGGCGATCGTACTTGAGGATGCCCGCCAGGTCCGCGTGGCCCGGCCGAGGGCGGGATACCCGGCGGCGCCGAAGCTCGCCCACCGGCTCGCCATCGGTGGGCTCGTGGGCCATGACGTCCTCCCAGTTGGCCCAATCGCGGTTGGCGATCAGCATCGCCACCGGCGAGCCGAGGGTCTCCCCGGCACGGACGCCGGACAGCCACTCGATGCCGTCGCGCTCGATCTTCATCCGGGCGCCCCGGCCGTAACCCTGCATCCGTCGCGCGAGGTCCCGCTCGACCGCGGCGGCGGTCACCGGCAAGCCCGCGGGCAGTCCCTCGACGATGGTGACGAGGGCCTTGCCGTGGGACTCACCGGCTGTGGTGAAACGGAGGTACATGGTTGCTCTCGGCGGAACGGCGGAACGGCGGACCGGCGGACCGCTGGGCCGCCCGGGACCACCGGAAACCCTGAAAAGCTGAACGGCGGAAGGATAACCATTCCGCCGTTCCGCCGTTCCGCCGGTCCACCGATCCGCCGGCGCTTACTCCTGCTCGGTCGAGACTCCGTCGTCCGTAATTCGCGGCGTCACCAGGATGATCAGGTCACGCCGGTTCTCCACTTCCCGGCTGAAGGAGAAGAGCTTGCCGACGATCGGGAGGCCGCCGAGCAGCGGGATCCCCGAGCGGTTCTTGGTCACCTGCGTGACGGTCAGGCCGCCGATGACCGCGGTCTCGCCGTCGTTGACCAGGAGCTGGTTGTCGGCCTTCTGCTTCTGGAAGATGAAGCCGAGGTCGGCCGCGGACAGCGGCTGAATCGCCGAGCGCTCGGTGTGCAGCTTCATCAGGATCTGGCGGTTGTTGGTCACGTGCGGGGTGACCGTGAGCCGGATACCGGTCTCCTTGAACTGTACAGTGGCCCGAGGGGCACCGTCGCCCCCGCCGCCTTGAGAGGAGGCGTCGATGACGCGTACCGGCGTCTCCTCACCCACGAGGATGTCCGCCTGACGGTTGTCGAGGGTCGAGATGACCGGCTCGGCCTGGATATCGGCCAGCTCGGTACGCTCGAGCGCGCTCAGGAACGTGGTCAGCGAGAACCCGCCGATGCTGGTGGAGTAGATCAGGTCCAGCGCCGAGCCGGTGATGCTGGCGTCCGCGTTGCCGATGGCCGAGACGCTGTTGCCGCCCAGGTTGATCACGTTCACGCTGGGGCTGAACGGCTCCCCGGTGGTCGGGTCGGTGCGCTGCACCAGCTTGTTGAAGAACTGGTTCCGGTCGCCCAGGTCGTACTTGATGCCCAGCTCCTCGATGTCGGTGCGATCCACGA
>DATBJC010000030.1:0-14309 GCA_036556625.1 Gemmatimonadales bacterium
GATGAAACAATGGGCGCCGACCACCGTGCGATAGGTGGCCGAGGTGCCCCGATTGATGGTGCTGTACTCCCGGATGATGGTGCCCTCGCCCACCTCCACCCAGGTCTCCTCCCCCTGGAACTTGAGGTCCTGGGGGTCGCCACCGATGATGGTGCCGTCGCCGACGCTCACGTCGGACCCGAGTTTAACGTTGCGCTGGAGGCGGGCCCTGGGGCCGATCCGGCAGCCATCGCCCACGAAGACCCGGGGGCCCACCAGGACCCACGGCCCGATCTCCACGCCGTGCCCCAGCTGCGCCGAGGGATCGACGATGGCGGTCGGGTGGACGATCGTGGTCACCGATCCACCACGCGCGCCATCATCTCAGCTTCGGCCACCACGTTGCCGTCCACGTAGGCCACGCCCTTCATCCGGCAGGTGCGCCCGCGATTCTGGAGCATCTCCAGCTCGCAGCGCAGCTGGTCGCCCGGGAGCACCGGCCGTCGGAACTTCACGTTGTCGAGCGACATGAAGTAGACCACTTTCTGGTCCGGGTCCTCGATCGTGCCCAGCAGCAGCATCCCGCCCACCTGCGCCATGGCCTCGATGATCAGCACGCCGGGCATGATCGGGTGGCCCGGGAAGTGCCCCTGGAAGAACGGCTCGTTGATCGTGACGTTCTTGATCCCGACGATCCGATTGGTCCCTTCCACCTCGATGATGCGGTCCACCAGGAGGAAGGGATAGCGGTGCGGGATCACATCCAGGATCCGGCCGATGTCCATCGCGATGCCTCCAACGCGCTGCCCGGTCCGGCGGAGCCAACGGGCCAGCGCGATGTTGCCCTGGTGGCTCGGCTTGCTCGCGACGACGTGCGCCTGAACCCGCCCGCCGACCAGTGCGAGGTCGCCCAGAATGTCCCCTGCCTTGTGGCGCACGAACTCGTCGGGCCAGCGCAGCTCCCCGCCGACCAGACCGTCGTCTGAGAGTATCAGGGTCGACTCGAGGTCGGCACCCTGCGCCAGGCCGCGGGCCCGCAGCGCTTCGGCCTCCCGCACGAAGCCGAAGGTACGCGCCGCGGCGAGATCGCGGGCGAACCCGTCCGGCGTGATGTCGTAGCTGCCCGACTGACGACCGATCAGCGGGTGGGGCCACTCGATCGTGGTGGTGAGCCGGAGGGCCGCGGCCGGAGCGACGACGTAGGTGGAATCGCCCTCGGTCAGCTGGAACGGCGCGGTGACCTTGTAGACCACGGGATCACCCGGCTGATCGGCGATGCCCGCCTGGTGCATCGCGCTGAGATAGGGCTGGAACGACCCGTCCCCGATCGGGGGCTCGGGCCCGTCGAGCTCCACCACCAGATCGTCCAGCTGAAGCGCGGCGGCCGCGGCGAGAAGGTGCTCGACCGTCTCCACGGTGCCGGGAGATTGGCCGAGCGATGTGCGGCGCTCGGTGGAGCGGACCTGGGAGAGTCGAGCCGGCACCTCGGGCGCCCCGGCCAGATCCACCCGCCGGAAGACGATTCCCTGGCCCGGTTCGCCGGCCACGCATCGCGCCGTGACGTGCGCGCCGGTGTGCAGGCCGATGCCTTCGACGGTGGCTTCGTGGGCCAGCGTCCGTCTAGGCATCGCGCCGTTTTTCCGCCACCAGGCTCTCCAGCTCGCCGACGATCGGCGCCAGTCGGTAGAGGGCCGCGTGGGCTCGGAGCACCTGCCGGTTGGGACGCGCCGGATTGCCGCTCAGCACCGAGCCAGCCGGCCAGCTGCCGATCACCGCACTCTTGGCTGCCACCTGGACCCGGTCGCCGATATCGAGATGGTCGGTGACCCCGACGTGGCCCGCCAGGATCACGTCGTGGCCCAGCCGGGTGCTCCCCGCCACGCCCACGCCCGCCATGAGCAGACAGCGCTCGCCGATACGGACGTTGTGCCCCACGTGGACCAGATTGTCCATCTTCGTCCCCCGGCCGATGACCGTGTCGTCCAGGCTGCCGCGGTCCACACAGGAGTTGGAGCCCACCTCCACGTCGTCGCCCAGGATACAGCCGCCCACGTGGGGAATGCGCTCGTGTCCGGAGCCGCGGGAAAGATACCCGAAACCGTCGCCGCCGATGACCGCGCCGGCCTTGAGCACCACCCTGCTGCCGATCCGGGCTCCCGCATAGCAGACGACCCGGGCGTCCATCCGGGTGTCCTCCCCGACTTCGACTCCATCCCCGATCACCACCCCTTCCGCCAGCCGGCAGCGATCTCCCAGGCGGACGCCCCGCCCCAGCACCACCAGCGGCCCGATCACCAGATCCGCCCCCAGCTCGCAGTCGGGGCCGATCCGAGCGGAGGGATCGATACCTCGCTGACGCTCCGGCGGGGGAAAGAGCTGGCGGATCACGCGGACGATGGCGCCGTAGGGATCGCTGACGACTATGCGCGCGGAGGGGCCTGCCGGAGCCTCAGCCAGCGCCGGCGGCACCAGCACCGCCCCGGCGCCACAGGACTGGAGCGCGTTGGCGTAGCGGGGCGAGACGGCCAGCGTGAGCGTGCCGGGCCCGGCGCGATCGATGGGGCCCACGCCGGTGATGCGCACCCCACCATCGCCAAGCAGGCGGCCACCGACCAGGTCGGCGACCGCCTGCGCGGTAAGCCCTCCCGACGTCACGCGCTCAGCTGCCGGATTTGAGCTGCTGAATGACGCGCTGAGTCAGGTCCAGCGACTTGTCTGCGGTCACGATGCCGCTGTTGGGTGCGCTGACGTCGAAGATGACGGCGTAATTCCCGGCTGCCCGCACCCCCTCGATCACGCTGTTGACCTTGGTCTGAATGGGATCCAGCAGCTCGCGCTCGCGCTTGGCCGCCTTCTGCTGCAGCTCCTGGGTCCGCTTCTCCAGCTGCTGCTGCTGGCCGGTCAGCTCCTTGCGCTTGGCATCGCGTTGGGTGGGGCTTAGCATGACCGACTTCTGGTCAAAGTCGGACGCCGCGGAGTCCAGGGTCGCCTGGAGCTTCTGTACCTCGACCCGGTAGGTCTCGACTTCCCGGGTGAACGTGGACTCGGCCTGGGCATACCCGGGCGTCTGCTTGAGGATGGCCTGGGTATTCACATAGGCCACCTTGCTCACACCCTGCTGCGCGGCGGCCCCGCCGGCACCCAGCAGAGTGAAACAGGCGATCCAGGCTCCAACGACGAACAGCTTCATGCTTCGCTCCAGAAAGAGGTGAGGCAATCAGCTATCAGCTATCAGCTATCAGCTATCGGAGGGTGTGGCATGGCATCGTGAAGCCAGGCAAGTCGGTCCGATCGCTGATAGCCGATAGCTGATAGCTCACTTAGAAGAAATTCCCCAACTTGAAGTGCAACTGCCACTTGCTTCGATCGCCCTCTCGGTCGAATCCGTAGCCCAGGTCCACCCCGATCGGGCCCAGCGGCGAGATCACCGCGGCGCCGAAGCCCGCGCCGCGGAAGAGCCGCGTGGGATCCCACTGGCGAGCGGACCGATAGACGTTGCCCGCGTCGAAGAACGTGCTCACATACAGCGACTGGCTGATCCGGGCGCCGGCCTCCACCGTGAACGCGGCGTATGACTTGCCGAAGGCGTCCGCGCTCGCATTGTTGCCGCTGGCCGTGGGATCGTAGCCGTTCGGCGTGATCGAAAACTCGTCGTAGCCCCTGAGCGGTATCCCGTATTGCACCCCGCCGAGCGAATAGAGCTCGGTGAAGAACGGCCCGGCATCCCCAAAGATGAACCCTGACTTCGCCGTGAAGCCTAGCACGAACTGTACCCCGCCGGCGAAGTCCCCTTCGCCCCCTCCCAGACTGCCTAACGGGGCATACCACTTCCCCTCCAAGTCCACTTTCCGGTAATTGCCTGTCCCCCCGAGGATCCCGCCGTTGAGCTCGCCGCTCACCTGGGTGAGCGATCCTCCGGTGGCGAACGGCAGGCCGAACCGGGTGTCCCGCAGGATGCTGGTGCCGAGCGAGGAGCGGCTGCAGGCGGTGCACCGGAAGCGCTCGCGCAGGTCGGCCGAGCCCTCGCTGTAGCGAACCCGCTGGAATGAGTAGGTGGTGAACAGCCGGGTGTAGCGTGATCCGAAAAAGGGGAACCCCAGCTGCACCGAGCCGCCGGTCTGCTTCCGCCGCCCCAGATCGTCCACCGTGAATCGGGCCCGGCTATCGAACAGCGACACCGTGCCCGAAATCCGGCTCTCCCGGATGTTGGGATCGGTGTAGCTCAGGGTGAAGTCGTTGATGTTCTTGCCGAACTGCCACTGGAGCCGACCGCGCTTCCCTCGCCCGAACAGGTTCGGCTCCTCCAGGCCGAGGAAGCCCCCCACCCCGGTGCCCTGCCCCAGTGAGGCGCCGAAGTTGATGTTGCCGGTGCGGCGTTCCTCGACCCGGAAGACGACGTCCACGTCCACCCCGTTCTCGGTCGGCTTCACGTCGGGCGCCGGCATCGGCTGCTGGAAGAAGCCGAGGTTGGAGACGTTCTGGTAGGATCGGATCAGCCGCTCGCGACTGAACAGGTCGCCCGGCAGCATCACGATGGCTTCGCGGATCACCCGCTCGTGGGTCACGTCGTTGCCCAGAATCTGGATCTTGTTGATCGTGGCGGGCGAGCCCTCCCGGATGGTCCAGCCGAGATCGAGGTACGGCTTGCCGTCGGGTCCGGTCCGGCGGGTTTCCTCCGGCACTACCGAGGCGTAGATGTAGCCGTTGTTGGCGTAGAGGTTCTGCACCTTCTCGGTGGCGGCATCCCACTCGGAGCGGTTGAACGGCCGTGGCTCGCCGGTCGGCGTGCCGGTCTGATTCACCGGCCCGAAAGGGTAATACGCCATCAGCTCGCCGCTGGAGAACCGCTGGTTGCCCGCAAGGTCGAAGGTGCCCACAGTGTACTGAGGCCCCTCGTCCACCTTCAGGTGAAGCGTGGCCTTGCCGCCCGTGGTGTCGGCCGACAGCGAGTCACCAGTGACCTGGAAATCCACGAATCCGCGGTCGCCGTACCAGCGGGGGAGTTTCTCCCGGACGTCCTGCTCCAGCTTGTCCTCGTCGTACTCACCGGTCTGGAACCACCAGAACCCCTCGGGTCGAGTGGACATGTGGTCCACCACGGTCTCGTCCGAGAACCGCTGGTTGCCGTCGACCATCACCTGGCTGATGGCCACCCGGCTTCCCTCGTTGACGTCGAACACCACCCGGATCTTGCCGCCGTCCTGAGGCAGCTCCAGCGTCTTCACCTTGGCGGCGTAGTAGCCGGCGTCCTTGTAGAGCGAGTCGATCGAGGCCCGCGACTGTTCGATCGCGTTGCGGTCCAGCGGGCGGCCTTCCACCAGCTTCACCCGGCCTTTCACCGAGCCCTCCGACAGGCGGTCCACTCCTCGCACCGCCCAGCGCTCGAGCACCGGCCGCTCCTTGACCTTAAGCGCCAGCACCAGCTTGTCACCGACGGTCCGCTGCTCGACCAACACGTCGTCGAACTGGCCGGTGCGGAACAGCGCGGTGATGGCGCGCTGGATGTCGCGATAGTTGACCGGCTGCCGGACGATGAGGCCGGCGGTGCCGATGATCTGCGAAGGGGTGAGCCGCGAGTTGCCTTCGACAGCGATGCTGTCGACGATCGGCGGGGCCTCCTGCTGGGGCTCCTGGGCAGCGAGAGCCGCCGGTCCCCCCAAGAGGAGGGCGACGGCGGCTCGGAAGGGACGGAAACGCTGCATCAGCACGGGGTGAGGAGTGGCACACCGGCCCTTGCGGGGCCGGGTGGTGACGGCATCAGGCCTGGGTATGCTGCAGGGCCCGGAACACCAGCCGCTCCCCGTCGGGTGCGACGTCGACCTCGATCTCGTCGCCCCGGCCGAACTCGCCCATCAGGATCTTCTCGCTCAGGGGGTCCTCGACGAACTTCTGGATCGCCCGCTTGAGCGGCCGGGCGCCATAGTTCTCGTCGTAGCCCTTCTGGACCAGGAAGTCGATCGCGGCCGGCGTGAGCTTGACCTCGTCACCCAGGCGGCGCTGCACTTCCTTGAGCAGGATGGTGACGATCTGGGCGATGTGCTCCTTCGAGAGCGGGTGGAACACGATGACGTCGTCCAGCCGGTTCAGGAACTCCGGGTTGAACACCTTCTGCATCTCGTCCTTGATCCGCTCCTGCATCTTCTCGAAGCTCGACTTGGCGTCGGCGGTGTGGAACCCGAGCGACTTGCCCGACATGATGTCCCGCGCGCCGACGTTCGAGGTCATGATCACGACCGTATTCTTGAAGTCAATCATCCGGCCGTAGTTGTCGGTCAGATGCCCTTCGTCCAGCACCTGGAGCAGGATATTGAACACGTCCGGATGCGCCTTCTCGATCTCGTCCAGAAGGACGACCGAGTAGGGCTTCCGCCGCACAGCCTTGGTCAGGGTGCCCGAGTCCTCGTACCCCACGTAGCCCGGAGGCGCACCGATCAGCCGGCTGACCGAGAACTTCTCCATGTACTCCGACATGTCTACCCGGATCAGGGCCTGCGCGTCGGCGAAGAGGAACTTGGCCAGCGCCCGGGCCAGCTCGGTCTTCCCTACCCCGGTGGGTCCCGAGAAGACGAACGAGCCGATCGGGCGGTTGGGATCCTTGAGCCCGGCGCGCGAGCGCCGGATGGCGCGGGACACCGCGACGATGGCCTCCTCCTGCCCCACCACCGAGTTGTGCAGCTCTTCCTCCATCCGCATGAGCCTCGCGGTCTCCGCTTCCTGCAGCCGGGTGACCGGGATGCCGGTCCAGCGGGACACGATGAAGGCGATGGCCTCCTCGTCGATCACCGGACGGCGGGTCTGCCGGTCGCGCTCCCACTCTTCCTGCTTGAGCCGGATCTGGTTCTGGAGGTCGCGCTCCTGGTCCCGGAGCGACGCGGCCCGCTCGAAGTTCTGGTCGCGGACGGCATCCTCCTTCTGCAGGTTGACCTTCTCCAGCGCGGTCTTGAGCTCAGCCACCTCGGCCGGCGGCACCTGTGACGCCAGCCGCGCCCGGGCGCCGGCCTCGTCGATCACGTCGATGGCCTTGTCCGGGAGGAACCGGTCGGTGATGTAGCGCTCCGACAGCTCGGCGGCCGCCGCCAGCGTCGAATCGGGGATGCTGATGCGGTGATGGTCCTCGTACTTCTTCCGCAGGCCCTTGAGGATCTCCACCGTCTCGGGCACGGTGGGCGGCTCCACCACCACGGTCTGGAACCGGCGCTCCAGCGCCCCGTCCTTCTCGATGTACTTGCGGTACTCGTTGAGGGTCGAGGCACCCACGCACTGGAGCTCACCCCGCGCCAGCGCGGGCTTGAGCATGTTGGAAGCGTCGATCGCGCCCTCGGCGGCACCGGCGCCAACCAGGGTGTGCAGCTCGTCGATGAAGAGGATGATCTGCTTGTTCTGGGCGATCTCGTTCATCACCGCCTTGAGCCGCTCCTCGAACTGGCCCCGGTACTTGGTGCCGGCGATGACCGCCGCCATGTCGAGCGAGAGCACCCGGTGGTCGCGCAGCACGTCGGGGCAGAGCCCGTTGGCGATGAGAAGGGCGAGCCCCTCCACGATCGCCGTCTTGCCCACCCCGGGCTCGCCGATCAGGACGGGGTTGTTCTTCTTCCGGCGGGCGAGGATCTCCATGACCCGCTCGATCTCCTTGGCCCGACCGATCGTGGGATCGAGCTGGCCCTCGGCGGCGAGCTGGGTGAGGTCGCGGCAGAAGTGGTCGAGGGCCGGCGTCTTCGATTTCTTCTCCGACTTGGGCGCGGCGCTGGGCTGGGCGCCGGAGCTGCCGGCCGATGCCTGGGGCATGTCGCTCCCCAGGAGCCGCAGCGTCTCCGCGCGCGACTGTTCCAGGTTGACACCGGCGTCGGTGAGGACCTGTGCCGCGATCCCCTTCTCCTCCCGCAGCAGACCGAGCAGCAGGTGCTCGGTCCCGACGTAGGAGTGGTTGAGCTCGCGCGCCTCGGTCATGGCCAGCTCCAGTACCTTCTTGGCGCGTGAGGTGTACGGCAGATCGGGACCGGCCGCCGCCGCCGCCTTCCCCTTCTTGACGGTTTCCTCGATCTTCTGCTGAATGTCTTCCAGGTCGACGTTGAGGTTGGTGAGGACGGCCGCGGCCACACCCTCACCCTCGCGGATGAGGCCGAGCAGGATATGCTCGGTCCCGACATATTCGTGATGCAGACGCGCTGCCTCCTCCCGCGCCATCTGCAGGACCTTGCGGACCCGATCAGTGAAGTTGTAGCCGTTCATCTCGGTGCCCCACGTAGCTCACTCCGAAAGCTGTCGCCCCGGCTCATCCGCGGCGCCCCACCTCGGATTCCAACACCTTGCGCACGAACCGTGCCCGCCGAATCGGCAGGTCGGCATCGGTCGGCGCCACCCCCTCTGCCACCGCCAGGTGGGCCGGTTGGGTATACACCAACAGCTTGTTCAGCGTGTACATGGCGACGTCGGGGATCAGGTTCACACCCACCCCGAGCCGCACGCCGCTCAACAGGTTCATCGCCTCCTCGAACGAGAGTGCCCGGGCGTAGCGGAGGAGGCCGTACGCACGCCAGACCTTGTCCTCGATGATCGCGGGCGCGTCGCGCAAGAGCACCTGGCGCGCCTGTTCCTCGTAATCCATCACCTGGCGCACCATCTTGCCCAGGTGGTCGAGCAGCTCGTGCTCGGAACTGCCTAGCGTCGTCTGGTTGGACAGCTGGAAGAAGTTGCCGACGACTTCGCTGCCCTCCCCGTACAGGCCTCGGAACGTCAGCCCCACCTGAGCCAGGCCCTGCAACACCTTCGAAATTTCCTTGGTGAGCACCAAGCCGGGCAGGTGGATCAGCACCGATGCACGAAGCCCGGTGCCCACGTTTGTCGGACAGGAGGTAAGATAACCGAACTCGGAATGAAATGCGAAAGCAAGTCGTTGTCCCAGTTCGGAGTCCAGCCGGTCGACCTCGGCGTATGCCGCCTCCAGCGCGAACCCCGAATGCAGGCCCTGGATGCGGAGGTGGTCCTCCTCGTTCAGCATCACGCCGATGCGGTCCTGGACCAGCACCGAGGCCCCTGAGCGCACCCGCCCATCGCCATCCAGCCCCGCCAGCTCCTTGCTCACCAGATGCCGCTCGTGCAGCAGCAGCCGATCGGTGTGATCGAGTCGATCCAGCCTGAACTTGGTCGCTTGACGAAGGAGTACGGAATCCCGGGCCGCCCGCTCCACCGTGGTCAGGATGTCCTCCCGCTCGCTCTCCGAGTTGCGTCCCTGGAACACGCGTCCGGCCAGGTTCCGCGCCAGCCGAATACGGGTGGACAACACCAGGTGACTGGAGGGGCCGCTGGCGTCGAGCCATCCGACGCCGCCGTCGGTCAGCAGACTCAGGTCGATCATTCCAGCACCCGCAGGCGGTCGCGCAGCTCCGCCGCCAACTCGAAGTTCTCGGTCTCCACTGCCAGCCGGAGCTGCTCCCGGAGCTCGGCGGTGCGGGCCCGGCCGTCGGCGGGAGCCCCGCCCTGCTCCGCATACCGTTCGCCGACATGGTGAGTCGATCCCTGCAACCGCCGCAGCAGCTCTCGGAGCGGCGCTTCGAAGGCCCGATAGCACTCCGGGCAGCCGAGTCGGCCGCTCTCCCGGAAGTCCTGGAAGGTCCCGCCACAGCGGTTGCAGGTCTCACCCGCGCGGGGCGCCGGCTCCGTCTCCGGCAGGCTCTTCCCCATGGCCGCCAGGAAGCTCCCCAGCGGAGTCTTGACCACGCTGCTGGGGCTCTCCACCCCCTTCTCAGCCGCGCAGCGCTCGCAGAGATGCAGGGTGGTCACCTGCTCGTTGACGATCTGGGTGAGGTGGATGACGGCCTCCCGCTCGTGGCACTGGTCGCAGGACATCAGGGCATCAACTCCACGCTGGACAGCGGAACCAGCCGGCCGCCCTCCAGCGACAGCACCCGGTCGGCCCGGCCGGCAAGACTCCGATTGTGGGTGACGACGACGAGCGCCGTCTCGAACTCCCGCGACAGCCGCGCGAAGAGCTGATGCAGCCGCTCGCTGTTGGCGGTGTCGAGATTGCCCGAGGGCTCGTCGGCCAGCACCACGAGGGGGTCCGCCGCCAGCGCCCGGGCCACCGCCGCGCGCTGCTGTTCGCCACCGGACAACGCCGCCGGCCGGTGGGACATGCGTCCCGCCAGGCCCACCGCCGCGAGCAGCTCTTCGGCGCGCGAGCGGGCCCGGCCATCCTCTTCCCCGGCGATGAGCAACGGCAACATCACATTCTCGAGCGCGGTGAACTCCCGGAGCAGGTGATGAAACTGAAACACGAACCCGATCTTCCGGTTCCGCACCAGGGCCAGCGCGTCCGGGTCGAGATCCCCGAAGGACCGTCCATCCAGCTGCACGCTACCACCCGACGGCGCGTCCAATGCACCGAGCAGATGCAGCAAGGTGCTCTTCCCCGAGCCGCTGGAGCCCACGATGGCCACGAACTCGCCCCGACTCACCGACAGGTCCACCCCTGCCAGCACCTCGATCGGGAGACCGTCCCCGCCCTGATACACCTTGCGGAGGCCCGAGGCTTCCAGGATCGCGCTCATTCGTGGCGAATCGCTTCGACCGGCGTGAGCCCGGCCGCGGTGCGCGAGGGATAGATGGTCGCGAGCACGGCGATCGCGACGCTCGCCCCGACCACGATCGCGACATCCAGCGGCTCGACATGAACCGGAAGGTGATCGATGAAATAGACCGCCGGGTTGATCCTGATCCATCCCGACGTGTCCACGATGTAGGCCACGGCCAGACCGGAGAGCAATCCCAGAAAGGTCCCGACCACGCCGATGACCGCACCCTGGATCAGGAACACCCGGCCGACCGCCGGCGACGTCAGGCCCATCGCCCGGAGAATCCCGATCTCCTTCGTCTTGTCGGTCACCACCATGGTGAGGGTGCCCACGATGTTGAAGGCCGCCACCACCATAATGAAGAAAATAATCAGTCCCATGGCCAGCTTTTCGAGTTGCAGGGCGCTGAACAGGCTGGCGTTCTGCGTCTGCCAGTCGAGCGCCCGATAGGGGTAGCCCAGCCTTTTTTCCAGCGCTTCGCCGATGGCGGGAGCGAGGTCCGGATTGGCCACCCGGACCGCGATCCCCGAGACCGCGTCGCCCAGGCCGGTGAAGCGCTGAGCCACGCTCAGGGACATGACCACGAACTGGTTGTCGTATTGGAACATGCCGGTGTCGAACAGGCCGGTGATCTCGAACTTCCAGAACCGCGGCACGGCCACGCCGAGCGCCGGGTTCATCTTGGCCTGGGTGACCGGCACCAAGGTCACGACATCGCCGGGATAGACCGACAACCGGCCCGCAAGGCGAGTGCCGAGCAGGATCCCGCCATCCACCCCCGCCTTGGTGGGCTT
Organism: Gemmatimonadales bacterium; assembly: GCA_036556625.1. Taxonomy (GTDB): domain Bacteria; phylum Gemmatimonadota; class Gemmatimonadetes; order Gemmatimonadales; family GWC2-71-9; genus CAVVWJ01. The sequence goes on from DATBJC010000030.1 coordinate 11,345, forward strand.
GAAGGTGAGGTCACCCTTCTCGAGCGCCGCGGGGAGTGAGGTCACCGCCATCGCACCGGTGTCGGGATCGAAGCCGAGCAGGTTGACGCCCTCGCCGTAGTCCTGGCCAGCCGTGATCCCCGCCTGACTGATGACCTCCGGTGCGGCGGCGACCACTCCCGGCTGCTGGCGGATGATCTTCAAGGCCCCCCGCCAGTCGTCCACCCGAAGCCCGGCGCCATAGGTCAGCACGCGGAGATGCGGATTGGCCACCAGGATCCGCTCCCGGAGATCGTTGCGCAGTCCGTTCATGACGCCGAGCACCACGATGAGCGCCGTGACACCGACCGCGACGCCGCCGGTCGAGATCACAGTGTTGAGCGAAGCGGTCCGGGCACCGCGGCGGCTCCGGAGATAGCGGCGGGCGATGCGCCACTCCAGCCGCGAGGGCCACCGGAAGGTGCGGGCCAGCTCCCGGACCGCCTGGGTCAGGTCCGACCGGCGGCTCATCCCTCCTCCGAGCGCATTGACGGGTACAGGATCACGTCCCGGATGGACGGCTGGTCGGCGATCACCATCACCAGCCGGTCTATCCCCATGCCCATCCCGCCGGCCGGCGGCATGCCGTACTCCAACGCACGGATGTAGTCGGCGTCGAACCGGTGTGCCTCCTCGTTGCCGGCGGCGCGCTGCCTGCTCTGCTCCTCGAACCGGCGGCGCTGGTCGTCGGGGTCGTTCAGCTCGCTGAAAGCATTGGCCAGCTCGCGACCGGCGACGAAGAGCTCGAACCGCTCGGTGAGGGCCGGGTCGCTGCGATGCTCCTTGGCGAGAGGAGACAGCGGCTTGGGATAGTCCAGCACGAAAGTCGGCTGCACCAGGTGCGGCTCGAGCATCACCTTGAAGACCTCGTCCTGAAGCTTGCCTCCTCCCATGTCGCGCACCGCATCCCGCGGTTCTCCGGCCTGGATCAGGACCTGCCGCATCTCCTCGTCGGTCGCGGTGCGCAGGTCCAGGCCGCAGCGCTCCCGCACGCCCTCGATCAGGCTCACCCGCCGGAACGGAGGCGTGAAATCGAGGGTGACCCCGTTGCGCTCCAGCACGCCGGTGCCGAGACAGTGCTCGATCGCCCCGGCGACCAACGCCTCGGTGAGGGCCATCATGTCGGTGTAGTCGGCGTACGCCTGGTACACCTCCAGCATGGTGAACTCGGGGTTGTGGGCTCGATCCATGCCCTCGTTGCGGAAGTCGTGGCCGATCTCGTAGACCCGCTCCAGCCCGCCCACCAGGAGGCGCTTGAGGTACAGCTCGTCCGCGATCCGGAGATACAACGGCATATCGAGCGCGTGGTGGTGGGTCACGAACGGCCGGGCCGCGGCCCCGCCGTACAGCGGTTGAAGGATCGGCGTCTCCACCTCGAGGAAGCCGCGGTCGTCCAGCCAGCGGCGCATCCAGCTGATCGCTTTGGCCCGGAGGCGGAACACCTCGCGCACTTCGGGATGCACGGCGAGATCGGCGTAGCGCTGGCGATAGCGCACTTCGGGATCGGCCAGTCCGCCGAAGGTAACGGCGCCGTCCCCGCTGGTCTGGGTCTTCCCCCGGGGAAGCGGGCGAAGCGACTTGGCCAGCAACGTGACCTCGCTGGGACGCACGCTGAGCTCCCCGCGCTTGGTGCGAAAGAGCCGGCCGCGCACGCCGATGTGATCGTCCAGGTCGAGGTGATCGAGCAGCTGGTAATGCTCACCGAGCTCATCCCGTCGCAGGTAGACCTGGATCTTGCTGTCGGAGCCGTCCTCCAGATCGAGGAAGCTGGTCTTGCCCTGCGAGCGGAGCGAGACGATGCGTCCGGCGAGCGAGACGATCGGTCCCTGATCCGCCATCTCGTCCCGGTAGAGTTCCCGCGCCTCCGCCACGGAGTGGGTCCGGTCATAGCGATAGGCGAAAGTGCGCACTCCGGCCGCCTCCAGCGCCGCCCGGTGTTCCCGGCGCGCCGTCTCGACGTAGGAGCGCTCCTCCACCGTGCTCACGCCGCCTTTCCCCCGAATCGCTTGAGATACGCCTGGATGAACTCATCCAGATCGCCGTCCATCACTCGTTGTACGTCACCGACCTTCACTTCGGTTCGATGGTCGTTGACCATGGTGTACGGCTGGAACACGTAGGAGCGGATCTGGTTGCCCCAGGAGTTGTCGGTCTTGGTGGCCTCGATCGCCGCCCGCGCGGCCTCCTGCTCCTCCAGCTTCCGCTGGTACAGCGCCGCCCGCAGCATCTTCATGGCCGTCGCCCGGTTCTTGGTCTGGCTCCGCTCCTGCTGGCAGGAGACCACCACCCCGGTCGGGACATGGGTGAGCCGTACGGCGGACGACGTCTTGTTGACGTGCTGCCCGCCGGCGCCAGAGGCGCGGAACACGTCCATCTTGATGTCCTCCTCCCGGAGATCGATCTCGATGGTGTCGTCCACCTCGGGATAGACGAAGACCGAGGCGAACGAGGTGTGGCGGCGGGCCTGAGAGTCGTACGGCGAGATCCGCACCAGCCGGTGCACCCCCTTCTCCGCCTTGAGGTAGCCGTAAGCGTACTCTCCCTTGATCTCGATGGAGACCGACTTGATCCCGGCCTCCTCCCCCGGCAGAAGGTCCAGGATGGTGACCTCGAACCCGTGCCGCTCGGCCCACCGGACGTACATCCGCATCAGCATCTCGGCCCAGTCCTGCGACTCGGTACCGCCAGCCCCGGGGTGGATGGTGAGGAGCGCATCCCGGCTGTCCTCGGGCCCCTGCAGCATCGCCTGCAGCTCGAAGGCCTGGACCCCGCCGGCCAGCTCGTCCGCCTCCCGGCCCACCTCGGCCTCCATGGAGGGATCGGGCTCGGCCTCGAGGAGGCGGGCCATCTCCACCGCACCCTCGATCCGCTGGCTGAGATTCTCGTAGGGGACGACCCAGGCCTTCAGGGTCTTGATTTCCTGCACCGAGGCGCGGGCCGCGTCCGG
>DATBJC010000031.1:0-8803 GCA_036556625.1 Gemmatimonadales bacterium
CGTGCAGCTGATGCTGCCTCTGGTCACCAGGGTGGAAGAGGTCGTGGCGACCCGGGAAATCGTGCAGGAGGAGGCGGAAGCGCTGAAAGCCGCCGGAGTTCGCGCAGCCGAGACCCTCGCCGTGGGCGTGATGGTGGAGACGCCGGCCGCCGCCCTGATCGCCGATCGCCTGGCCGAAGTGAGCTCGTTCTTCAGCGTGGGCACCAACGATCTGACCCAGTACACCATGGCCGTGGATCGGGGCAACGCCCGGCTGGCGGACCGGTTTACCCCCCATCACCCCTCGATCGTGCGCCAGCTGCACCGGGTGGCCGAGGTCGGCCACGCCGCGGGTCTGCCGGTGAGCGTCTGTGGAGAAATGGCCTCGGAGGCACTGTCGGCGGTGCTCCTGATCGGGCTCGGTTACGACCGCCTCAGCGTCTCGCCGCCGGCGCTCCCGCTGGTCAAGTGGGTGGTGCGCACCGTGCCCGATGATGCCGCCCGGCGCGCCGGGGAGATCGCCCTCGCCGCCCGCAGTGCAGAGGAAGTCTCGGCCGCGTTACGGGAGACAGTCGGGGAGTTCATCGACGTGCGGTTGCTGGATCCCAGCTCGGCGTTGCCGGGCAGGGGCCGCGTCGGTAGTTTGAGGCCGCAATAGGCGCCTGAACGGCGCCCAACCCTTTCAGGGAGCGAGTCGTATGGCCAGTTCCAAGCATCACGTCTTCACTTCCGAGTCGGTGACGGAGGGCCATCCTGACAAGGTGGCGGACCAGATCTCCGACGCCGTGCTGGACGCGATCCTGGCGCGGGATCCCGGAGGACGTGTGGCTTGCGAGACGCTGGTCACGACCGGCATGGCCGTGGTGGCGGGCGAAATCACGACCACCACCTACGTCCACATCCCGGACCTGGTCCGGGAGACGGTCGAATCCATCGGCTATACCGACGCAGCCTACGGCTTCGACGGGCGCACTTGCGCGGTGCTCACCTCCATCGACCGGCAGTCGCCCGACATCGCCATGGGGGTGGACGCGGGGAAATCCAAGGAGCAGGGGGCCGGCGACCAGGGCATGATGTTCGGCTACGCCACCAGCGAGACCCGCGAGCGAATGCCGCTCCCGATCATGCTGGCCCATCGCATCGTCGAGCGCCTGGCTGCGGTGCGCAAGGGACTGCCTGGCCACCCGCGCATCGAGTGGCTGAGACCCGATGGCAAGTCGCAGGTCTCGGTCGAGTACGAGGACGACCGGCCGATTGCAGTCCGGACCGTGGTGGTGTCCACCCAGCACGCCGAGCGGCGAGGATCGCGCCAGCTCTCCCAGGGTACCATTCGCGAGGCGGTGATCGAAGAAGTCATCAAGCCGGTTCTCGATGCGCACGGCCTGGAGTACCGGGGCACCAAGTTCCTGATCAATCCCACGGGTCGGTTCGTCATCGGTGGGCCCCACGGCGACGCGGGGCTCACCGGCCGGAAGATCATCGTGGACACGTACGGTGGCATGGCGCGCCACGGGGGCGGGGCGTTCAGTGGAAAGGACCCCTCCAAGGTGGACCGGTCGGCGGCGTATGCCGCCCGTTGGGTGGCCAAGAACGTGGTGGACGCCAAGCTGGCCCGGCGGTGCGAGGTGCAGGTCGCCTATGCGATCGGGGTGGCCCGGCCGGTCTCGGTCATGGTGCAGACGTTCGGCACCGGGGTCATGCCCGACGCTCGGATCGAGAAGCTGGTGGACGAAGTCTTCGATCTGACGCCCAAGGGCATCATTGACGCGCTGAAGCTCAGGCGGCCAATTTACAGGCAGACGGCCACCTATGGTCACTTCGGCCGCCGGCCCACCACCGCGGTGTACCAGAACGGCACCAAGGACCACAAGGTCGACTTATTCACCTGGGAGCGGACCGACCGCGTGAAGGATCTGCTGTCGGCCGCCCGATGAGGAGCGCATGAGACTGCAGACCGAGGTCGCGAAGTACGACATCAAGGACATCCGCCTGGCCGACGAAGGCAAGCGCCGGACCGAGTGGTCCGAGCGGTCCATGCCGGTGTTGCGGCAGATCCGGGCCCGCTTCGCCAAGGAGCAGCCGCTCAAGGGCATACGCCTGTCGGCCTGCCTGCACGTCACCACCGAGACGGCCAACCTGATGAGCACGCTGCGGGCCGCCGGCGCCGAGATCGCGCTCTGTGCCTCCAATCCGCTCTCCACCCAGGACGACGTAGCCGCTCACCTGGTCCGGGATCATGGCGTGCACGTCTACGCCATCAAGGGCGAAGACCACGAGACCTACTACACCCACATCGCGCAGGCACTGGCCTTCGGGCCCGACATGACCCAGGACGACGGGGCGGACCTGGTCGGCTCGCTCCACATGATCGCCCTCAACCGGCTGGATGACCTGGCGCCGCCGATCCGCAAGTGGGTCGAGACCCTGTCCGCCGAGGAGCGGCGCACCCTGGTGGCCGCGGTGCGGGGCTCCACCGAGGAGACCACCACCGGGGTCATTCGGCTCAAGGCGATGGCCAAGGAAGGCGTGCTCCAGTTCCCCATCGTCGCGGTCAACGATTCGAACACCAAACACATGTTCGACAACCGCTACGGCACCGGGCAGTCCACTCTGGACGGCATCGTGCGCGCGACCAACCTGCTGCTGGCCGGCAGCACTGTGGTAGTGGCGGGCTACGGCTGGTGCGGCCGGGGGGTCGCCATGCGGGCCCGCGGCGCCGGTGCCCACGTGATCGTGACGGAAGTGGATCCGGTTCCGGCGCTCGAGGCTCGCATGGATGGCTTCGAAGTGCGACCCATGGCGGATGCGGTCCCGGTCGGCGATCTCTTCGTGACCCTCACCGGCAATCTCCACGTGATCCGCCCGGAACACTTCGCGGCCATGAAGGACGGCGCGATCGTCTGCAACTCCGGACACTTCAACGTGGAGCTCGATCTCGACGGCCTGGCACGTATCGCCTCGGAGCGCCGGATGGTGCGGAACATGGTCGAGGAGTACCTGGTGAAGGGCCGCCGGATCGTGGTGCTGGGCGAAGGCCGGCTCATCAATCTCGCGGCCGCCGAGGGGCATCCGGCGAGCGTGATGGACATGTCCTTCGCCAACCAGGCACTCGCCGCCGAGCTGCTGGCCAAGGAAGCCAAGAGTCTGACCAAGGCCGTGCACCGGTTGCCCGCGTCAGTGGACCAGGAGATCGCCCGCCTGAAGCTCCAGAGCATGGGGATTGCCATCGACACGCTCACCGCCGAGCAGGTGGAGTACCTATCGAGTTGGGACGCCGGGACTTGAAGAGGAAGCAGCGTGAAAGGACGGACTTACTCCTTTCACGCTGTTCCGAGGCGATCAATGATTGAAGTGACTGTCGCCCACCTGGGGCTCGACCGGACCACCAATACGCCGGTCGTGATCCTGAGGGAGAAGGAGGGAGCCCGGGTCCTGCCGATCTGGATCGGGCCCGCGGAAGCCAGCGCCATCGCCATGGAACTTCAGGGGATGAAGGCGCAACGGCCCCTCACCCACGATCTGCTCAAGCAGATTCTGGTGGGACTGGGCGGCGACCTGCGCCGGGTGGTGATCAGCGCAGTCAAGGAGAACACCTACTTCGCCGAGCTGCTGATCCGGCGCGACGATCACGTATTCCAGGTGGACGCGCGGCCTTCCGACAGCATCGCCCTCGCACTGCGTCTCCGGGCTCCCATCTACACCAGCGACCAGCTGCTCGATCAGAGCGGCGTCGAAAGCGACGAGCCGTCGCCCAATCCCTCCCTCGAGGCCGACAAGCTCAAGGAGTACCTCGAGAAGATGGATCCACAGGACTTCGGGAAGTTCAATCCCTGAAGGTCGTTCTCGGCCTGCTGGCCCTTGCGGCCGCTCCTCTCTCCGCCCAATCCGTCTCCGGCATCGTCCTCCGTCAAACCGGGGAGGCCTCGGCGCCGCTGGACGGTGTATGGGTCGTCCTGCACCGGCTGACCGAGGCCGCCCGCGGCCCGGTGGACTCCGTGCGGACGGGTGCCGATGGCCGTTTCCGATTTCGGCTCACGCCCGACACCACCGCGGTCAACCTGGTGAGCGCGCGGCACGATGGGGTCGACTATTTCTCACTCCCTCTCGACGGACGGTCGACCAATCCGGTGACCCTGGTGGTCCACGACACCTCGAGCCGGGTACCGGTGAGCGTGGCGGCCCGGCACGTACTCATCGCCCGGCCGTCGGAAGATGGCAGCCGCGAGGTCCTGGATCTCATTCTGCTCCTCAACTCGAGCACGCGGACGCGGGTGGCACCGGATTCCCTGGGCGCGTCCTGGGCCGGACCCCTTCCCCCCGGGAGTCGGGGGCTCGAGCTCAACCGGGGCGACATCTCCCCCGACGCGGTGCTCCGACGGGGTGACTCCGCCATCGTCTCCGCACCCCTCGCGCCGGGCCAGAAGCAGCTCGCTTTTCTCTATCGCCTGCCGGCGGGACGCCAGGAGGTGGAGATCCCGATAGGATCCGACTCGGTGGGTGTGAACCTGCTGGTCGAGGAAGAAGGGGCGACAGTAGCCGGTCCCGGGGTCGAACTGGCGGACAGCCAGCTCATCGAGGGACGGGCCTTTCCGCGCTGGAGCGGCGACGTGGCACCGAACACGATCGTTCGGGTGTCTCTGCCCGGCGCGGACCCGGTTGCTCCTCGCATTCTCGCGGTGCTGGTCGCGCTACTGGCGCTGGCCCTGCTCGCCGCGGCCTGGCGCGTGCTTCCCCGGGCGCGCCGGATCTCGACCGACCGCCTGATCGGAGAGATCGCGCTGCTCGACGTGCGGTATCAGGGCAGGGAAGCGGAGTCCTCACCGGAAGAATGGGCCCGCTATCGCGAGCGACGGGACAAACTCAAGGCAGAGCTGGAAGCCGCACTTGCCCGGGGGTCCGGGGGCCGGTAAACTGGCTCTATCTTCGCTCCTCCCGTTCTCGCCTGTGCCCTCGCGGCCGCTCTGCTGGCGTGCCATCAATCGGCGGCCCGGTCCCATAGCCTCGTGGTGGTGGACGACGCCGGCGATTCGGTGGCCGTGCAGGTTCCCGCCACACGCGTCGTCTCCCTGATTCCCGCCAGCACCGAGCTGCTCTTCGCCATCGGCGCCGGTCCCCTGGTGGTGGGACGCACCGAGTGGTGCGACTATCCGCCCGCGGCCAGGTCGGTCCCCAATCTTGGCGCCGGCATCAACCCCAACCTCGAAGCCATCATCGCGGCGCGCTCCGACCTCGTCATCCTCTACAATTCGGCCCAGCACGCTGCGATCGCATCCCGGCTTCGGGAGCTCGGAGTGCCGGCCCTGCGCATCAATACCGACGCGCTGGCGGATGTGCGGCGGGTCGCGACGCTCCTGGGCCGACTGACCGGACGCTCCCGGGAAGCCGACTCGATGACCGCGGTCTTCGACAGCACGCTGGCCGCGGCGACGGACCCATCTCCGCCCTTGCGTCGGCCCACGGTGCTGCTGCTGGTCTGGGAGCAGCCTCCCATGACCATCGGCCGCGGCAGCTTTCTGAGCGAGCTGGTGGAGCGCGCGGGCGGCCGGAATCTGTTCGCCGACGTGTCGACCTCGTCCGCGCCGGTGAGTATCGAAGCCGTGAGCGCCCGCGATCCCGATCTGATCCTGACCACCGCGGCCGGACCCGCCAGCTTCGCCCGGCGCCCGGAATGGCAGGTGGTGCGTGCCGTCCGGGAGCGCCGCTTTCTTGGCATCTCGGGCTCGGAATACGACCGGCCGGGCCCCCGTTCGCCCAACGCCATCCGAGCGCTCCGGGCCCGCCTTCGGGCCGCCATGCGATGAAGCCCCACGTCGCGGTGTTGCTGCCGACCCTGGTGATCGTGTCCATCGGGATCGGGCTCTCGGCAGGCTCGGTGCCGCTCCCGCCGGGCGAGGTGTGGGGCGGCCTTTGGGGAGATACCTCGGCCTCCACCATCGTCCGCGAGCTCCGGGTACCCCGGGTGCTGCTCGCGTTTCTGGTGGGAGGGAGCCTGGCGGTCTGCGGGGCAGCACTGCAGGCGATGATTCGGAACCCCCTGGCCGAGCCGTACCTGCTCGGCCTCTCCGGTGGCGCCGGGCTGGGTGCCGTCATGGCGCTCGCTTCTCGTGCGGCTGGTCCTTGGGCGATCCCCGCGGCCGCGTTCCTCGGCGCCCTCGCCGCCGTGGGGCTGGTTTACCGCCTCAGTGTGGTGGCCGGCCGAAGGCTGGATCCCCGGGTCCTCCTGCTCTCCGGTGTCGTGGTGGGCGCGTTCGCCGGTGCCTTGATGAGCGCGGTCATCGTCCTCTCCGATGCCCCGACTGTGCGCAACGCCTTTCTTTGGCTGCTGGGAGGGTTCGGAGCCGCGTCCTGGCAGACGCTGGCGGTCTTCGCGGCGTACGCCCTCCTGCCACTGGCGGCGATCGGCCTCAACGCCCGGTCACTGGATCTTCTCGCGCTGGGGGAGGAACCGGCCCATCACCTCGGCGCGGAGGTGAACCGTATCAGACGGTTGATTTACCTCTGCACCGCGCTGCTCACGGCGGCGAGTGTGGCCGCGTGCGGCATCATCGGCTTCGTCGGCCTGGTCGTGCCCCACGCGGTCCGAACTGTGGCCCGGCCGCTCCATCGGACGCTGCTCCCGCTGGTGTTCGCCGGGGGAGGGGCCTTCCTGGTTCTCTCCGACGCCGTCTCCCGCGTGGTGGTCCGACCGCTCGAGCTTCCGGTCGGCGTGATCACGGCGCTGGTCGGCGTTCCGATCTTCGCCCTGCTGCTCCGGCGGAGCGTGGCATGATGCTCGATGCTCGCGGCCTCGCGGTCCGCTACGGCCCGGCCCACCTGGCGCTGGACGGAGTGAGCTGTGCGGTGGACCAGCGCCGTTTCCTGGCCGTGGTCGGGCCGAACGGCAGCGGAAAGACCACTCTGGTGCGGGCGCTCAGCGGCCTGGTTCCTCTGGAGCGCGGAGAAGTGCGATTGGACGACCGGCCGCTCGGTGAGTGGTCTCGGCCGGCGCTCGCGCGGGTGCTGGCCGTGGTACCGCAGGGTGAAGAGGTCGTCTTCCCTCTTCGAGTGGATGAGACGGTGATGCTGGGCCGCTATGCGAGGCTCGGTCCCCTCGCGGCCCCGGGGAGTGCCGACCGAGCGGCAGTGGCCCAGGCGCTCGAGCGCTGCGACGTCGCCGGGCTGAGGGCGCGAACCATCGACTCGCTCAGCGGCGGTGAGTGGCAGCGGGTGCGCCTCGCCCGAGCATTGGCGCAGGAGCCACGGATCCTGGTTCTCGACGAACCGACCACCGCGCTCGACCTGCGGCATGAGATGGAGCTCTTCGAGCTGGTCCGCCGGCTGGTGGACGACGGGCTTGCCGGCCTGGTGATCACCCACCACATGAATCTGGCGGCCCGGTTCGCCGACCGGATGCTCTTGTTGAGCGCCGGGCACGTGGCAGCCGAAGGCGCACCCGCCGACGTGCTGCGCCCGGACACGCTGCGAGAGGTGTTCGGCTGGCCGGTGGCGGTGACCCACTGGTGCGACGGGTCGCCGCAGGTGGTGCCGCTCCGACCGCAGGAGGCGCGGGACCCCTGAGCCCCCGCATACGGGGTTACACCGGCATACCTTTCTTCCTTGCGCGATGCTGACCGCTTCCGGAGCACCATGACTCGTCCCGCCCTGCTGGCGCTGGGAACCGCCCTGCTGGTCGGCTGCGCCGATACCAACGCGCCGCCGCCGGAGCCGCTCGAGTTGCTGGTCGTGGTCAATCGCCAGAGCAACTCGCTGACAATCGTACCGGTCGACAGCGCCGACTCGCCGGCCACGGTCTCGCTCGGCAGCCCTGGTGCCACCCCGACCACTGTCGCCGCCCGAGAGCGCATAGCAGTCGTGCCCCTGGGCGTGACCGATGCGGTCGCGGTGGTGGATCTGGTGTCCCGGACGCTCGTTCACGTGATTCCGCTTCCAGTGGGTTCCGGTGCGACCGGCGCGGTGGTGCTGAACGAGTCCATCGCCTATGTGGCGAACCCCGGGCGCAACAGCATTTCCCGCATCAACGTCTTGACCCGCGAGACGCTCGAAGTCCCCGTCGGCGTGACGCCGAAGGGCTTCGCCGTGGCGCGAGGGCGCCTCTTCGTCCTGAATGCGAATCTCGACGAGACCGGCGAGCCGATGGGGCCGAGCTGGATCACCGTCATCAACCCGGCCACCAACGCCCCCGCAACCGGTATCGACTCCATCCCGCTCACCGGACCCGGCCACGCGGCCTTCGCCACGGTCGGGGCCGACGGCTTCATCTACGTGGTGAACCGGGGCGGGAGCACCCCGGCCGAGGGTCGGCTCAGCGTGGTGGATCCCCTGGAGCGCAGCGAGGTCGCCAGCTTCGCCGGCCTCGGGCTCCTGCCGGGCGAGGTCGCCACCGATGGCCGCTCCCGCGTGTTCATCAGCTCGTTCACCGAGGGGCTCCTGGAGTTCAACACCGACAGCAACGCCGTGGTGCGGGGCCAGGCCGATGGCGTCCCGATTCTGACCAACACCGGCGTCGCCGTGGACAGCGAAGGGCGGATCTACGCCATCGAAGCCGGCGGGTGCGTGGCCGGCCGGTTCGGAGCGGCCCACGTACTCAACGAGGAGCTGGAAGAGATCGGCAACATCCGGCTGGGACGCTGCTCCGCGGGCGCGATCGTGGTCCGGAACGTCAATGAGTCGGAGGGGCCATCAGAGTCGAGAACTCATTGAACACGTCGAGCCTCCCAGAAATTGGGTGGAGAGCGCGGGGGCACTGAACCGGTCTTCGAAGCCGAGCGGCGGCTCGGCGGCAGAGTCGAGAACCACAGCGACTGCGCGAAAGCTTGCCGCTGAG
>DATBJC010000032.1:0-18472 GCA_036556625.1 Gemmatimonadales bacterium
CGCTGGGTCGGCGAGGGCGGGGCCAACGTCACCATCGGCGAGCACGGCGCGGAGACGGGGCACGAGACGCTCGGCCCCGACGCGCCGCCGGTCGTGAAAGGCGTGCTGGAGGGCAACGACATCACCCTGCACGACGGCGCCGTGGTCATCGCCGCGATCACCAGCTGCACCAACACCTCCAATCCCTCGGTGATGATCGGCGCCGGGCTGCTGGCCAGGAAGGCGGTCGAGCGGGGGCTGGAGACCAAACCCTGGGTCAAGAGCAGCCTCGCGCCGGGGTCGCGCGTCGTCACCGACTACCTCGAGGGGTCGGGGTTACAGCCCTACCTCGACCAGCTCCGGTTCAACACCGTGGGCTACGGCTGCACCACCTGCATCGGCAACAGCGGTCCGCTCCCCGAAGTGATCGCGCAGATGGTGGACGAGCACGCGCTGGTGACCGCGGCGGTGCTGAGCGGCAACCGGAACTTCGAGGCGCGGGTGCACCCGCAGGTCCGAGCCAACTACCTGGCGTCGCCCATGCTGGTGGTGGCATTCGCGCTCGCCGGGCGGGTGGACATCGACCTCACGAAGGAGCCGCTGGGCACCGGGAAAGACGGCAAGCCCGTCTTCCTCCGCGATATCTGGCCATCGGCGGAAGAGATTCAGGCCACCATGGTTTCCTCGCTCAAGCCGGAGCTGTTCGAGCGCCGCTACGCCTCGGTGTTCGAGGGCGACGAGACCTGGAAAGACCTTCAGGTGCCTGAAGGCAGCCGCTACGCCTGGGACTCGAGGTCGACCTACGTCCAGGAGCCTCCCTTCTTCGTGGACCTGCCGGCCCAGCCGTCCGCGCTGCGCGACATCAGCGGTGCCCGGGTGCTGGTGGTGCTGGGCGATTCGGTGACCACCGATCACATCTCACCCGCGGGGTCCATCCCCAAGAACGGCCCGGCGGCGCGCTATCTGCGCGAGCACGGCGTGGAGCAGGTGGACTGGAACACCTTCGGCTCCCGGCGTGGCAATCACGAAGTGATGATGCGGGGCACCTTCGGCAACGTGCGGATCAGCAACGCACTGGTGCCGGAGAAGGAAGGCAACTGGACCCTTCACTTCCCCAGCGGTGAAGTCATCTCGATCTACGACGCCGCCATGCGGTATCAAGCGGAAGGCACGCCGCTGGTGATTCTGACCGGCAAGGAGTACGGCACCGGCTCCAGCCGCGACTGGGCGGCGAAGGGCCCGTCGCTCCTGGGTGTGAAGGCGGTGATCGCCGAGAGCTACGAGCGGATCCACCGCAGCAACCTGGTGGGTATGGGCGTGCTGCCACTGGCGTACGAGCCGGGGACCGACCGCAAGACGCTGGGCCTCACCGGGCGGGAGACATTCTCCGTCTCCGGGATCGCCAAAGGGCTCACCCCCGGCGGGCGCGTCACAGTGACAGCGCGGGACGAGAGCGGCAAGGAGACGAAGTTCGCGGCGGTCGTTCGGCTCAACTCGGCGGTAGAGCTGGACTACTACCGGCACGGAGGGATCCTGCAGCGGGTGGTCCGGCAGTTCATGGCAGGCTAGCTCGGCGCACTGGAACGCTCGGGAGCTACTCAGAACGGGCAGGCGCTGAGCAGCTCGGTGCGGCCGGGGTTGGCCTGGTTCATCTTCTCGCTGCGTCCGCCGACGACGAATACCCCACCGGTCTCGACCCGGTTGGCATGAAGGATGTCATCGCCCGCCGAGAAACTCATATCTTTTCGAGAGCAGGGATCGATGGGCTCGGACGTGGTGATCACCGCGACGCTCTGCCCCAGGATCGCGAACAGACCCTCACACCCACCCGGCGTGCCGCCCGGGCCGCTGGTGCACAGGCGCATGACCGACACATTGTCGCGCCGGCACATCCGGGGCTGGACGACGATCTGGTAGGTGAAGGGCGTCTGCGGGCAGGTCGGCAGGTCGATGGTGCCCCCGCAGGCGATCCCGATGCCATCCTCCTCGAGGGCCACCGAGACCGCCGACACGGTGAGCTCCTGCCGGGTGGCGAGGGTGTCAAGGACTTTCTGGCGAACACCGGCCGTCACCAGCTCCGGGGCGACCGTGAACTCCCAATCCTGGCCCTGCCTCATCGTCACTTCATCGCCCGGCCAGGGTGCGGATCCCTGCGGCATCACGAAGCCGATCTCCAGCCCGCCCAGCTTGTCTGCCGCAAGGCCCACGTCCGTCAAGCTGACGTTCTGCCCCAGCATATCACCGACCAGGTCCACGATTTCCTGCGTCGGAATCACGATGGGCTTGAGCTGGCTCGCGAACTTCATCGTCTCCGTGAGCACGACTTCGTCGATCAAGTCGTACTGCGCGGTGTCCGTACAATCCACGACCCGCTCCTCGGCGCCCGATGTGAGGCCCGCGGAGCCCTTGATCAGGCGGAAGAAGCTGAGATCGATGATGGCACCGGTGGTGGGACAGATCGGCGCCGTCCCACACAGAAGCTCGGCCCGCCGGCCAACGTCCGGAACCCGTTCCGCGTTGATCAGGTACGGTCGCATCTGGAGGAACAGCGTATAGGTCCGTCCGGGTAGCTCCGTCCGCGTGCCATCCTGCGCCCGGTGCCACACCGTGAACACGGCCTGGAGGAGCCGGACCCTACCCTCGGGCGTATCCCGCTGATCCAGCCAGATGCTGCTGAGGTTCGTACCGTAGGTCCCGGTATCGGACGGCGCCGCCTGGGACCGGACCAGATGGCGCACGTATCCGACGGAGAGCGCCATCCTGATGCTGTACCGGCCGGGAAATTGGCTGGGCGGGCCGAAGTCCCTCGACTGGGCGATGGGAGGTGGGCACTTGGGCGATGGTAACACGAACTGCTGATTGCACGAGGCGAGGGCGAGCAGCGCGGTCGCCGCTCCAGCGCGACGCCGGCGATGGATCTGCATCCATGTGTCCATCGCATGTCTCCATCGATGGATGGGTTCCTCGGGTGGGTACACACTAGGACCCGCGGGGTCCCCGGTCAAGCGACCAGTACTCTTGACGCTGCCCCCGACGACTCCTACCGTAGCTGGCACCCCCCTAACAGGAACCGATGCGACCCTTGCTGGTAGAGCTCCTCGCCGGCGACCTGCCGAGCGGCCTGGCGCACCTCGTGCCTTCGGCCGCGGTGATGTACGCTGTGGCCGTGGGCGCGCTGGCCCTGCTGTTCCTTCGCCGGGCCGGCCCCCTGGTCGGCGAAGCCGCCGCGATCAGGTGCGCGCTCGGCGCATTCGTCTTCGGCGTGGTGGGGGCGCGAGCCTTCTACCTGCTGTTCGTGTCGGCGGACGCCCCGCAGATCGCGCCCGAGACGTGGCTGAGCACGACGGGGACGGCCTCCTGGGGAGCGTACATCGGTGCGGTCGCCGGCCTGTTGCTCTGCCGGGATCGCGGGGCTGCGCCGGCCCTGGCGTATCTCGATGTCGCCGCCTCGTGTGCGCCGGTCGGCATCGCGCTGGGCCGCATCGGCTGTTTGCTGAACGGCGATGATTTCGGCCGCGTGGCGGCCCTGCCCTGGGCCGTGCACTACCCGGCAGGCAGCTACCCCTATGCGGCGCACCTCGCCGAAGGTCTCATTCCGCCCCAGGCCACCGTTTCACTTCCCACGCATCCGCTGCAGTTGTACTTCGCCGTGGCGGCGATGCTGACGTTTTCCATCCTTTCGGCCGTATATCGGCGCCGGCAGGTCCAGCCGGGCATCACCCTCGCAGCTTTTCTCCTGATCGACGGCTCATGCCGCTTCCTGCTCGAGTTTCTTCGGGCACCGGCGGCCGGCGGCAGCGACATCGGCCTGTCGCTCTCCCAGACCATGGCACTGCTCGGCATGTGCCTCGGCGGCCTGGTCTATGCGGGCACCAGACGTACTGCGGTCAAGGTTGCAGCGATGCCGAACCAGGTGCGACACGAAGCGTTCACGCTGTCTGACTGACTCGCCGGAAGGGAGCACGTCATGTCGATTCCTCAACGCGCAGGCGCATACCTCGCGGTTCTCCTGATCATGACCACAGTCGTGGCCGTCGGCGGTTTCATCTGCCCGGCCTCCGGACCGGTCACGCCCGCCACGAAGGGGCCCATCTTCGTCAATATCGGCTTCGGCGCGGTGGCGACTCCACCCTATGACTGCACCGGTAGCGGCACGGTGACCGTAACGCCGCAGAACCTGACCGGCACCGAGGGCAACGGACAGGAGCAGTCGCAGAACTACACCTTTTCGGGAAAGTCATCCACCGTGCCGAACGAGCCTGCGTGCCAGATGACCGTGAACTTTCCTGACAAGACTCCGGGAACCTGGCTGGTGAGCAACGGTCAGGCCAGCTGCCCTAAGACCCTGACTGCGGGGCAGCCTGCGACGGTGAAGATCTGGAATGGTGTCTGCCAATAGAACCAGTCGCGGGCGGGACGTCGGCGGGACGAAGGCGAGCGGCGCGCCTTGTTACCGGCCATCAAGCCCGCAATCTTCGTGGCGTGGCCGGCTTCCCCACAGAACTCGAGACCGGACTCGCCGACCGCTACCGGCTGGAGCGTGAGCTCGGCCGGGGCGGGATGGCGCGGGTGTATCTCGCGCACGACCTCAAGCACGATCGCCCCGTCGCCCTCAAGGTTCTTCATCCCGACCTCGGCGCCACGCTCGGCGCCGAGCGCTTCCTCCGCGAAGTCCGCACCGCGGCCCGCCTCCAGCATCCGGGCATCCTGCCGGTCTTCGACAGCGGCGCGGCCGGCCGTGAAGCCGGCGACGAGCTGCTGTGGAACTCCATGCCGTACGTGGAGGGCGAGTCGCTGCGCGACCGGCTTCGCCGGGAGACCCGACTGCCGATCGAGGAAGCGGTCACGATTGCGCGGGAGGTGGCCGAGGCATCACCCTGGGCACACCCGGCTACATGAGCCCGGAGCAGGCGAGCGGGTCCGATCGGCTGGATGCCCGAAGCGACGTGTACAGCCTCGGCTGCGTGCTGTTCGAGATGTTGGTGGGTGAGCCGCCGTTCACCGGCCCCACCGCCCATGCCGTCATCGCCAAGCGCTTCACCGAGCCCGCCCCATCGCCGTCACGCGGGGGCCGGCTTATTCCAGTCGAGCTGGATCAGCTCGTGGTCCGGACGCTCGCGCCGGCTCCGGCGGATCGCTTCCCCACCGCGGCCGCGATGGCGGAGGCGCTGCGCGGCGGCAGCCAATGGACCGAGCGAACCACCGGGCGGCAGGTTCAGCCGGCCGGCGCCGAGCCCTCCATTGCGGTGCTGCCCTTCGCCAACCTGAGCCCGTCGCCCGACAACGAGTTCTTCGCCGACGGGATGACCGACGAGCTGATCAACGCACTCGCCAAGGTGCCCGGGCTGCACGTCGTCTCGCGCACCTCCTGCTTCGCCTTCAAGGGACGGCAAGAGGATGCCCGCGAGATCGGCCGGCGGCTCCAGGTCCGCACCGTGCTGGAGGGGAGCGTGCGGCGCGCGGGATCTCGATTGCGGGTGTCCACCCAGCTGATCAACGTGGCCGACGGATTTCTCCTCTGGTCGGAGAGCTTCGACCGGGAAGCGGAGGACGTCTTTGCCATCCAGGACGAGATCGCCCGGGCCATCGGCGGGGCCCTTCGGGTACGGCTGCTCCAGAGCGGACGGGATGCGGTGATCAAGCCGCCCACTGACGATCTCGAAGCGTACGGCCTCTATCTCAAGGGACGTCATTTCTGGAACCGGCGCACCGAGCCGGATCTTCGGCTGGCGATGGAATACTTCGAGCAGGCCCTCGCGCGCGATCCCGACTTCGCCCTGGCCCACGCCGGCATCGCCGACACATACGCGCTGCTCGGCTTCTATTCGGCGGCCCCGCCGGGCGAGGTGTTCCCCGCCGCGAAGCGCGCCGCGCAGCAGGCGCTGGCCCGCCAGCCCGGCCTCGCCGAGGCGTATCCCTCTCTCGCCTACGCGGCGATGTACTACGACTGGGACTGGGCGGAGGCGGAGCGCACGTTCCGCCGCGCCATCGAGCTGCATCCGGGATACGCCACGGCCCACCAGTGGTACGGGAACTTTCTCTCCGTCGTCGGCCGGGCGGAGGAGTCCATCATCGAGTTCGAGCGGGCCCTGGTACTCGATCCACTCTCCGGGATCAAGCACGCGGCGGTGGGCTGGGGCTGCCACTTCGCCAGACGCTACGAGCGCGCGGTCGTGGAGTGCCGCCGGGGAATCGAGCTCGAACCGGGCACCGTGGTGGCGCACGCCTGGCTCGCCATGAGTCTGGAGTCGATCGGCCGGTCGGCCGAAGCGGTGAGCGCCGCCGAAGAGACCGCCAGGCTCTCGAGGCGTAGCGTGTCCAGCCTGGGATTCCTGGGTCATGCCTACGCCGTCGCGGGGTGGTCCGACCAGGCTCGCCAGGTCCTCCACGAGCTGATGGGCATCGCCGAGACCCGGTACGTCTCCCAGTACGACCTCGCCCTCATCCACCTGGGGCTGGGCGAAGCGGACGGGGCGATCGCCTGGCTCGAGCGGGGATACGCGGAGCGGGACCACCAGATGATCTTCCTCAAGGTGGACCCGCGATTGGATGCGTTGCGGGAGCGGAGGGATTTCGGCAGGCTGATGGAGCGGATGCGGTATTAGACCGCTTTTCTCAAGATGCCTTCGCCATGCGGCTGCGCGACGCTAGGGCGAACCCGCGGCTTGCCGGAGAAGCGCTGCAAGGGAACGCTCATCGATTCCGGAAGGCTTACGGACCTTGGCATGCCGCACGTATCTGCCCTTGCCTTCAAGCAAGCCTTTCGGATCCTTCAAGGATGATCCCCGGAAGAATCCGAATTGCACGTAGTCTGGGGCGGAGTACACGTAAGCTACCGGCCCATGACTGCCGACCCAGCACCCGTTTCCCCACTTCACAGCTTCGCTTAACCCAGGCTCGACGCGCTTCACCAGCCGCCGAAGCGCACGAATGATCGCCTGATTCGCGGGGCTCTGGTCTTCCAGGTATTCATCGAAGCTCCCATATGTCTTCATTCTCTTCATCACAGGCTCCAGGCGATGACGCATGAGCTCCAAATGGTGACCGGCCAGCGAGATCTCCGTGCTGCGTTCCTTGGCCATCGGTGCTTAGCAGCCCCTGAAACGGAGGAAGCGCCCGGTCGGAGCTTGCCGGGCGGCCCGGGGTGACTCTCCCAGATCACACTTGGAGGACGGCTGCCCCGTAACCTCCGGTAACTACCACCCCGGAGCAGCTATGCGGATCGGCACCTGGCTCCTACTCGCTGGCCTCTCTATCGCGGGACCACTCGGGGCACAGTCCGAGAAGCCGGTCATCGTCTTCGCCACTCGGCCGGCACAGTTCGCCTCCTGGCCCCCCGCGGCAATGCTGAACGAGGCGCCGGGGTTCGAGCACCCACGAGCGCGGAATGTCCTCATTGGGAGTGCCATCGGGGCGGCCGCGGGGCTGGTGTTCTGCACGATCGTCTCCAACCTGGTGAACGACCCTGGATCCGGGTTCTCGACCTGCACGCTGAACGGATATCTCCTCACTGGGGGCATCGGCTTGGCAGGCGGACTCCTGATCGGCTTGATCGTCTGAGTGCCCGTGCACCGAATGACCTGATGGACTCCGCCTGACGGATGCGCTTGCTCCTAGCGCACCATATTGGGCTTCCCCCGTACTCCTGCAAAGACCACCAACAACCTGGCGGGGGTCGATCCTCGATTCTTGCCATTGTGCCAGGCCTGAATCGCCTCGACGAACGAATCTCCAGCCTTGTAACTATGGCTTCCACCTTTCTCTATCTCGACATCGATCGCTCCCTCCAGCACGTAGACGAACGCCGGAGTCAGATGCATGTGCCGGCCGGTTTCGCCGTCCGGGCCGATGTCCACCCGTAAAGCGGTTACCTCGGCACTGTCGGTCACCGGATAGGTGATGGGTCCGCCTGCATTGGTGACGCTGCTCTGAAGAATGGGCGTTGATGAGAACTCTACTTGCGCGGCGAGAGGTGCGGCGAGAAGCGGGGCGACAACGCCGGCAAGAAACCCTCTGCGGATCATAAAGCCCCCCAATGCCAAAGATGCTGCCTGACGACTTGCGCATCAGCTGCGGGCCTGCATGCCACGGGTACCCACGTCTGGTATTGGTCCTGGACAACTGCAGTGCGGTCTTGGAGACATCGGAGGTGAGCTCCGAGATACAGAGCATCTCAGGGCGCACTATACTCAGAGTAGTGTCCTGAAAGGAGTTTACCATGAGCACGCAAAGACGCGCCACCGAAGCTTGGTCGGTGCGCGGCGGACGCCGCGCTGGCGGCCACCGGGACAACTCTCGCCGACCGGCTAAGCATGGCATCGAAAGGTTGACGTCATGAGTCCCGCTATGAACGCCGAGGCATTGCGAGCCCTCCAAGCCCCGCTCAAGCAGCGCTACCGTGAGCAGCCTGGGCAGGCCTTGGTCACGCTGACGGCCGCCGGCAGGGTAGATGGCTCCGCTTTGACCTGCCGGGTCGAAACCGGCCGTGCCCTGGTGGAAGCCGGCCTCCATCCGGCTACGGGCGGCTCCGGTCTTGAAGCCTGTTCCGGCGATATGTTGCTCCAGGCCTTGGTCGCCTGTGCGGCCGTCACCCTCCGAGCCGTCGCCACGGCACTCGGCATCCCGATCCACGGGGGCCACGTCCAGGCCGAGGGTGACCTCGACTTTCGTGGCACGCTCGGCGTCGGCAAGGAGGTCCCGGTTGGCTTTCAGCGGATTCGGCTTCGCTTTCGACTCGAAACCGATGCCGCCGCCAACCAGCTCACCAAATTGCTCGAGCTGACCGAGCGTTATTGTGTCGTACTCCAAACGCTCCGCACTCCCCCACAGATAGAGGCGGAGATTCAGCGAAATGCTGGTACCGTCTAGCAGTTACGCGGCTTCCTGCCGCAGGAGCTCGGTGATACCGAAGCGCGGGTGGTATCCCAGCACCCGCCTCGCTTTCTCAACCGCATAGACCCGGTCGATCCGCCGCGGCTGGGGCCACCCTCGCTGCTCGAAACCGGCTCGCACGCCGGGTACGCGCCGCTCGATCACCGGCCAGGGATCGTCCCAGAGCGCGCCCATGTCCTCGGGCGCGAACGGCGTGGGGCCGGCAATGTTGATCGTGGTCGAGCCGCGCACCGACGCCACTACGGCCCGCAGATGGGCTTCGGCCACGTCCCGCCGGTCGACGCCTCGGTACATCCGATAGAACGCCACCAGGTGCTCGGGCTCGAGTACACAGCGCCCCAGGCGCAGGACCACCGTGCTCAGGCGGGCATTGGCGGCATCCCGAGCGAGCGTCTCTGCCTCGAGTTTCGTCCGGTCGTACTCGTCTTCTGGTTGGGGCGGCAGGCTCTCGTCGACCCACGTGGCCGGCGGACCAGGGCGAGAGCTGCAGCCGTAGACCGACGTCGTGCTCAACAGCACGAACCGAGTCACCCCGGCCGTGACCGCCGCCTCGAGCAGACCCCGCGTGGCCACCACGTTGACGCGGCGAAACTGCTCCGGGCTCGCCCGCTCGAGGTCCGGCACGTGCAGGGCGGCCGTGTGGACGACCGCGTCCGTGCCTCCGACCAAGGTCCTCACCAGCTCGTCGTCCTCGATCTCGCCGACTCGAGTCGTGTAGGGACCCGGTTGCCGGTCAAGGCCGGCGACGCGCCCATGCTGCGAGAGACGCGCGGCTACGGCCGAACCCACGTGACCTGAGCTGCCGGTGACCAGAATGTTCATGCTTATCCAGAGATGCGGCCCAAAATCTCCGCCACCTCCACGAGGAAACGCGCTGTTAACGGCTGGGCTACACGGCGTTGATACTCGAGGGGGTGATCAAGCCCGATTACCCACCAACGCCGACCGTCAGCTCCCACCAATGGACGCGTCACCTCACCAGTGACGGGAAGGTACTGAGCGAAGTCCTCATTCTGGTCCAGGTAGTCGATCCGAACTCGCACCATGCTCGTTCCTCTCCTGCTGTGGCCTGAGGACTTGCGCGTCAGCTGCGCGTGGTCCCGCCCTTTCCCGCACAAAGCTCCGGGCGGGGTGTGGCCTAGCGGAGCTGACACCCGGCGACTTAGCCGAGCGTTGATTCGATTCCGCCCTATATTGAGCAAGCCCATCAACACGGAGTGCCCATGCGACGGCTCTCACTCGCCCTCACTCTCACCCTCACGCCGGGGGTGCTGCCGGCGCAGCAATCGCCCACCCGGCCGGGCACCACACCTCCGCTCGAGCTCGGCGCGGTAGCGCCCGGCTTCAGCCTGCCCGGCGCCACCCGCTACGGCGTCCTGGCGAGGCCGGTCCGTCTCTCCGACTTCAAGGGGAAGACGGTGGTGCTGGCATTCTTCTTCAAGGCCCGGACCAGCGGCTGAACGGTACAGATGGACGCGTACCGTGATCAGTACGCGACACTCTTCAAGAACGGTCGAGGCGTGGTCCTCATCGCCATCAGCGCCGACCCCGACACCGCCCTCGCCTCCTGGGCCCGAGACTCGGAGTACCCCTTCCTGTTCGCGAGCGATAGCGCGACGGTCGTCGGCCGGCAATACGGAGCCGTGGCCGGCGAGCCCGGTCTGACCAATCGCAACCTGTTCGTGGTGGGGCCGGACGGCCGGATCACCTACCGGGCAATTCCGTTCCGGGAAGTGGACCCGTCGGCCTACAAGGCGTTGGCCGCGGCCATCCTGCGCCATAGGACCAGCACCCCTTGAGCGCGAGCTCGGCGGCGCGGCGACGGCGATGATCCTGCCTGCCGCCTGCACGCGCGGGTTAGGCAGCGCCGGCCGCGGCGGAGTAGCTGAGCCGCCCACCTACGATCCTCGCCGCCGCCGTGTACGGGTGAGAAGCCGTTGAGCCTGGCCCCAAGATGTGGACCACTTCAAAGTCCAGCCAGCGAAGCACATCAGCAATCAGCCCGCGATGACAGCGCCACCAGAGCGATTCGGCGCACATGACCACAGTTCGCAAGCCGGAGGCCAGGTTGACGAGTCGCCCCAGTCCTTCGGCAAAGGCCTCAGTCGCCATATAGTCTGCGTAACCTCGGAAGGCTGCGCTGCGCCACGCCGTGTTCGGCGACTTCGGTGTCGGTGTGCGCCGGCCCCCAAGCTCTGGAAACCACAGGTAGACGAGTCCGCGACCCTCGAGGGCCATCGCGAGCGGCTCCTTGGCGAAATGGGGCCAGCGCCGAGAGGCTGGGTAGCGCCGAACATCGGCCACCGCCTCTATCCTGTTCCTGGCAAGGAGGTCGAGAAAGCCCTCAAGAGGACGCGTAGAGTGCCCAATGGTCCATACGGATTCTGTCATCTCCATCCATCCAACCCGTTCGTGGCGTCTGCCCAACGAAGATGCGCATCAGCTGCGGGCCCCGCGAGTTAGACAGCAGGCCGCAGGGACCTCACCCGTCAGTGCCCATGAACCGCTGGATGTCGTCCAGCGCGTCCTCCGCGCGGCCCCGGACCTCAGGATCCTTTCGGAGCTCACGCAACAAAGGTTCGACGCGGTTCAGGTCGAGCACCCCGTGAATGCGAGCCAGGTGGCCAAGGCAGGTGGCAGCAACACCGCGTACTTCGGGATCGGCAGCAGCAAGCAGTCGTAAGCAGTGCTCCTGCACCCAGGCCCAGTCAGGGTCGTGCAAGGCAACGTGTACGAGCGTGCCGCAAATGGCTGTCGCGTCGCTGCCCTGAAGTACGGTCTCAGCGACGCCTCGACTCATGGTCCATGGCTCTTCGTATTTGAGCGATTCTGGCACACGGCCTCCTTCCTGCTGTCTAACGACTTGCGCATCAGCGGCGGGCTCTCGGGCCGTCGGCTGCATGCACGGGGTTAGGCGGCAACATGGCGCGATCACAGTCCATGGCGAAGCCCGGCCAGCATGATGGCGAAGGCCAGGATGCCAAGCCCCGTGCGTACCGCATGCAACCGGCCCCAGCGACGCAACAGGCCCCCGGCCTCCGGTGATTCGGGGACGAGCGTCGAGGCCAGAAGCCGATGGTTGGTCGGATAGATGACGAGCAGCGTAAACGGGACGACGGCGCCGAGCACCAGACCGCCGATGAGAAGCAGCAAGTGACCGGTGTGGTACCAACCGCCCACCGCCAGAACCAGGCCGGCGATGGCCATGGAGCCCTGGAGTCTGGCGCCGCGACGATAGCTGGGGGCAAACTGCCGGAGTGCCAGCGCCGGGCCGCATGACAGCCGTGCCGGGTGCTCGACTGCAGAAACATACAGAGCAGCTCCAGCGAAAAGCCCCGCACACAGCACGGCGAGACCCGCGACGATCATATGCCGCCTCCGAGATAGCTCGGGTGCCGCCTAACGAATACCCGCATCAGCTGCAGGCGCTCAACTCCGGCCCGCACCAACCTGCGGTTCCCCACCCGCATCGAGCCTCGGGCCGATCGCCCTGTCGGCTGCAGTGCGTGTTAGGCGGCGCCGGTCGCCATAGCTTGTCTACTCCTGTACACATCAGTGCTTAAGTATTTGAGCCCGGAGTCTGCCATCAAAGTGACCACGGTGGCCTCGGGCCCCAGCCGCTGTGCTATTTGCATCGCTGCGACAACATTCGCGCCGGAGGAAGTTCCTGCGAAGAGAGCCTCCTCGCGCGCGATCTGTCGCGCCATCCCCTTCGCGACGTCGGTTCGAACAGGAACGATCTCGTCTACCAGCGTTGGCTCCCAGAGCGGCGGAATGTAGCCGATTCCTACCCCTTCGATCTTGTGCGGGCCCGCCTCCCCTCCCAGCAACACCGAAGACTCTGCAGGTTCGACGGCCACTATCCTTATGCCGGGCTTATGGCGCTTCAGCACCGTAGCCACCCCGCGCAAAGACGCCGCTGTCCCGACACAGTGAACGAAGGCATCGATGGTGCCTCTCGTTTGATGCCAGATCTCTTCGCCCAGCGCGAAGTACCCAGTGATGCTGTCAAGATTGTTGAGCTGGTCGATCCAATAGGTGTGAGCTTCCTGGCTCAGCCGGCGCGCGGCCTCGATCATCTCAAGGATGAGCTTCTTCGTGGTGCGGCCTCCTTCGCTTGGCACCAGCATCAGCTCCGCACCCAATGCCGCCATGTGATCCCGCTTTTCCTGGCTGAAGGCGTCGGAAGTGACGATTCGGATCCGGTAGTCCTTGGCGGCACAGACCAGGGCTAGCGAGGTCCCCGTGCTACCACCAGTGTATTCGATGACGGTGTGTCCGGGTTTCAATCGACCATCCTCCTCCGCCCGGGCAATCACGGCCTCTGCCATCCGGTCCTTGATACTACCGGTCGGGTTCTCCCACTCGAGCTTGACCAGGATATCGCCGCAAGCGTGCGGCGCGACCTTGCCAAGCCGCACCAGGGACGTATTGCCGATCGCGCGAAGGACGTCCATCTCGAGCCTCAGTCTCTCCAGTGGTCCTCTGACCCTGCGTCCTACCTCCGGCCTGTCGGCTGCATGCAGCGGGTCAGCCGGCGCGGCTCTCTCTGATCGGGCGTTACCTCACTTCTAACGTGTCGGGGCCCGCCAGTTTCCGCACGTGGCAGCCATCAGTCCCGAACTCATAACGAGCACTCGCCGAGTGGTCACCGGCCGTGATTGCGACGGCGACGGCCTCCCCGGCAAGGAGAATCACGTTCTTGAAGGCGTCGCTGGAGATTATGAGTGCAGGAATGCCGTCGGCCGGTAGCCCGCTTGACGGGTGCTCGGCAGTGATATCAAGAACCGTCTCCGTGCGGAGTACCGTATCACGAATGGTGAGGCCGGTGAATGTTTGCCCAGTGAGGTTCACGACTGTGGCGGTGATGACCACGAGCTCGTCCGTGCAAATGAGCGGATCGTTACCGCACCCCGTTGCCCCAGGCGCGAGGCTGACTAGCCAGACCACGCGTGCATAGTTCATAACTTCCGCCACGCCGTCTCCATCATTTCGTAAATCACCCGGCCAAAGAGCGGGGTCGGGTGCATTTGCCGGTTAGACATCGGCGGCGTCAAGGACACGATACCTCACACTGAGTAGCCCGCTTGGATACCTCTCCACCTGTTCGAGTGCGAGCCCCGTCAGCGGTGCATCCCGCTCCAGGAGAGGGACGCCGCCCCCGAGCAGGACCGGCACGAGCAACACCTCCACGACGTCCACCTGCCTGGCCCCAAGCAGGCTCCGGAACAGACTGCCACCGCCAAAAAGCCAGATATCCCGCCCGGACGCCGCGCGGAGGGCAGCGACGCGCGAACCAGCCTCGACCCTCACTACAGTGACGCTTGGGTGTTCCTCCGGCGCCAGTGTTCGGGAGAAGACATAGATCTGCCAGCCCTGCGGCCAGGGGGGTGCGCCCGGTTGACGGGTGAGTTCATAGGTGCGCCGCCCCAGAAGCACGGTGTCGACCCCCTCGTAGATCTTCTCGAAGTCCACCGTGGGATCGTGCACGATCCAGTCCACCTCGCCTCGAGGTCCGGCGATGTACCCGTCAACGCTCGCGGCAACGCGGTAGAGGACTCGTCGCACCTGACTCCCCGTTCCTGGATACAGCCGCTGTCTAACGAAATGCGCATCAGCTGCGGGCAATCATGCCCGCGCCCACACCAACCTACGTTTCCTTACCATTCCCATCGCCGCATCATCGTGTCCCCTTCGATGGGGACGTCATGTGACGATTCGAATGGACGAGGTAGGCCCAGGCCGGCGCGGTGATGAGAACGATGCAGCTTCCGATGAGGGCGCGGTGGCGGCGGGAGGGCCGGGGACCAGTGATGGGCTACGCGCTTCGCCACGAGAAGGGGGCGTACTGGCCATGGTTCTTTCCGCTTCTGTCATTCCAACTCAAGCCAAGGGCGTCAACACGGCTCTTCAATGCTCGGGCGAGGGCGAAGCGGCTCGTGGCTGGGTGGCCTGTGTTGTCCAGATAGATCGGCTCAGTGATACTGGGGTCGATCCCCATGGCCCCTTCGGCGGCCATGTCGACGAAATTCGCCGCCGTGACCGACCATGTGGCGCCAGTGCGGTCGAATCGGATCGGCGCCGATTCCACCCCCAGAAACTTTCCAACCAACGCTGACAGGGCAGCCATGGGGCCGCCCGCGGACCCGCTCGCGATCGCGGTGATGGCGTCGTGCTGCTCGGCGCTCGCCCGCGCGTCCGCGATGACACCGACCGACCAGCTCCCCTTGCCCATTTCCTCCGGCGTCCATAGGAGAACGATGAAGCCGAGTCCGTCGAGTGGAATCGTGCCGTAGCTGCCGCGTTCGATCTGAAAGGCCATTGCAACCGTGCAGGACCCTTTGGTCGGCATGACTGCGAGCTGTCCCGGAATGCAGGGACAGACGAAATCGCAACTGCAGGTTTCGTAGTATTGACCCGTGACCTGCCACAATGGTGTAGCCATGTCTCCGCCTCCCCTGGTGCCGAGGCCGATCGCCGATCGATAAGATGGAGACGCCGGGTGGGGAGCGCCAGCAGAGAGGCCGGCTGCCACCGGACCCGCCGCTAAGTCTCGGGCCTCCGCTCCATTGAGGTGGCTCGTTCTGGCCAGCACGCTCCCAAGCCAGGGCAAGCCAAAGGCACATCACCGCCGACGCGTTCCGAACGTCTTTCCGAACGGCGAGGCGGAGGCCCTTGCGTTTTTGCTGTACCATATGTACCAGGTGTTGTACTGGTACATATGGAGCCACATGAGGATTTCAATCGACGTTGACGGTCCGGCGCCGCCGTCTGCGCAGCTGATCGCACAGGTGAAGGCCGCCGTTCAAAGTGGCCGCCTCCGGCCGGGGGAGCCGCTCCCTTCGATTCGCCAGCTGGCGAACGACCTGGCGCTCAATCTGAAAACCGTCGCGAAGGCTTACCGCTTGCTCGAACGGGACGCCGTGATCCAAACCAGAGGGTATCGCGGTTCCTTCGTTCATCCGGACGCCGCCGCGAACTGTCGCGTCGATTTGAGCGAACGGGCGCACGAGAGCTTACAGGAGACCGTCGCGGCGCTCAGAGCCGCGGGCGTAACCGATTCCGAGATCCGCCTCGCGTTCAATCGTTCCATGAACGCCAGCCGCCACGGCTAGGGAGAGACGACGATGGGCGACACAATCCTTTTTTGCTTCGATTCCTGAGTCAGATCCTGTTGATCTCATGGTTCTACGCGAGGCGAGTCGTTGGCCGCGGGAGATACGTGCTGCAGACCGTCCCGCCGTCTACCCATCCGAAGCTCTATCCGCAACCCATTGAGTACTACGAGCGCAGGCTCCGCAATTATGCGCGACTCAACTTCGCGATCGTCGTCGTGGGTCTCTTGATCATCGTCGGGCTCATCCTCGGGACGCTCGGCGGTGAATGGGACGGTAAGATCGGGACGCCTTGGTCGGCGAGCGGAGAATGGGACGCGGCTATTGTGACGCCGTTCTTTCTCCTGCAAATGTTCGCGAGTGTGTACCTGGACCTCGCGAGCCTTAAGCATCAGAAGGCGATGGCGAAAGCGCCTCGAATGTCGCTTTCATCGCGTTCATTCTGTATTTCCGGCGTTTCGAATTCACTTGGTTCACGGCTGCCGGCAATATCGCCGCCGTCGCGGTCATGCTCCTCATGTGTGCTACGGTCGTCGGCAGCGCTTTGCACTCTTCCAGGCCCGATCCTTACCAAACGGACCAAGACCGTAGCAACTGGATCAGGTTGGTGGTGAAGCAGGCGCTAGGGGTCTGCATCGGGGTCCCCGTGCTGATCACGGGAGATCTGCTGCTTAAGCTCTTGGATTTGGAGCTTCTCGAGCCGGTCATCGCGAGCTTGTTCTGCCAGGGCGCTGCCGTCGCGCTGCTGTGGCCCTTGTACAGCTATCGCGCGGACCAGGTCGACTTCGGAGTCTACCGAGGGGACGCCCCGGACTCGGCGCTCGGCGCGTCCGGCCACCACTGATAGTGCGCCTCTCTCTGGAACGTGCTCGCTGGCCTTCAGTCTTCCTCCCGGAGGCTCCCATGCCCTGGCGCCGGTCGCTTGCCCTCGCCGTCCTTCTCGCCTTGACCGCGGCGGAAGCCGACGGTCACCATAGACCCGCCGCCGCCACAGTGATCCGCGTCAACTCCGGCACGCCGGGTCACGAGGTCGGCATTCGTGGGGTGATCCTATTCCTCAACCAACCCATGCAGCTCGTGGAACACGCCACACCCTTCGAGCTTCGAGCTGATCGTCCGCTGGTCTTCGCCGCCTTCGAGCCGGTCCACGCCGAGGTGATGCTCCGGCTGGAGCTGATCTCCAACACCCCCGAACGGGCCGTGGTGACCGCGCCCCGAGTGATGGTGGGGCAGAGGATCGGCGGGGTGGCGACCGAATTCGTCCAGGGGTACTAGACATTCCGATGCTCTTTGAGGCGTCGGCCAACCGCCGTCAATGCGCATGAACGAAGAGTTGATGATGCCGGTGGGTGCAAACCCATCCGGAAAGGCGCGCTTGTCTACAACTGCTTGGTTGTCCGGAGCGTTACTGCCGTTGTGCAACACCCAGGTTCAGCCGCGGGGCGCCACCAGCGCGGCCTGCAGGGCCTCCCTGCTCCTGAACGGCATCGAGATATGCTCGTGGGTGACCATCCACCGGCCGTTGATCCGCTGGAAGCCCATGGTCACTCGGACCCGGTAATCGGTCTTCTCCCCGGTCGTCCTGGTAGCCTTGACGCGACTCACGTAATGACTGAATGCCATATCACCCCGCCTCGTGGTGCGCAAGTCTTGAATCTCGAAGTCAATCGGGCCCTCCACCGCGGCGAACCATGCCTCGAAGTTCCTTCTATAGGCGTCAGCGCCCTGGAGTTGCAACGGCATGAGGTCGAACGTGACCATGTCCGGGGCATAGTGCTCCATCAACCGGCGGATGTCCTTGGCGCGTAGCGCTTGCGCCCAGGCATCGATGGACTCGCGGATCTGGGCGTCGTCCCTGGTTGCAGTCGGGGTCGTCGGCATGACAGTCTCCTGCATATGGAAAACGTCGTCGCTCGGGAGGCGGCGTACCCGGGCCTGAAAGCCTGGGCTGGAGCGATGCGCTACTGAAACCCGCGCTTCTCCAGCAGGGCCCCCACGTCCGGATCGCGGCCGCGGAACTGCCGGTACGCCTCGGTGCGGTCGGTCGAATTCCCCGGGGCCAGGATGAACTTCCGCATCCGGTCCGCCGTAGCCCGGTCGAAGACGTCACCGCTCTCCTCGAACGCCTGGCGGGTATCGGCGTCCATCACCTCCGACCAGAGATAGCTGTAGTAGCCTGCGGAATACGAATCGCTGGAGAACAGGTGGAGGAACTGCGGCAGGCGATGCCGCATCGCCACCTCCTTCGGCGCGCCGATGCGCTCCAGGGTCTCGCGCTCGAACGCGTCCGGGTCCGCCGGCGGGGGCATCGCCGTGTGGAGGGCCATGTCCACCAGCGCCGACGACACGGCCTCCACCGTGGAATACCCCTGGTTGAATTGCTTCGATCGCTCGATCCGGTCGATCAGCGCCTGGGGCATCGGCTTCCCGGTCCTGGTGTGGAGGGCAAAGCTGTCCAGGACGGGCCGGGTCAGCAGCCACATCTC
>DATBJC010000033.1:0-14729 GCA_036556625.1 Gemmatimonadales bacterium
GGTCAGCACCATGCGCACCAGCGGCCTCGCGCCGCTGAAGACGGTGCTGCGGGAGAAGGAGCGCGCCGGGCGCCCGACGGTTCGGGTGCGGCTCCCGCTATCCGACGGCGCCCGCCTCGCTGCGCTTTACCGAGAGGGCGACGTACTCTCGCGCCAGGAGGTCGGCGGCGGCTTGGAGATTCTGGTGAGGCTGGATCGCTGGCAGGCGCAACGCCTGCGGGCGGAGGGGGTAGACGTGATCGATCTGCCGATTGGTGGGGAAGTGGGACGAAGGGCGGGGTAGGGCGGTGGGGTGGTCACTGAGACCGAGGCTCCGTCATCCCGCTCACTCCGTCGGACCGCCCGACCGCCCGACCGCCCGACCGCCTGTCCGCCTCACTTCCCGCTCAGCACCTGCTCCAGCAACAGCCAGCGGTTCATCCCGGCGAACTTCTGGTGCATCTTCGTCATCGGCGCCTGCTCCTGGGCGTCCTCCTCGATCTGGAGATCGGCCAGGGCATCGAGCCCGCTGGTCAGGAACTTCCGCAGCCCCTTCTCCAGCGCCATTCCCGCCGTCCGGAAGTTGAAGAGCGTCGAGAACTGAAGGATGAAGCCGAGGTCGGCGAGCTGCTGGTTCGTTATCAGCGTGCCGGCCTTCTTCGCCTTTCCGAAGTAGAGCGAGGGCGACAGGTTGAAGCCCAGCATCTGCTGGGGGTAGTGCTTGCGCACTCCCTCGGCGAACTCCTGTGGCTGGTCGAGCTCGACGTTGTTGAACTCGGGCCAGATCACGTCCACCCCGAGCTCCGCCGCCTCCAGCGCGTCGTCGATCGCCATCTGAACTCCGCCGGGCTCCTTGTCCGGCAGCGCGCCGTCGATCGAATCGGTGCGGGCGATGATCACCACGTCGATCCCGGTCGCGACCGCCGCGCCCTTGATGGCCTTCAGCTTGGCCAGCCAGTCCTTCCGCGGCACCAGCACCTTGTTTCGCTTCTGCTTGCCCACGTTCACGATGTGGCCGCAGGTGCGGTTGGAAGGATCCTGATTCTCGAGATGGACGCCGGCGGCGCCCACCCGGATCAGCTCGGTGGCCAGGGTGAAAGTCTGGGTGGGACCGCCGAAGCCGGCCTCCATATCCACGAAGGCGGGCGGCGCCGGGACCAGCTCTTTCCCCTCGCTATCGTACCAGGCGGTGTTCCGGGCTCCCTCGATGCCCTTTCGCATCTCCAGCACCAGATCCACCATCTGATGCGACTGGTAGATCCCGATGTCGGGATACATGCTCTTGGTCGCCGCGAGCTGCCAGCCGCTGCCGTACAGCGCCTTGAAGCCGAGCCGGGTCATAATGGCGGCGGTGAAGGCGTCATAGGCGCCCGCGGTGTGGAGGTACGTCCCCTTGTCGCGGGCCTCGTGCAGCAACCGGCGCAGCTTGAGCGCTGGGACCTCGCTCTCCGGCGGGGCGAAGAGCCGGCTCACGGCGTCGGCGGGGTAGGCGGAGTTGGGGGACACCGGTCGGGTTGCGGTCGCCATGAGTCGCTCTCCTCAAGTTTGTGAAACTATTCACAAGATAGCAAAAAGGCCCCAGGCGCGCCAGGCACCGTGCGTCGCCCCTTGCTGCCAGGGCCGCGCCATACCCCCAACCCTCGGCCATATGTAGATTTACCCGCCCATGTTCATCACCAAGCCCTTCATCAAAGACCGCAAGATCCGGTTCGCTCTGGCAGGGTGCGGCCGGATCTCGGCCAACCATTTCGACGCCCTCGACAAGCACATCGAGCGGGCCGAGCTGGTCGGGGTCTGCGATATCGACCCCGCCGCCCTGGACCGGGCGGTGGAGCGGACCGGAGCCAAGGGATTCAAGTCCCTGGATACCATGCTCGCGGGGACCCAGGCCGACATCGTGATCCTGGCGACCCCCTCGGGGGTCCATGCCGACCAGGCGGTGCAGGTGGCGGAGGCGGGCCGGCACGTGATGACCGAAAAGCCGATGGCCACCCGCTGGCTGGACGGGAAGCGGATGGTGCACGCCTGCGATATCGCCGGGGTACACCTGTTCGTGGTCAAGCAGAACCGGCGGAACGCCACCCTGCAGCTCCTCAAGAGGGCAGTCGAGAAGAAGCGCTTCGGCCGGATTTACATGGTGAACATCAACGTCTTCTGGACCCGGCCCCAGTCGTACTACGACAGCGCGCCGTGGCGGGGGACCTGGGAGTTCGACGGTGGCGCGTTCATGAACCAGGCGAGCCACTACGTGGACCTGTTGGACTGGCTGATCGGACCGGTCGAGAGTGTGCAGGCCTATACGGAAACGTTGGCCCGTAACATCCAGGTGGAAGACACCGGAGTGGTCAGCATCCGCTGGCGCACCGGTGCGCTCGGCTCGATGAATGTGACCATGCTCACCTACCCGAAGAATCTCGAGGGCTCGATCACGATCATCGGGGAGAAGGGCACGGTGCGGGTCGGGGGCGTGGCGGTGAACAAGATCGAGCACTGGGAATTCGCTGAGAAGGATCCGGACGACGAGCAGGTCGAGAAGGCGAGCTACGAGACCACGTCGGTCTACGGCTTCGGTCATCCCCGGTACTACGACAACGTCATCCAGGCCTTGCGCGGCGAAGCGGCACCCGACACCGATGGCCGCGAGGGGCTGCACTCACTCGAGATCCTCATCGCCACCTACCTCTCGGCCCGTGACGGCCGCCGGGTCGCGCTTCCGCTGGAGTACTGAATGGCGGGGGGCGAGCGCCGGCGCGAGGCCACCGGCTGGGCCGGGCGGAAGGTTCTGGTCACCGGTGCCGACGGGTTCATCGGGAGTCATCTGACCGAAGCCCTGCTGGACGCCGGCGCGGTGGTGCGGGCCTTCTGTTACTACAACTCCAGCGGCTCGCGGGGCTGGCTGGACCACCTGGACCCGAATCAAGGGAGCCTTCCCGAGATCGTTTTCGGCGACATCCGCGACGGTCGCCTGGTCGAGACGGCGTGCGAGGGAATGGATGTGGTCTTCCACCTCGCGGCACTGGTCAGCATTCCCTACAGCTACCTCGCCCCGGAATCCTTCGTCGAGACCAACGTCCGAGGCACCCTCAACCTGCTCGAGGCCGTGCGCCGACAGGGGTGTACCCGCCTGGTGCACACTTCCACCAGCGAAGTGTACGGCACACCCGATACGTTGCCCATCACCGAGCGGCATCCGCTCAAGGGCCAATCACCCTACAGCGCCAGCAAGATCGCCGCGGACAAGCTCTGCGAGGCCTATGCCAGCAGCTTCGAGGTGCCCGTCGTCATCCTGCGCCCCTTCAACACCTACGGTCCACGCCAATCGGCGCGCGCGGTAATCCCGACCATTCTGGCCCAGCTGCTGAGCGGACGCACCACCATCCGGCTCGGCAGCCTGACGCCCCGCCGCGATCTGACCTACATGAGCGATACCATCGCGGGATTCCTGGCCGCCGGACTCTGTCCCGGACTGGAGGGGGAGACCATTCACCTGGGCACCGGCCGGTCCGAGTCGATCGAGGAGGTGTTCCGGACGGCGTGCACCGTGTGCGGTGTCGAGGCGCAGGTCGAGGTGGACCCGGCCAGGGTGCGCCCCAGTCAGAGCGAGGTCATGGCGCTCCAGTCCGATCCCGCCCGCGCCTTGCAGCGGCTGGGCTGGAGCGCGAAGGTGTCGCTTCAGCAGGGCCTGAGCGAGACGGCGCGGTGGATCGGGGCCAACCTCGATCGCTATCGTCCTGATGCCTATGCCGTCTAGACGGGATGCATGACGGGTGAGCAGCTTGCCCGCCGCGTGATCCGGGCCGCGCGGGAGGCGGCTGCGGACCGCGACGCGCCCCAGCCGCTTCACGACCCGGTCTTCCAGGGCAACGAGGTCGCCTACCTCACCGAATGCATCGACACCGGCTGGGTTTCCTCGGTCGGCAAGTTCGTCGAGCGCTTCGAGCAGGACCTTGCCCGCTTCACTGGCGTCGCGCGGGCCGTGGCGGTGGCGAACGGCACTGTGGCGTTGCACGCCTGCCTGCGGCTGGTCGGGGTGGAGGCGAACGACGAGGTCCTGGTGCCTGCCCTGACGTTCGTCGGCACCGTCAATCCCATCGCGTATGCCGGCGCCATTCCTCACTTCGTGGATAGTGAGACGACGACGCTCGGTGTGGACCCGGACAAGCTGGCCGAGTACCTGGAAGCCACGCTGACGGACGGCGCGGATGGGCCGCGCAACCGAAACACGGGGCGCCGGGTCCCGGCTCTCGTCGTGATGCACACCTACGGTCACCCTGCCCGGCTCGATGCCCTGGCCGCCGTCTGCCGGCGCTTCGCCCTCGTGCTCATCGAGGACGCCGCCGAATCGCTGGGCTCGTACTATCGTGGCACCCACACCGGGAACGTAGCCCGGGTCGCGGCGCTGAGCTTCAATGGCAACAAGACCGTCACCACCGGCGGCGGTGGCGCCATCCTCACCAACGACGAAGAGCTCGGCACGCTGGCGAAGCATCTCACCACCACCGCCAAGCTTCCCCACCGCTGGTCTTTCAACCACGACATGGTGGGGTACAATTACCGGATGCCGAACATCAACGCGGCCCTCGGGTGCGCGCAGCTGGAGCAGCTCCCCGGGTTCCTGGAGGCAAAGCGAGGGCTGGCGGCGCGATACCTGGAGACCTTTCGCGATGTGCCGGGGGTCCGGGTCTTCACCGAGCCGCCCCACAGCCGCAGCAACTACTGGCTCAACGTGCTGTTGCTCGATCCCGAGATCGCGTCCCTCCGCGACGTGGTGCTCGATGCCACCAACAGTGCCGGCGTCACCACCCGGCCCGCGTGGACCTTGATGCACCGGCTGCCGATGTTCGTTTCGGCTCCCCGCATGGACCTCAGCACCGCCGAGGATCTCGAGCGTCGGCTGATCAATCTCCCCAGCGGTGTGGGAACGGCCCGCGGGCGGGCCGCACAGCCATCGGGCCGAGCATGAGGACCACCGGCGATCCAGGCCGGCGGAGCAGCCGCAGATGATTCCGGTATGTCTCATACCCGCCCGCGGCGGCTCGAAGGGTCTTCCCGATAAGAACCTGCGCACTGTCGGTGGCGTGAGTCTGGTCGGCCGGGCCGTGCTCTCGGCTCGCGAGTTCGCTCGCCTTGCCGGATTGCCTGAGCTCACGATCATGGTGGATACCGACTCGGAGGTCATCGCCCGGGAGGCGCGCCGTTGGGGCGGTGGGGTTCCCTTTCTGCGCCCTGCGGAGCTCGCCGGCGACACGGTGACCACCGTGACCAGCGCGCTGGCCGCGCTGGAGCGATTCGAGCGAGCCGGTGCCGAGGTGGGCGACGTGATCCTGCTTCAGCCGACATCACCATTGCGTTCGGGCGCGGACGTGCTGGCCTGCTGGCGCCAGTACGACCGTGCCCGTTCCCCCTCGATCGTGTCGCTGGTCCGCTCGCCCCACCCGCCCGATATCGCTCTCGAGCGGGGGAATGACGGGGTGGTGAGTTGGCGGGCCGGTCGAGAGCCTCCTTCACGGCGTCAAGACTCGGCTTCGAGCTATCTGCCTTCCGGCGCCGTGTACATCACCTCGCTCGCGCTGCTGCGTCAGGAGCGCCGGTTCATCGTGCCCGGCCTCACGCGCGGGGTGATTCTGCCGCCGGAGCGATCGGTGGACGTGGACACCGTGGAGGATCTTGCCGACGCGGAAGTGCGGCTCGCTGCCCGACGTGCCGAGCCGTTTGCCATCAGCGAAAAGGCGATCGGCCCGGGACATCCCTGCTTCGTCATCGCGGAAGCGGGGGTGAACCACAACGGCGATGCCGAGCTGGCGCATCGGCTGGTGGACATCGCCGCGGATGCGGGGGCCGATGCAGTCAAGTTTCAGACCTTCGAGCCGGAGCGCTTGGTCTCCCCCCTCGCTCCCAAGGCGGAGTATCAGCTCGTCAACACCGGTCGCGCCGAGAGCCAGCTGGATATGCTGCGCCGGCTGGCCTTGCCTCGGGAGATCCTCGCCCCGCTGGCGGCGCACGCGGCGGCGCGGGGCCTCCTCTTTCTCTCTACCCCGTTCGACGAGGCCAGCGCCGACCTGCTCGAGACGCTCGGCGTGCCGGCGTACAAGGTGCCGTCGGGTGAAGTGACCAACCATCCGCTGCTGGCTCACGTCGCTCGCAAGGGCAAGCCGGTCCTCGTCTCCACCGGGATGAGCACGCTGGGCGAGGTGGCCGAAGCGGTGCAGGTCGTCCGGGAGAACGGTGATCCCCCTTTGGCACTGTTCCACTGCGTCACCAGCTATCCGGCATCCCCGGCGGATTGCAACCTGAGAGCGATGGAGGCGATGCGAACGGCCTTCGGCGTGCCGGTGGGCTGGAGTGATCACACGGTGGGAATTCAGGTGAGCCTTGCCGCCGTCGCGGCCGGCGCGGCCTTACTGGAGAAGCACTTTACGGCGGACCGGACGCTGCCCGGCCCCGATCATGCCGCCTCGCTCGAGCCCCAGGAGCTGTCCGCCCTCGTGAGGTCGATCCGGGAGATCGAATCGGCACTGGGAGACGGTGTGAAGCGACCGACCGCGTCCGAAGCGGCGAACACGGCCGTCGTCCGCCGGAGTCTGCACGCCTCGCGCTCGCTGTCGGCTGGCCACGTCCTCCAGCCCGACGATCTGATCGCGCTGCGTCCCGGCAGCGGCCTGTCTCCCGCGCTTCGGGACCGGCTGGTCGGGCGCAGGCTCCGGGTGGGAGTGGAGCGGGGGGAAATGCTTGCCGAGCGTCACCTTGACTGAGCGGAGACGTTTGGCCGTCCTCACCACCGGTCGGCAGGACTATGGCATCCTGCGCAGCACCATCCTGCTGTTGCGCAACACGCCCGACTTCGATGTCGCGGTCTGGGCTGGGGGCATGCACCTCCAGCGCCGCTTCGGTGAGCCACTGGAGGCGTTCCGCCGTGACGGCGTGCCGGTGGCGCGGGAGCTGCCGTTTGTCACCGAGCCGCCGGCCCCGATCGCCGATACCGCCGCCGCCCTGGGCCTGGTCGGTGCGGCACTGGCGCAGGACCAGCCCGATGCGCTGGTGCTGGTGGGTGATCGCACCGAGGCGCTCGCCGCCGCCCTCGCCGCCACCTTGGCCAAGATTCCAATCGTCCACCTGCACGGTGGAGAGGAGTCGGAGGGCGCCATCGACAACGCCTGTCGCCACGCGCTCACCAAGCTGAGCCACCTGCACCTGGTCAGCCATCGGGTCCACGCGAGTCGGGTGATCCAGATGGGCGAGGATCCGGCTACCGTGCTGGTGGTCGGCGCTCCGTCGCTGGACCACGCCTACCGCGACGATCTGCCGGGTGCCGAGGCGCTCTCCCGGGAGCTGGGAGTCGAGCTGAGGCCTCCCGTCGTGATGGTGACCATGCACCCCACCACCCTGGGCGGGTCCGTGGGCGAGGAGGTGGCCGCTGTCGCCGGTGCCATGGAGGGCGTACAGGCCACCTACGTCGTGACCGCGCCCAACGCCGACGCCGGTGGCGCCGAGATCGGCGACTACTGGCGGCACTGGGCCAAAGGTCGCGAGCGGGTGGCGCTGGTGGATGCGCTGGGCGACCGGCGTTACTGGGCCATGCTCCGCCTGGCCGACGCGGTCCTCGGCAACTCCTCCAGCGGCATCATCGAGGCGCCTGCACTGGGGGTGCCGGTGGTGAACGTGGGCGATCGCCAGCGGGGCAGGTTGCGGTACGGGCCGGTGGCGGACGTGCCGCCGGACGGAGCCGCAGTGACGGCCGCGCTGCGCGAGGCGATCAGCGCCGGTCGCCGCCAGTCGCGCCACGATCTCGGTGGCTATCCTCCGCCGCCGATCGCTCCGCGTATCGTCGAGGCGCTGCGCCAGTGGAAGATTCCACGCCCGCCCCGCAAGCGGTTCCGCGAGCCCGGATGAGCAAGCCGGTTGTGGTAATCGGAGGAGGCGAGCACGCCCGGGTGGTGATCGAGGCGATCCGGGCGGCAGCGGTGGCTCACGAAGTGCTCGGTTTCGTGGATCCGGAAATGTGTGAGGAGACCACCCGGCGGCTCGGCGTGCCCCGCTTGGGTGGCGAAGAGGTGCTCCAGGAGCATGCGGGGGCGCTCGGGATCCTCGGCTTCGCGGCACTGGACAGCCGGAGCCGCCGTGAGGAAGCCGCGCGCCGGCTGACTCCGCTGCTCGGGGGATGGGCCCTGATCGTCCATGGCTCCGCCTGGGTATCCCCGACAGCGAGTGTGGGAGAGGGAACCGTGATCATGGCGGGAGCGGTGGTCCAGACGGGTGCCCGGATCGGCGCCCACTGCGTCGTCAACACCGGTGCCATCGTGGAGCACGACGCCGTGCTGGGTGATCATGCCCAGCTTGCCCCCGGTGTCACACTCGGGGGAGCGGTTCGGATCGGGTCCTCGGCTTACATCGGCCTTGGCGCCATGGTGCGTGATCATATCGTGGTCGGGGCCGGAGCGACGGTGGGCATGGGCGCGGTAGTGGTGCGCGACGTAATCGCCGGCGCCAGGGTGATGGGAGTGCCCGCGCGATGAGCGCCCGCCTTCGAAAACCGGATCTCGCTCGACTGACCGTGCCGGCCGGCTCGACCATCCTCGATGCGTTGAGGGCCATCGACGCGGGCGGCGAGGCAATCACCTTCGTGGTGGACGGCGGCGAGCGGGTCGTCGGCTGCGTCACCGACGGCGACATTCGCCGCGCGATTCTCCGGGGCGCCTCCTTGGAAGACCGAGTCTTGCCCCAGGTCATGCGGCGCGATTTCACCTGGGTCACGCCCCAGGACGGGCGGGCCGACGTGCTCGATCTCATGCGAGCCCGACACATCGAGCGGATTCCGGTGTTGAGCCCGGATGGCCATCTCACGGGCCTGCACACGATGAGGCAGCTCGTGTCGGCGGCGGAGCGGCCCAACCGGGCCGTGATCCTGGCCGGCGGTAAGGGCACCCGCCTGCATCCGATCACCACACAGGTCCCCAAGCCGATGGTGATGGTGGCGGGGCGCCCGATCCTCGAGCGGCTCATTCTCCATTTGCTGAGCTGCGGCCTGAGCCGGTTCACCATCTCGATCAACTACCTGGGTCACATGATCGAGGAGTACTTCGGCAACGGCTCCCGCCTGGGCTGCCAGATCGACTACCTGCGCGAGTCCGAACCGCTCGGCACCGGTGGTCCGCTTTCCCTCCTGCCACGTCCCCAGCTGCCGGTGGTCGTACTCAACGGTGACTTGGTCACCCAGTGCGACGTGGGCGACCTGATCGATTTCCACGAGCGGGGCGGATTCGCCGCCACGATGGGGATTCGGACCTACACGACCGAGGTCCCCTTCGGAGTGGCGGAAGTGGATGGGGACCGTCTGATGTCACTCCGGGAGAAGCCGAGTGAGCGGACCCTGATCAACGCTGGGATCTACGTGCTCTCTCCCCAGACGGTGGCCATCGTGCCGGCGGGACAGGAGTATTCGATTACCACCCTGTTCGAAACCCTCCTGGCCGAGGGGAAGTCGGTCGGAGCCCACCTGCTGGAATCCGACTGGCTCGACGTGGGCGGCCATGCCGAGCTGCGGCGGGCACGCGGAGTGGACTAGGCCGTGCAACCTGCGGGGGTCGGCAGCGCGCTGAGGAAGCTTCTCGGCGCGTCCGCCATCTATGGGCTCGGCAGTGTGCTGGTGCGAGGCGTCGGCTTCCTGCTGCTTCCGCTGTACACCCGATATCTCACTCCTGCGGAGTACGGCATCGTGTCGCTCACGGTGACGGTCACCACCGTCCTGACGATGCTCTATCCGCTGGGGCTTCGGGGCGCCGTCTCGCGGACCTACTACGAGAGTGGCACCGACGAGCAGCGCAAAGAGCGGGTCGGAACGCTGTGGATCGCAATGCTGCTGTCCGCCGCTGGCATGGCGCTGCTGTTGGACCGGGTGGGCCCCTCGTTGGTGGCAGTAGTCCTCCCCGAGGTGCCGTTCCATCCCTATCTCAGGCTCGCGGTCTGGACCGCCTTTCTCGGAGTGCTGGGAATCACCCCGCTGGTCCTGCTCCAGGCTCAGGAGCGTCCCCTCACCTACGTAGCGGTGACCATGTGGATGGCCCTGACCACCACGGCGGTGACCGTCTGGCTGGTGATACGATTTGGCAACGCCGAAGCGTACCTGCGGGGTACGCTGATCGGTGGGGCACTGGCTGCGATACCATACATCCTGCTGACGATCCGCCAAGTTCGGCTGGTCTTCCGGGTCGGCGTCCTGCTGCCGGCGTTGGCGTTCAGCCTTCCGCTGGTGCCGCACGCGCTGGCCGGCTGGGCGCTGGAGATGTCGGACCGCGCGATCCTGACGCGTCTGGTCCCCCTGCCCGAAGTAGGCGTGTATGCCCTGGGTTATCAACTCGGCGCCGCGCTGGGGCTGCTCGCCACGGCGTTCAATGCCGCCTGGGTTCCTTTTCTATTCGGCACGCTGAAGCAGGAGGGTCAGGCGGCCCATCCCAAGCTCGCGCGGCTGGTCACCTATTACGCTATGGCGCTCTGCTTCATCGGACTGGGGTGGTCCTTGCTCGTCAAGCACGCGATCGTGTTCATTGCCGGGCCCGAGTTTCGGGAAGCCTACCGGATCACCTGGTGGGTCGTCGCCGGCACCATCTGCAGCGGACTGTATCTCATCCCGACCAATCTGCTCTTCTGGAGCCGGCGCACCGGGGTCATTCCGCTGCTCACGCTCACGGCAGGCGCGGCCAATGTCGGACTCAATCTGTGGCTGGTGCCTCGCTACGGCATCATCGCCGCCGCCTGGTCCACCTTGATCGCGTATGCCCTTCTCCTGCTGCTCACCTGGCGCAGCGCCGAGCGGCAGCATGTCTTCCCCTACGAATACCGCCGCCTGGGCTTGATAGCGGGGCTCGGTCTGGCTCTCTTTCTGACCGGCCAGCTCCTGCCTTTCCCCAGCCCAGCGCTCGAGGTCGCCGGACGCGTCCTCCTGTGGCTTTCCTTCCCGTTCGGTCTCGTCGCACTGGGGGCCGTCGATCGGGCGGAGTTGGCCGTCCTGACCCGGCTGGTCCGGGGCCGCAGGCCTGGGCCCGCGGAACCGGCGGGTCCCCTTCGCTGACTTCCACATCATGGTGCGCGATGGACAGACGAGGATTCCTCGGGCTCGCCGCGGGCTCGGCCTGGGATCGCGGGAGGACGCCCGAACGCGTGGCCCCACCGGGCGGCGGCCGTGTCATCCGCAGCACGACCGAATATCTGGCCAACAACTCCGTGTTCAACGTGCTCGACTTCGGCGCCCGGCGGGACGGCTCGGACGACGGCCCGGCGATTCGGCGCGCCTTGACCGCCGCGAGCGCTGCACAGGGGACGCTGGTCTTCCCCCCCGGGACCTACAGCTACACGGAGTCTCCCAATTTCGCCCGCGACGATCTGGAGATTCTGGGGCAGGGCCGAGTCACCCTGCGGCACACCGGGCGCGGAGCTGGATTTCTGGTGGATGGGCTGCGTCGGCCGGGGCGCAAAGTGTGGAACATGCGGATCGAGAACCTCGCGCTGGAGGGGGGGCCGGAAACCACGATCGGCTTCCTCTTCCGCAGCGTGCATCACGGGCGCTTCGTCCGGCTCCGAGTCATCGGGGGGGCGCCCGAGGGGGAAGGATTCAGGACCGAGTTCTTCATTGCGAACTATTGTGAGGGCTGGGGGGTGACCGGGAACGAGCGCGTGGTAGGGTCGTTGCCGGGTACCGGGATCACCCTGACCTCGCTGCCGGCCCCCAGAGAATCCTATTCGACCGTGGACTGTACGCTGATGAACTGTATCGTCGAAGCCTGCGGCCGCGTCGGCCTGTATCTGGACCGGGCACAGAACAACATGATTCGCGGGGGAACTCTGGAGGACTGCACCAGCGGCACCGGGCTGGTGCTGGGTGAGCAGGCGAGTGGCAACGTGATCGATGGCGTGTTTCTGGAGAGCAACCAGCTCCACATCGACTGCGGCGGACCGCAGAATCAGTTCATCGGACTGTCGGCGATGGGCGGCTGGAGCCGATTCCGGAGCGGGGCCGACTTCTCCCGGTTGATCGGCGGCCGCTTCACCAACCTCGCCGTGGAGGAGGGCGTGCGAGATATGAAGCTTCTGGGGATCGCGGCCCGCCGGATTTCCGACCGCGGTCTGCGCACCCAGCGTCTCGGCTGCCACAACCTGAATCTGGGGCTGCCGATTCCCGACCACGACGGGAGGATACCCACCAACCGATGGCAGGCGCCGGTGCTGGCGAACCCCTGGAGCAATCTGGGTGGCGACGCTACACCGGCCGGATTCATGCGCGATGCCGACGGCGCGATCCGGCTGCGGGGCAGGCTGAGCCGAGCGGGGGGGACGCCGGCGGGCCGGACGCCGCTGCTGCTCTTCACCCTGCCCGAGGGCTACCGGCCGGCCTACCGCCATCGCCTGCCCGTGCTGGCGCGAGGAAAGCTGGGCGTGCTCGAGGTGGGCCCGGGCGGCGACGTGGTGCTGGTGAAGGGGGCTACCGTGGATCTGTCGCTCGACGGGGTGGTGATCGCGGAGGAGCGGCCGGCGTGATTCACCGGGAGTTCTTCGAGTGGCTCCGCGGCATCGAAGCCGAGTTTCCTGTTACCGCCTGGAAGATCCGCGGAATTCATGTCTGGCCCCTGATCCGCATCTCGTTGAGTTTCTCCGCCTTTCCCTCCGCCGCCCCGGCCTTTGGTGCAGGCTGGCGCCGGCTCACCAGCCGGTTCGCACTCGGGATGGCAGGATGGAGTCGGGCCTATGTGACGGATTGGAGCGCCAACCGCCGTCCGGGGGAGAAGGCGGACGCCGTCTTCCTGGGCAGCTCCCTTGGCCGGCGCCCGCTGCTGGACGGGAAGCGATACGACGTTCGCTCCGGTCCGTTCGTCGCCTTGCTCCAGCAGCTCGGCGCTCGGTCGCTGGTCTGGGAGATGAGTCCCTACGGGGACTACAATGTCCCCCGACACCCACCCTCGTTTCTGATTCAGCCC
This sequence comes from Gemmatimonadales bacterium, assembly GCA_036556625.1. Lineage (GTDB taxonomy): Bacteria > Gemmatimonadota > Gemmatimonadetes > Gemmatimonadales > GWC2-71-9 > CAVVWJ01. Next base: position 12,945 of record DATBJC010000033.1, read on the forward strand.
CATTTGATCGCGCTGCGCACGGCGTGCCGGGTACTGCCGCTGGGTGATGACCAGGTGGAGCTGGAAGGCTACGACGGGTTCCTGGCGCGGGTTCGTGAAGCCGGACTCACGTTTCGCCGGGAGGATGTCGGCCGCATCCGGCGTGATGCGCTCTACCTCCGCCGCCTCGCCGATCGGTTCGCCGGATGGCTGCGCAGCTCGGGTCCCCGGCTGGGCTTCGTGGCGAATACCGGTCTCCAGGAGCAGGCCTTCTGTCTGGCCTGCCGGGAGCTGGGGATCACCTCGGTCGAAGTGCAGCACGGGATCCAGGGCGATCTCCATCCCAGCTACGGCTCGTGGTTCGCCGTGCCGAAGGAGGGCTGGGAGACCCGTGCGCGGGTCTTCTGGAGCTGGGACCAGAGCAGCGCCGCGGCGATCAACCGCTGGGCCGCCTGTGCGCCCGACCACCACGTCGCCATTGTGGGTGGAGATCCCTGGCGCGAGATGTGGTTGGATGAGGTCGCCGACTCGAGCCGTCGGATCGGCCAGCTCATCGAAGCGCGCAAGCGGGCATCCGGAAGACCGCACCACATCCTGGTGACTCTCAGCTCCAAGGGCGACATCGTACCCCGGCCCATGCGGGAGGCCATCGAGTCCTCCCCGGCGAGCTGGTGCTACTGGTTCCGCCTGCATCCGGTCAACCAGCCTGAGCGCCGGGTTGAGGCCGCACGGGTGCTGGGTCCGCTGGGTGTGGATCTCGGCCTCATGGAGCTCGCGACCGAAATGCCGCTGCATGCGCTACTGTGGCGGATGGACTGCCATCTCACGGCCAGTCGGTCGACAGTCGTGACCGAGGCCGCCGCGCTGGGGCTGCCCTCGGTGGCGTGCGGTCCGGAAGCGCCGGACTTCTATCAAGCGGAGATGGCCGCCGGGCTGCTGGCAGTCGCCACCACGGGAGCGGCGATTCAGCAGGCTCTCCAGTGGGCATTGGGCCGCAGGCGGCCGGTCAGCTTCGAGCCGCCGAAGGGGCTCACTGCCATGCGGCGGCTTCTGGCGGGTGAGCTCACCGAGGGGAAAACGGAGCGACCGGCGTGATTCATCGGGAGTTCGTCGAGTGGCTCCGTGGTATCGAAGGTGAGTTCCCTGTTACCGCCTGGAAGATCCGCGGGATCCATGTCTGGCCCCTCATCCGACTCTCGTTGAGGTTCTCCACCTTTCCATCGGGTTCACACACCCTTGGCGCAGGATGGCGGCGGCTCACCAACCGGCTGGGAACCGGGCTGGCCGGGTGGAGTCACGCCTATGTGGCGGACCGGCGCGCCAATCGTCGACCCTGGGAGAAAGCGGACGGCGTCTTCCTGGGAAGCTCGCTTGGCCGGCGTCCTGTGCTCGACGGGAAGCGTTACGACATCCGGTCGGGTCCCTTCGTAGAGCTGCTCGAGCAGCTGGGCGCTCGGGCGCTGGTCTGGGAGATGAGTCCCTACGGGGATTACAACATCCCCCGCCACACCCCATCCTTTCTGGTTCAGCCCCACTTGATCGCGCTTCGGGCCGCATGCCGGATAATGCCGCTGGGTGACGACCAGGTCGAATTGACCGGATATGGCGAGTTCCTCGCGCGCGTGCGCGCGGCAGGGCTCATGTTTCCCCACGCCGATGTGGACCGCATCCGGCGTGACGCGCTCTACCTCCGCCGCCTCGCCGATCGGTTCGCCGGATGGCTGCGCAGCTCGGGTCCCCGGCTGGGCTTCGTGGCGAATACCGGTCTCCAGGAGCAGGCCTTCTGTCTGGCCTGCCGGGAGCTGG
>DATBJC010000034.1:0-4737 GCA_036556625.1 Gemmatimonadales bacterium
GCGCTACATTCTCTATGACGAGCCCACCACCGGGCTCGATCCGGTCACCTCATCCGTCATGGACCAGCTCATGATCCGCACCCGCGATCTCGGGGTCACCGGGCTGGTCGTCACCCACGACATGCGCAGCGCCTTCACCGTAGGCGACCGCATCGCCATGCTGCACCAGGGGGCGATCCGCCAGGTCGGGGCCGTCGCCGAGATCCAGGCGACCGACGACCCGGTGGTGCGCCAGTTCATCGAAGGCCGTCCCGGATCCCCGGCTCCGGCGCCGGCGTGGAGGTTCGAATGAGACGGAGCAACGAGTTCGCGGTGGGCCTGGCGGTGCTCGCCGCGCTGGCCCTGGTGATCGGCGGTGCGCTGTGGCTGAGCGAGACCGATGTGAATCAGAAGGAGGCCACCTACACCGCTCGCTTCCGGACCGTCGGCGGCCTGGGCGTCGGGGCGCCGGTCACGCTGCGAGGTGTGCGAGTGGGGCGGGTCGAGGCCATCCGGCTGGCCCCGGACGAATGGGTGGAGACCGAGCTCACGGTGGACCGCGCCATCGAGCTCCCGTCGAAGCCCGCAGTGATCTCCGCCTCCGCCAGCCTGTTCGGCGAGTGGAGCGCCAACATCGTCTCCTTCGAGCCGCTGCCCACCGACCCCATCGTGCGCAACGCCCTGGTCGAGTCCGACATGGCCGGCGGCGAGGCCTGGCCCGGGGCCACCCTGCCGGACATCGGGCAGCTCACCGCGCAGGCCAGCCGCATCGCGGGCGACGTGGGTGACATCACGGCGCGGATCGGCCAGGCCTTCGACAGCACGGCGCTCAAGAACCTGCAGCAGAGCGTCAAGGACCTCGCGGTGATCTCGCGCCGTATGGTGACCTTCGCCGGCGCGCAGACCTCGCGGATCGACCGGGTGAGCCGCAACGTGGCCACCACGTCGGATGCCTTCGCCGGCGTGGCGCGCACCTTCCAGCAGGCGGTCGCCCGGCTCGACACCGCCACCAGCGGCGGCCAGCTCCAGGACATTCTCACCAACGGCCAGGCCTCCAGCACCGATCTCCGACAGGCCGCGGCAGACATGCGCTCGGTGATGGCGGCGGCCCGGGAGAACCAGGCCAGCCTGGTGCGGGTGATGCAACAGGCCGACTCGCTGATAACCCGGATCCAGCAGGGCAACGGCACCCTCGGCATGCTGGCATCCGATTCCACGTTGTATCGCGAGGCGACGGCCACCGTGGTCCAGTTCCGCGAGCTGCTCAGCGATATCCAGGCGCAGCCGCGGAAGTATCTCAAGATCTCGGTGTTCTGATGGTGGGCGCCGGAGTGGATCGGATGGCGAGCGCCAGGCGTGTGCTCCCTGGCTCCATGTGGAATCAGGTGATCACGTCAGCCCGCCGAGGAGTCCGCCGGGGATGAGCAAGCGGAAGGCCGACCTCGAGGTGAGCGCCGGCGGGATCGTCTTCCGCCGGGTACCCGACTCCAGCCCGCGATACCTCCTGATCAAGGACTCCTACGACAACTGGGGATTTCCCAAGGGCCATCTCGAGAACGGCGAGTCGCCGGCGGAGGCGGCGCTGCGGGAGACGGGCGAAGAGACCGGGCTGAACCGCCTGATCCTTCAGGGCCCCATTCGGGTGATCGACTGGCACTTCCGCTTTCGCGGCCGCCACATTCACAAGTACTGCCACTTCTTCCTGTTCGAGAGTCCCGAGGGCGACCCCTGTCCTCAGGCGGCCGAAGGGATCACCGCCTGTCAGTGGCGAAGCCTGGACGAGGCGCTCGAAGTGCTGAGCTACGACAATGCTCGAGGGGTCCTCAAGCGGGCGGGTGAGATGGTGCGCACTCTGGTCGCCATCGGCGCGGGAAGGCCGACCCGGCGGGGGGAGTGAGCATGGCCGCCATCGCTGCGCTGCTGGAGAGCCGGCCGGCCCTGGCGGCCCTTCGGCGCACGCTGCCGCGCGGCGGGCCGCGACTGGTAACCTGCCGGAGTACCTCCGGGCTCCGCCGGGTGCTGGAAAACCGCCTGGTGGATGCCGTCGTGCTGGCACCCAACGCCGCCATCCTTCCCGATCTCGCCGAGCTGCGCCGCCGGCTGCCCGGAGTGCCGATCCTCGCCTACGCGCCGTTCCGCCCGGACGACGGCGAGCTTCTGCTCGCCTGCCGCAAGCACGCTGTGCCCATCGCGGTGGAAGGGGTGGACGATCCCGTGGTGGGGGAGATGGTATCCCGATCGTCGGTGACCGCCGAGCGGCGCCGCGCGCTGGCCGACGCGCCCCGCATGCTTCGACTGACCGAGCCGCTGCAATGCTCCGCGTGGAGCTTGCTGCTGGGAGAAGTGGAGCGCCCGGTGCGCACCAGCGATCTGGCGCGCCGCCTGGCCGTGAGCCGGGAGCATCTCTCCCGCCAGTTCGGCGCCGGGGGAGCGCCCAACCTCAAGCGGGTGATCGATCTGACCCGGATCGCCTGCGCCGCTCAGCTGCTGGCCAACCCCGGATACTCGATCCCGATCGTGGTCCGGCTGCTCCACTTCGCATCGTCCAGTCATCTCAGCGGCACCGCCCGGCGGATCGCCAACGTTTCCACTGGTGGGCTGGGATCGCTGGGGCCCGGTGGAGTGTTGCAGGCGTTCGTGAAGGGGAACACGCGGAGCCGGGTGTGATGGAGGCGCCGTTCCGCCATCCCCGTCGCTCGACTATCCTTGCGGGCGAGTCCGCTCGCTTGCTTGCTGGGACCTTTGTGATTAATTTCACAAGCTGACCGGCACCCGAAACCTCACAGCCAGGGCACCCCAATTCATGGCCACTGACTCTTCTCTCCGTCCCGGCGAGCTCAAGAGCATCCTGCTCCGCGAAATTCAGTCGGCCGATCTCACGGCCGACGATGTCTCCGAGGTCGGCACCGTGCTCGAGGTGCGTGACGGCATCGCCCGGATCTACGGGCTCAATTCCGCCGTGGCCAGCGAGATGCTGGAGTTCACCGCCCAGGAGACCGGCGACACGGTGGCCGGGCTGGTGCTGAATCTCGAGGAGGACAACGTCGGCGCCGCCATCATGGGCGACTACCTGAAGCTCAAGGAAGGCGATCAGGTGCGCCGGACCGGACGGCTGCTGGACGTGCCCACCGGCTCCGCGATGCTGGGACGGGTGGTGGATGCGCTGGGGCGGCCGGTGGACGGCCGGGGCGAGATCAAGACCACCACCAGCCGACCGGTGGAGATGGTGGCCCCGGGTATCATCGTGCGGCAACCGGTGAAGGAGCCGCTCCAGACCGGCATCAAGGCCATCGATGCGATGATTCCCATCGGCCGGGGCCAGCGCGAGCTGATCATCGGCGACCGGGGCACCGGCAAGACGGCGATCGCGGTGGACACCATCCTGAATCAGCGCGGCACCGGCGTGATCTGCGTGTATGTCGCGATCGGGCAGAAGCGCTCCACCGTGGCCACCGTGGTGGAGCGGCTCAAGGAAGCGGGTGCCATGGAGTACACCATCGTCGTTGTGGCCTCCGCCTCAGACCCCGCGCCCCTCCAGTACATCGCCCCCTACGCCGGCTGTGCCATCGCCGAGCACTTCATGTACGAGGAGGGGAAGGCCACCCTCTGCGTCTACGACGACCTCTCCAAGCAGGCCGCGGCCTACCGGCAGATGTCGCTCATCCTCCGGCGGCCTCCCGGCCGGGAGGCGTACCCGGGTGACGTTTTCTATCTCCACAGCCGGCTGCTGGAGCGCGCGGCCAAGATCTCCGACGACAAGGAAGCGATCAAGGTCGACGAGCGGATCAAGAAGCCGAGCGGCTCCCTCACCGCGCTGCCGATCATCGAGACCCAGGCCGGGGACGTCTCGGCGTACATCCCGACCAACGTCATCTCGATCACCGACGGCCAGATCTTCCTCACCACCGACCTCTTCTATTCCAACGTCCGTCCCGCGGTGGACGCCGGCATCAGCGTGAGCCGGGTCGGCGGCAACGCCCAGATCAAGGCGATGAAGCAGGTCGCCGGCCCGTTGCGTCTCTCGCTGGCCCAGTACCGGGAGCTGGAGGCGTTCGCGCAGTTCGGCTCCGATCTCGATGCGGCGACCCAGCGGCAGCTGGCCCGAGGCGCCCGGCTGGTGGAGGTGCTGAAGCAGCCCCAGTACCAGCCGGTCCCGGTCGAGAAGCAGGTCGCCGTCATCTACGCCGTGACCAACGGCCACCTCGACGACGTCAAAGTGCCCGAGATCCGGCAGTGGGAGCGCGATTTCCTGGAATACCTGGAATCGTCTCACGAGCAGGTGCTCAAGGACATCCGCACCAAGAAGGCGCTGGACGACGACATCACCAACCGGCTGAAGGCCGCTATCACCGCCTTCAAGCCGCTGTTTCAGGCCGACTGATGGCCAAGGGCCGGCAGCTCAAGGGGCGGATTCGCTCCGTCCAGAACACGCGGAAGATCACCCGGACCATGGAGCTGGTCTCCACCTCTAAGCTCAAGCGGGCCCAGGACCGGGTGGTGGCGGCCCGGCCGTATTCCGAGGCGCTGCGCGAGGTGCTCCTCGATCTGGTGACGCCCGATTTGTCGGAGCGCTTTCCCCTGCTCAGGCGGCCCGGTCCTCCGAGTAAGGGAGGCCCGACGCGCGCGGCCGTGGTGCTGCTCACCTCCAATCGCGGACTCGCGGGCGCGTTCAACTCGAACCTCATCAAGGAAGCGCGTCGCCGGATCGAGGCCCTGGAGGGAGCCGGCTACACTGTCGAGCTGCATGCGGTGGGCAAG
>DATBJC010000035.1:0-6081 GCA_036556625.1 Gemmatimonadales bacterium
CGCCGGCTGCGCCCACTACATCAAGCCGACCGAGGGCGTCCGCCCGGAAGACATGATCCGCCACACGCTGGGCGAAGACCTGAAGGTCGGCGCGAACCTGACCTGGGGACCGGGCTTCGACTATCAGAAACAATTCTTCACCGGGCGGGACCACGCCGTGTCACGGCCGTCGCACCTGCTGCACTACGACGTGGAAGTGTCGGGGTTCGGCTCGCACCACTCGGGCCACCTGGTCCTGCTGCGCCTCAAGGAGCAGATCCCGCCTGGAGGCGATTCCTACCTGCATTGGCCCACGCTGGGCCTCAACACGCTGCGGTGGGCCAAGCGCCAGGGGGCGGTCTGCGGCCCGGCGCACTCCGGCTGGGGGCTCGGCGTGGACTCAACCGAGCTGCCGAACTACCTGGTGCCGCCGTACAACGGCATCGGCGCCAACGAATACATCGTAGACGTCACCCACGAGGTGCCCGGCCCCGACGGGTCGCCGGTGCCCGCCGTGGATTTCCTGTCGACCGTGGACACGCCCTACGCCGGCGAGCTCAACATCTGGTATCACACGCTCAACGTCGGGTTCCGCACCCGCATCGCCGGGGAGACCGACTTTCCCTGCGTGTCGGGCGACCGGGTCGGGATGGGCCGCAGCTACGTGAAGCTGGACGGCCCCCTGGAGTACCCGGCCTGGTGCGAGGGGCTTCGCCGGGGCCGGGCGTACGTGAGCGAAGGCAAGAGCCACCTGCTGGAGCTCCGGGTGAACGAGGTGCCGGTGGGCGAGCGCCGCAGCGAGCTCCGGTTGCGCCGCGCGGGCACCGTGCGGGTGAAGCTGAAGGCCGCGGGACTGCTTCCGGAGCGGCCCGGCTCGGACCGCGGCCTTCGGCCGGACTTCTTCTGGGACCTGGAGCGCGCCCGGATCGGCCAGACCCGCAACGTGACGGTCGAAGTGGTCGTGAACGGCTTTCCCGTCGCGAGTGAGACGCTGGTGGCCGACGGCGCACTGCGGGATCTCACCTTCGACGTGCCGATCGCGCGGAGCAGCTGGGTGGCCGTGCGGATCCTGCCGTCGTCGCACACCAATCCGGTCTGGGTGCTCGTGGGCGGCCGCCCGGTGCGGGTCTCGCGCCGGAGCGCGGAGTGGTGCCTTAAGGGGGTGGACCAGTGCTGGAGCCAGAAGGAGCGGTTCATCGCCGCCGCTGAGCGGAAGCAGGCCGTGGCCGACTACGAGCACGCGCGGCGTACCTATCGGCGACTCCTGGCCGAGTGCGACGTGGACTGAAGCCGGAGTGAGCCCGATGCCTGATCGTCGTCGTTTTCTCCAACGCTCCGCGCTGGCCGCGAGCGCCCTGGTGCTGCCCGAACTGCCGCCGCCGCTCGACGTCGGCGCGCTCGGCAGTCACGCGCTACTTCCGCACGTCCCTCCGGCTGGCCCTGATCTGCCGCCGGTGCCGACGGTGGACCCGAACGTTCTGCTCGCTCAGGTCCGCCCTGTAATCGCGGCAGCCGAGGCGCTCGGACTTCCGCTCGAAACTCCAACGAGCCGGGCTAGGCCCGAGATGGTGCAGGGTGCACTCGACCGCTGGTGTCTCGTGGGCGTGCACATCAATCCGGAGACACGGGTCAAGGTCGCTCGCGGTTTCTTGCGGCCAGTGTTGGTGGAACGCGGGTGGCGGGCGTTTCTGGTGAAGGTGCGCAACGAAGCCGGTACCACGGCGGCGTTGCGCGCGACCGGTGCTCGAGCGACGCACCACTGGCTCGAGGTCAGCATGTTCGATGATCCGCCGATGTCGGCGTGCTTGAGCGGGCGGGAGCTCGAGTACCGTATCGTGCGGCTCTACAGTCACGAGGCGGGTCGCCGCGAGGCGAGCCTCGCATTCGACGTGGGCCAGGGCACCCAGGACCTGGGCTTCCGCAACGAAGTGCCGATCCTGTTCGATTGCCGGGCCGACTGGCTTCCCGGCCAATCGCGACCAGCATTCCCTCAACCAGGTTCCGACCGATGAGCTGTCCCTGCCGCACTGCCCGGCTGAGCGTCGTCCTCCTGCTCGCAGCCGCGCCGTTCACCGCAACAGCCGCACAGACCGACTCGACCGACCACGCCCGGCACGGCCGCTTCGTACTGGCGAGCTTCCGGTTCGAAGACGGGACCACCCTGCCGAACACCGTGGTGAGCTATGGGACCTATGGCAGGCTCAACGCCCGACGGGACAACGTCATTCTCCTTCCGTCCAGCTACATGGCCGACCATCACGACAACGATTGGCTCATCGGACCCGGACGAGCGCTGGACACCACGCGCTACTTCCTGGTGGCGACCGAGCTGTTCGGCAACGGCCATTCCTCGTCGCCCAGCAACACGCCGGAGCCATTTCACGGTCCCCGGTTCCCCCGCGCGAGCATTCGAGACAACGTCGAGGCCGTACACCGTCTCCTGGTGAACGAGCTGCGCGTGACTCACCTGGCGGCGATCGTCGGGTTCTCCATGGGTGCCGAGCAGGCGTTTCAGTGGACCGTGAGCTATCCGGACTTCAGCGACCGCATCGTGGCGCTGGCCGGGACGGCCCGGTGCTGGCCCCACGGAAGCGTCCGCCTCGCGGCCGAGATCGCGGCGATTGAGCTGGACACCGCATTCCGGGGTGGGGACTACACGACGCCACCCAAGCAAGGTCTCCATCTCTTCGGCCTGATCTGGGCCGGGTGGCTAACCTCGCAGCAGTGGTGGCATGACGAGCTGTGGAGAGGGGTGCCCTGGTTGCCGGGGGACAGTTACGAGGCGGTGGCAAACAATTTCGCGAACATGTTTGCCGCGCTCGACGCCAACGACCTGATCCTCCAGGCGCAGACCTGGCAACGGCACGACGTCGGCGACACTCCGGGGTTCAACGGAAGCCTCGAGCGGGCGCTCGGCTCGATCCGGGCACGGGTCCTCTACATGCCGGTCGAGACCGATCTCTACTTTCCGGTCTCCGATGCCCGGGCGGAAGCGCGGCACATTCCGCGGGTCAAATTCGAGCCGATCCCATCACTCTGGGGCCACGTGGCGGGCGGTGGTGGCGACGAGGGTGTCAAGCCATTCGTAAACGCGAAGGTCGCCAAGTTCCTGAAATAGGCGTCTAGACCATCGTGCGGGAAACCCTCTCCCCCATCCCGGCATCGCCCTTCATTCTGACTCCTCCGCCGGCGGCACGTACGCCGGCAGCTTGGTGAACCGGGGGTACACGATCGCCATCAGCTCCTTGGTCTTCTCCAGTGTGCCCGCACCTGGACCCTTGCCGTAGGTCCGGATGGACAGCACATCGGTGCCCTTGACGACGTGCAGCATGCCGCTCGACTGGTTGATCTGGCCCCAGTGTGCCTGGTCCGCATAGCCTTCGACCGGCTTCATCGCCGATCCGCTGGTCTGCTCAGCCGTGCCCATCAGGGTCTTGAGATAGATCTTGATGCTCTCGGGCGTCCGGCCGCGTTCAACGGTGACGTCGGCCCCGAGCTTGTCGTGCTGTGTATTGTAGGTACAGGTCATGCTGATTAGCCCGCCGTACGGCCATTTGTGGGTCCGGGGACGTGGCTTGTTCGGTTCGTCGCCCGACACGGCAGCCATTTCCGCGCGGGTGAGCAGGGCGCACGGGTCGTCTTCGCCGGCTTGGGCCTCGAGCCGGCTCCAGCCTCCGCTGCCGGCCATCAACAGGAGGACCACCGGGACACCGATTGGGCTCCGACGCATCGCTCGCTCCTTTCCTCTGAAAGAAGACATTCGCCTATTGCACGATACCGGGCGCGCGGTTCTCGGCTTGCGCCCCTGGAGTCCGCGTGCCGGATGGTCTCTTCGGTAGCGATTGGATGGAGCCAACGGTCAAGAGTCGGTACGACCGGCCGGCACCAGCCAATCTGCCGTCCGGTTCCCCATCCGTCAAAGCGTTGGTCACCCACGTCTGACCAGGGGAACCTTGCCTGGCGTCCATCGGTTACCCGACCATGCCACAGCTCGAGCTGGGCCTCGACACCTTCGGCGACGTCACCGCGGACGCGGACGGCAATCACCTCTCGCACGCGCAGGCCCTGCGCAACGTCGTGGCCGAAGCCGAGCTGGCCGACCGGCTGGGGGTGGACTTCTTCGGCGTCGGCGAGCACCACCGCCCGGACTTCGCGATCAGCGCGCCGGAGGTCGTGCTCGGCGCGGTCGCCGGGCGCACCGAGCGGATTCGGCTGGGCACCGCGGTCACCATCCTCAGCACCGACGACCCGGTCCGGGTCTATCAGCGCTTCTCCACCCTAAACGCCGTATCCGGCGGACGGGCCGAGGTGATCCTGGGCCGCGGCTCGTTCACCGAGTCGTTCCCGCTGTTCGGGTATTCGCTGGAGGACTACGACGATCTCTTCGAGGAGAAGCTCGCGATCTTTGCGGCGCTCCGGGACGCGGACCAGAGCGGCGAGCCGGTCCACTGGAAGGGCACGGTGCGGACGCCGCTCGAGGGCGTCCGGATCTACCCGCCGGTCGAGCGGCCGCCGCTCCGGACCTGGGTCGGGGTCGGCGGCAGCCCGGAGTCGGTAGTGCGCGCCGCGCGCTATCGCTTTCCATTGACGCTTGCGATCATCGGCGGCGATCCCCGGCGGTTCGCGCCCTACGTCGAGCTATACCATCGGGCGCTCGCCCAGCTGGGTGCGGAGCCGCTGCCGGTCGGGGTGCACTCGCCGGGACACCTGGCGGACAGCGACGAGCAGGCGCGGGAGGAGCTGTGGCCGGCGTACCAGGTGATGCGGAACCGGATCGGCGCGGAGCGCGGCTGGCCGCCGACCAGCCGAGCCGAGTTCGAGCGGGAGGTCGCGGTCGGCTCGCTCTACGTGGGGTCGCCGGAGACGGTCGCCCGGAAGATCGCCGCCACGGTCCGCGCGCTGGGAGCATCGCGGTTCGATCTCAAGTACAGCGCCGGCACCCTGCGGCACGAGCTGATGATGCGGAGCATCGAGCTGTACGGGCGCGAGGTGATGCCGCGGGTACGGCGGCTGGTGGGTGAGGTGCCAGCGGTTGCCGAAGGCATCCTGGTGACGAGAGGCTCGTAGTGGCAGGCCGAGCGAAGACGGTGCAAGGCGACTGATCTACACCTGCGGCGACTGGGGAACCAGCGCCAGGGTCATGAACACACTGTTGGGGTCGTCCCGATAGTCCCCGAACGGCGCGCACTCCACGAAGCCGTGCTTCGCGTAGAGCGCCCTCGCTGGCGCGAAGTAGGGCCACGAGCCGGTCTCCAGACTGAGGCGAGTCATGCCGCGGGCCCGGGCCAGGGCCATGATCTCTCGCAGAATGGCCGACCCGACGCCGCGCCCGCGGGCGGTCTCAGCGGTGTGCATGGACTTGATCTCGCCATGATCGAAGCTGAGCTGCCGGAGCGCGCCGACGCCGACGACCTCGTCGCCCTCCCAGGCGGACCAGAAGGTCACCTCGGGGGCCCGGAGTCCCGACAGGTCGAGTGCGTGGGCGCTGCCCCGCGCCGTCTCGGCCCGGGCGCGGGTGACGTGCAGGTCCAGCAGCGCCACCACCCGCGAGTCGTCGAGACCACCTTCTACGATGTGCATCCCGATCTCGGTTGGGCGGCTACGGCTAGATGACTCCCACGATCCAATCTCCGAGCACATAGCCCACGGCCGCGACGCCGAGCCCGACGAGGAACATGTCCATCCCGCTGCGGAACACGCTGCGGCCGGTAAAGACGCTGCGGGCTGCGCCGACGGCGAAATGCGACAGCATCGCCACCGCAAAGGAGGTCCACACGGCCCACGGCCTGGTGCTCACCAGCAGTGGAGCCACCGGGATGAAGGCGCCGAAGGCGGTAGCAGTGCCGGTGACCCACGCTTCCCGGAACGGCGTGGCGCTCGCGTGGCCGATCTTGAGCTCCTCGCGCACCTTCTCCTCGAGCGCGCGCTCCGGGTCCGCCATCAGCCGGGCGGCGAGGGAGTCGGCCTGATGCTCGGGGATGCCCTTGGCCTGATAGAGCAGACTCAGCTCCTCCCGCTCGAGATCAGGCATCAGCCTGATCTCCTCCCGCTCCATCGCGATCTCGTGCTCGAACACCTCGCGCTCGCTCTTGGCCGCCAGGT
>DATBJC010000036.1:0-5782 GCA_036556625.1 Gemmatimonadales bacterium
TGTAGGTGAGGACGATCGACACGATCGACGTCAGCCCGACGAGCTGCGTCAGCGGCTGCTCGAAGTTCATCTTCGCCGCCGTGCCGTAGCGGCCCTTCGCAATCGCCTCGTTCAACATGTACGAGCCGACGCTGGCGATGATCATCATGACGCGCATGACGAAAATCCACACGAGCAGCTGCACCTGTGTGGCGGCCTGCGGTACGGCGAGCGAGATGAACGTGATGAGCGCCACGCCGGTCACGCCATAGGTCTCGAACCCGTCGGCGCTCGGACCGACCGAGTCGCCGGCGTTGTCGCCGGTGCAGTCCGCAATCACGCCAGGGTTCCTGGCATCGTCTTCCTTGATGTTGAAGACGATCTTCATCAGGTCGGACCCGATGTCGGCGATCTTGGTGAAGATGCCGCCGGCGATACGGAGCGCCGCCGCGCCGAGCGACTCGCCGATGGCGAAGCCCAGGAAACAGGCCCCGGCTACCTCCGCCGGGATGAAGAGCAGGATGGCGAGCATGAACAGCAGCTCGACCGAAATGAGCATCATGCCGACGCTCATGCCCGCGCGAAGCGGGATGTCGCACACCGGCCAGGCCTTGCCCCGCAGGCTGGCGAACGCGGTCCGGGAGTTGGCCAGGGTGTTGATCCGGATGCCGAACCAGGCCACCCCGTAGCTCCCGGCCATGCCGATGAGGCTGAACAGCAGGATGATGGCGATCTTGGGGACTTCGAGCCCGGTGAGCAGGAAGTAGATCACGATCACCGTGCCGATGAAGCCGAGCAGCACCAGCAGCAGCTTGCCCTGCTGGACCATGTAGGCCTTGCAGGTCTCGTAGATCAGCTCGGAGATCTCCGCCATGGAGCGGTGCACCGGCAGGTTGCGCACCCGGGTGTAGCTGAACAACCCGAAGAGCAGGCCCAGGACGCAGACCAGAAGGCCGGAGAGCAGGATCTCGTGACCGGTGAAGCCGAGGAAATCGCCCTGGTTCAGGTCCGGGAGACGGAGGTTCACTTCTCCGCCGGGGCGATGCTCCGGCGCCGCGGCCTGGGCAGGTTCCTGGGCGACGGCGGCGGCCAGAGGCAGCGCCACCGGGGCGAAGGCCCCCAACAGGAGCAGCAGAGCGGTCAGGGAACGGAACGCCGAGCGGGACAGCTTCATCGTCGAATCTCTCCTGGTCTTCACGGGCGGCGCCTCAGTAGGCGCCGATGGGACGGTGGGCGGGATGGGTCGCGGCGTGCGCGACGGTGAGAAAGCGTTTTGCCAGCTTGTCGGCCTCGCTTTCACCGACCTGGTCCGTCTCGACGGTCACCAGGGTGTAATGACCACCCTCGGCCTGCACGGTGACGCTCATCCGGCCGATCGGGCCGGAAAACGTCCGCCGCCGGGGATGCTCCTCGACGGGCGTGAGCCGGGCGCCGAAGAACTTGGACGCCAGTGCCAGCATCTCTTCGGGCGCGGCATGGGTTCGGTGGAAATACTTCATCGAGTCAGTGTCCGGACCAGCGGATCGCGCGTTCAGTCATCCTGATAGTACTCGATCCCGAGATGGGTGATCTGCTCCTCGCCCATCAGGTAGCGCAGCGTGTTCTTCAGCTTGGTCTGCTGGATGAACAGGTCGTGCTCGGGATAGAGACCCGGCGCCACCTGCGGGCTCTTGAAGTAGAAGGACAGCCATTCCTGGATGCCGCTGAGACCGGCGCGCTGGGCCAGGTCGAAGAAGAGGGCGAGGTCGAGCACCAGCGGGGCCGCGAGGACCGAGTCGCGACAAAGGAAATCGACCTTGATCTGCATCGGGTAGCCCAGCCACCCGAAAATGTCGATGTTGTCCCACCCCTCCTTGTTGTCGCCCCGGGGCGGATAGTAGTTGATCCGCACCTTGTGGAAGAGATTGCCGTAGAGCTCCGGGTAAAGCGCCGGCTGGAGGATGTACTCCAGGACGCCGAGCTTGGACTCCTCCTTGGTTTTGAAGCTTTCCGGGTCGTCCAGCACCTCGCCGTCCCGATTGCCCAGGATGTTGGTCGAATACCAGCCGGACACCCCCAGCATCCGCGCCTTGAACATCGGCGAGAGCACCGTCTTCACCATCGTCTGGCCGGTCTTGAAGTCCTTGCCGCCGATGGCCACCCCGCGATCCTTGGCGAGCTGCTCCATCGCCGGAAAATCGCAGGTCAGGTTGGGAGCGCCGTTGGCGAATGGCACCCCCTCCATCAGCGCAGCCCAGGCATAGAGCATAGAGGGCGCGATCGACGGATCGCCCTGGTCCATGGCCCGCTCGAACGCGTCGAGGGTCCAGTGGGCGGGACCCGGGCTGATGAAGATCTCGGTGGAGGCGCACCAGACCACGACCAGGCGGCTGCATCCGTGCTTGGCCTTGAAGTCGCGGATGTCCTTGCGCAGGGCCTCGGCCAGGTCGCGCTTGCTCTTGCCGGATTTGACGTTCGCGCCCTCGAGCCGCTTGACGTACTGCTGGTCGAACACGGCAGGCATCGGCTTCAGCGCCCTGAGGAAGTCGCCGATCGGCTCCAGGTGCTCGTGACGATCGAGGACGCCGGCCTTCACCGCGGCGGTGTACGCGTCGTCCGGCACCGGATCCCAGGCCCCGAACACCAGGTCTTCGAGCGCCGCCAGCGGCACAAAATCCCGGATCAGGGGGGCCCGTCCCTCGGTGCGCTTGCCGAGCCGAATGGTGCCCATCTGGGTGAGCGAGCCGATCGGTCGCCCACCGTTCCGCCGTACGTTCTCGACGCCGGCGATAAACGTCGTCGCCACCGCGCCGAGCCCGACGCACAACACGCCGAGCTTGCCATCCGCCGGCCCGATCCGCCCGGCGGCCCTCTTGTGAGCCACTGCTAACGTCCTTTCGCGAGAGGATCCAGCGCCGCGGCGCGCTCACGGGGGCGGAGACGGGCCTCTTCGGCCCCCTTCTCGACCCCGTTCGCCGCGTGATAGACGTAGGCGAAGCGCTGAATCACCGTGATGATCGACGCCACTGCCAGGAGGGCCACGAGAACCTCGAGGAGCATCGCCCGGGGGCCGGCACCGAACAGCAACGAGGCGACGCCGAGCCCCAGCACCCGCTCGGCTCGCTGGGCGATGCCGACCTTGCAATCGAGTCCTAGACCTTCCGCGCGGGCCCGGGCATAAGAGACCAGCAGCGAGCTGAGAATGGCCACCATGCAGGCGACGACCGCCGGAGTCCGATAGGCCACGTCGGGCGCCGTCAGCAGGAAGGCGCCGATCCCGATGAAGGTGGCGCCGTCCCCCACCCGGTCGAGGGTGGAGTCATAGAAGGCGCCGAAGCGGGTGACCATAGCGCCGCCGCGAGCCACCTGGCCGTCCAGCGTATCGGCGACCCCGCTCAACAGCAGCAGGGCACCACCCAGCCTGATATGGCCCAGTCCATACGCCAGTCCCGAGACCAGCACGAGGCCGGTCCCGATCGTGGTGATGGTGTTCGGCCGCACGCCGGCTCGGATCAGCCGCTCCACCAGCGGGTTGACCGCCGTGTAGAAGGGCTTCTCCAGTGCTCCCAGGAGCTTCACGCTGTTGTCGACCCTCGGCCCAGTATCTGTGAGAAATCACCCCCGCCGGGACCCCAATTCCGGGCCAAAGGATAACCGGCAGAACCGCTTAGGGCAATTACGGAAACCGGCGATCGGGAAGCGAGCGGAGCCTCTCCGTACCTCCTGCTGCTTGGGCTATTCCGGATAGAGCAGGATTGGCTTCCTTCGCTCGAGGTACGCCTTTCGATCCGGCTCCCAGCTGCGGACGATCGCCGCGGGATCGGTTCCCCCGTCGATGGCCTCCCGCAGCCTGGTGGTACCCGCCAGCCGGTCGAAGTGCCGGGGAATCCAACCGAACTCCGCAGCATGTTGGCGGCGTATGATGGAGAGCAGGTGGACGGCAGTGGCCGTCGGGTCGTAGGCTCTGCGATCGGTGACCTCCAGACGGATGCCCGCGAGCAGCGTGTCCGCGTATTTCCCGTCTCCCGGTCGTCGCGGGGTAAAGCTGACGGCTTCCGCCCGCACCCCCGGCAGACCAGCACGCCGCATGGCATCGAGAACTGCGGCCGTATCGAGCCACGGCCCGCCGATCTGCTGGAACGGCGCGTCGGATCCGCGCCCCACCGACAGGTTGGTGCCCTCGAACAGGCACAGGCCCGGATAATGGAAGAGACTCTCCAGCGTCCGCAGATTCGGGCTCGGCGGGATGAAGGGCAGCCCGGTTCGATCGAAGGTGAGGCTCCGACGCCAGCCGGCCACCGGCACTACCACGAGCTCGCCCGGAATCCCCAGGTCCGAGCGCGCGAGGCGCGCCTGTTCTCCCAGGGTGAGACCGTGGCGCATCGGGACGGCGAGGCGCCCGACCGGAGTCACGTGGGCCGGTTCCAGCACGTTCCCCTGCACCGCCCCGCCGATCGGATTGGGGCGATCAAGCACCACCACGGGGATCCGGTTCCGCGCGGCGGACTGCATGACGTCCACCGTGGTGGCGATATAGGTATAGTACCGGGCCCCCGCATCCTGCAGATCGACTAGCAACATGTCGATCCCGGAGAGCATCTGGTCGGTGGGGGCGGAAGTCGGGCCGTAAAGGCTATAGATTGGAAGCCCAGTGGCGGAATCGACCGACGACGCGACGGCCGCGCCGGGGTCGGCCGCCCCGCGGAATCCGTGTTCCGGACTGAACAAGGCCACCAGCCGGATTCCAGCCGCCCGCAGACGCACCACGTCGCTGACCCCGCTCGCATCCACGCCCGACTGGTTGGTCACCAGGCCGACCCGACGGTCGCGCACGAGGTTTGCGCTGTCGGTGAGCAGGACCTCGATGCCGGGACGGACCTCCCCGACGCTCGCCGGGGCGGCCGACGGGCCCGGCGACGTGCACCCGACCACCCAGCCCAGCACTCCCAGACGCAGAACATGAGACCTGTGCACGCCAAGCTCCTCGCGCTCGTGACCACCGTCTCGCTCGCCGCCTGCGGCCGCGGCGCGCCGGTGCTCCAGCCGGAACCCTTCCGGCCCGACCTCGGCGCCGCGCCCAGCATGGACGAGCTGATCGGGGCGCTGCCGCTGCGCGACAAGATCGCGCAGCTGGTGATGCCCTGGATTCCCGGTGCCTATGCCGCGTACGATGCGGAGGCGTTTCAGCGGATGGAGCTGTGGGTGGACTCGCTCCATGTCGGCGGCCTCATCGTTTCGGTGGGATCACCGCTCGACATCGCCGCCAGCCTGAACCGGCTCCAGGAGCGCTCGGCATTTCCGCTGCTCATCGCCTCCGACCTCGAGGGCGGCACCAGCATCCGCTTCAACGGTGGAACCCCGCTCCCACCCAATATGGGTGTAGCCGCCACCGGCAGCGACAGCGCGGCGTACGAGATGGGACGCATCACGGCGCTGGAGGGACGCTCGGTCGGGATTCATCTCGCGTTCGCGCCGGTGGCGGACGTCAATAACAATCCGGACAATCCGATCATCAATACCCGGTCCTTCGGCGAGGACCCCGCGATGGTCGGGCGCATGGTGGCGGCCCAGGTTCGCGGCCTCCAGGACAACGGCATGCTGGCCACCGCCAAGCATTTCCCCGGTCACGGCGACACCGGGACCGACTCCCATCTCCAGCTGCCCATCATCTCCGCCAATTGGCCGCGACTGGATTCGGTGGAGCTGGTCCCGTTCCGGAGTGCGGTCGCCGCCGGTGTGAAGGTGGTCATGTCGGCCCACATCGCGCTGCCCGCGATCGACGCCGGCCGGCTGCGACCCGGCACGGTGGCGCCCAACGTCCTCA
>DATBJC010000037.1:0-44934 GCA_036556625.1 Gemmatimonadales bacterium
GGACAGATGATTGGGGATGTAATGGATGGGATAACAGGCGCGGGTGTTCTCGGTGATGCGGTCGGCATCGAAATCCGGAGCTCGATTGGCCGGATCGAGCACCACGTTCTCCAGCACCGTGCCGAACATCTGGGTGGCCGCATAGATCTCCGGCTCGGTGTCGGCCCGAAGTCGGATCACCTTGGCGTAACATCCGCCCTCGAAGTTGAACACGCCCCGGTCACTCCAGCCGTGCTCGTCGTCGCCGATCAGCTTGCGGGTCGGGTCGGCGGAGAGCGTAGTCTTGCCGGTGCCGGAGAGTCCGAAAAAGATCGCGGTGTCGCCCGCCTCGCCCAGGTTGGCCGAGCAGTGCATCGGCATCACGCCCTGGGCCGGGAGCATGTAGTTGAGCGCCGTGAAGATGGATTTCTTCATCTCGCCGGCATACCGGGTGCCACCGATCAATACCAGCTTCTTTCCGAAATGGATGACGACGAACGTGCCGCTCCGGGTGCCGTGGCGGGCGGGATCGGCCTGAAAGTCGGGTGCATGGAGAACGGTGAAGCCGGGACGGAACTGGGCCAGCTCGGCCGGCATGGCCCGGATGAACATGTTGCGGACGAACAGCGCGTGCCACGCATTGGGGGTGACGAAGCGAACCGACACCCGGTAGGCGGGGTCGGCGCCGCCGAAGAGATCCTGCACGAAGACCTCGTGGGCATCGAGGTACCCGCGCACGTCTTCGTGCAGTCGCTCGAAGGCCGCGGGCTCCAGCCGGGGATTCCGCTCCCACCAGATCCGATCGGCGCCGCCCGGCTCTTCGACCACGAACTTGTCCTTGGGCGAGCGGCCGGTGTGGGGAGAGGTCACGGCGCAGAAGGCGCCGCAGTCGGTCAGCAATCCTTCACCCCGGGAGACCGCGTGCTCGATCAGCGCCGCGGGGGCGAGGTTGGCATGGATCCGGATGGGAAACAGGCCGTGCTCCACCAGCGTGAGGCTCTCACGCGGGACTGCGGTCGTCTCGGTCATAACTCCCATGCGCTCGGCGGCGCGGAAGAGGTGCTCGGCGGCCGATCGGGCCCGCCTCCGGAGGAGCGGGAAAGATCGGCATAGCAGCCGCCCGGTGCAACAGGCGTGGAACGGGGGACGGCGGGACGGCGAGGCGGAGGGACGGCGGCAGGATGCACCGACGGAAAGCAGCCTGGGGCTTGACCTTAGCTCGATCCTCGCGAGCTGCTGACCTTTCGCCGTTGCGCCGTTTCACGCCTCTAAGGCCGGACCACCTCGAGGGAGGGGGGGGTATGATACGCAGCCTCTGCGGTCTGCCGGTCGCGGGTGCTGGGAAGCTCGACCTGGGGATCGGTGAACATGATGTCGTCGGGGTCCGGCGAGTGAGCAAAGATGCCGATGGCGTGGCCCATCTCGTGGATGGTGGTCAGGGCCAGGCAGGTCTCCAGGCCGGTGTCATCCGGCGGTGCCTGGGGTTCGACGGAGACCCGGATGGGGAGCCTCAGCTGGGAGCTCTCGACGTCGATGTCCAGGTCGGTGACGCCCGCGCACTCCGGGGCCGAGGCCGGGAGCCGCACGCTCCGGAGACCGGCGAGGGACACACCGCCAAGCACGATCACGTCCGCGTCGGTGGAGTCGGTCACCAGTGTGGCCTGGAATTCCCGGTACAGGAAAGCCGCCTCCCACACCTGGATGGCCCGCTGCACATGGGCCGGCATGTCGTTGATGTCTTGCACCCAGATTCTGACCGGCAGGTCTCCCCGATCCCAGTGGAAGCTCAGGGTGTCCACGCCTGGACCCGGAATGGACGGCGTCACGAGTCGCCATTCGTAGAGATCGCTGCGGATGGGGGCCGCGATCTCTCCGCAGGCAAGCGCGGCCAGGCCCGCGAGAACCATCGTGCTTCGGCGGGAGGGCCCGCTCATCGGATGGCTCGTGCGAGGCCCACCGACAGGGAGACGCGGCTTACGGCCTGAGCCTGGGTGAAGCCGCGGCGCTCCAGCTCGTCGGTGCTGAAGCGATGGAAGTCGTAGCGCCCGGAGACCATGAGATCCCAGCTCGTCATGACCGGCTTGCGCCAGTCGAGACCGGCTCCCGCCAGGAAGCGGACAGGCCCGCCTTCGAGGAAGATGCCGGCGTCCTCGGAAGGCCAGTACAGGATGCCGCCGAGCCCGAGCCGCCAGCGCAACGATCCACGGATCGGGCCGTCGAGGCCCAGCAGCAGCGAGGCTGTGCGGAGAGTGCCGAGGTCGCTCTCGCTGCCTTCCTGCTCGGCGTCGAATCCGCCGGAGGCGAGGGTGGCCTCGAGGCCGACCCGCGAGCTGGGAGAGAGCGGCAAGGAAGCACCCATCGCCAGCATGGGCGCGATGGATTGCCGCACGAGGATCTCGGTGACGAGGACATCCCGGACCAGCGTACTGGCACCTACGGCGCCCACCCGCGCGTAATAGTCCGTCTGGGCGTGGAGTGCCCCGGCACCGGCCGCGAGAAGCAGCACCGGCGTCAGCATTGGCTTCAGCATGCGGGGAAGATGAAGGTCTCCAGAGGGAGCGTCAACGCGGCGGTCGAGCGTAGGCGCGCAATCGTCGCAACATGCGACGATCGAATGTCACCTCGTCGTCGCCCTTCGGCGTCTCGATCACCTTCATCACCGAGCGGAACCGGGGATCGCGCATGATCCGCCGGAACGGCTCCGGCCCCAGCGATCCCTCCCCCACCAGCTCGTGGCGGTCCCGTCGCGAGCCGAACGGCGTCTTGGAGTCGTTCAAGTGGAGGCAGCGGAGAAGGCCGAACCCGATCGTCTTCTCCCATCGCCGCCAGACCGAGTCGTACTCCCGAACCAGGTCGTAGCCGGCGGAGTAGAGGTGGCAGGTGTCGGCGCAGAACGCGATCCGGTGGCGCACGCTCTCACCGATCGCCTCCCGCAGGGCGGCCAGCTCTTCGAAGGTCGCGCCGAGCGAGCTGCCGGTACCCGCGGTAGTCTCCAGCCACACCATCACGTCGCCGGGCACCCTCTGGAGACAACGGGTGATCACGGCGGCGTTGCGGTTGAGCCCCGCCTCCCGATCATCGATGAAATTGCCGGGGTGAGACACGACGGCGGGGATTCCCAACAGGGTGCAGCGGCGGAGCTCGGCGATGAAGGAGTCGGTCGAGCGGCGGGCCAGCGCCGGGTCGGGAGAGGCGAGATTGATCAGGTAGGAGTCATGCGAAACTATATGGGCTATCTCGCAGCGCTCGCACTCCTGGCGGAACGCCATCCTCGAGTCTTCCGTGAGCGGCGGCTCACGCCATTGGTTGGGGGTCTTGGTGAATACCTGAATGGCGGTGGCACCGATCGCCTTCCCTCGCGCCAGCGCCTTCTGCACACCGCCTTGCGTCGATACATGGGCCCCCAGCAGATCGGCGGCTCTGGACTGATGCATTCCAGGCTCTCCCTCGCGTGACGCGCGTCAACCGCGTGGCTCGCCAGGCACAAGGCCCAGGTGGCTGAACCGGTCGGAGTCACGGAGTGAACGTCCCGCGTTAACGCTTGCGCAGCCAGTCCCTCGGGTCCAACGCCATCTGATTCTCGCCCCGGATCTCGAAGTGGAGATGGGGGCCATAGTCCGAGTTCTCCCCGCCGACGGTGCCGATCACCTGGCCCCGGATGACGGTGGACGCCAGCTGAACGGCCGCGCTCTGGAGATGGGAGTAGACCGAGTAGTACCCGCTTCCATGTTCCAGCACCACGGTCAGGCCATAGGTCCCGAACTGCCCCACCAGCCGAACCTTGCCCGCCTCGACCGACTTGACCGGGGTTCCCAGGCCCGCCGCGATGCCGATTCCGTTCCAGCGGATGATGCCCCCACTGGGCAGGGTGTCACGCCCGAAGCGATACACCACCGCGCCCTCGACCGGCCAGTCCAGCCGGCCCAGGTCGGCGGTAGTGATGGAGCCGGGCACCGGCGCCGCGCCGGTCAGCCCCCGGGAGGCCTCGTCCCGGCGGGCCCGCTCGAGGGCGGCCAGCAGGTTGTTGAGCCTGGCCTCGTCCCGCTGCAGTGAGTCGAGACGGCGCTCGGTGCTGCGCGCCGACCGGCGCAGCTGGCTCAGGCGGCGGGCGCGGGCCTCGACCAGGTCGGTGAACTTGCTGTACTCCGCCTCCCGCTCCTCCCGGCTGCGATCGAGCTGCTTGCGCACATCGAGAAGATCGTCGCGCTGCTCCACCACCCGGTTGCGCAGTTTCTCGACGTCGCCGACCAGCGCGCGGTCCTGCCGGCTGGTGAGGTACAGATATTTGTAGCGGCTCACCAGATCGCCGAACGATTCGGCCGCGAGCAGGGCCTGGAAGGTGTAGAGCGGGCCCCGCTTGTAGATGTCCACCAGGCGCCGTTGGAGCACGGCCCGCCGCTCGGCCAGGTTGTCCTCCGCCAGGATGAGCTCTGCGCTGGTGCGGTCGAGCCGCCCGGAGAGCCCGCCGATCTGGCGCTCGATCTCGTCCACGATCTTCTGGGTCGACTCCCGTTGCCGCTCGAGATTGTGGAGCTCGTCGTTGACGTCGTGGACCTGGCCCTGGAGTCGCTGCTGCTGCTCCTGCAACCGGTCGCGCTCGCGCCGGATCTCCTCCAGACGCCGGCGGCTGCTCTCGAGGTCGGTGGAGTCCTGCGCCGCGGCACTGGTGGCGATGAGGCAGAACAGCAACAGGGCGGACCGGCGGACCGGCGGACCGGCGGACCGGCGCACTGACGACCCCGCGGAGTCGAGAGCAGACGCTGGTACCTCATCCCGAGCGAAGCGAGGGACCCTCTCCCCCATCGTCGATCCTCGCCGGCAAGATCTCTCGCTGCGCTCGGGATGAGGTACCGCCTTGCTCCCGGATACCCCCGGTCCATCGGTCCGTCGGTCCGTCGGTCCGCCGTTCTGCCGTGCCCCCTCACACATTCCTCAGGTGCCTCCCCACGCTCACCAGGCTTCCCGCCAGACCCAGCAGCACGCCGAACACGAGGATGACCAGCATGTGCTCGGGACGGAAGAAGATCAGCCCGGCGAAGGGGCCACCCGTGGTGTCGCGGAAGAGCAGGTAGCCGGCGTAGCACAGCGCGAGCGACAGGAAGCCGCCCAACATTCCCTTGAGCGCGCCCTCGAGCAGGAAGGGGCCGCGGATGAACCAGTTGGTGGCGCCCACCAGCCGCATGATGGCGATCTCGCGGGCCCGCTGCAGAATGGTGAGTCGAATGGTGACGCCGATGATGACGATGGCGACGCCGGCGAAGGCGAGACCGATCACCAAGCCCACGATGCCGGTCACGTTGCGGAGCTGATCCAGTCGCTGCACCCAGTCCCGTCCGTAGCGCACGTCGTCCACGAAGCCGAAGCCGCGCAGCCGCTCCGCCACCCGCTCCACGCTGGCCGACTCGCGGAATCCCTCCTTCATCCGGACTTCGATCGAGGCGGGGAGCGGGTTGGCCTTGATGTCGCGATAGGCGTCGCGAAACTCCACCAGCTCGGTGCGGGCACGCTCCAGCGCCTGCTCCTCGGTCACGTAGCTCACGTCCTGCACTTCGGGAAAGGCCGCGATGTCCTGGGTGGCGACGGTGATGGCCTCGGGCGGCGTGCCCCGGAGTACGAAGGCGACGATCTCGACCCGCTCCTCGATTCCGCGCAGCGCCTGGCGCAGGTTGATGGCCACCAGCCCGAACAGACCGACGGTGAAGAGCGAGAAGGCGATGGTGGTGATGGAAAGCGCCGAGAGCAGCGGCGCCCGGCGGAAGGAGAGCAGCGCCTCGCGGGTCAGCAGCCTCACGACGCCTCCGTCTCCTCCGCTTCGTCCACCGCCGTGTCGTAGACCACCGCTCCGTCGCGCAGCTCGATGGTGCGGTAGGGGACCTGGCGAACGATGTCCAGGTCGTGCGTCGCCATGACCACGACGGTGCCCATGCTGTTGATGTCTCGGAGCAGCTGGAACACGCCGCGGGTGGCCCGCTCGTCGAGATTGCCGGTGGGCTCGTCGGCCACGATGATGGCGGGGTCGTTGACCAGCGCGCGGGCGATCGCGATCCGCTGCTGCTCGCCGCCCGACAGCTCTCGGGGATAGGCCCGCGCCTTGGCCGCCAGCCCCACCTGAGTCAGCACCCGGGTCACCCGCGCGGCGATGGTGTCCCGCCGCGCGCTGATCACCTCCAACGCGAAGGCCACGTTCTCAGCGGCGGTCCGGTCTTCCAGCAGGCGGAAGTCCTGGAAGACGATGCCGAGACGCCGGCGCAGCTTGGGCACTTCATCCACCCGCAGCGCGCTCACGTTGTACCCCGAGACCCGAACCTCGCCGGAGGTGGGCTGCTGCTCGGCGAACAGCATCTTCATGATGGTGGACTTGCCGGCCCCGGAGTGGCCGGTGAGAAACACGAACTCACCCTTCCCGACCCGGAAGGAGACGTCCTTCAGGGCGAGTGCGCCATTGGGATACGACTTGTAGACGTGGGAGAAGCGGATCACGAGCCGAAGGATAACCGGTGGGGACGCTTCACGTCTCTTTTCCCAGGGCCTGCCGTAAGTCCTCGATGATGTCCTCCTCGTCCTCCAGCCCGCAGCTCAGCCGGAGGAAGCCGTCGGGGAAGCCGGCCGCGGCGCGGCCCTCGGGGCCGAGGTCGCGATGGGAGGTGAGGCGGGGCTCCGAGACCAGGCTCTCCACTCCGGCGAGGCTCGGCGCGTGGGTGATCAGCTTGAGGCGTCGCAGCATCCGCTCGGCGGCCCGGGTGCCGCCCTTCAGCTCCAGGCCCACCATGCCGCCGAAACCGGCCAGCACCTTGCGGGCCAGGGCGTGGTCGGGGTGCGAGGGAAGGCCCGGGTAATGGACCTTCGCGATGGAGGGGTGCTTCTCGGCCCACCGCGCCACCGCGAGGCCGTTGGCGTTATGCCGCTCCATCCGCACGGCGAGCGTGCGCAGGCCTCGATCCACCAGCCAGGCAGTGTGAGGATCGATCGCCTGGCCCCAGACCCGCAGCAGCCGGTTGATCTCCTCGATCAGCGAGGTCGAGCCCGCCACCGCACCGGCCACCAGGTCGCTGTGACCGTTGAGGTACTTGGTGGCGCTGGTGATCACGACGTCCGCCCCGTGCTCCAGCGGCCGGAAGTTGATCGGGCTGGCGAACGTGGCATCCACCAGCACCGCCAGACCGAACTCACGCGCCACCTGCTTGAGCGGGTGGAGGTCCAGCACCCGCATGGTCGGGTTGGTCGGGGTCTCGATGAAGATGGCCCGGGTGGTTTTCCGGACCGACTTCCGCCACTGCCTGGGCTGGCCGGGATCCACGAAGGTGACCTCGATCCCCAGGCGTACCAGCTCGTCCCCGAAGAGTCGCCGGGTGCCGCCGTAGATCCAGCTGCTGCTCACCAGATGGTCGCCGGGACGCAGCACCGCGAGGTGAGCCAGCGCGGTGGCTCCCATGCCGCTGGCGAGGAAGATGGCATCTTCCGCGCCTTCCAGGAGCGCGTACTTCTTGGCCAGAGCGAGCTGGGTCGGCGTGTTGCCGTAGCGGGCGTAGAGGACCTCGTCCTCCGAGCCGACCGGGTTGCTGAAGGTGCTGCTCTGAACCAGGGGAGGGGCTACCGGGGCCCAGTCCGGCCGACGATGGGGAATCCCGTGGATGGCCAGCGTCGAAGGGCCGAAGCGCCGTTGCGTCATGCGACCAGCAGGGGATAACGCAGATCGCCGTCGGGACGAACCAGCCGGTTCAGGGTGAGTGTCTCGAGTGCCTCGCTGGCCCTCGACTCGGGCCAGCCCAGCGTCTCGGCCACATCGCCGGCGCAGGCGCGTCCCAGCCGGCAAATGCAGGCGAACGCCGCGCGGGCGTCGGCGGAGACCCAGCCGAGCAGCACCGGCTCGTCGTCGGGCACCAGCGCGGCGACCGCCAGGCGGTGGTGGGTCAGGACCTGGGCGATGGCGTCGTGCTGATCGTCGCGCAGGCCGCGCAGCAGCAGGAAGCGCGGCCGGTGGGAGACCTCCGCCAGCAGGAGCTTGGCCACGATCTCCTCGGCGCAGCTGAAGTCGAGCAGCTCGACATCGGAGAAGTCCAGCAGCGCGGTGAGACAATCGGAGCGGGCAAGCGCGTCCTCGATCCGGTTGCGGACCGCTTCCCCGGTGGGACGGGTGACGAGGTTGCGATAGGGGAAGGACGTGGTCTCGCGCAGCAGGTGACCGATCCAGATGGTCTCGATCATCGGCTCTCGGACTCCTGGGCGGGGATGGTGATCTGCACCTGGGCTCCGGGAAAGAACGGAAGATGGTCGGCCAGCGGAAGATCGTCATCCCACGCGGGGACGATCGCCAGACGGGCAGTACCGCTTCGGATCGAGATCTTGCCCTTCCACCGATCCAGGAATCCCTTGATGCCCGCGAGGCCCTGACCGCGGCCGGGATCCCGGAATCGGCTCACACCCTGAATCAACGCGGCTTCCAGCGCGGCGCCGTCGCCCCAGCGCTCGCCGAAGCGCTTGGCGTGGGTGCTCTCCAGCGACCGGCGAAAGCCGATGCCCGCATCGCTGACGGCGATCACCGCGACCCGGCGGCCCAAACGCCGGCGAAATGTATATACCTGGACCGCCACCCAGCCGCTGGTCCCGGCGTGCTCCACAATATTCTGGCACGATTCCGAAAGCGCCATACTGAATCGTCCGACCGCGCCGCGCTCCAGCCCCAGCTCACCATGCAGTATCCGTGACGCGGTCTCGCTGATCTTCTCGACCACCTGGTGGACGTCTTCCATCGCGCGGACCGGCGTGACGTCGAGCAGGACGTCGCTGGGGCCGCTGGCGGCGGCCTTGGGCACCCGGCCGTGCAGCTCGAACACTTCCGCGGCATGGGCGAAGAACCCGACCCGGGCCCAGTACCGCTTGACTTCATCATTGAGCGGTATCGTGAGCAGCGGACGCTCGTGATTGGCTTCCGCGAGCGCCTGGCCCGCGGTAAGCATGCCGATCAGCCCGTAGGGCGACGCCCACTGGGCTCCGCGGGCATCGACCAGCAGCTTCTCCTCCGGAGGCCACTGCCCGAAGCCCGCGGCGAACTGGTCGAAGCTGCGGTCGTCGAAGTGCGCCGGGACCTCGATCACCCGGGTCACGGCATCACCAGCTCGCCGCGGAGATGGCGCGAGAGCCCCCCGGCGCCCCGAAACCCCGCGTTGCGCGCCGCCAGCGTATTGGCCTGGCGGATCGCGGCCTCGACCGGGTCGCCCGCGAAAAGCCGGGCCGCCGCCACCGCGCCGAAGACGTCGCCGCAGCCGGTAGGGTCGAGGAGGTCGACGGTCGGGGCAGGGATCAGGGCGGTGCGGAGAGGGGCGGACGCTAGACCGGCGGACCGGCGGACCGCCGTCCACCCATCAAACCCCGGCGCCGCCACATACGCCGCTCCCTTGGCCGCGAGCGTCACGATCAAGAGCGAAGTGCCCGCGCCGATCGCGTCGGCGGCGAGGCTCAGGGGGTCGGGGGAGAGCTGGCGCATCTCGTCCTCATTCACCTGGACCACGTCGAAGCAGCCCAACCACGCCGCGGCATCCTGGAGCGGACGGAGGACTCGAATCCCGTCGTGCTGCATGCCGAGGAACAGGCTGTGGAGGTCCACGTAGATCGGCCCGGCGAACCCCTGCCGCAGCGCCTGGGCGGTGCCGAGCGTCAGCTCGAACCCCGAGATGAAATTGAGGTAGATCGCGTCCAGGTCCCGGACCATCGGCCCGAGCTCGCTCCAGGTCCATCCGGGCACGCCGCCCGACATTCGCTCGGTGCGTCGCTCGCTGGAGTAGTAGTGCAGCACGACCCGATTGTTGGGCGCGGGCACCTCGAC
Organism: Gemmatimonadales bacterium; assembly: GCA_036556625.1. GTDB lineage: Bacteria > Gemmatimonadota > Gemmatimonadetes > Gemmatimonadales > GWC2-71-9 > CAVVWJ01. Next base: position 9,803 of record DATBJC010000037.1, read on the forward strand.
ACAGCGGGCGCCCGGGGTCAGCCGCTCCAACCCGCCCAGGAACTCGCGCGCCTTGGGCGCGAGATCCTGGCCTACCTTGATCAGCGGCACGATCTCCCAGTGGGGCGCCACGCTGGCGTCGAGAGCCGCGATCGCGTAGGCGATACCACCCCACTCCTCGACCGGTGCCGCGAGCGCGTCCCGGCCGTGGATCTCGTCCCAGACCAGGGAGCCGAGGATGCCGACTTTAGGCATCCAGGAACGTCTTGGCCGCCCCGTACACGCCCGCGGTACCCACCAGCTCTCCGGGCACGATGCGGCACGCGGCGACGGCCGGCTTGAAGGCCCGGCGCGCCACCTCCCGGCGCAGGGGATGGAAGAGGTGGTCGCCGGCGAGCGTCACGCCGCCGCAGATGACGACGACCTCGGGGTTGAACACGTTCAGCAGATTGGCTACTCCGGCGCCCAGAAACTTGGCCGTGTCGTTGACCACTTCGAGCGCGAGCTCGTCGCCATCGTGCGCCGCCTCGTACACCGTCTGCGCCGTGATCCGGGTCATGTCGCCGCCCACGTAGCTCGGCAATCGGGTGTCGGCGCCGGCCTCGATCGCTTCGATCGCACGCAGGGCGATGTTGGGCCCCGAGGCGTAGGCCTCGAGGCAGCCGTAGTTGCCGCACTTGCAGCGACGACCCTCGGTGTCGATCGTGGTGTGCCCGATCTCGCCGGCCACGTCCGATGCGCCGTGAAACAGCCGGCCATCGAGTATGAGCCCACCCCCGATGCCGGTGCCGATGGTGAGGCCGATGGCCACCCGGCTGCCGCGGGCAGCGCCCACCCACCACTCGCCCAGCACCGCGCAGTTGGCGTCGTTGTCCAGCTCGGCAGGCAGGCCGAGCCGGTCACGGATGATCTGACGAAGCGGGAGATTGACCCAGCCGAGGTTGGGGGTCAGCAGGACGACGCCGCTCTTGGTGTCGAGGGGTCCCGGCGCGCCGACGCCGACGCCGAGGATCTGGACGCCGGGGAGCTCCTGCGTGGCCTGCGCGATGCAGCGCCGCGCCAGCGCTACCAGCCGGTCCACCACGTCACTGGCACCCGCCTCGGCGTGGGTCGGCTCCGTCGCGAGCGCGTGCAGCGCGCTCCCGTCTTCGGCCACGCATCCCACCACCAGATTGGTTCCGCCGATATCAATGCCGAGGACGTATCGCACGACGCTCCTCCGCCCCCGCTACCATGGCCGTCGCCTCGGCCACGGTCTCGACCGGGAGCTCACGCATACAGCGATGATGGCCCAGTGGGCAGACCTGCGGGCCGTGGGCGGAACAGGGGCGACACGCGAGCCCCGCGTGTCCCAGAGCCAGGCTTCGCGAGCCCCGGGGCCCGAATCCCTGCTCGGGAACGGTCGGGCCGAAGATCGCCAGCAACGGGGTACCGACCGCGGTGGCGAGGTGCAGTGGAGCCGAGTCGTTGGTGATCAGCAGCCGCGCCCGCTTGATCAGTGCCGCGGAGACCCGAAGGCTGGCTCCCGCGGCGCTCCACGCCCGTCCGGACGCCGCGCCCGCCACCTCATCGGCCACCCCGGCGTCGTCGCCCCCGCCGATCAGCACCAGCGGTCCCTCCAGCATCGCCGCGAGGGCGGGGTAATACGGCCATCGCTTGGTGCCCCAGATGGACCCGGGCGCGATCGCGATGAATCCCGGAGGAATGCCGCGCTGGGCGAGCCAGCTGTCGGCCGCGCTCTCGTCGGCGTCGGTGAGCGCGAGGGAGACCGGCGGAGTCCCGGTCCGCCGTCCCGCCAAGGCGAGGAGCCGCTCGACCTCGTGGCCGGTGGGAACGCGGAGCACGCGCGTGGTATAAGTAATCGCGGCGGGACTGTCGGCGAAGCCCACCCGATCGGGCACCCGGGCCAGCAGCGCCAGGGCCGCCGACCGCCAGGAGCGATGGGGCAGATAGGCTCGCGTGTATCGCTGCGCCCGAAGCTCGGCGCCGAGCCGCCGCAGTCCCGCGACCCCGGCGTCCCGGCCCCGCTTGTCGTAGCTGATGACCCGCTTCACCGCCGGGTGACCCTCGACCAGCGGCGCCGCGGCCGGGGTGACGACCACATCCACGGGGCCGTGCTGCTCGGCCAGCGCCGTGAGCAGCGGCGTGGTGAGAACGACGTCGCCCAGGAAGGCGGTTTGGATCACGACGGCGGACCGAGGGGCCGGCGGAGTGGCGGACCGCCCGGCGCCACCCAGCGGTTGCTCGTTGCTCAGGGCACCGTCCGCCGCTCCGCCGGTCCGCCGGTCCGCCGTCATTCCACCTGCAACACTGCCAAGAACGCTTCCTGCGGGATCTCCACCGCGCCGATCTGCTTCATGCGCTTCTTCCCTTCCTTCTGCTTCTCGAGGAGCTTGCGCTTGCGGGTGATGTCGCCGCCATAGCACTTGGCGAGCACGTCCTTGCGGAAGGCGGAGATGGTCTCGCGGGCGATGATCTTGTTGCCGATGGCCGCCTGGATGGCGACCTGGTAGAGCTGGCGCGGGATCAGCTCTTTGAGCTTCTCCGCCACCTTGCGGCCGTACTCCTGGGCCTTGTCGCGGTGGATGATGACGCTGAACGCATCCACTGGATCGCCGTTGATGAGCAGGTCGAGCTTCACCAGGTCCGACTCGCGGTAGCCCGCCATCTCGTAGTCCAGCGAGGCGTAGCCCCGACTCAGCGACTTCAGCTTGTCGTAGAAGTCGAGCACGATCTCGCCCAGCGGAAAATCGAAGTGGAACTCGACCCGCGAGGGGTCGATGTAGTGCATCCCGTGGTACACGCCCCGGCGCTCCTGCCCCAGCTTCATGATCCCGCCGATGTATTCCGCCGGCGCCATGATCCGGGCCTTCACGTAGGGTTCCTCGATCCGATCGATCGAGGCGGCATCCGGGAGGTTGCTGGGATTCTCCAGCAGCGACATCTCGCCGTCGGTGCGATAGACGTGGTACTCCACCGTGGGCACGGTACTGATCAGGGCGAGATCGAACTCCCGCTCCAGCCGCTCCTGGACGATCTCCATGTGCAGCAAGCCGAGGAAGCCACAGCGGAACCCGAAGCCGAGCGCGGTGGATGACTCGGGCTCGTACTGGAGACTGGCGTCGTTGAGTCGGAGCTTCTCCAGCGCGTCGCGCAGGCCTTCGTACTGGTCGGAGTCGGTGGGATAGAGGCCGGCGAAGACCATGGACTTCACTTCCCGGTATCCCGGGAGCAGCTCGGCCGCGCGGGCGTGCGCGTCGAGAATGGTGTCGCCCACCCGCGCGTCGCGCACGTCGCGCAGGCTCGCCACCAGATAGCCGACCTCACCGGCCTCGAGCTGCGGGGCGGGGCGCTGCCCCAGCTGGAGATAGCCGACTTCATCCACGTGGTAGACGTCGTCGGGATGGGCCCCGAAGGCGATCTCCATGCCCTGGCGGACCACGCCGTCCACCACCCGGATGCTGGGAATGGCGCCCCGGTATCGATCGTAGTAGGAGTCGAAGATGAGCGCGCGCAGCGGCGCGTCTTCCTGGCCGCGCGGCGGAGGCACCCGGGCGACGATCGCCTCGAGCAGCTCCGGTACGCCCGTGCCCTCCTTGGCGGAGACCGCCAGGATCTCGTCGCGCTTGGCGCCGATGAGATCGATGATCTCCTGGGCCCGGCGCTCGGGCTCGGCGCCGGGCAGGTCGATCTTGTTGAGGACCGGGATGATCTCGAGCCCCGCGTCGAGGGCCAGGAACAGATTGCTGAGGGTCTGGGCCTGGATTCCCTGCGAGGCGTCCACCACCAGGATCGCGCCTTCGCAGGCCGCCAGCGAGCGGGAGACTTCGTAGGTGAAGTCCACGTGTCCGGGCGTGTCGATCAGGTTGAGCTCGTACTCCCGCGCGTTCCGTGCCGGGTAGCTCATCCGCACGGCATTGAGCTTGATGGTGATCCCGCGCTCGCGCTCCAGATCCATGGTGTCGAGCAGCTGCTCCCGCATCTGGCGCTTCTCCACCGCGCCGGTGGCCTCGATCAGCCGGTCGGCCAGGGTCGACTTGCCGTGGTCGATGTGCGCCACGATGCAGAAGTTGCGAATGCGGGACTGAGACATGGCGGTAAGATAGCGAGACGATGAACCTTCCGGGCGGTGTTAAGCTTCGCCGGTGTCGTCACCTGCCTCCTCCCCGATCGCCGGTTCGTCGAGCCGCCTGGCCGATCTCGGCATGGTCCTGGTCGCCCTGATCTGGGGCATCAATTTCAGCGTCACCAAAGGCGTCTTCACCCGCTTCCCTCCGCTGGCCTTCACCGGCGTCCGCTTCGCGCTGGCGAGCCTGCTGCTGGTGCCGCTGGTTCGGCGCCTGGAGGGGAGCGAGCCGATGCCGTCGGGTGTCCTCCGCCGGCTGATCCTGCTCGGGGTGGTGGGGAACACGCTGTATCAGCTCCTCTGGATCTCGGGGCTGGAGCGCACCACCGCCTCCAACAGTGCGCTGATCCTCGCGGCCATGCCCTCGATCGTGGCGCTACTCGCCGTCGCGCTCAGATTCGAGCCGCTGAGGCCCAAGGTGCTGAGCGGCGTGCTGGTGGCCACGGTGGGCGTGGTGCTGGTGGTGGCCGCGCGCGGCACCGGCTTCGGTAGCGCCACCCTGGTGGGCGATCTGGTCACCCTCGGCGCCGTGATCTGCTGGGCGGGCTATACGCTGGGTCTTCGGATCGTGCCGCCCGAAGTGTCGCCGCTCCGGGTCACCATGGTCACCACGCTCGCCGGTGCGCCCGGCCTGGTGCTCGCCGGCCTGCCCGAGCTGGTCGGCATGGAGTGGAGCGCAGTCGGATGGCAGGGTTGGACGGCGCTGGGCTACTCCACGTTCTTCTCGCTGCTGGTGGCGTACGTGATCTGGAATCGCAGCGTGCAGGTGGTTGGGCCCAGCCGGACGGTGATCTACATGTGTCTCACGCCGCTGATCGCCGTGGCGGCGGCGGCCGTCCTGCTGGGCGAGCAGCCGGTGCCGCTCCAGGCGATCGGGGCGGTGCTGATCATCGGAGGGGTGATGCTGACCCGCCGCTCGGGATGACACCTTCGCTCGAACGACAGCTCAAGGAATCGCCGGCTCCTCCACGATCAACCGATAGCTTTCCGGGTCCCACTGCGGCCGCCGCGCGGCGTTCCCGATGTCCTCACCCAGATAGAACAGCAGCTTGAGGATTCGCGACTCCTTCTCGCTGTCGATCTTCTCGGGCGAATCCGTGACCTGGTGATAGTCCGGATGCACCCCATTGAAGAAGAACAGCACCGGCACGCCCTTGCGGGCGAAGTTGTAATGATCGGACCGGAAGTAGAACCGCTCCTCGGGCCAGCGGTCGTCGATGGCGGCCATGCGGAGCTCCGGGTGCTCCCGGTTCACTCGCTCGAGTGTGGTGCCGAGGTCGGACTGCTCCTTGCCGATGGCCACGATGGTGTCGGCCCAGTTGCGCCCCAGCATGTCGAGATTGATATCCGCCACGATCTGCGCCAGCGGCACGGTGGGATGCTCGCTGAAGTACCGGCTGCCCCAGAGCCCTTTCTCCTCGCCGCTCACCGTCAGAAACAGCAGCGACCGCCTGGGCCGCGCCCCGGGCCGGCTGAAGGCCTCGGCCAGCTCGATGACTCCCGAGGTGCCGGACGCGTTGTCGTCCGCCCCGTTGTTGATGCTGTCCGAGCGGCTCGGGGTGATGCCGATGTGGTCCATGTGCGCCGAAAACACCAGATACTCGCGGCGCAGCGCGGGATCGCTTCCCTCGAGGATCCCGAGCGTGTTGGGAGCGCTCAGGGAATCGAGCACCGTCTCCTTCAGGGCGACCGTAGCGGTGATCGCGGGCAGATCCTTCGCGACCGGACTCGCTGAGCTCCGGACCTGTGCCAAACTCAGCCCCACGGACCGTAGCACCGGGGCGATCACCGCCTCGCTCACCTCGACCGAGGGTGGCTCGCCCAGCCGCAGAGTCATGCCGTAGCGCTCGGGCGCGACCCGAGGCACCCTGGCAGCGAAGGCGGTGGAGTCGATGTTCGAGATGGCTACGATGGCCTTGGGCTTGCTCACCCGGATGGCCCGGGCGACCTGCGTCGCGTTGGTGGGGATGGCCCTGCGGTAGTCATGCACATAGAGCACGACCTTGCCGCGGAGACTCATCCCGGCGACCGCCTCGGGTGTCATCGCACCGCCCACCAGCACCGCGGGACCGACCAGCGGCTCGCGCGGGATGTCACCGCTGACGTAGCGCGCCGCGCGGTCGAACGCCGCCAGGGTCGAGGCGCCAGCCGCCTGGAGCACGACCTTGGAGCCCGCCAGGTCGAGCCGCCGCCGGGTGATGGGATAGCGCTGGAACCAGGTGCCGTTCTCACCGCCCGGCTTCAGGCCGAAGCGCCGAAACTGGTCGGCGACGTATTGCGCGGTGAGCTCCAGCCCACGACTCGGCGTGTCCCGGCCGCGCATGGAATCGTCGGCGATGATCCCGATCCGCCCGGCCACGTCCGCGGCGGTGATGGTCGCGGCGGCGCTGGTCTCGCGGGCGGCCGGCTCCGCGGCCTGGGCGGCCAGCGGAGTAGCAGTCAACCAGAGTGAGAGCAGCAGCACCAGCGTCCGTTGTATCATTGCTCCTCCATCAGCCGTCGCCGGCTCGCGGGATCCCACCGGGGGCGTCCATCCGTGTTGGCCACCGCGGCACCCACATGGAACACCAGCCGGACCAGCCGCGACGCCTTCTCCGTGTCGATGAGCTCCGGCGTGTCGCTGGGCTGGTGGTAGTCGGCATGGGTGCCGCTGGTGAAGAACAGCACCGGGACACCTTTCATCGCGAAGTTGTAGTGGTCGGATCGGTAGAAAATGCGCTCCCGGGGCCATCGGTCGGCCAGCGGGGCCATTCGGAGCTCGGGATGTGAGGCGCTCACCCGATGCAGTGTCTGCCCCAGGGTGGACAGCTCGGGGCCGCTGACGATCACCGAGTCGCCCCAGTTCCGGCCGATCAGATCCATGTTGAGATCGGCCACGACCTGCCGGAGCGGCACCGTCGGGTGTGCCACGTAGTACGCGCTGCCCCAGAGGCCCTTCTCCTCTCCGCTCGGCACCAGAAACAGGAGCGAGCGGTCGGGCCGCGCCTCCCGCCGGCTGAACGCCTCGGCGATCTCGAGCAGGCCGGCGACACCTGAGGCATTGTCGTCCGCCCCGTTGAAGATGCTGTCGGCCCGGCCTGGCCGCACCCCGACGTGATCCAGGTGAGCGGAGAAGGCGACGTATTCGTTCCGCCGCCGGCGATCTCGCCCCTCGAGCACGGCGGCGAGGTTGGGCACCATGGCCCGCTGGAGGTAGTGCCGCACGATCCGCAGGTCCACCCGGAATCCGGGAAGGTCTCGGACCACGGTGGCATCGAGGGCGCGCAGGGTCGGCAGGTCGAGTGCGGCGGCCAGGGGCCCCAGGGCATGTTCGTGCAGCTCCAGCACCGGTGCGCCGTCTTCCTCCATGCGGAAATCCGGAGTCAGCCGCGGCTCCAGCGAGGTGTCGATCCGGCGGCTGAACGTGACGGAGTCACGGTTGGACACCAGGATCACCGCCCGTGCCACTGCGGCGATCTCGTCCACCCGGTCACCCAGTCCGAATGGCAGCGGCCGCTCGAAGTCGGGCGCGAGCAGGACGATGCGGCCGCGCAGCCGGCGATCGGCCGTGACCGCGGAGGTGAGGGGGCCGGCCAGGAGCACGGCGGACCCGCCGATCGGCTTGCCCGACGCGCCGCCGCCGATCACCCGGACCGCGCTGCCGAATGGCGTGCGCACCCGCGAGCCGCGGACCGTCAGCTCGAGCGAGGAGGATCCCGTATCCACCGTCCAGCGGGACACGCCGAAGCGCTGGACAAAGGTCCCCGAGTCTCCGGCGGGCCGAAGTCCGAGGCGGCGGAATTCGGCGGTGACGTAGGCGACCGCGCGTTCCAGACCGGGACTGGGCGTGTCGCGCCCCAGCATGGAATCGTCGGCGAGGATGCCGATCTTGGTCCGGAGGTCGGCGGGCGTAATCGTCTCAGCGGCTCCGTCGAGCGGGCCCGGCGCCTGAGCGTGGAGCGGGGAGCTGATGAGGAGCGCGAACAGGAGGGTGACGCGAGGGGTCATCCGGTCACGGCTTCCGCCGCCGCAGCTCGGGCTCGCCGGTGCTCTGGGGCTCGCGGCGCCGCGTCGCCGGTGGTTCGGGGCGACGGCGGTTGTCCTCCGCCGCCTCTGGTCGACGCCGGTTCCCCTCCGCGGCCTCGGGCCGTCGGCGATCGTCCTCCGCGGCCTGGGGACGCGCCCGGTTGTCTTCCGACGGCTGCAGTCCCCGGGGCGCCTCCTCCACTGCCGGCACCCGAGCTCGCCGGCGTCCCTCGGCGCGCTCGGCGTCCAGCGGGGCAGGGGCCGGAACGGCCTCGACTGCTGGGGTTCGGTGCGGCGCCGGTCGGACCGACGACACCGAGGGCGCCGGCACCGCTCCCTGCCCGCCCACGTCTCGGCTGGTGCGGCCCAATGACTCGCCCCGGCGGCGGTCCGACGCGGCCGCCCCCCGCACCCGGGTCACGTAGTCGGTTCCCGGGTCGGCGTCGCGGAACACGAAGCGAGGGCCGGGACGGAGTGGCCGGGCCACCACGGCGGTGCGACCCCGGCCGGAGCGGTAGGGATAAAAACGGGGGTCGTCGTAGATCACCACCCGGAACCGGGCACAGCCCTGCCGGTAGGGATCCCACTCGTCGTACTTGGCGTAGGCATGACAGTCGTAGCAGACGAAGCGGGGATAATCGTACCGCCGTTCCACGTAATATGGACTGATGTCGTAGTCGTACTGCCCCTCGGGTGCGATGTGGGCCGCGAGATCGGCGAGGGCGACGTAGGGGTCGCCGCGGATCCGGCCGCCTTCGATCATCCGGTAGTCCCAGTAGTCGCCCCGAGCGATGTCTCCGAAGTCGAACGGGTGGGTCGAGGCAACGGCGAATAGATAACCGACCCCGGGGTAGTCATCCACGACGAAGGAGCGGCCCCCTCGTCCGGTGGTCACCTCGAACTGGCGGGCACGGCGGACGTAGGTCTCGCCCCAGGGGTCGCCAGGAAACAGGGTCCGGATCCGGCCGTCGGTATCGACCCGGAAAACCGCGATGTAGCCCGCCCGCTCGGCTCTGAGATATACCCGGGCACCGTCGCCCCGCCGGTAGGGATCGTCCCGATCGGACCACACGGCCACCCGGCCCGGCGCCGGGACGGCGTGGCGTCCGGCCGGCGGCTCGATGGGGCGAGCGATTGGTGTGGGGCTGGCGAGCAGGTGGCCGGCGAGCAGCACCCAACCCAGCGAGACGAACATGTTCCCTCCGGACGCTCCAAGCGTATCCGCCTCGGTGGCAGCAGGCAGCGTGCCAGCAGGGATCAACTGGTTAAGATACGTGAAGGTAATGTGTTGAGAAAAATACCCGAGCTCGGTGCCGGGTGGGCCGCGTCTCCCTCATCGGACAGGTGGCCGCGGCTGGATTCGACGTTGCTCCGAGCGGGAAACCCCCATACGTTGCGCCCCTTATGACCAGGGACCGGCTCGACCTCCTCGATCCCCTCGATGTCTCCAGGCTCGGCGGCATCGAGGTGATCACCGAGGGAGTGGTCGAAGGGTTTCTTACCGGGTTGCACCGCTCGCCGCGCCGCGGTTTTTCCGTCGAGTTCGCTGAACACCGGATGTACCAGCCGGGGGACGAGCTGCGGTATGTCGACTGGAAGATCCTGGGGCGGAACGACCGGCTCTACGTCAAGCAATTCGAGGAAGAGACCAATCTTCGCGCCATGGTGGTGTTCGACATCAGCCGCTCCATGGCGTGGGCCGGTGACCCTGAGACCGTCCTGCCCAAGCTCGGCTACGCCCAGCGGTTGATCGCGGCGCTCACCCTCATCCTGCTTCGTCAGCGCGATGCCACCGGCCTCATCGCCTTCGACGACGAGGTGCGGACCGTCCTTCCTCCCCGGGCCCGGCTCAGTCATTGGCGTCAGTTGGTGCGCACACTCGCCGGGCTGGAGGCGGGCCAGGGTACCGCCGCGGAGCCAGCTCTGCGTCGAGTGGTGGACCAGCTTCGACGCCGGGGTCTGGTGGTCTTCGTCTCCGACCTTCTGCTCGACCGCGGGCTCGCGATGAAGGCGCTCAGGTTTCTCCGCCACCGCGGCCACCAGGTGCTGGTGCTCCATGTGATGGACCCCGGCGAGCTGACCCTCGGTGGACCCGCCGAGGCGCGGTTCGAAGATCCGGAGACGCGAAGCGCCGTGGTCCTGCGCCCGCGCGACTGGGTGGGCGCCTACCGAGAGACGGTCCGCCATGTGGTCGGTGAATGGCGTCTTGCCTGCCGCCGGCACGGCATCCGCTACCACCAGGTCGTCAGCAATACGCCGTACGGCACCGTACTGCGCGAAGCGCTGGCCCCCGATCCGCGAGCAGGATGATCGGCTTCCTTCACCCCTGGGTGCTGTTCGGACTGGCGGCCGCGGGGATCCCCGTCCTCCTTCACCTGCTGGCCCGGCGCGAGCCGCCCACCGTCGTCTTCCCCGCCGTTCGCTACCTGATCACCACGACCCAGGAACATCAGCGTCGGCTCAAGCTGCAGAACCTGTTCCTTCTGCTGGTGCGGACCCTCCTGGTGGTCGCGTTGGTGCTCGCGGCCGCGGGACCGACCCTGCCGCTCCGGGGCGTGCCGGGCCACTCGCCAAGCGCGCTGGTGCTGGTGGTGGACAACTCCCCCAGCAGCGGGGCCGTGGTCGGCGGCTCTCCCAGATTGGCCCAGTTGCGCGAGGCCGCCCGCGGGGTGCTGGCCCGCGCCACGCCCGGGGACGCGCTCTGGCTCCTCACGGCGGACGGGGTTCCCCAGCGGGGTGACGCCGGCAGCTTGACGGCGCAGCTCGATGAGCTCGTTGTCTCGCCCCACCGGCTCGATCTCGGATCCGCGCTCACCCTTGGGCGCGAGATGGTGGAGGCCGACTCCCGCCCGGGCGAAGTCGTCCTGTTGAGCGACCTCCAGGCGAGCGCCGTGTCTCCGGCTCGTGGCGGAGCACCGGTCCTGGTCGGGCGGCCGGACACGCCGCCTCCGCCCAACGTCGGAATCGCCCAGGTGCAGACCGGGCCTCAGCCGTGGTCCAGCGAGGGGGGGCGTATCACGGTGGCACTGGCCGGAGACTCGGGTCTCGCGGTGCCGCTCACCGCCCGGCTGGGTGAGCGGCCTCCCCGCCAGGCCTTGGGGCACGCGGGAGCGGCGGCCTCGTTGAGCCTGCCGGGGGTGCCCAGCGGCTGGTGGAAGCTGATGGCCGAGCTGGCGCCGGACGAGCTGCGGGCCGACGACCGGCGGGTCGGTGTGGTCCGCGTGGCGCCGGTGGCCCGCGTCGCCTGGGATTCGGCGGGCCGGCACGTCGCCGCCGCCTGCGAGGTGCTGGCCGCCAACCGTCGAATCGCGCGGGGGGACGAGGTCACGATCGGACTCGGGCGTGGCAGCTCCGTGGTGCAGCCGCCGGAGGATCCCGCGGAGCTGGGCGCGCTCAACCGAGCGCTGGCGGCTCGTGGCGTCGCCTGGAGCTATGCGCGGCTGTCACTGGATCCCGCCGTCACCGACAGCGGGCTGGTGATCGGCAGAGTGAGGGTGACCCGCCGATATGTGCTCCAGACCGCCGGCAGCGGACGGACGGGCGTGCTCGCCACCGTCGCGGGCCAGCCGTGGCTGGTGCGGAGCGGCGATGTCGTGCTGCTGGGAAGCCGGCTGGACCCTGAGTGGACCGAGCTGCCCCTCGCGGCCGGGTTCATGCCTTTCATGGATCTGCTGCTCAACCGGCTGGCCCGGGGTGAGGTGATCCTGGCCCAGAGCGCTCCCGGTGACGCGGTGCCGCTGCCGGATCTCACCACCAGCGTCCGCCAGGACGACCGCGAGTGGCAGGTCGAGGGCGGCGGAATGTTCCGGCCGGCCGACATCGGCGCCTATTACCTCATGGCCGGCAGCGATACGCTTGGCGCCCTCAGCTCCAACCTGGACCAGCGGGAGTCGTCCCTGACGCCGGCCCCGGACCAGCAGATCAGCCGGCTGTGGAGCCCGGCGCGCGTGGTGCCGCTGGCCGAGAGTGTGGAGCTGGCATTCTCCGCGGGTGCGATCGGGGATTTCCGGGGGCCGTTGCTGCTGGCCGCTTTGCTGCTCGCCATCGCCGAGCTCGCGCTGGCCAGCCTGTGGAGGCGACAGCGGTGAAGCTCAAGCCGGTGCTCGAGGCGTTCGCTCGGACGCCCGCTACCACGGATTTGACGCAGCGACTCCCGGCCCGGGGCGAGACGCTGCGACTCGGTGGACTGGCGGGCTCCAGCGGCAGCGTGCTCGCCGCCTGGCTGGCGAACGCCTACCCCCAGCGGCAGGTGGTCGTGGTCGCCACCACCCCGGGCGAGGCGGAGCGCTGGCTCAACGATCTCACCCTGCTGACCGACGGCGCCGTCGCGCTGTACCCCCAGCGGGAGGCGCTGGGCGAGGAAGAGCCGCACTACGAGATCGCGGGCGAGCGGGTGGAGACCATCGAGGCGCTGCTCCGCGGGCAGGTCAGGGTGGTGATCACCACGGCGCGCGCGACGGCGGAGCGCACGCTCGTGCCGGCCGCACTCGAGCGGCTCCGGCTGCGCCTCGTGCCGGGAGAGCGCCGCACTCCCGCCAGCGTCGCCCAGACGCTGGAGACCATGGGGTATCGCCGGGTCGCCACCGTGACCGAGGTGGCCGAGTTCAGCGTACGGGGCGGGATTCTCGACGTCTACGGGTTCGGCATGGCGGTGCCCGCCCGCATCGAGTGGTGGGGAGACGACATCACGTCGCTTCGCGGCTTCGATCTCACCACCCAGCGCTCGCTCCAGGAGCTGGAGGAGGTGTCGGTGCTGCCGGTGAGCACCAGAGCGCTCACCGACGGAGCTCGGCCGGAGGAAGCCCCATCGCGGAAGACCCTGCTGGAGCTCCTGCCATCGGACACCTTCATCGTCCAGGAGTCGTCCGGCGCCGACCAGGACGAGGTGGAGCGCGCCTGGAGCGAGGCGGAGCACCATCTCGAAGTCGCCCGGCGCCTGGGGGAAGACGTACCGAAGCGCGATGCCATCCTGGAGGGCCCGGAGGCATGGCGAGCGAGGATCGGTGGGTTCCCCCGGCTCGCCCTGCGGGAGGACCGTACGGATCTGCAGTTCGGATTCTTTCCCCCGGAGAAGGTGGACCGCGACCTCAACCGGCTCCGCGGTCTGCTGAACAGCTCGCCTCCCACGCTGATCCTGTGCGACAACGAGGGCCAGCTCGAGCGGCTCGACGAGCTGTTGGACGAAGGTGGGAGGGCGGGCACCCGTGCCGCGCTGGCGATCGGGGCGTTGGATGGCGGGTTCGTGATGCCATCGCTCCGGGTGCTGACCGACCACGAGATCTTCCGCCGGGCGCGCCGGCTCCGCCGGGCACGCCGCTACCGGCAGGCGGCGCCTTCGCTGGCCACCGGCGCTCTCACCCTCGGGGATTACGTGGTGCACCTCGATCACGGCATCGGGGTCTATCGCGGCATCCAGACAATCATGGTGGGAGAATCGGTCATCGAGGTGGCGGTGGTGGAATACGAGGGAGGCGACCGGCTCAACGTGCCGCTCTACCGGCTGGACCAGCTGGAGCGCTACCGCGCCGCGGGCGAGGACGGCGACCGGCCGCCGCCCCGCATCCATCGCCTCGGCGGCGCGTCCTGGCAGCGGGTGCGGGAGCGGACCCGCCAGGCCATCAAGCAGATGGCGGCCGAGCTGCTGGATCTCTATGCTCGACGCACCGTCTCGGCCGGTTATCCCTTCCCGCCCGACGGCAAGTGGCAGCGAGAACTGGAGAGCAGCTTCCTCTACGAAGACACCCCGGATCAGCGGACGGCGACGGAGGAGGTCAAGACCGACATGGAGCGGCCGTTGCCCATGGACCGGCTGCTGGTCGGTGATGTCGGCTATGGGAAGACCGAGGTCGCGGTGCGAGCGGCGTTCAAGGCGGTGCAGGGCGGCAAGCAGGTGGCGGTCCTGGTACCGACCACCATTCTGGCGGAGCAGCACGGGCGCACCTTCACCGAGCGACTGGCCGATTTTCCGCTGAGGATCGAGGTGCTGTCCCGCTTCCGCACTGCGAAAGAACAGAAGGACGCCCTGGCCCGCCTGGCCGACGGCTCGACCGATATCGTCATCGGCACCCACCGGCTGCTCTCCAAGGACGTGGTGTTCAAGGACCTCGGGCTCCTGGTGGTGGACGAGGAGCACCGCTTCGGGGTCAAGCACAAAGAGCGGCTCAAGGCGCTCCGACTCGCGGTGGACGTGCTCACGCTGACCGCGACCCCCATCCCGCGGACGCTGCACCTCTCGCTCGCGGGTCTCCGAGACCTCACTCTGATCGAGACGGCGCCGCGGGACCGCTCCCCCATCCTGACGTTCGTGGAGCCGTGGGATGACGGCCTGCTGGAGGAGGCATTCGCGCGCGAGATCGACCGGGGCGGCCAGGTCTTCGTGGTGCACAATCGGATCGAGACCATCGAGACGGTGGCGGCACGGGTCCGGTCGCTGGCTCCGCGAGCCAGGGTGGGCGTGGCGCACGGCCAGATGCCGGGCGACGATCTGGAGACGGTGATGCGGGGATTCGTGTCGGGCGAGGTCGACATCCTCGTCTCCACCATGATCGTGGAGTCGGGGCTCGACGTTCCCAATGCGAACACGATGGTGGTCCACGACGCGCATCGGTTCGGATTGGCCCAGCTCTACCAGCTCCGTGGCCGGGTGGGCCGAAGCCACCGGCGGGCCTACTGCTATCTGCTGGTGCCCGACACGATGGACGCGGCCGCGGAGGAACGGCTGCGGGTGCTGGAGCATCATACCGATCTGGGGGCCGGCTACCGGATCGCGCTCAGAGACCTGGAGCTGCGGGGCGCGGGAAATCTGCTGGGAGCCGAGCAGTCGGGACACGCGCAGGCGGTCGGATTCGATCTCTACATGCGCTGGCTGGAGGAGACGGTCCGGAGTCTCCGGGGCCAGGGTGTCACCGAGCAACCGGCCCCGCCCGACGTGGTGCTGGACCGCCCGGCCCACCTTCCGGACGGCTACGTGCCCGACGACGACGTCAAGCTGGACCTGTACCGCCGACTGGCGCGCGCGGGGGCACCCGGCGACATTGATGGGCTGCGGGATGAATTGCGCGAGCGCTTCGGCCCACTCCCGGCCGAGGCCGAGACCCTGCTCCACATGGCGCGTCTCCGCGTGCTGGGAGCGGCCCTCGGTCTGCAACACGTGCTGGTTCGGGGAGACGAGGCGCGGCTCACCTTCCGCCAGGGCACTCAGCCCCGGCTCACCGGGCTCACATCGGCGCTGGATGACGTGCAGCTGGCGGCCGAGGTGCGTCGCACGGTCCCGCTCTCGCTGCGCCTGCTGCGCCTGGGTGGAGAGCCGATCGTTCCCGCGCTGGTTCGGGCCCTCCAGCAGGCCGCCGCGTAGCCGTGGTCACGTCATCGGAGAAGTCATGAGTCGAGCTTCCACATTCGTTCGTCTGGTTCTTCCCGTCCTGGTCCTGAGCGGCACGCTCGCCGGCTGTGAGCGGGCCCGAGAGCTGTTCATCGCTCACCCCGAGACCGCGGCCGAGGCCGCGGGCCAGGAACTGTCGCCCGAGCGCCTGGCGCAGATCATGAGCTCGGCCAAGAGCATCCAGATGAACCCGGAGGCGGCCGAGATGGTGGCCAGCGTCTGGGTGGACTACTCCCTGCTGGGACAGGCGGCGGTGCGCGGCGAACTGCCGACCGACTCGGCCAGCATCGCGGAGGCGGTCTGGCCCCAGATCGCGGAAATCGTGGGCACCCGATGGCACGACTCGCTCATGGCCCGGCGCTCTACCCTGTCGCCCACGGCGGTGGACAGCCTCTACAACAAGAGCGACCAGCGGCTGTTCCAGCACATCCTCTTCGGCGCCCGGGCCAACGCACCCGACACGGTGCGAGCCGCCAAGCGGAAGCAGGCCCAGGCCACCCTGGACCGGATCAAGCAGGGTGTGGCCTTCGGCCGGCTCGCCTCCCAGCTCTCCGACGATCCCGGCAGCAAGACCGACGGGGGATTTCTTCCGCTCGGCCCCAAGGGCCGGTTCGTGGCGAGCTTCGACAGCGCGGCCTGGCTGCTCCAGCCGGGCGAGGTCAGCGGACTGGTCGAAACGCCCTATGGGTATCACATCCTCCGGCGGCCCGCGCTGAAGGAAGTCCGCGAGCGCCTGAGCGATCATCTGGTCGAGCAGATCGGCGCGCGACTCGACTCCTCCTACATGGACAGCCTGGCGCAGGTGAACCGGATGAAGCTGGTGAGCGATGCCCCGGCGCTGATCCGGTCCGCCGCCCGGAGCCCGGGCGAGGCGGTGCAGTCGGCCAAGCCTCTGGCGCAGTACACCGGTGGCGCGCTCACCACCAAGGATTTCGTCCGCTGGGTCAACGCGCTGCCGCCGCAGTACTCGGCCCGGATCCAGAGCGCCGACGACGCGACGCTCCGGCAGTTCGCGGAGGCGCTGGCCGAGAACGCGCTGCTGTTGCGGGATGCGGAGGCCGGCGGGATCAAGGTGACGCCGGCGGAGTGGGCCGATCTCTCGACCCGCTACAAGGCACATCTGGACTCCCTGGTCGCCGACATGGGACTCAATGCCAAGGAGCTCACCGATCCCGGCGTGCCGCTGAGCCAGCGCCAGTCCCTGGCGGCGTCCAAGGTGGAGAGCTACCTCGATAGGCTGAACGACGGGAAGAGCCGTCTGCGTCAGCTGCCCTACGCCCTCGCCACCGTCCTGCGCTCCCGCCAGCCTTTCCGGCTGGATGATGCGGGCATCGCGCGCGGGCTCGAGATCGCCAAGGAGCGTACCGCCGCCAAGCGGGATTCGGCGGGAAAGCCGTCCCTCCCCCCTGGGGCCATGCGTCCGGCTCCCGGGCCGGCACCCATTCCCGGACAGGATTCGGCAGGCACCAAGCCACCGCAGTCCCCTGCGGGCGGCGACAGTGCCGGCCGCAGACAGTAGGAGTGGAGCAACGATGAGCGTCAGCGGGCCTGGGGCATTGGCGCATCTCGCGCTTCTCGTCGGAGTGTTGGTCGGAGGCGGCCGCGCGAGCGCGCAGGATACCGCGGCGGTCGGCTTGCCGGATACTGGAGCCATCGGCCTGCAGGATACGGCGTCGGTGGCCCTGCCCGATTCCTCCCCTACGCTGCCCGGAATTCAGCCGAACGACTCGATCCTGGTGGTGGACCGGGTGGTCGCGGTTGTGGGCAACCGGCCGGTGCTGGCGTCGCAGGTGGAGGAGGAGCTGTTCAGCCGCCAGGCACAGGGCTTCAAGCTGCCGACCGAGCCGGAGCAGCTGGAGGCGCTGCGCCGGGAGGTGGCGACGTCGATCGTGGACGAGGAGTTGCTGGTCCAGCAGGCCTCGCGCGACACCACGATCGAAGTGACCGACCAGGAGATCGCCGACGGGGTCGAGCAGCAGATGCGGAAGGTGCGGGCGAACTTCAGCTCGGAGGTCGACTACCAGAACGAGCTCAAGAAGGCCGGCTTTCAGACGCCCGAGGAGTATCGGCGCTGGCTCAGCGACCAGCAGCGCCGGGCCGCGTTGCAGAATCGTCTGATCGACGGGCTCCGGAACGCCGGCAAGCTCAAGCCGGTCGCGCCGACCGAGCAGGAGATGCGGAAGTTCTTCGAGCAGCACAAGGGAAGCCTCGGCTCGCGGCCGGCCACGGTCTCCTTCCGCCAGATCGTGGTCTCGCCCAAGCCCACCGCGGCCGCCAAGGCACGGGCCCGCGCCCGGGCCGACTCCATCGTGCTCGAGCTGCGTCAGGGAGCCGACTTCGCGACGGCCGCCCGCCGGTTTTCACAGGACCCCGGGTCGCGGGAGCAGGGTGGATCGCTCAACTGGTTCCGGCGCGGTATGATGGTGCCCGAGTTCGAGCGGGTGGCGTTCGCCCTCAAGCCGGGGGTGGTCTCCGATCCGGTCGAGTCGCCCTACGGCTATCACATCATCCAGGTCGAGCGGACCCAACCGGCCGAAGTGCAGGCCCGGCACATTCTGCTCATTCCCGAGATCGATTCCGCCAATGTGGACAGCGCACGCACCCTGGCGGACCGGCTGCACGACATGGTGGCGGCCGGGGCGAAGTTCGATTCCCTCCAGCGGAGATTCCACGATCCTTCGGGTGGCGAGCGGCAGGCGGAGAACGTGGCGACCGACAAGCTACCGGAGACGTACGCCAAGGCAATCGCGGACGCGGATTCGGGGACCGTGGTCCCGGTATTCACGGTGAAAGGCTCGGGCGATCGGGAGCAGTTCGTGGTGCTCCAGGTGACCGGCCGTCGCTCTCAGGGCGAGATCCGCTACGAGGACGTGAAGGACCGCATCCGGCAACAGCTCGGCCAGGAGCTCGCGATCCGGCGCTATATCGACCAGCTTCGAAAGTCGACCTACGTGGAGATCCGGATCTGAGGAGCCCGAAGAAGGGCAGGCGCGCTGGCGGGGCGGCGGGGGATTCGCCGCCCCGCATTGCTGTCACGCTGGGCGATCCCCGCGGCATCGGCCCGGAGATCACCGCTCGCGCCCTGGAGCAGCCGTTCGGCGGCGAGGTCACCCTGATCGGCGCGGACGACCAGATCGGGGAGATCAGGGCTGCGCGGCGGGTGCCGGTGGGGTCCTGGCGGCTGGGCAGCGGCGAACAGGCGGACGACCGCAGCCGCGCCATCCGCGCGGGACGGCTCGCCGGTCACGCGGTCGAGACCGCGGTGAAGCTCGCGCTCGGCGGTGAGGTGGACGCCATCGTCACCGCGCCGGCTCAGAAGTATGCCCTTCATCTGGCCGGCTTCCCCTATCCCGGCCATACCGAATGGCTGGCGCACCTGGCCGGCGACGTGCAGGTCGCGATGATGCTCGCGGCGGAGGAGCTCCGCGTAGTCCTGGTGACGACTCACATCGCGTTGCGGGATGTGCCGGCGCTGCTCACCCAGGATCGGATCGTGCGCACCGGCCGGATTGCTCAGCAGAGCCTCCAGGACTGGTGGGGGATCGACCAACCCAGGCTCGCGCTATGTGCCCTCAACCCGCACGCGGGGGAGGCGGGTCTCTTCGGCGACGAAGAGGAGCGGGTGCTCCGACCCGCGGCCCAGGCTCTGGGGGCCGAGGGGCCGTTTCCGGCCGACACCGTCTTCGTGCGAGCCATTCAGGGGGAGTTCGATGCCGTGCTCGCGCCCTATCACGACGTGGGAATGACGGCGATCAAGGTGGCGGCGTTCGGCCGGGCGGTGAACGTCACACTCGGCCTGCCGTTTCCCCGAACTTCCCCGGATCATGGGACCGCGTTCGATATTGCGGGCAGCGGAAAGGCGGATCCGTCGAGCATGCGGGCGGCGATCGAGCTGGCGGCACGGCTGGCCCGCCAGAACAGCCTGAAAAGTGAAAGCAAGAGCTGAAGCGGAGTGCGACTGCGGATATCCCCTTTTCACTTTTCACCCCTCACGCTTTACGCTCTTCTCTCAAGCCTCTCCATCAATCTCAGATATGCATCCAGCTTCAGCTTCTGACTGGCGCGATTGGCCACCAGCACTGCGCTGCATTCCAGAATGGTCTCTCGCTCCACCAGGCCGTTGGCTCTGAGTGTGTTCCCCGTGTCCACCAGGTCCACGATCCAATGGGACAGATTCAGGAGCGGCGCGACTTCGACCGAGCCGTTCACCTGGATGATGTCCACCGGGCGACCGTGGGCCGCGAAGTGGGCTTGTGCCAGCCGGGGGTACTTGGTGGCCACCCGCGCGGTGATGCCGCCCGCCAGCTCGGGATACGGCGCCGAGCCGGGCGAGGCCACGACCAGGCGGCAGAACCCGAACCTCAAATCCAGCGGCTCGAGCACGTCGGCGCCGGTCTCCCGCAGCACGTCGGTCCCGGTGATACCCAGATCGGCGGCGCCGGATTCGACGTAGACCGGCACGTCACCCGGCTTCACCACCAGGAACTCGATCGTCGGGTCGGTTGAAGGAATGAGCAGGCGCCGCCCGGCGTCATTGGCCGGCTCGATGCCGGCCTCGCGGAATCGCTCGACTGACGGCGCATAGAGCCGACCCTTGGCCAGCGCGATTCTCAGTCGGCTCACAGCGGCACCTCGGCGATCGCGTCGAGATCGAGCGACAGCCCGACCGCCGGCATCGGGCGTCCGAACCGCCCCATCAATTCGTCGTAACGGCCTCCGGCCCCCGCCGCGCGGCCGGTGCCGGCGACATAGACCTCGAAGTGCACCCCGGTGTAATACTCGAGACCTCGCACTTCGCCCAGATCGTACACCACATGCCGCCGTTCCCCTGCGGAGAGTGCGTCGTCCAGGGCAAGCAGGTGCCGGAGGCCGGCCGATGCCGTGCTCGGGGCTCTCTCGAGAGCGGCTTCGATCGCGTCGCGTCGGCCGATCACGAACGGCAACCGCACCAGGGTGGACACGTCACCGGACCGCCCGGAGAGCGCGCGGGTGAGGCCTGCGCGGTCCTTCCGGTCGATCCACCAGCGTACCTGTGCCCGGAGCGGCTCCTCCAGCGCGGCCAGCCCCGGTGCGAGCACGCCGACATGGCCCAGGTTGACCTGAAAGTCTTCCAGGCCGGCGGAACGGATGAGCTCGATCGTGAGCCGCACGATCTCGACGTCGGCCCGGAGCGATCCGTCGCCCAGCAGCTCGGCACCGACCTGGAGCGTCTCGCGTGGACGGCCTCCGCGCTCCGGCTCCTGGCGGTAGACCTTCCCCGAATAGCTCAGCCGCAGCGGCAGTCCGGCACCGGCGAACGTGGTGGCAGCAATCCGCGCGATGCTCGAGGTGAAATCGTAGCGGAGCGCCAGAATGCGGCCGTCCCGATCGGGGAACCGGAGCAGGCGCTCGGCGACGCCGGGGCCTCCGGCGCGGAGGAAGACATCCTCGTACTCGAAGGTGGGAGGCAGCAGCTCCTCGTACCCGCCGCGCTCCAGCACCTGCATCGAGGCGCGCTGGAGGGCCCGCCGCCGGCGGGCGGCGTCGCCGGTCAGGTCGAGGGCGCCCGGAGGTGTGGCGGCCGGAAGATTCAGCATCTACCCGACCGTGCCGGCCAGCACCTGACGTACCTGGTCGGTGAGCTGCTGGGCCGTGAACGGCTTTTCGAGCAGCGCGCCGCCCGCCGGCAGCAGGCCCTGTCGCTGAATCGCCTCCTCGGCGTACCCGGTGATGTACAGCACCTTGAGGAGCGGCCAGCCGGCCAGCAGCCGCTCGGCCAGCGCAGGGCCGGTCATTCCGGGCATCACGATGTCGGTGACCAGCAGGTCCATCGGCTGTGCCTGCTCCCCCGCGATCTTGAGCGCGGTGGCGGGGTCACCGGCTTCGATCACCTGATACCCGTTGGCGCGGAGTACCCGACAGGCGAGCCGGCGGACGGTGGGCTCGTCCTCCACGACCAATATCGTGCCCGCCCCCTGCACCTGTTCGTTCCATTCCGCTGTCTCGGCGGCCGCCTCGGGCGTGCCCTCGACCTGTGGGAGGTACACCGTGAAGGTGCTGCCGTGATGAAGCCGCGTGCTCACCCGGATGTGTCCACCGCTCTGCCGCACGATGCCGTACACGGTCGCGAGGCCGAGTCCCGTCCCCCGGCCGAGCTCCTTGGTGGTGAAGAACGGCTCGAACAACCGAGCCTGGGTCCGCTCGTCCATGCCCACCCCGTCGTCGCTCACACTCAGGGCCACCAGCGGACCGATCATCGGCGTCGAGTCCGGGCTCTGCAGCGGTACGTCGGCCGTCTCCACGTTCGTGGTGCGGATCGTGAGCGTGCCCCCGCTCGGCATCGCATCCCGGGCGTTCACCGCGAGATTGGTGATCACCTGCTCCAGCTGGCCCGGGTCGGCCAGCACCCGGCCCAGGGATGGATCCAGCTGGAGCGAGAGCGTCACCTGTTCGCCGATGACCCGCCGCAGCATCGTCGTCAGCTCGGAGACCACCGTGTTGAGATCCACGATCCGCGGCTGGAGCACCTGCTTCCGGCTGAAGGCGAGAAGCTGGCGGGTGAGCGTGGCGGCGCGGCGAGCCGCCCGGCTGATCTCCAGCACGTCGAGGCGCCTGGGGTCCTCCGGCTGAATGGTCCGAAGCACCAGCTCGGCGTTCCCGATGATCGCGGTCAGCAGGTTGTTGAAGTCATGCGCCACACCGCCGGCCAGCTGCCCCACCGCCTCCATTTTCTGGGCCTGACGCAGTTGCTCCTCCAACGCCTTCTGCTCGCTCACGTCGCGGAGGTACACCAGGAAGTACAGCGGTGTCCCGGCGGCGTCCTGCACGGCCGAGGTGTTGGCGTACACCCAGAGCACCTTGCCGTCCCGCCGGCGCAGTCGCTTGAGCAGATCGTAGGAACGCGCCGGGCCCTCGATCAGCCGCTGCCGCTCGGCGAGATCGGCGTCCAGGTCATCGGCGTGGGTGACGTCGGCGAGGTTGAGCTGGAGCAGCTCGCGCTCGGGATATCCCAGGAGCTCGCACAGCTGAGGAGGGACCTTGCGCCAGCGGCCATCGAGGGCTACGTGGGCAGTCATGACCAGCGCCGCGCTCTCCGCCTGCCGGAGCTGGGCCTGGCTCTCCCGCAGCGCCGCCTCGATCCGGAGCCGTTCGAGCGCGCTGCCGCAGTGATCCGCCAGGGTCTGGAGCACCGCGAGCTCGTCCCAGCCGTACGCCTGAGGGGTGTAGCTCTGAATCGAAAGGATGCCGGCGACCCGCTCGCCATGCCGCACCGGCACGAACATCAACGACGCCGAGGGCCGGCCCACCGCGCCGAACGGGGTCAGGCCTTCACTCGACGGAGCGGCAACGGCGCGCAGGATGAGCTGGGCACCCTCCGCCAGGACCTTCCGGGTCATCGGCCCCGGCGGACCCGACGGGTAGGCGTGCGGCACGTCCACCGGGTCGCCGTTGTCCATCCGGTCCATGCTGACCACTGCCTGCACCGTGTCGGTTTCGGCCGAGTAGAGATCGAGGCTGCACGCATCCCAGCCCAGCAGGTCCTGGGCGACCGAGGCGATGGTGCGGGCCGCTTCCTCCGGCGTCCGCACTCCAGCCAACCGGTAGCCCAGGTCGAGCAGGGCGGCGTGCAGCTCCGCCCGCGGCTGATCCGGGTACACCAGGGGCGAGTCCGTCAGGACGCGCGACTCTCCCGGCCGGCGACCGGGGACTCGGGTTCGGCTTCGGGCTGAGGCGTGTGCAGCCGGAGGGACTTCACCCGGCGACCTTCCATCTCCACCACCTCGAGCACGTGACGGCCGGCGGGCACCCGGTCACCCGGCCGGGGAAGACGGCCGAGCTGGCCGAAGACGTAGCCGCCGATCGTGGTGTAATCGGTATCGTCCAGCTGTTCCCCGTACTCGGTGTTGAAATCGCTGATCGGCATGGCCCCGTCGAGCTGAGGCGCGCCGGCGGGACGCGCCTTGACCTGCGGGTCGTATTCATCGTAGATCGGTCCGACGATCTCCTCCAGCAGGTCTTCCATGGTGACCAGCCCGGCCGTGCCGCCGTACTCGTCGAGCACGACCGCCAGATGGGTCTTGAGCCGCTTCATGTCGGCCAGCACGTCCTCCACTTCCCGGGTCCCCGGCACGAAAAGGGGCGGACGCATGATCTCGCGAACGGTGCGTCCGGGGTTGGAGCGGAGCGCCGCCAGGACGTCCTTGGCGTGGACCACACCCACGATCTCGTCCAGCGAATCAGTATAGACCGGATAGCGCGAGCGACCCGCGGCGGCGACCTCGTCGGCGGCGCCCTCGACGGGAAGGTCGGCCTGAAGCGCGATCATCTGGGTCCGGGGGGTCATGACCTCCTGCGCGGTCTTCTCGCTGAACTCGAAAACGCCTTCCAGCAGCCGGGCGTCCTGCTTCAGCAGGCTGCCTCCCTCGGTGCTCTGCTCCACCAGCATCCGGATCTCCTCGGGGGAGTGCAGCCGCTCGTGTTCGCCGGGCGGATCGATCCGCATCAGGCGGAGAAGCCGGTTGGCCGTCCCGTTGAGCACCGCGATGGGGAACGCCATGACCCAGGCAAAGCCCATGAGCGGTGCAACGACCCAGCCGCTGACCGCCTCCGGGTAGAGCAGGGCCAGAGCCTTGGGCACCAGCTCGCCCAGGATGATGTGCAGGACGGTGATGATGATGAAGGCGACGATCGACGCCACCGCGTGAGTGGCGATGGTATTCGCCGGCGACGGCAGCCAGGCGAACATGCCTTCGACCAGGTGGGCCAGCGCCGGCTCGCCGATCCAGCCGAGGCCCAGGGAGGCCAGCGTGATCCCTAGCTGGGTGGCCGAGATGTAGCGGTCGAGCGATTGTACGGCACGGCGGGCCAACCTAGCTTTGCCGTCACCGGCACGGGCCAGCTCGTCGAGGCGGGTCTTGCGCGCTCCCACCAGCGCGAACTCGGCCGCCACGAAGAAGGCATTGGCCAGCACGAGGACCACCACCGCGCCAAGGCCCAGGAGGATCGACGGTGACGCTGCCGGTTCCATATGCTATAAGTGTAATGCCGATGCGGTGTTACCGCGAGGCGAGGGGATGATCCGCCGACTCGCGGTGCCTCCCTTCGAGGCGCTGGACCCTCTGCTTCCCCAGCACGCGGGCACCGATCCGGCTACCCGGGACGCGGTAGCCGGAATCCTGGAAGACGTCCTCCGGCGGGGCGACGAGGCCATCCGGGAGTATACCAACCGTTTCGACCGGATGGACCTCTCCCCCCCGGAATGGGAGCTGGACCCCGCCGACTGGCAGGGCGCGCTGGACCGGGTACCTCCCGGCCTGCGCGCGGCGCTGACCCGCGCGGTAGACCAGGTGCGGGCCTATCACGAGCACCAGCGGGAAGTCGGCTTTCGCCTGGCGGGGGACGACGGCAGCCTGGTGGGGATGAAGGTGACGCCACTCGACCGGGTGGGTCTCTACGTGCCCGGTGGAAAGGCTTCCTACCCCTCCTCGGTGGTGATGAACGCGATCCCTGCCCTGGTCGCGGGCGTGAAGGAGATCGTGGCGGTGATCCCACCCCAGGGAGTGACCGACGTCGTGCTGGCCGCCTGCGCTCTGTCCGGCGTCACCCGCGTCTTCCGCATGGGCGGGGCCCAGGCGGTGGCCGCCCTCGCCTTCGGGACCGCGACCGTCCCGCGAGTGGACAAGATCGTGGGTCCGGGCAACCGCTGGGTGGCGGAGGCGAAGCGGCAGGTGGTCGGCCGGGTGGGGATCGACATGATCGCCGGACCGACCGAGGTGTTGATCATCGCCGATGCCACTGCCTCGCCCGCCAGGATCGCGGCGGATATGCTGGCCCAGGCGGAGCACGACGAGGACGCAGTCAGCTGGTGTGTCACCACGGATCCGGACCTGGCCGATGCCATCCCCGGCGAGCTGGAGGCGGCGCTGGCGGCGGCCCCGCGCGCGGCCATCGCCCGGGCCGCACTGGAGCGGAACGGGCTGCTGATCGTGGTACCGGCGATGCGCGACGCGATCGAGGTGGCCAACCGCCGGGCGGCGGAACACCTGGAAATCCTGGCCGATGGCGCGGAGCGGATCGCCACCGGCATCCGGCACGCCGGGGCCATCTTCCTGGGCGATCACTCGCCGGAGCCGGTGGGCGACTATCTGGCGGGACCGAGCCATGTGCTGCCCACCGGCGGCTCCGCCCGCTACGCCTCACCCCTCGGCGTGTACGACTTCGTCAAGCGCACCAGCGTCATCCGGTACAGCGCGGAGCGTCTGGCCTCGGAAGCGGACGCGATCGTGGCGCTGGCCGAGGCGGAGGGACTCTTCGGGCATGCCGAGGCGATCAGGGTGAGACAGGCTGCCACTCGCCGAGCCGACTAGGATACGCGCATGGCATCGGGTCACAGTCTGCCGCGTCTCAAGTGGGTCCTCGGGCTCACCGCCGTCTTCATGGTCGTCGAAGCGGTGGGCGGCTGGATCGCGGGATCGCTGGCGCTGCTGGCCGACGCCGGCCACATGCTCACCGACGTCGGCGCGCTCACGCTCTCCCTGCTCACCGCCTGGATCGCTCAGCGGCCGGCCGACGACAGCAAGACTTATGGCTATCTCCGGTGGGAGATCCTCGCCGCCCTGGTGAACGGCGTGGCCTTGTTCGGGATCGCTGGCTGGGTGGTGATCGAAGCGATCCAGCGCATCCAGCAGCCGACACCCATCCGCACCGGCCTGTTCCTGGCCGTCGCGGCCGCAGGTCTGGTGGTCAATCTGACCAGCCTCGCGGTGCTCCACTCCTCCCGGCACGGCAACCTCAACCTGCGGGGCGCCTACCTGCACGTGCTGGGCGACGCGCTGGGCTCGGTGAGCGCGCTGGCCGCCGCCGCCGTCATCGCCCTCACCGGGTGGACCATCGCCGACCCTATCGTCTCTATCCTGCTGTCCCTGCTCATCCTGGTCGGGGCCTGGCGGCTCCTGCGGGACAGCACCGACATCCTCTTGGAGTCGGTGCCCCGGCACGTCTCCATGACCGAGGTGCAGCGTCGCATGCTCGGCGTACCCGGTGTGGCTGCCGTCCACGACCTGCACGTCTGGACCGTCACCAGCGGCATGGTGGCCATGAGCGGCCATGCGGTGGTGCCCGATCTGGAGGCCCATCCCGGCGTGCTGGGCGGCATCCGGGCCGAAATGTCGCGCCTGGGGATCGGCCACGTCACCATCCAGCTGGAGGTGGAGCACGGCTGCGAAGGATGCGACGATGCCCGAGAATCGGCGGTCGCTCCCCAGTGGGGCGTCAGGGTTCACGAGCACCATCACGATAGACGGTAGACGGTAGACGGTGGACGGTAGATCGACGGAAGGCTGGCACGACACCAACCTACCGTCCACCGTCCACCGTCCTCCTGTCTTGCGGCATCCGAGGGCGTCGTCTATATATGCGCCGCGAAGGCCCGGGATTCGGGCCTCGAATGTTCTAAACCTCGGTGGAGCACAGGGAAGCCTCGTTGATCCGCAACCTCGCCATCATTGCCCATGTGGACCATGGCAAGACCACCCTGGTGGATCAGATGCTCCGGCAGGCCGGGGCATTCCGCGCCAACCAGCAGGTGGAAGAGCGGGTCATGGATTCCAACCCGCTGGAGCGGGAGCGGGGGATCACCATCCTGGCCAAGAACACGGCGGTGACCTGGCAGGGGACCAAGATCAACATCGTGGACACCCCCGGTCACGCCGACTTCGGGGGAGAGGTCGAGCGGATCCTCCGGATGGTGGACGGGGTCCTGATCCTGGTGGACGCCGCGGAGGGGCCCATGCCCCAGACCCGGTTCGTGACCCGCAAGGCGCTGGCCCTCGGGCTCCGCCCCATCGTCGCGATCAACAAGATCGACCGGGCCGACGCCGAGCCGCTCCGGGTGCACGACGAGGTGCTGGGACTGTTCATCGATCTGGACGCCACCCACGACCAGCTCGACGCGCCTTTCCTCTATACGTCGAGTCGCGCGGGAACCGCCACCGCCGACCTGGAGCGGCCGGGAACCGATCTCAGGCCGCTGTTCCAGGCGATCCTCGACCACGTGCCGGAGCCCAAGGGCGATCCCGAGGGACCGTTCCAGATGCTGGTGTCCACCCTCGACTTTTCCAGCTTCCTGGGCCGGATCGCCATCGGCCGGATCGAGCGGGGCCAAGTTCGGGTGGGAGACGAGGTGGCGTTGCTGCCCCTGGGTGAGCCGGGCCTGGTGACGGATGAGACCTTCGAGCGGAACCGGGTCACCCGGCTCTACACCTTCGACGGCCTTCACCGGGTCGAGGTGGAGGAGGCGCGCGCGGGTGACATCGTGGCGCTGTCGGGGTTCGAGACCATCGAGATCGGCCGGACATTCACCGCAGTGGAGCATCCCGAGCGGCTGGCGGGGATCGCGGTGGAGGAGCCCACCATCTCGGTGGACGTGATCGTGAACAACAGTCCCTTCGCGGGCCGGGAAGGGAAGTACGTGACCAGCCGGCAGCTCAAGGACCGGCTGTACCGCGAGCTGGAGCGGAACGTCGCCCTCCGGGTGGAGGAGACCGACAGCCCGGACACGCACACCGTCTCGGGTCGCGGTGAGCTCCACCTCGGCATCTTGATGGAGACGATGCGGCGGGAGGGATACGAGTTCCAGGTCTCGCGCCCGCGGGTCATCACCAAGCTGGGTCCGGGTGGCGAGCGCCTGGAGCCGTATGAGGAGCTGACGGTGGACGTGCCCGAGGAGTACATGGGGGTGGTGATGGAGAAGCTGGGCCCCCGGCGGAGCGAGATGTCCGAAATGCGGAACCCAGGCCAGGGCATGGTCCGGCTCACCTTCCGGATCCCGGCCCGCGGACTCTTCGGATACCGGTCGGAATTTCTGACCGACACGCGGGGCACCGGGATCATGCACCACCGGTACCTCGACTACGGCCCCTGGGCCGGCCCCCTGGCGGGCCGGAAGCGCGGAGTGCTGGTGGCCGACCGTGAGGGCAGCGTCGTGGCGTTCGCCCTGGGGAACCTGCAGGAGCGGGCCCAGATGTTCGTGACGCCGGGGGATCTGGTGTACGAGGGGATGATCGCAGGCGAGAACTCCCGCCCGGGCGACCTGGACGTCAACGTCACCAAGGAAAAGAAGCTGACCAACATGCGGACCACGGCCTCGGACGAGAACGTCATCCTGGAGCCGCCCCGTCAGATCACCCTGGAGTACGCGCTGGAGTACATCGAGGAAGACGAGCTGATCGAGATCACCCCGAAGACGATCCGCCTGCGCAAGCGGGTCCTCACCGCGAACGACCGCAAGAAGGCCGCCCGGGCCGCCCGGGTGGCGGACGCGTCCTAGAGGTCTGATACACTTACCGATGGCGGAGGACATCATCATGTCGGCCTGGGAGACGTCGCTGGAGGCCATGGACTCGGAGCTGCGTCGGAAGTTCGATGACGACGAAGATTTCGAGGACGACGGGTTCGCCTTCGACGACGACGAGGACGAGGACGAAGACCTGGACGACGAGGACGAGCTGGACGAGGAGGACGACTTCGACGACGAGGATCTCGAGGAGTTCGAGGACTTCGACGAGGACGAAGAGAAGGAATAAAGCGTGCAGGCGGGGGCGCCCGGCGCTACCGCGGCGTCCCCGACCGACTATATTCACGCTTCCACGAAGGGCCTGTAGCTCAGGTGGTTAGAGCGCACGCCTGATAAGCGTGAGGTCGGTAGTTCAACTCTACCCAGGCCCATTTTGTATCTCTGCGCCCCGCGAGTATTTCGCTGCTCGCGGGGTGCTCGTTTTTGTGATCTTCACCCCCATGTTGTCCGTTGTGTTGTCCGTTGGTGCCAAAGGGGTCGTGAGCATTACTCCGCCTCTCGGGCCACCGCCTATATTGACGGCGAGCCCCGACCTTCCTCTACAACGATCTGAGAGAACTGATGGGTGACCGCACGGGCATCCAGTGGACTGACGCGACATGGAACCCGATGACGGGGTGCACGAAGGTCTCGGCCGGGTGCGACAACTGTTACGCCCTCCTCGTGGCAAAGCGGAAGACCCGCGACGTCTACCTCCGTCATCCGCCAGTGAAGGACACGCCAGCCAGTCGCGCGGACCCTTTCGCGCCCCGGTTCTGGGAGGCCCGCCTCGAGATGCCACTTCGGTGGCGTCGTCCCCGTCGCATCTTCGTCAACAGCATGTCGGACATCTTCCACGCCCAGTTCACCGTCGAGATGATCCGCCGAGTCTTTGACGTGATGAACCGCGCGAGCTGGCACCAATTCCAGGTGCTGACAAAACGACCGGAGCGGGCGGCGCGGCTCGCCGACAAGCTGAAATGGGGTGCGCACATCTGGCTTGGGACATCGATCGAGAACATGGACGTGGCCCGCCGGGCCGATGCCCTGCGCAACACGCCAGCCTACATAAAGTTCATTTCGGCCGAGCCACTTCTAGGGCGGCTCGACGACCTGGACCTGACTGGCATCGATTGGGTGATTGGGGGCGGCGAGAGCGGCCATGGCTTCCGCTCGTGCGATGCGGCCTGGGCGCGAGGGCTCCGGGACAACTGCCTCGCGTGGGGCGTGGCATTCTTCTGGAAGCAGTGGGGCGGGCTTACCCCGAAGGTGGGCGGTCGGCTTCTCGACGGGCGGGAGTGGAACGAGTACCCGGTTGAGCTCACGGCTATACCATAGTCCCGAAGTCGTAACGCCCCTTTCGTCCAGGCACGCGTATGCCTTTGAGTGCGACCTGTAGATCCCTGCCCTGCGTCGGAAACAGCGCGGTCTCGCGAAGAGCCTACCCGCGGACACAGTCAGGGCCGTCGCCTTTACCCGTATGCCAGTCCACAACCTGACTGCCGAAGTGGGACTTGAGGGCGGCGACTACCGCGGGAATGTGTCCAGAGTGGAGCAGGCGAAAAGAGTGCTTGGTCTTGTCGGGGAGCTTGCTAGCCCGCAATGTGCTCACCGCTGCCTCTTTCATCTTGAGCGCCGGGTGAGGTGATAGTCGAGGACTACCTAAAGCCTTTAGGCATGACCCAGGTTCAACTTGCAGAGCGGATCCACGTGCCGTTCCAGCGTGTGAACACTATTGCCAAGGGCCATCGTGGCATCACTCCGGATACCGCGCTCCGCTTGGCTAAGTTGTTCAACACATCGCCTGACTTCTGGCTGAACCTCCAGCAGGCATGGGATCTCTATCAGGCCTCTCACTCTGAGGGCGCTGCAGTGCTTGAGAAGATCGAACCGGTGAGCGCTGTGGCCTGACCCGAAACGATGTCAGGATTACTGCGGGGAAGGACAGCTCAGGCGGTAGCATGCGATATCTTGAACGTGACCGCAGCGGATCCCAGATAGGTTTTCAGCGCGGGTGCTCGGGGCACCTGCAGGCTGTTATATGTGACTGCGGCGCGCTCGTGGTCGCAGTCGTCGCGGGACATCCGTGCCGCTTCCTCTCGCCCCGAGGATGCACGTGAAGGTCCGCCGGTCGCCCGCCGTCTTGCCGTGATGCTTGATGCACGGTCGCGGCGAGTCCGCGCTCAGTACCCCATGGAGGTTCGTTAAGTGACAGGTCTACCGGCGAGCGCCCGCGTTCTCCAGGTCAGGTACTCGGCTGCCCATCACGTCGGATTCACTCTTCGCGTGGCGCTGAACTCCGCGTTGGCCGACGGTCGGTTGTCGCCCCTGGCGGTCGAGGATGATGACGAAATCAATGGGCGCATGGAGGCGCTGCACGCCGAGCGTGCCTACCTGCCCATCCTCAACGCGCGGGTCCGCAAGAACTGGGTGGCGGCGCGGGACCAGGCCCTGGCGCGTAACCCGGTGGACGACGCCTATGCCCTGGACATCGGACGGGGCCTCGGCTGGGGGTTCGTCGCGGATATTGAGTCACTCCTCACCGCGCTTTACTCGACGCTCGACGTGGCCACGGGTCTGGCCGTGAGTGCCACCCTTGCAGCCGCATCCGCTGCTTGAGTGCCGCCCGCTGCGCAGAGATCCTTCAGCGGTTTGCGTTTCATCGCGGTGGCGCACTTACGCCGGAGACTGTGCCCCCCTACCTGCGCCGCGTGACTCGTCTCGCGCTGAACGCCGGCGAAGCCACTTTCACGCGACGCGGTGCGCCAACCGGAGAAACTCGTCACGCGTCATGGGACAGTCGCGGAACTGTCCCCGCGTCCACATGGTGGCCCCGGGCCGGCCAGGCGAGCGCCTTGGCGACGCGCTCGGGCGTCTTCTGAAGCCCGTCGCGGTCGGGGTCCTCGCCCAGCAGCTCGAGCTGGCGGCGGACGAGCATCTCGAATTCTGCGCGGTCGGCATCGGGGGACGCTGCCGGCGGCAGCTCGAACGGCTCATCACTCGGCAACGGCCTCGACACACCCTCGCCTTTGCGCCGGCGCCAGGGTGTCGGCGCAATGGCAGCTCCAACCGCGTCACTGCCCATCGTATTCGACATAGTTGTTCCCGGTCTCGTGACGGCGGAGCCGTGTGAGCCGTCCGCGGCGCCAGCACGTGCCAGCACGCGACCACGATGTTCTCGGACGTGGGGTTGACGCCGCAGAGGAACGGGACGTGGTGCGCCGCGTTGAACCGCAGCCGGCGTGTCACGGTGACCAGGGGCCTTGGTACGGCGCCTAGCGTACCGTCGCGGCCGTGAGCGA
Source organism: Gemmatimonadales bacterium (assembly GCA_036556625.1). Taxonomy (GTDB): domain Bacteria; phylum Gemmatimonadota; class Gemmatimonadetes; order Gemmatimonadales; family GWC2-71-9; genus CAVVWJ01. Next base: position 41,908 of record DATBJC010000037.1, read on the forward strand.
TTCCCGAGCCTCACGTTCCAGGGCCAGTTCGGCTTCGAGACTGGAGCGGTCACGTCCGACGGTGGCGACCGCGAGCCTCCTGCCTCCCACCCGGTAGGTGATCGTGCAGTCGCGCCGCTCCAGAGTGCCGGAGAGTTCCACGTCGTCCCACCGCTCGGCGTGGCCGACGTAGGAGATCGCGACGTCGTAGTGCTGGCTCCAGAAGAAGGGCACGGCGGCAAACGGCTCGCGCCGCCCGAGGATGTTGCGCGCGGCCGCCTGCCCCTGGCGCTCGGCGGCGACCCAATGCTCCACCCGGATCCGCGCGCCGGCCCGGGAATCGGGATAGCGCGCCACGTCGCCGGCGGCAAAGATCCCCGGCTCGCTGGTCTCGAGGTACTGATCCACGACGATGCCGCCATCCACCGCGAGCCCGGCAGCCGCGGCCAGCTCGATGCTCGGGCGCACGCCGATTCCCGCGATCACGAGGTCGGCCGGGATGCCCTTGCCGCTCTCCAGCGTCACCGAGCCGGGTTCGATCCGGCTCGCGGTCTGCCCCAGGTGAAACACCACCCCGTGTTCCTCGTGCAGGCCTCGGATGAAGTCGCCCAGCTCGCGCCCTAGCACTCGCTCCAGCGGGCGATGGTCCGGCGCGACGACGTTGACCTCGAGTCCCCGGGCCCGGAGCGAGGCCGCCACTTCGAGGCCGATGAAGCTGGCGCCGAGGATCACCGCCCGGCGGGCATCGGCGGCGGCGGCGATGATCGCCCGGCTGTCAGCGAGGGTTCTGAGGTACCGCACGCCGCTGCCGGCGGACGTCGGGAGCCGGATCGGCTCCGCGCCGGTGGCGAGGAGCAGCGCCCCGAACTCGTGGGAGGTGGCGTCGTCCAGCAGGACGCGCCTGCGCGGCACATCCACGGCCACTACCCGCCCGCCCAGGACCAGCCGGATCCCCTGCTCCTCGTAGAACGCCGCGGGACGAAGCGGGATCCACTCCTCTGACGCGGTACCGGCCAGGTAGTCCTTTGAGAGGTTCGGCCGGTCGTACGGAACCGTATCCTCGCCGCCGATCAGCGTGAGCGGCCCCACATAGCCCTCCCGCCGCAGCATCTCCGCCGCGGCGTTCCCGGCGGCGCCGGCGCCCACGATGACCACCGACGTCGGCGGCCTGATGGCGGCGCGGTGAGCCGTGGCTTCGGGCACTCCCCCGACCGCCGATGCCTGGGGGTCGATCTCGCGGGTCACGTAGCACATCCCGTCATGCTGCTCGACCGACCATCGCGCCACCGGGCTCAGGGCAGGTGCCGCGAGCGCTTCACCCGTGCGCAGGCTGAAGCACGCGTGGTGCCAGGGACAGCGCACCGTGTCGCCGACCATCAGGCCGTCGGCGAGGGGCCCGGCGTAATGCGTACAATGCGCGCCGATGGCAAAGACCTCGTCGGCCCGCCGCGCCACGAGAACGGGTTTGCCGTGCGCGTGGCCAGCGACCATCCCCCCGTCGGGAACCTCCGACCGCCGGAAGCCCAAGGTGAAGTCCCGGCCGCTCAGCTCAGCGTGTTCTCCACTCACCTTTGTGCTCCATTCGAGAGGGTCGGGCCATCGCGCTACCAACCGGCGCTCGCCTACCGGACGATCAGCTTGCCCAGCATGACGGGATGCAGCTTGCAGAAGTACGGGTCCTCACCTTTATGAGACGCCACGTACTGGCCACTCTTCCCCTGGAGGAGAGTGCCGGTATCCCATCCGGATTTCCGAGTGGCGGTCGCGGTGTGCGGGACGATGTCACGATTGATCCAGACCACGGTGTCCCCCCGCCGGACCTCCAGCACCTCCGGGTGAAACGCCATTCCTCGGATCTCCACGACGTGACGCTGGGGGACGGGATCGGCGGGACGGGACGCGACGGCGGCGCCGGCGAGCGCCAGGACTCCGATCGCCGCCAACGCGGCGAGCCCTGCGAACCGACGGCTACCGCGTTTCACTTGCCGGCTCCGAGTGCACCCTGGAGCTTCTTCGCATGCGCCAGATGCGCCTCAAACGCCGGCCGCACGTCCACCAGGAGCTTCTTGAGCTCGGCGTTCGAAGTGTTGGGGACCAGAACCTTGTCCAGCGCGTCGATTACGGCCTCGTGATACGCCACCTCACGGTCGATATAGGCCTTGTCGAACGTCTTGCCTTTGAGCGGCTCGATCGCCGCGCGAGCCTCGGCCGCACCCTTGAGGAGCGACTGACTGACCGCGTTGTCCTTCGGCGTGACGCCGAGCTTGGTGGCGAGCGCGGTTGCCTGCGCGTTGACCGCGCTGTGGTCGGTGATCATCGTGGTCGCGAACTGCTTCACGTCCGGATTGGTCGTGCGCGACTGGGCCAGCTTGGCGAGATCAATGTCAATGCTGTTGGCGGTCACTGCTACATGGGCGACTTCGGGGTCGGACAGATCCGGCGGAACCGATTGGGCATGCAAGCCGGTGGATAGGGCAAAACCGAGGAGCAGTGAAAGCAACGGGTAACTCGAATATCGTGACATGGCCAGCTCCGGTGGCGGTGGGGTAGTGGATTCCGTACCACACATGGTATGTGACTTAGCATCCTTATCCAATGAGACGGTGGCACCACGGGACAGTACAAACGGTTCATTGCCCTGTCCGTCACATTATGAGCATCCTCGGGTAGCGCAGCACACTCGGAAGAACCCGACGTCCTGCGCGATGCGGCCGCTCGGCCCGACCCATCCGCTCAGCGGGGGCACGCAGCTCGGAGCAGTTGTCCGTCGGGTGAGATCTTGTTGGCGCCGTGACCGCCGCAATCACCGGCTGACGCGGAGACAAGACTATGCATCGACGTATGCGAATAGGTATCGGCGGCTTGCTTACAGTGGGGCTGGCGGTCGCGGGGAGCTCCGTCGCTCCGGCCCAGGAGACCGCGCTGTCGGGCGCATGGACCCTCAATGCACCCGAAGGCGACTGGGTTAGCGCCGGGCGCGATTACGGCTTGCAGCGGTACAGCCCCCTCAAGCAGATCACGACAGCGAACGTGCAGAACCTCAAAGCG
>DATBJC010000038.1:0-16929 GCA_036556625.1 Gemmatimonadales bacterium
ATCATGCTGGACACCAAGCTGCCCGAGGTGACCGCGCTGCACGCCCTCAGAGCCGTGGGCGAGAAGGCTCCGCTCACGCCCATTCTCCCCCACCTCGCCTACATCTCGGCGCAGTCGCGCCACCTGGCCCGGCAGCGGGGCGCCTTCGATGTTGTGGTCCGCGGCGATCTCAACGCCATGTGGGCCGCCGTGAACAAGCTCCTCACCCTCAGCACGTTCGGCAGCGACATTCGCACGACGGCTCGCGCCGTCGGCCAATGATGCGCTGGTCGGCGGCCTACGCCACCGCCGATCGCTACGCTTCCTGGACCACCGCCTGGGACTGGTTGCGAGGTCCTGGGCGCTCGGGTAGCGTTGTGGCGACCGCGGCGAACTCGTGGTCGCATCGGCTATCCATATGGAGGAGGTCCCGCGTGAGCGCTCGCCAGACCGGCCAGCCCAAACCCGCTCCGACCCGTGGGCGAGAGGCCCGGCTGCGCACCGATTATGCCCACCTGTATCCCGGCCTGGATTCGGCGGCGTGGACTCCGGTCGAGCTGCTCATCAACCGCGTCGTCACCTTGCTCTATGGCGATCCGGCCAACTCGGGTCGGATCACCGGCGCGCGGCTGCTGCGGGAGGATCACTTCGAGTTTCGTGGCGCGTCTCCGCGGCCCGAAGGCTGGCCCACCGGACTCACCCGGATGACCGACGCAGCGACCCCACCGGACCGAGGTTGAACCGCACCGACCCTTGCGGAGCCGCGCTCCACGCGCTCTGTTATTGGTAGACTCGACAACTCGACCACCCCCTCGTCGTGGAGAGGGTTCCTGGCCGGCCGAACCTGGCCCCGGAGCCGCGTATGTCCTCTCCCGACCCTCTGCCGCTGGCGCTCTTCCGCCCGCCCATCGTGCTCGTCGTCGAGAGCCGTACCGCCGCGCGATCCGCCACCAGTCGCCTGGTGCGCCAGTTGGGATATGATGCTCGGGTCGCGAGGGACGGCGAGCAGGCCATCCGGATGCTGGTCCAGTACCCCAGCCTCCACCAGCTGGTCCTGACCAACGTGGTGCTTCCCGACATGGATGGGGGCGAGTTGGCCGACCGGGTCGCCCAGCAGGAGCTCGGCACCAAGGTGGCGCTCATCGCCGAATACGCGCCGATCGGGAAGGCCGCCGCCGTCATCAGCGCGCACCCCGACGTCGCCGTGCTCAGAAAGCCGTTTGGCTTCCGGGAGCTCTACGAGGTGCTCTGCCCGCTCATCGGCCCACCGCGCGCGGCACTTCCGCTCTCCGGCCGGGCCCACCGGCCGCTCCGGCGGCGCCACCGGATCGGCATCCGCTAGAGTCGTTCGATCCAAGGTCGCGGTCGCTCGCCGCGGTCCTCCCGAATCTCACTCCACGACTACGCGCCCCGTCATAAAGTCGTGAGGCTCGCAGTGGTACCCGAACGCTCCCGCGTCCGGGAACGCCTGGGTGAAGGCATCGCCCGGGTCGAGAAACGGCGAGTTCCATTCGCCTTCGTCGGCCGTGCTGGTGTGCGACTCCAGGTCGCAATTGATCCAGGTGACCCGCTCGCCTGCGCGCACCCGCACCTCGGCAGGCTCGAAGCTGAAGTCTCGGATGACCACGATGGTGGACCCAGGGATCACGTCATCCACGGGAAAGCGGCATTCCCCTTCCCCCGGGGAGGTGCTCTCCTCCCGCTCGGAAAAGCAGCCGGCCAGACCGGCTGCCACGAGGCTCGCCGCCAGTCCGAGGGTCAGCAACGCCCGCCGGGGACTATCCACCGCTCATCGCACCACGATCTCACCCCTCATGAAGGGATGAGGCGTGCAACGGAAAGAGTATGTGCCGGCCTGCGAGAAGGTGATCTCGCGGCGGCCACCCGGCTCGATCTGGCCCGTATCGAAGCTGCCGTCCTCGGCGGTGACAGTGTGCACCATCTGGCCCCCATTGGTCCACACGACGGTCGTCCCGGCCGCAATTTCCATCCGCCGGGGGCGAAACGTGAAGTCCTGCACCACGGCGGTGACCGAGTCCCGGCCTGCGGGCGCAGGCCGCTGGGCCGCAGGCGGCGGGCGGCTTCCGAAGTAGCGGCTCAGGGTCACCGGAATGGTGAACTCGAAGCCGTAGCGGGTCTCCCCGGTTCCCCGGGAAGAGCTCTGCAACGTCGCGTTGTTGGTATTGGTCGCGTGGAGCGACAGGGTATGGGGCGTATGCGGAATCCCGAGGCTCAGGCCCGCCGCCCAGGCCACTCTTTCCCCTGGCCCGCGCTGCGTCAGGGAGGCCACGTCCGCAGAGAGGCCGATCATCCGGCTGAATCGTATCGCCGCGCCTCCGGCCAAGGCGACGTCGCTTCCGCCACTCTCGCCCGGCTCCGCCAGCACTCGTACCGCCGCCAACAGTCGCAGCCGACCCTGCCGGCGAGCCACCGCGGCTTCGGCGTCGAGTCCCTCGGCCGCGAGGTTGTAGCCCACCTGGGCCGAGATGTCGAAGGGGGCACCCAGCTCCTGGTCGAGCGGAGCGTACCGACCGAAGAACTCCCACTCGTTCGGGTAGCGTGGGGAGAGCTCGGAATTGCTGGCGTAGTGCACGCCGAGGAGGGTCCGGGCCGGCAGACCGGCGGCGAGGAGAAAGGTGGGGGCGCTGGTGACCTTGCGCTCCGGCGCCGGGCTGACCGAGAACCGATGAAGGAAATTGAAGTGCAGCACCCCAGGCGGTCCGACCCAGGCGCCGGCGAGGTTCGGCGTGCGATCGAGCACCGTCTGGGCGCTCGTCTCCCGGACGAAGGCGTTCAGGCACAGCATTGCTGCGAGTAGTCCGACTCGACGTATCAGCAAGTCCGCCTGCGCATCGATCTGGGCTCCCCCTCCGGTTGACGCACCGCTGGGAGACGAGCCTTCGTCCGGCCGCGCTCGCCACGCGCACCGCTGTTCAGTATAGTTTCGTCGGGAAGTCCGATGCGAGGGGCGGGTCCGCTCCCCCTGGGAGAACCCGCTATTTCGATACAGGATAGCAGGAACTGACGTTACTCTATGGAACAGTCGGTGAGTGCCGAGCGACAGGATCGGGCTCGGACCATGGGAAAGGAAGGCTGGCATGACCTCTTGGCAAGCACGGCCGATATTGATGGTGGCCCTGGTGAGCGCGACGCTTGCCTGCAGCGACAACAACGATTCAGGTTCGGCTGACAACTTCGTTGCGACATTAGGCGGTGAGGAGGAGGTACCTCCGGTAACGACGCCGGCGACCGGCTCGGCCACGCTGACGATCAACGGCGATCAGATCGACTATACGGTGGAGACCACCGGCCTGATCAACCCGGTCGTCGCGCACATTCACATCGAGGTGGTAGGAGAAAACGGACCCGTACGGTTGAACCTGTGCGGCACACCCGATACGCCGGCCTGTACCGAAGGTGATGGCGAGCTGGTTACGGGCAGCAACGGGACCACAGTGGGCGGAATCTCCTTCGATTCACTGCTCTCAGCGATCCGGACCGGCGGGGCGTACGTCAATGTGCATACCGACGACGGCGCACTCCCGCCCAACACGGGCCCCGGCGACTTTCCCGGCGGCGAGATTCGGGGACAAATAGAAGAGGCGCAGTAGCCGATCGCGCCATGATTGGTTGAGAGCCGAGACAGCGGTCCCGCCGTGCCGGTCCGGTGCGGTGAAACCACGATGACGGGAAACCCCGCCGGTCCAAAGCGCGGCGGGGTTTCCCGTCTACCGATGGAGCGGACCGGGATCGAACCGGCGACCCCCTGCTTGCAAAGCAGGTGCTCTCCCAGCTGAGCTACCGCCCCGAAATAGCGAGATATCTAGAAGATACTGCTTCGCGCCGCGTCCTCGAAGAGAGCCGTGCGGCAGTCCTGCCTCGCCTGTCCGACGGGCAACATAGCCCCCTCATCGGGCTGCTGGTAGCATGGCGGATCCGAGCCACAGCGGCCCTTGCGCAACCGGTCCGCGGGCGCACCTTTTCTGCATCGTCAGACTCCCTCCGAGGAATTCCGCCCGTGTCCCAACTCGGCCGTGCCCGATGGCTCCTCCTGGCCGGAGGCGTGGCCGCCCTGGCAGGCTGCGGGGGAGAAGGCCTGGTCGATCCCGACACGGGCACGCTGCAGATCGCCACGGCGACCAGCGGGCCGGAGCCGGATGCCGACGGCTACACCCTCCAGATCGACGCCCAACCGCCCGAGGAGATCGGCCTCTCAGCCACGGTCGAGCGCACCGGGCTCGCTCCTGGCAACTACACCCTCGAGCTTGGGGAGCTGGCGGCCAACTGCTCGGTGACCGGCGGCAACCCACGCACCGTCACCGTGTCCCGCGGCGAGACCACCACGGTCACCTTCGCGGTCGTATGCGGAGCTACGACCGGCGCCATCGCGGTCACGTCCACCACCCTCGGCAACGCATCCGACCCCGACGGATACACCATCACGCTCGACGGCTCCGAGCGTGGAGCCGCAGAGGGAGACGGCACCGTAACGCTCGATCCCCTTCCGCCCGGAACCTACACGGTCGGCTTGAGCGACCTCGCGGCGATCTGCCACATGGAGAGCGAGAACCCGCAATCCCTGGAGGTTCAGCTCGGTGAGACGGTGACCGCCGAGTTCCGCGTGGCGTGCCTCGAGCCCCGGGAGACCCCCTCGGGCGGCAGCCGCGTCCCGCCGCCGCTGCCGCCGTCGCTGGGCGAGGCATTCTTTGTCGCGACGACCGGCGACGACGCGAATCCAGGGACCATCCGCGAGCCGTGGAGGAGCATCCAGAAGGCCATGGACGCCCTCGGCCCCGGCCAGGTGGCGTATGTCCGAGACGGCACGTATGAAACCGGATTTCCCTTCGGCACTTCGGAGGACACCCACACCTGGGCGGCGCAGTGCTCAGCCGACGCCCCTTGTTCCATCCTGGCGTTCCCGGGCGAGCGCCCGGTGCTGCACGGTCAGATCGTGATCGAGGGAGAAGGGCTCCGCCTCTCGGGGTTCATCATCGAGGGTCCCTTGAGCGACGACGTGTCCTCCTGCTCCGGCCGGCGAGCCAACCAGATCGACGTCACGGCCTCTCACGTCGAGATCTCCCGGAACGAGATCCGGAACAACGACTATCACGCCGGCATCAACGTGAGTACGGGTGGTCATATCCAGATCCTGAGCAACTGGATTCATCACAACGGGCGCTTCGCCCTGCTCACCGACCCGTGCACCGGCAACGAGGTCTACGAGACCGATCACGGCATCTACTGGGAGGCGGCGGGCGAGGGCGGCGGCAACCTGGTGGCCAACAACCTGATCCACGACAACCGGGCCAAGGGGGCGCAGTTCTCCGGGCAGATCACCGACCCCGTGCTGGTGACTGAGAACACCGTCGTGGAAAATGGAAACGCGGGAATCCTGGTGAACGGCTCGGAAGGCGGCATGGTCATCGTGAACAACCTCGTGGCGTTCAACGGGACCGCCGCGCCGCGAAGCCAGATCCGCCTCCAGCAGGGCGACGGGCATCGGATCCGCCGCAATCTCACCTTCGCGCTCGACAGCCTGCTCGCGGGTATCGAGAACACCACGGCGAGCGCCACCGAGGACAACATTGAAGCCGACCCGGAATTCGTGAACCCCACCGCCACCTTCACGGTCTCGCCCGGGAGTCCGGCGGTCGATGCCGCCGACCCGGACTACGCCTTGGGTTACGACCTCGAAGGCGTCTTGCGCCCCCAGGGTGGATCGGCCGATCTGGGCGCCTACGAGCGCTGAGCCAACCCGGTCCACCGCCCTTCCCATTCGCCGAGGCTCGCGCCCTAGAGGTCGTAGAGCGCGCCGTACCGGGTGCGCAACGCCTCCAGCAGCGGCCGGTGATCGGGAGGCCGTCCGCTGACCACCTCGATGAGCCGGGCCGAGGGATACCGCGAGCCTTGCCGATAGATCCGCTCGCGCAGCCAGCGCACCAGCTCCTGAAACTCCCCCCGGGCGAAACAGTCCTCCAGATCGCCCAGCTCCTGGCGTGCCCGGGCGAAGAGCTGCGCCGCAAAGACGTCGCCCAGCGTGTAGGTCGGGAAGTAGCCGAAGAGGCCGTCGGCCCAGTGCCCGTCCTGAAGGCAGCCCTCGGCATCGCTCACCGGAGTCACCCCGAGATATTCGCGATACGCGTCGTTCCAGGCCCCCGGGAGGTCGGTCGCGGTCAGGGTCCCTGAGAGGAGTGCTCGCTCCAGCTCGAACCGGATCATCACGTGGACGTTGTAGGTGACTTCGTCCGCGTGGATCCGAATCAGCGAGGGAGACACCCGATTGATCGCGAAGTGGAACTCGTCCAGATCCACATCGCCCAGCGCGTCGGAGAAGCGCTCGCTGGCCTGGGGGAGAAAGTGAGCCCAGAATCCTCTGCTCCGGCCGACCCGGTTCTCCCACAGTCTGGCCTGGGACTCGTCCATACCCACCGAGGTCGCTTCCCCCATCGGCGTTCCGTAGAACTCGGGATCCAGCCCCTGCTCGTACAGGCCGTGACCCACTTCGTGAAGCACGGTCAGCACTCCGCCGACGAAATCACGCAGATCGAAGCGGAGGCCGATCCGGCAGTCCCCCGGGCCGATGCTGGTACAGCAGGGGTGCACTCCCAGGTCCACCCGGCCGCGGTTGAAGCTGAACCCCACCGCCTCAGCCACCCGCTCGCCGAACTTGCGCTGCCCCTCCAGCGGCACCGGCCGCCGGAGGACCGCCACCTGGGGGCGAGGGCTCGCGCCGGCGATCCGCGCGGCCAGCGGCACCAGCTCCCGGCGCAGCGCATCGAACAGCCGCCCCAGGATCTCGCTGGTGATACCCGGCTCGTAGTCCTCGACCAGCGCGTCATACGGCTCGCGGCCGTACCCCACGCAGCGTGCTTCGGCGCGTTTGAGCTCGAGGATCTTCTCCAGATGCGGCCGGAAACGGTCGTACTCCGCCGTATTCCGTGCCGCCGACCACGCATGTTGCGCCACCGCCGTGGTCCGCGCGAGCTCCTGCACCAGCGCGCGCGGCAGCCGGATGAAGCGCTCGTAGTCCCGCCTGAGCTCACGGATGTTCACCGCCGGCGGCGACTCCAGATCGTCGAGGAACGAGGAGCCCTCCAGCTCGCTCAGCAGCTCGCCCAGGCGGGGATCGGTGCCGCGCTCGTGGAGCAGCCCGGCCACCAGCGCGAGCTGCTCGCTCCGGCCTTCGACTCCCCCGGCCGGCATATGGGTCTCCTCGTCCCACTCGAGCAGCGCCTCGATCGAGGCCAGCATCGCCTCCTCCCGCACCCGCTGGATCAGCTCGTCGTATGCCTGGTCGGCCCGCATGGGCTCAGCTCGCCTCGCCCGGCGCGGCGCCGCTCTCCACCCAGTCCCGCGGCTCGAGCATGGCCAGCAAACGCGCCTCGAAGGAGCCCGGCTCGTAGCTCGGTGCATACTCCCAGGATGCGAGCGGCGGCAGGCTCATGAGCACGCTCTCGATCCTGGCGTTGGTCTGGAGCCCGAACAGCGTACCCCTGTCGTGCACCAGATTGAACTCGACGTAGCGGCCCCGGCGAGCGAGCTGGAACCGGCGCTCGCGCTCGCCATAGGGCTCGTCACGACGACGCTCCACGATCGGTCCGTACGCTGCCGGGAGCACGCGACCCACTTCCATCACGAACTGGAGCAACCGCCCGCCGTCCAGCCCGCTGTCTCCCGCGCGCAGGTGGTCGAAGAAGATGCCGCCCACCCCGCGGCGCTCCTCGCCCCGGTGCAGGTTGACGAAATAGTTGTCGCACCAGGTCTTGAACCGAGGGTAGAAGGAGTGATGATGCCGGTCCGCCAGGACCTTCAGCGCGCGATGAAAATGGACCGCGTCCTCGGGATAGGGAAAGGTGGGCGTGAGATCGGTGCCCCCGCCGAACCAGGCGTCGCGCACCGCTCCATCGGAAGCGGTGATCTCGAAGTGCCGCACGTTGAGATGCACCGTCGGCACTTTGGGGCTTCGCGGATGGGCCACGATGCTCATCCCGGCGACGAAGAACGAAGACTCCGGCTCGCTGCCCGCCCGCGCTCCGAGTCGCTGGGCCATGTGCGCCGGCATGACGCCTTCCACCACCGAGCGGTTGACGCCGCACTTCTCGAAAGTCTTCCCTTCCACCAGAACCCGGGAGAGGCCCCCTCCGCCGCCCGGACGCTGCCATCGGTCCTCCCGAAACGTGCCGCCGCCGTCGAGCGCCGCGAAGAACCGGGTCGCCTCCTCGTGCACCGACTCGACCGCCGCGGCGATCACGTCCCGACTCGAGGCCGCGGTCACCGGGGCCGCCATTCCTTCACCGCCGCCACGAAGGCTTCCGCATGTGCCACCGGCACGTCCGGAAGTATCCCATGCCCCAGGTTCGCGATGTGCGCCCGTCCACCGAAGGCGTCCAGCATCGCATGGGTGCGCTCCCGGATCACCGACGGCTCGGCGTAGAGCCAGGTGGGATCCAGGTTCCCCTGGAGGGCGACTCCGCGCGAGCTCATCCTGCGCCGCGCCTCGCCGGCATCGGTTTGCCAGTCCACCCCGATCACGTCCGCGCCGGTCACGTCGGCGATCTCCTCCAGGGCCCATCCTGCCCCGGGCGCAAAGGCGATCACCGGCACTCCCGACGCCTTGGCCAGCAGCACCGACTGGGCCAGATACGGCAGGGCGAATTCCCGGAAATCACGGGGCCCCAGTGCGGCCGCCCAGGAGTCGAAGAGCTGCACGGCCTGGGCTCCTGCCGCCACCTGTGCCGCGAGAAATCTCCCCACCGTCGTCGCCAGCCGCTCCAGGAGGGCGTGCGCGCTCCGGGGATGCTCGATCAGAAACCGCTTGGCCCTGGTGAAGGTCCTGGTCCCCTCCCCTTCTACCATATAGCTCATCAGCGTCCACGGTGCGCCGGCGAAACCGATCAGCGGGACCTGCGAAGCGAGGCGTGAGCGCGCCAGGCGCACCGCCTCGAGGACGTAGCGCAGGTCCTCCTCCACCTTGACCGGGCGCAGCCGATCGAGGTCCTCCGGAGACTGGAGCGGATCGGCGAAGCGAGGTCCGGTCCCCTCGTCCACTGTGAGGGCCATGCCCATCGCCTGGGGAACGACCAGGATGTCGCTGAAGATGATGGCGGCGTCCACGCCGAGCCGCTCGACCGGCTGGAGCGTCACCTCGACCGCCAGCTCGGGTGTCCGCACCAGGGTGAGAAAGTCGGCCCGGGCGCGCACCGCGCGATACTCCGGGAGATAGCGGCCAGCCTGACGCATCAGCCAGACCGGCGGGCGCTCCAGCGGCTCGCGTCGGCAGGCGCGAAGGAAAAGGTCGTTCATCGGGTGGCCGAGTCGCCGGCCAGGAGGGATCGCACGCCGGCCAGCAGGGCCTCCACATCGGGCCGCGCGGCGACCGCTTCCGGCGGCCAGCCCGCGGCGCGGGCGGCGGCGGCCGTGGTGGGACCCACCGCCAGCATCCGCGGCCGTGCGCCGGGTGCCGAGGCGCCCGCCAGCAGCTCGGCCACGCTGGGACTCGCCACGACCAGGATCGCCGCGCGAGCCGCGGCCGCCCGGGCTGCGGTTTCGCCGGCGAGCACTGAGCGATAGCACACCACCTCGTCCACCTCGATGCCTGCCCCCCGAAGTCTCCCGGGCAGCTCCTCGCGTCTGATCTCGCCGCAGGGGAACAGCACCGGCCCGGTCACTCCGGCATCGAGCATCGCTTCGGCCAGCGCCGCGGCGGCACCCAGCCGACCAGTCTCGACTTCCGCAGTGCGGTGCACCGGAGCGCGAAGCCCGGAGAGGGCCGCGGCCGTGCCATCGCCGCTGCCCCAGAGCGCCGGGAATTCCTCCTCTCCGGGGTGAGCCGTCACCTCCCGATAGCGTGCGATGAACGCGGTGGCCGCTCGCGGCGACGTGAACGCCACTGCGTCGTAACCGGAGAGGTGGCCCAGCGCCCGGTCCAGCGGCTTCCAGTCCAGTGGGGGAGCAAACGTGAGCAGGGGAGATTCCTCGACCGGTATCTTCAGCCGCCGCAGCTCCTCCGCCAACCCGGGAAATGCGCCGGTCGACACCGTCAGCACCACCGGACCAGTGGTCACGGCTCGGGTACGACCGGTGCCATGTCGGCCCGCACCTCGCTCAGGATCTCCGCGGCGCCTTCGACCAGCAGCCGCTCGGCCAGCACCAGACCGGCTCGCTCCGCGTCCTCCAGGGATCGCACCGGGCCGCGTTCCAGACCCTGGGCGACGCGCTCTCCCCCCAGTGCGATCACTCTGCCCTGCAGTCGTAGCGTGGGTCCTTCCCCGGTGCTCTCGACCGTGGCGCGGGCAGCCACCGGCACCTGACATCCGCCCTGGAGCCGCCGAAGGAAGGCGCGCTCAGCGCTCACCTCGAGCGCGGACGGCTCGTGGTGCACCGCGGCCCGCGCCGCGGCGATAGCCTCGGTGTCGTCCGCCCGCGCCGTGACGGCCAGGGCTCCCTGGCCGGGTGCAGGCAACATGACCTCCGGTGAGAGCCGCTCCCCGATGCGATGGCCCAGCCCCAGGCGCAGCAGTCCGGCGGTCGCGAGCAGAATGGCGGACCAGGACTGGTCGCCGTCGAGCTTCCTGAGCCGCGTGTCCACGTTCCCTCGGACCTCCATCACCCGGAGATCGGGACGCGCATGCAGCAGCTGCGCCCGGCGGCGCAGGCTGCTGGTGGCGACCGTCGCACTCCGGGGCAGCTCGCCCCAGCGAATCGCGTCACGGCCGACCAGCGCGTCACTCGGGTCCTCCCGCTCGCTGATCGCCGCGATCACGATCCCGGGGGGCGGCTCCGTCGGCAGGTCCTTCAAGGAGTGGACCCCGAGGTCGATCCGTCCGTCGAGCATCGCCTGGTCGATCTGACGGGTAAACAAGGCCACCGATCCGATCCGAGCCAGGGGCACGTCCGGCACCAGATCGCCGGTGGTGCGGATCTCGATGGGCTCGGTGCGATGGCCGCTGGCGGCCAGGAGACTGCGAATCCGCTCGGTCTGCCACAGCGCGAGCGCGCTGCCGCGGGTGCCTACCCGGAGCGCGGCCCGCGCGCTCACCGGACTTCCGTCCGCTCGCTAGCCCCCACCTGCCCGGCGATTCGCTCGGCGGTCTGGTCGGCCGCCGAGATCACGTCGCCCAGCGCGACACCGCCGCGGTAGGACCCGGTGAGACCGAGGCCGGGGTTCCGCCGTTCGGCCTCGTCCATGATGTCCTTGAACCGGCCGTAGCTCAGCGTGTACTGAGGGATCGCCTTGGGCCACAGCTGGAACGCGCGGAAGGTCGGCTCTCCCCGCACCCCGAGCAGCAGCCGGAGATCGTCCATCACCCGCGCGGTCAGGGTGACCAGGTCGGCGTTCGCCAGGTCGGGGTTCCGCACCCCGCCGACGAATGCGGTGAGGAGGACGTGGCCGTCGGGCGCCCGCCCGGGAAACACGGTCGAAGAGAAGATGACGCCGAGCAGATTCCTCCGCTCCACGTCCGGCACCAGCAACCCGAAGCCGTCGAGCTTGTGGGCCACGTCTTCCCGCCGGAACCCCAGAACCAGCACCGCGACGGGCGGGTGGGTGATGCTGGTGAGTGTCTTGAGCCGGTCACCGCCCTCGAAGGCGAGGTCCACGTCGTCGGCACAGTGGGCCGGCGCTGCGTAGATCACGCCATCGTACAGCTCGGACGCCTGGTACGCCGCGTTCACCGTCCATCCTCTGGGCGCGCGCCGGAGCTGGATGACCGGCGCCTTGAAGCGGACCTCCGACCGGAGCTCCCGAGTGAGCGCGTCGGGTATCTCCTGGAGTCCGCCCGCGAATGACATGAGGCTGGGCGCGCCTGGCGGACCCGCCTTCTCGCCACCAGCCCGCATCATCTGTCCCAGTGCCTTCACCACCGAACCATGGGTGTGCTCCAGATCGTGCAGCCGGGGAAGCGCATGCCGCGCGGAGAGCTGCTCCGGATCGCCCGCGAAGATCCCGGCGACGAAGGGGTTGGCGACGTAGTCCAGGACTTCCTGGTTGAACCGGCGGCGCACGAAGGTGGCGACGCTCTCCTCCATGGGAGAGTCGCCCGGCTCGACCAGCGGCTCGCCGAAGATGGCGAGCTTGGCGCCATTGGAGAGCAGTCGGGTGGTGAGCAGCTGCGAGGGCGTAGTGGGAAGCGGCACCAGCTTCGACTTGCGCACGATATACCGCTTGCGGGCTTCCCGCTGCGCCTCCACGCGCGAGGCCTCCAGCCCGAGCTGCGACAGGACTTCGCCCACCCGCCCGCGGCCCGCCGTGAGTGAATTGGGGCCCAGCTCGGCCAGGTATCCCTCGCGCCGCTCGGTCCTCACGACCCCGCCCGCGCGATCGGTGGCCTCGTACACCACCACCCGAAAGCCCCGACGCTTGAGATGGTAGGCCGCGGTGAGTCCGGCCACCCCCGCTCCGACGATCGCTACCGCCGCCATGCGGAGGCCAGGGCCGCCTCGATCGCTGCCAGTTCGGCTTCGCCGTGCATCGTGGAGGTGAACGCGGCCTCGAAGGCGGAAGCTGGCAAGTACACCCCTCCGTCGAGCATGGCGTGAAAGAAGGCGTTGTAGGCGGCGCGATCGGTGGCGCGGGCGCCGGCGAAGTCGCGGACCGGTGAGGCGGTGAAGAACGGGGTGAACATGGTGCCGACCCGCTGCACGGTCACCGGGATGCCCGCTTCCGAGGCGCGTCGCTCGACGGCGGTCGCGACGCTCCCGGCAAAGGCCTCGGCGCTCTCCCAGGCTCCCGGCCGGGCCAGCGCCTCGAGAGTGGCGAGGCCGGCGGCCATGGCGAGCGGGTTTCCCGACAAGGTGCCGGCCTGATACACCGGGCCTGCCGGGGCGACCCGTTCCATGAGGTCCCGCCTGCCGCCGTACGCTGCGGCCGGGAGGCCGCCGCCCACTACCTTGCCGAGACAGGTGATGTCCGGCTCGATGCCGTAGAGCACCTGCGCACCGCGGGGATGCACCCGCCAGCCGGTCATCACTTCGTCGAACACCAGCAGTGCCCCGTAGCGCCGGGTGATGGCCCTGAGTCCCTGGAGGAAGCCGGAGATCGGAGGGACCACGCCCATGTTGCCCGGCACCGGCTCCACCAGGATGGCGGCCACCGCTTCGCCCCGCGCCTGGAACAAGCTCTCCACCGCGGAGAGGTCATTGAAGGGAAGCACCACCGTATCGCTGACCGCGGCGGCCGTGACACCCGGCGAGTCCGGCAGCCCCAGCGTGGCCACGCCCGACCCGGCGGAGGCGAGCAGGTGGTCGGCATGACCGTGATAGCACCCGTCGAATTTGATCAGCAGCGCCCGGCCGGTGGCCGCACGGGCGAGGCGCACGGCACTCATAGTGGCTTCGGTGCCGGAGCTCACGAATCGGACCATATCGAGCGATGGAAAGGTGGCGATCACCCGCTCGGCCAGCCTGAGCTCCAGCTCGGTCGGCGCTCCAAAGGTGGTGCCCCGCTCGGCCGCCTCGGTGATGGCCGCGAGAACCTCCGGATGCGCGTGGCCCAGGATCAGGGGGCCCCAGGAGAGGACCAGGTCCACATAGCGGTTGCCGTCGGCATCCACCAGCCAGGCGCCTTCGCCTCGGGCCATGAACCGCGGGGTGCCCCCGACGCCCCGGAAAGCGCGGACCGGACTGTTGACCCCGCCCGGCATCACTCGCTGCGAAGCGGCGAAGAGGCGCTCCGATGCCGACGTCGATCGCGCCACCTTGACCTCCGTCACTGGCCGCTCTCCTGCGCCAGCCAGGTGGCCGCGTCCTTGGCGTGGTAGGTGATGACCGCGTCGGCACCGGCGCGTCGCATGCCGGTCAGCATCTCGAGCACCAGCCTCCGCTCGTCCACCCAGCCGAGCCGCGCGGCGGCCTTCACCATGGCGTACTCGCCGCTGACGTTGTAGGCAACCAGAGGAAGGTGGGTGCGCTCCCGGACCGCGCGGACGACGTCGAGGTAGGCCAGCGCCGGCTTCACCATGAGAAGATCGGCGCCTTCGGCCTCGTCCAGCGCCGCCTCCAGCAGGCCCTCCCGGAGATTGGCAGGGTCCATCTGGTACTGACGCCGGTCGCCGAACGTGGGAGCGCTGTCGGCCGCGTCCCGAAACGGCCCATAGAATCCGCTGGCGTACTTCACCGCGTAGCTGAGAATGGCGCGGTCCTCGTGGCCCGCGGCATCCAGCGCAGAGCGAATGGCCGCCACCATGCCGTCCATCATCCCGCTCGGCGCCACGATGTCGGCCCCCGCGGCCGCGTGGCTCACCGCCACCCGGCCCAGGATCTCGAGCGTGGCATCGTTGTCCACGGTCTCGCCCCGCAGCACGCCGCAGTGGCCGTGGGTGGTGTACTCGCAGCAGCAGACGTCGGTGATGAGCAACAGGTCGGAGTTGCGTTCGCGCAGCCGCCGAAGCGCGCGCTGCACGATGCCGTCCTCGGCGAAGTTCTCGGTGCCGACTTCGTCCTTGGCGGCCGGAAGACCGAACAAGATCACGGCCGGAATCCCCAGGGCCTCGACTCGGTCCGCCTCGCGGTCGAGCGATTGGTCTACCGAGAGATGGCTGACTCCCGGCATCGAGTCGATCTCCCGCTCGACCCCGCTGCCATGCACCACGAAGAGCGGCTGAATCAGGTCCCCGGGGGCGAGCTCATGCTCCCGCACCAGCCGGCGCAGCGCTTCGGTGCGACGGCGCCGGCGAGGACGCTGGATGGGAGAGGGGGTCACGAGGGAAGACTATGGAGCGCTGGCACCCATCGCAACCGCGTGGAGCGTCCGCGAAGGGAACCCGGCACGGCGGTTGCCGCTTTTCTTAGAGACGGCCCGCGTGACGCCGGTTCCGCGGGCAGCGGGACCCCGGTTACACTGAGGCAGGCCCTCGCAGGGCTCGCTGTCCCGGTGAGCGATCCCCAGCCCGCCGAATCACTTAACACCCCGTCCCCAGGCGTGAGCCAGTGCCCGGGGTCACGGACACCAGGCGATTGCGAATCACCGCTTCGCCCACAGGGCTGTGGCATCTTTTGCACTACACCGGGCGTTCCGCAGTCCTCCGGTGAGGACGGTGGACGACTGCAGTAGGTCGAGGGTCCGACAATGGCTCGTTCGTCCACCGCCTCGCTCACCGGCATCATCGTCGGTCTGCTCGCCACCGCGTGCGGACGCTCTACCCCGCCTGGCCCGGTCCTGGCGCCGCTCTCGCCAACCATCGCAATCGTCGGCGCCACCCTTTGGGACGGCACCGGCCGCGCGCCGGTACCCGATGCCGTGACAGTGGTCCGGCGCGACCGGATCCTCTGCGCCGGCGCGGCCGGCGAGTGCACCGTGCCTTCCGGCGCGCGGGTAATCGAGGCCAAGGGGCAGTATCTCATCCCAGGACTGATCGATAGCCACGTCCATCTGCTCTTCCTGACTCGAGGCAGCGCCGGCGAGGAGCTCGGACTCGATCTTCGAGATCTGCTGGCCCAGGGTATCACCACCGTGCGCGACATGGGGACCGATCCCGCCGGGCTGCTCTCCCGGGTCCAGGCGCTTCAGGCGGCGCCCCGGGTGCATGTCATGCAATTGGTAGCGGGTCGTCGGTTCTTCTTCAACGGATTCCATGGCGTGCCCACGGCGCGGGGCACCATCTACCGGCAGCCCCCGGCCATGGCGATGCAGTCGCTGGGATGGAAGCCGCTGCAATACGACCCCGGCGCCGACGCCGACGCGATCGTGGCCAGTGCCCGGAACGCGGGCGCGATGGGGCTCAAGCTCTACGCCCAGCTGGACTCCGGCTCGGTCCGGGCCCTGACCGAAGCGGCCCACCGGGCCGGCATGCCGGTCTGGGGGCACGCCTGGGTGCAGCCTGCGAGCGTACTGGAGCAGGTGATGGCGGGGCAGAATGGGGTGGTCCACGCGGCGGGTCTGGCCGGGGAGCTGTTTACGGTCGAAGACCGGGACACCCTGGTGCGCGATGGCGACCTCCAGGTTGCCACCGCTTCGGTGGCGACCGTGGGCGCCGCTCGCGATCCCCGGGTAGGCGCGGCGCTCGACTCCATGGCGCGGCGGGGCACCATTTTCGAGCCCACCCTGGACGCCGTGCGCCACAGCGTGGCCTTCTACGATGCCAAGCTGCGCCACATTCCCTCCCTCCAGGAAGACTACGTGCGCTCCGCGTCCCGCTTCGGTATGGAGGTGACGCGCGAAGCCGTCCGGCGCGGCGTGCGGATCAGCGCGGGCAGCGATCACGTCTCCTATGGTCCGGTGGCTGATCGCGCCACGCTGTTCGGCGAGCTGCGGCTGCTGGTGGATTCGATTGGCTTCTCGCCGACCGCGGCACTGCTGGCCGCCACCCGAGACGCGGCCCTTGCGGTCGGCGGCCAGCCCGGGCGGCAGGTGGGCATCATCCAGAAGGGGCGCTACGCCGACCTGGTGCTGTTATCCCGGAACCCGCTGGAGAACATCGAGAATCTGGAGTACGTCGAGCTGGTCATGGTGGGCGGCAAGGTATGGCGGCCGGGTCAGCTGCGGTCGGGGATCGCGATGAGGTAGGGCACCCTCACTTCTCCAGCGGTAGCTCCTCCCGCTCCGCCCATTCGGTCCACGATCCTACGTACACCCGTACCTTGGGATATCCCAACAGGTACCGCAGCGTGAAGTGCACGTGGCTGGCCTCGGTCGCGCTGTTGCAGTAGGCGATGATGGCGCGGTCGGGCGTGATGCCCTGCGCCGTATAGGCCGACCGCAGCTCGGCAGCCGGCTTCCACACGAAGCCGAATCCTTCCCGGGTCAGATCGTCCTGCCAGTAGTGGTTGATCGCGCCGGGGATGTGGCCCCGGCGTAACTGCGCACCCGCCTCGCCGGCGTATTGATCGGGCGGACGCGCGTCCACCAGAAGGGCGTCTCCGGTCCGAAGCGCACGCCGGACGTCCTCGAGGGAGGCTTGCTCCACGGCGAACGGCGCGGCGGGAAAGCGGGTCTCCGCCACTCGCGGATATCGC
>DATBJC010000039.1:0-2663 GCA_036556625.1 Gemmatimonadales bacterium
ACCCGGCACACCCTGGACCTCAACGCGGTGGTGATGGTGCGCGAGCGGACTCACCTGCCGGTGATCGTGGATCCCAGCCACGCTGCCGGAGTGCGTTCGCTGGTGGTGCCGCTCGGGCTCGGCTCGCTCGCCGCCGGCGCCTGCGGGCTGCTGGTGGAGGTGCACCCGGATCCCGACCGAGCGATGAGCGACGGAGCGCAGAGCCTCGACCCCGCGATGTTCGCGGATCTGGCGTCCCGGGTACATCCGGGCAGAGAGGTAGGACCCCGACTGGCCGTTTGATGAGAGTGTCACCCTGAACGCAGTGAAGGGGACCATGGCTGTCATGGTCCCCTTCGCTGCGCTCATGGTGACATCCGTCGGTCTACGGAACCGTGGTCCCCCGCCGGCCCACGAACAGCCGATAAAGCAGGAGCAGCAGCAGCGCGCCGATGACGGAAGCGATGATCCCCGGTCCCTCACCCGGCTCCGCGTACCAGCCCAGCGCTCGGCCCAGGAAACCAGCCAGCAGCGCGCCGGCCACACCGATCAGCATGGTGACGATGAACCCGCCTGGATCCTTGCCCGGCATCAGGAACTTGGCGATCGCGCCGACGATCAACCCGATGATCAAGGTCCACAGGATTCCCATAGTTGCCTCCAAGGTGGGCCGAAGATATACCAGCGTCCCGGGTCGGACATCTGTGAGCGGGCGCACACGGCCCGGCGAGGCTCAGCTTCCCCGCTCGCCGATGCGGGAGGTGACGGTCTCCCGCTTGCGGTTCCGCATGATGTCCAGCTTGAAGGTTTCTCCCGACTCGTAGCTCCGCAAGATCCGGAGAAGGTGGGAAGGACTGGAGGGGGTCCGGCCGTCCACGGCCAGCACCACGTCCCCACCCCGGAGACCCAGCGCCGAGTCCTTGGGGACACTGATCACCAGGACCCCCTCCTCGGTGCCGAAGTAGCGGCCCAGATCGGAGTTGAGGGGCGCCAGCTCCAGCCGGCCCAGGGGAGAGCCGCTGAAGAAGTGCCAGCCCGGCCCGGCGATCTCTGCCCGCTCGATGAAGTCGCCCACCCGCCGCCGGACCCGGTCGGGACCCATGAACCGGAAGCCGAACTCGCCCCCGTCTCGGGCCACGATCTCGTGCTCGTCCGCGGTGACCACGGAGGCGGTGCGTCGGTCTTTGCCCCGGCGGTACTCCACGGCCACCGTGTCGTTGGGCTCCAGCTTGGCGGCCAGCTCGATGAGCCTCAGGCCCGGGAGCGACTCCCGGCCGCGGCGGTCGTCGTCCTCCGCCGCGCCGCCGGCGAGCACCGACTTCCCGTCCAGCTTGGTGATGATGTCGCCCGAGCGGATGCCGGCCTGATCGGCCGGGCCGCCCGGGGTGACGGCGTCCACGTAGGCGCCGATCGAGTCGGTCTGGCGGGCCTGCAGGTTCACCTTGATCCCCAGCCGCGCCCGCCGGTCCAGCATGATCCGCATCAGCCGGTCGGGGCCGCGCTCGAGGTGGACCACTTCGGGCTCCTGGGCCGAGGTTGGAGGCGCGGTGGCGCCGAAGCCGCCGGCGAGAAGCGCGCCGATGAGTGCGTGACGTCGCATGAGACGGCCCTCCAGGGCTAGAGCCCCACGTTGCTGGCGCGGGTTACGTGCACATCCACCAGGGCGTCGAGCAGACCCACCCGCTCGCGCCACAGCCTGAGCAGCTCCGCGTCGCGCGACTGCTGCTCCATCAGCTCGGCTACCTCGAGCTCCCGGTCTACCCGGGCGATGCGGTCTTCCAGCTCCTGGGCGATCCCGGCGGTGCGGCCGTCGAGCACCCGGCTCTCCGGATCGATCCGGTCGAGGGCGGATTCCAGATCCTGTGACCGCATCATCGCCTGCTGGATCTCCACCGGCGTGAGGCCGGAGTCCGGCTGTCTGAGGCTGGTGACACCAACGGCGAGGGCGATCGAGGCCGCCGCGGCGAGCCCCGCGAGGCCGGCAAAACGGACCCGCCGCTGCCGCCGCTCCGCACGCACCTGCTGCCGCACTCCTGACCACCGGTCCCGGGAAGGCCGCAGCGCCGGCAGCGCCTTCAGCCGGGCCACCCGCTGGTGCAGCCGCTCCAGCTCGGAGCGACAGTGAGCGCAGCTCTCCAGGTGTTCCCGGGCCGCCGCATCGCCCGGCTCGACCCCGTTCTCCCTCAGCCCGACCAGGGTCTCCATCGAGAGGTGGCTCATACGATCACCTCCTCGCCCAGCCAGCGGCGCAGCCGGGCGTGAGCACGCGCCAGCTGCGACTTCGAGAAGCTGGGCGTCTTTCCCATCATCCCCGCGATCTCGTCGTGGGTGTACCCCTCGACGTCGTGAAGCCACACCACCGCCCGGGACACCGGCGGCAGGCGCTCCAGCGCCGCCTCGAGGTCCATGCGCAGGTGGGTGTCTTCCTTCCGATGCCCCACCAGCTCGTCGTGCAGCTCGTCGGTTTCCCGGTACTTGTTCCGGCGAAGCCGCATGAGCGCCTTGCTCGCGGCGATGGTGCGGACCCAACCCCAGAGACTCCCCTCCTCCCGGTACCGGCCGATGCTCTTGCAGACCTCGAAGAAGGTCTCTTGCAGCACGTCCTCGGCATCTTCGGTGGTCCGGCAGATCCGGCGGGCGAGGTTGTAAACCGGAACCTCGAAGGCCCGGTAGAGCGCTTCGAG
>DATBJC010000040.1:0-8560 GCA_036556625.1 Gemmatimonadales bacterium
CTGCCGGAGCGGCTGCGGCATCTTGCCCGTGCCGACGAACTTGATCACGCCCTGGATACTGTTGACCACGTGCAGCGCCTCCTGGCTCATCCCCATCTCGACCAGGACGTAGCCGGGATACAGCTTGCGCTCGACCGTGACCTTCTTGCCGTTCTTGATCTCGATCACTTCCTGAACCGGCACCAGCGCCTGCCGGATCAGCTTCTGCTCCGCCGGCCGGGGATCGTCCTCGATCCGCTTCTGGAGGAGGTTCCGGACCTTGTTCTCGTGCCCGGCCGTCGTCTGGATTGCGTACCAGCGGTATTCCATGACGCTACCGCGCGAGCCGCGCGATCCCCTCGACGAAGATGAGCTGGAGCAGCCAGTCCATGAGTCCGATGACCACGCCGAGCGCGATCGAGAGCACCACGATCATTCGGGTGGCCTTGATCAGCTCCTCGCGGGTCGGCCAGGTGACCTTCCGCATCTCCTCGCGGACGCTCACCAGGAAATCGCGGCTCCGGGCGACCCACCCGACCAGCCGGTTGGGATGCCCCGCGACCTGTACCCGGTCCATGGCTACTTGGACTCTTTGTGGACCCGGTGCGCATCGCACCGGGGGCAGTACTTCCGCCGCTCCACCCGCTCCGGGTGCTTCCGCTTGTTCTTATCGGTAAAGAAGTTGCGGCTTTTGCACTCGGTGCATTCGAGCGTGATTTTGTCTCGTGGCACTACTCGCTCCTTCGTCGCTCGTCGGCGGTCCCCCGCCGCGGGGCCGTTCCGGCCCGGGGCGGCGCGCTACTTCAGGATCTTGGTCACCACGCCGGCGCCTACGGTGCGCCCGCCTTCGCGGATGGCAAAGCGCAGCCCCTCGTCCATGGCGATCGGGGTGATCAGCTCGATGGTCATCTGCACGTTGTCGCCCGGCATCACCATCTCCACCCCCGCCGGCAGCTCCACGCTGCCGGTCACGTCGGTGGTCCGGAAGTAGAACTGCGGCCGGTAGCCCTTGAAGAACGGCGTGTGCCGCCCCCCCTCTTCCTTGGTCAGCACGTAGACCTCGGCCTCGAACTGGGTGTGCGGCGTGATGCTCCCCGGCTTGGCCAGGACCATCCCGCGCTCGATCTCGGTCTTCTCCACCCCCCGCAGCAACAGCCCCACGTTGTCCCCCGCCTCCCCCTGGTCCAGCAGCTTGCGGAACATCTCCACCCCCGTGACCACCGTCTTCTTCTCCGCCCCGAAGCCCACCAGCTGCACCTCTTCGCCCACCTTCACCACCCCGCGCTCGATCCGCCCGGTGGCCACCGTGCCCCGCCCGGTGATGGAGAACACGTCCTCCACCGGCATCAGGAACGGCTTGTCGATCTCCCGCTTGGGCTGGGGGATGTAGCTGTCCAGGGCATCCAACAGCTCCTGGATTACCTTCCCCTGCTCGCTGTTGGGGTCCCCGCTCTCCAGCGCCTTGAGCGCCGAGCCTTTGATGATCGGCGTGTCGTCGCCCGGGAAATCGTAGCTGCTCAACAGCTCCCGCACCTCCAGCTCCACCAGCTCCAGCAGCTCCGGGTCGTCCACCATGTCCACCTTGTTCAGGTAGACCACGATGTAGGGCACGTTCACCTGCTTGGCCAGCAGGATGTGCTCCCGAGTCTGCGGCATCGGGCCGTCGGCCGCACTCACCACCAGAATCGCCCCGTCCATCTGGGCCGCCCCCGTGATCATGTTCTTCACGTAGTCGGCGTGTCCCGGGCAGTCCACGTGGGCATAGTGCCGCTTGGCCGATTCGTACTCCACGTGCGCCGTGGCGATGGTGATCCCCCGCTCCCGCTCCTCCGGCGCCTTGTCGATCTGGTCGTAGGCCGTAAACTGCGCCAGCCCCTTCTTCGCCTGGATCGCCGTGATCGCCGCCGTCAGCGTGGTCTTCCCGTGGTCCACGTGGCCGATCGTCCCCACGTTCACATGCGGCTTGGTCCGCTCGAATTTGGCCTTGGCCATGGTGGTGTTCCGGTGTCCGGTTGAGTTCCTAGTTGGGGCGGACAGGCGGACCCGCCCAACCCCTCACTTCCACCCGGCGGACAGGCGGAAAGCGCTCGGCGATCTCTGCTCTGGTCCACCCGTCCGCCTGTCCGCCAGCGGGGTAGAGGCGGAGCGGCGGGGGTCCGCCTGTCCGCCGTCTTTCAAGCTCGCGACCGGGATTGAACCGGTGACCTCATCCTTACCAAGGATGCGCTCTACCGACTGAGCTACGCGAGCGACATCGCTGCGGCCTGCAGCACCTTCGAGTTCCCCAGCAAGCGGGCGACGGGACTCGAACCCGCGACCCTCAGCTTGGAAGGCTGATGCTCTACCAACTGAGCTACACCCGCGATCAGTCCGTTCAGACCCGTCTGCCCGCCTTCATGGTGGGGGTAGGATTCGAACCTACGTAGGGCGTGAGCCCGGCAGATTTACAGTCTGCTACCATTAGCCACTCGGTCACCCCACCCAGTCTGCACACACCCTCATCTGAGACAGAACCCCGCCGACAAAGAAGCGGGGTCCCGCGATTCCGAATCGGGTGTCGGCGCTCACCTTCGGCGCTAGCGAACGGCGCATGCCGAGCTGACGAGGGGAATCGAACCCCTAACCGCCTGTTTACAAAACAGGTGCTCTGCCAATTGAGCTACGTCAGCCAAAAGAGGCCGAACCAGGACAGACTCATATGATAGAGGGCAAGTTAGGGCGAGTCAATGGGCTTGAGACCCTTTGCGACTCGGGATTCCACCCCCCTTAGCCGGTCGGGGGGCCTGCCGTGCTGGCGCCCACCCCCGAACCCGTCCGACGGACTACCTCGATGGCCCCGTCGCGCCGATCCCGGATCTCCCAGCCAGCCGCCCGGAGCAGTTCCCGGATCCGATCCGCCTCGGCGAAGTTCCTGGCCCGCTTCTCCGCCGCCCGCACGGCCGCCCACCGGAGGGCCCAGGCTTCTCCATCCGCCGGGTCTACCGGGGGAACCTCGGGGGGACGGACCGGAATGCCGTCTTCCTCCGCCACCGCCAGGGCTTCAGCGCTGAGGGTCCGGGCGCGGGATGCGGGAGCGACCGCAAGGACCTGCTCCGCCATTCCCCAGGCCTGGCGGAACGCCGGACCGACCCGGCGTCCCTCATCCAGCAGCCGGTTTCCCTCCCGCACCAGGACATGCAGCGCGCCGAGCGCTTCCGGCGCGTTGAGGTCGTCGTTCAGGGCGGCGGTGAACTGCTCCCGGAAGCGATCGACGGCCGCCACGGCTTCAGGGTCGTCCGCCTCCGCACCGGCCAGCTCCAGGCGGTCGCGGAACGCGCCCAGCCGGGCCGAACCCTCGGCGGCGGCGGACAGCGCCGCATCGCTCCAGTCGAGCTTCTGGCGGTAGTGGGTGTTGAACAGAAGATGCCGGACAGCTCCGGGATCCGCGCCCTGCTCGCGAAGATCCCGCGCGGTAAGAATGTTCCCGTACCGCTTGGACATCTTGGTGCCCTCCAGGTCCAGGAACTCCCCGTGGACCCAGATCCGGGCGAACTCTTCCTTCCCGGTGTAGGCGCAGCTCTGGGCGATCTCGTCCTCATGGTGCGGGAAGATCAGGTCCACTCCCCCGGCGTGGATATCGAGGACATCGACTCCCCACTCCCGGCGGATCAGCTCCAGCGCCATCGCCGAACACTCGATGTGCCATCCAGGCCGTCCCCGGCCGAACGGCGCATCCCAGGCCGCGCCCACCGCCTCATCCTCCGGCTTGGCCGCCTTCCACAGCACGAAATCGCGGGCGTCCTCCTTGGCGTACTCGTCGGCGCTGACCCGCTCGCTCGCGCCGGCCCGCAGCTCGCGGCGGTCCAGCCGCGAGAGCCGCCCATACCCGGGAAAGCGAGCGATGGCGAAGTACACCGAACCGTCTTCCCCCCGGTACGCCACGCCGCGGTCCAGCAGACCTTGGATGAGTTGAATCATCGGCCCGATGTATTCCGTGGCTCGAGGCTGGGCGTGCGCCGGCCGGATGCGCAGCCAGTCGCGGTCTTCCTCGAACGCCTTGGCGAAGGGGTCCACGTGCTGCCGGAGCGAAACCTTCTTCGCCACCGCGGCCGCGATGGTCCGATCGTCCACGTCGGTGAGATTCATGATATGGAAGACCCGGAACCCGCTCACCTCCAGCCAGCGGCGCAGCAGGTCTTCGAAGAGGAAGGTCCGGAAGTTTCCGATGTGGGCGTAGTTGTAGATCGTGGGGCCGCAGGTGTAGAGCGACACCCGCCCCGGGGTGACCGGGACCAGAGGCTCGACTGTGCGTGTGAGGGTGTTGTGCAGCCGCAGGGTCATCCGCCGGCGGCCCCGGCTGCGGTGAGACGCCGGTCGGCGCCGGAGTCGTTCACCTGCACGTGGACCTTCCGCTGTGGGAAGGGAATCTCGATCTGCTCCTGATCGAGGCGGATCTTGATCCGTCGGCGGAACTCGCGGGCCGCGTTCCACTGGGATCCCGGCTGGGTCTTGATCAGCGAGCGGATCACCATGGCGCTGTCGCCCAGGGACTCGATGCCGGGCACCTCGACCGGCCCGTCGAGCTGCGAGGCCCACTCCTTGTCCTCGGAGAATTTCGCGGCCTCGTCGCGCACGACGGCGAGCGCCCGGTCCACGTCCTGCTCGTAGCCGACCCCCACGTCCACCACGGCCCGGGACCACCCGCGCGTCATGTTGCTGACCACCTTGATCTCGCTGTTCGGGATCACATGCATGACGCCGTTGAGATCCCGAAGCACCACGACCCGCATGGTCATCTTCTCAACCACACCGCTCTTCCCTCCCGCTTCCACCACGTCGCCGATGGCGAACTGATTCTCGAAGAGAATGAAGAACCCGGAGATGACGTCCTTCACCAGGCTCTGGGCGCCGAAGGAGACCGCCAGGCCCAGAATGCCCGCGCCGGCCAGAATCGGCCCGATGTCGATGAAGATATTGAAGGTGAGGAGGAGCGCGATGACGAAGACGGCGACCCGGCCGACGCTGCGCAACAGCTGGGAGATGGTCTTTCCCCGCCGCTCCCGGAGCGTGGTGATCGTGTCGTCGCCGTCGTCTACGGCGGCCTCGATGCGGGACGCGGCGAGCCGCACGACCCGATAGGCGAGCCAGGCGAGCAGCCAGATCCCGACCACCCGCGCGCCGTTGCGCACGATGGTCTCGCCGTTGATCTCGAGGATCTGGGCGATGCGAGCGAGCACGTCGCGGATGCCGAGCTGGGTCACGGCCCTAACCTAGAGACCCCGGACGGATGGCGTCAACGCTCGCCGGCGAGGTACCCGATGCGGGTGGCGGCCACCGGCAGACGCACGGCGGCACAGACCGCCAAGGCCTCTTCCGCGGAGCCAAGTCCGAGCGGCAGGACGAACGCTCCGGGGCGAACTCGTGCGCCGGGAAAGAGCGCGCGCAGCTGGTCGGCATCCGGCAGGTAGGGCGCCGCGAGCACGATCTCCAGCACCCGCCAACCCAGCAGCACCGCGGCGGCCATCGGCGCCACTCGATCGCCGTCTCTGACCACGACCTGACCACAGCGGTGCAGCAGGTATCCCAGATCGTCGGCCGCGAGCAGATGGCGAGGACCGCCGGGACCCCGGCAGCGCATGGCGGCGGGCCGAGTGCAGCCCCGGACCCAGACACCAAGCACGAGACCGGGCCGGGCGAGCGGTAGGATGGCATGGAGTGCCGTTCCCGGACGCAGTCGGGAGGGTGAGCCCGGAAACATGTCGCATGATGCGGCACATCGAGTCCGGTGACGTCATCCATCCCCCGCACCGGGGTGCGCGCTGCCGCACTCAGCGGATTTCGAGTGGCTCGAGAGTCCCGTGTCGGCGAACGGCGAGGCGGATGGGACGGGGCGGCCCCCGCCGGGGCACCGTGACCTCGGCCCAGAGCTCTTCTCCAGCGGGGCGAATGGAGGGATCGGGAATATGCTCGGGGATGAAGAACGCGATCGGCTGCTCGAGTCCGGCGAGGAGGCCGGCGGCGCTCGAGTCCACACGTACCCGGACCGCCCCCTGCTGGTCGAGTATCCCCTGGAGCCGGTCGCCATCTGCTCGCAAGCTCGCCCTGCGGTAGTCGCCCGCTCTCGCGTCTGACGTGCCGCCGGCAAGCGGCACCTCCAGGCGAAGTCGCACGTAGCGGCCGCGGATGGGGAGACTGGGATCGAAGGGGACCGTGCGGGCCCATGCGCGCGGCAGCCTGGCCCGGTCCGCCAGGAGCTTGAGACCCAGCGTGGCGACCAGCAGCACGTGGGCCACCGCGAGCGCGAGGCCGGCTTGGCGCGCGGTCACATCGCCTCGCCGCGGACAGCGGCCACCAGCCGGCGGCGGGCCCGCTCCAGCAGGTAGCCTCCTCCGAGGAACAACAGGCCGAGGCCGATCAGGCTGGCCGATCTGCCCAGCTTGTCCATCACATCGGAGAAGTAGAACACCAGCACGGTGAGTGCAAAGCCCGCGACGCCCAAATTGACCCGCTCGCTCCGCCGATCGCGCAGCCCCCATGCGATCACCCCAATGGCCAGCACCGCGCACCAGAGATAAGGAAGGATGCCCCGCTGGGCGGCCGGTGCGATTCCCGCCACGACCCAGGCCACCGCAGCGGCCAGAGGGACGAGGTCGGCGCCACGGAGGTAGATCCACATCGCCGCCGGAAGGCCGATCGCCACCGCCCATCCCAGCATGGCGAGCGTCGCAGAAAGCGGGTGCTGCGTTCTCCAGGCCGACTGGGCCAGCACGACGAACCACAGCGCAGCCGGGAGGAGCCCGAGTCCACCCAACCAGGCCAGCGCGCGCCGAGCGGCCGGCCAGCGTCCCCGCGACGGCACCGCGCCGAGATAGGCCAGGGCGGTGAGCAGGATGAAGACCCCGAGCACGGCACCGCTTCGGCTGCCGTCGGTCCTCACCATCCATTCGCCCGCCAGCCAGGCGGGAGTCAGCAGTGCGCCCAGCGCGGCCTGGGGCCATTGGCGGAGCAGCCACCAGCCGATCCAGGCGCCGACCGCCCAAAGGAAGAGCCCTCCGGGCCAATGCTCTTCGAGGTGGAAGATCTGACCGGAAAGAAAGATGCCCCCGCCCAATGCCACCGTACCGCAGGCGTGTAGCGAGGACGAGAGCGCGGGAGTCGAGACCGCGGCGGCGGCACCAGCCAGGTGGAGGCTCGCCAGGACCAGCAGGACCAGCCCGAAGCGCTGAAGCGGTCCCAGGGTGTCCCAGTGTGCGGCCACGAACAGGAGAATCCCGGCGCCGAGCAGCAGACCGCCGAGGCCGAGCGCCAGCCACGCCGGCCAGCGCAGCGACGGCGGCGCCCCGCGCTCCCGCTCCCACGCCCGGATGCGCTCAGCGACCTGCCCGTCGAGCAGTCCGGCATCCACCCAGCGCCGGAGTGGCGACTCCCAGGGAGCGGCCATTGGGTCGCTAGAGTGCCTTCCGGGCCTGGAGGTAGCGGTTCCGCTCCTCGGCGATCGCGTTCACCAGCGGGGCCGAGTCGAACCGAACCGGATCGGTAGCGGGCAGACCGGTCTCCTGCTGGGCCCGGTCGCAGGCGCGCCGGGCCTCGACATCGCTGAGATCGTAGGTGTTGAGCGAGACCCCGATCACTCTGGTGGGGTGGACGGCGGCCCCGATCGTCTCGTACAGCTTGATGTATTCCGTCAGGGGCGGAATCCGGAGCCAGGCGGCCTCGCGATAGTCGCCGATGTACTGCCGGCTGCTCTGATGACAGAGGATCATGGCGTCCGGGCAGGATCCGTGCAGCAGACCCAGGGTGACGCCCGAGTAGCCCGGATGATTGATGCTGCCCTGCCCCTCGACCAGCACCACGTCGGCGTTCCTGCTGCCCTCCAGCGTGATCCGCTCGGCGGCGCCGGCGATGAAATCCGCCACCACGGCATCCACCGCGATGCCCCAGCCCTCGATCATGATGCCGGTCTGCCCGGTGGGCGCGAACCGGGTCCGGACCCCTCGTTCGTTCAGCTTCCGGGCCAGCTGGAGCTGGGCGGTCATCTTCCCGACGTTGCAGTCGGTGCCCACGGTGAGCACCACCAGCGGATCGACCTCCTTGGCCAGCCCCGATGCAATCGGCAAGTCCGCGGGCGGCCGACGCAGGTCGTGGAGAGTCCGGCCGGTGGCCCGCGCCTTCGCGGCGAGCAGCGGATCGTCCGACAGGAAGTTGTGGAGACCGTTCCAGATGTCGCAGCCCGCGTCGAGGGCTTCGCCGAGCCAGGCGCGCCACTCGGCCGGCAACTGCCCCCCTTTAGGCGCGATGCCGATGAGCACCGCGGTGGGACCCAGAGCCAGGCCCTCTCGCATCGTCGCCACGACGGGAATCGCGCCGCCGAAACCCAGGACGTCCTGCACGCTATGGCCGGCCTGCCCACGATCGAGCACGGCGACCGTGCGCTCGGGGTGATAGCGGATGACCGAGTTGGCGGTCTTCGAGGTCATGGGACCGAAGTCGCCGTCGGCGAGGATGAGGTAACGCGGAGCGGTCATGGGCGAGTGGATGAAGGGCGGTGGAATATATACGGCGTGAAGAGTGAAGCGTGAAAAGTGAAGAGGGATCCGCCACG
>DATBJC010000041.1:0-56684 GCA_036556625.1 Gemmatimonadales bacterium
ATCCAGATGCAGGCCCAGGAGGAGGCCCCGGCCGCTGACGTGACGGATACCGAGCGCCCTGGCCCCGCGGGTCAGCTGAGCGCCGACTCGAACGGCGTTCTCGATCAGACCCTCGCGCTCGATCACGTCGATGGTGGCCAGTGCCGCCGCGCAAGGCACCGGGCCACCACCGAACGTGCTGCCGAGATCGCCAATGCCGATCGACGCGGTCACCGTCGGCGTCGCGATCACGGCGCCGATCGGCAATCCCGACGCCAGCCCCTTGGCGAATGTCAGCAGATCGGGTGTCACGCCCACCGCCTCGGCGGTGCTGAAGGCACCGCAGCGCCCGACCCCGCACTGCACCTCGTCGAAGACGAGCGACGAGCCGTGGGTGTCGCAGACCCGCCGGGCGGCCCGCAGGAAGTCGGAGCTGAGGTCGCGCGCCCCCGACAGACCCTGCACCGGCTCCAGAATGACCGCCGCGACACCGTCGTCGACGGCGGCCTCCAGCGCCGCGATGTCCTCGACGGGCACCTTCCGGGAAAGTGGGATCCCGCTCCGGATGGCCGCTTCCTCGTAGCGCGCCCCGTCGGTGCAGGCGAGCGTCCCAACGGTGCGGCCATGCCAGCCACCGGCTACCGAGACCACCGTGCGGCGACCGGTCCACCTGCGCGCCAGGTGCAGGGCATTCTCGTTGGCCTCGGCGCCCGAGTTGCAGAAGAACACTCGGCCCAGCGGGTCGGGACAGAGGGCGGCCAATCGCTCGGCCAGTTTTTCGCGGAGCGGATGGGATACCGCGGTGGAATAGAACAGCAGCTCCTCCGCCTGCGATGCGATCGCGCGCACGACTGCGGGATGAGAATGGCCGGTCGCGGCGACCGCGTGGCCGCCGTAGGCATCGAGCCACTGGTGGCCGTCCTGATCCACCAGCCAGGAGCCGTGGCCGCGGACCGGGCGGATCGGAAACTGGGCGTAGACCGGGAGGAGAGCGGAACGGCGAGTGTCACCCTCAGCAGAGCGAAGGAGCCCATCCTTGGGTTGCGATCCCTTCGCTTCGCTCAGGGTGACATCGGAAACCTTCGGCGACCGCAACTCTCCCTTCAGCATGGAAACATCCCTCCCCCCGTGAGTCCCGCCGTCTCCTCGATGCCGAGAGCCAGGTTCATCGCCTGGATCGCCTGCCCTCCCGCTCCCTTGATCAAGTTGTCGATCGCCACGGTGACCTGTACCTCGGCTCCGTCATCGCTCTCCACCGCGTGGATCAAGGCATAGTTGGTTCCGACGGCGTGGGTCAGCTCCGGTGGCCGATCCAGCACCCGGACGAATGGACGGCCCTCATACGCGTCCCGGAACCAGGCGGAAGCGGAGGTTCCTGGATCGCCGGCGCTGATCCGGGCTGTGCGCGGCAAGTAGGCATGGAGCGTCAGGTAGATCCCCCGCACGAACGGACCCGAGTGGGTCATCAGCCGCGCGCTTGCGTCCGGTCGGCCGATCCACTCGCGCCACGACTGCAGCACCTCGGCCTCGTGCCGGTGCCCCAGTACCGAGTAGGCGAACAGATTGTTCGCCCGCATCGGATGGTGGGTGGTCGGCTTCGGCTGGATGCCGGCGCCGCTGGAGCCGGTCACCGCGAAGATGGAAGGCGCGACGTCGAGTCCTGCGCGCGCCAGCGGCCAGAGCGCCAGTTGGGCGGCCGTGGCGAAGCAGCCGGGTGCCGCCAGCGCCCCCGCTCCTCGAAGCGCGGAGCCAAGAACGTCGGCCAGCGCGTAGCAGAAGCGGGGCGCCAGCTCGGGAGCCGCATGCGGCCCATAGTACCGCTCGTACAGCGCACGATCCCGAATTCGGAAGTCGGCGGCAAGATCCACTACCAGCCTCGGCTGCGCGGCGAACACTTCGGCCGCGAGCCGGGATGACTCGCCGTGCTCCAGGCAGAGGAAGACCACGTCGCGCCCGCGCGCGGCGATCGCCGGTGGGTCGGAGGAAAACCGGGCATCAGTGAGTGTGGCCAGCGCGGGATGGACCTCCGCGATCGGGGCGCCGCCCCGACTCCGGCTGACCGCGACGCATTCCCGCACCTCGGGATGCTGGTACAGCAGACGCAGCAGCTCGCCGCCGGCGTATCCGGCGGCGCCGATCACGGCGATGTTCATGAGGCCGCGGCGACGAGCGTCTCGGACTTCTCGGCCCAGTCGGCCAGGGCCGCCCGCACCGTGGCCACCAGCCCGGCCGCGTCACGCCGTGCGTTGTGGGCCGGCAATCCCAGTCCGCCGGTGATGTAAACCAGGCCCACCTCGTTATCGGTGGCCGGACCGGTGATGGCGGTGATCGGCAGGGCGAACTCCCGCCGCATCAGCTCGGCCGAGCCCCAGCAGGCCACCGGATCGGGCGCCGCCATCACGTACGCCGCGCCCACCGACATCAGCTCGGCATCGCGGAGAATGTCCTGTACGCCGTATTCGCCCAGGATCCCATCGCCCAGCTCGGCCACGACGACCTCGGGCTTGGAGGCGCCGAGCCGATTGAGAATACCCTTCGCGGTGGAGACCGTCACGCCGGGATGCGTACTGGCGATGCCGACATCGTTGAAGGTCAGGGCGGCGACGGCGCCCGCGTCGAGCATGCTGAGCGCGTCGCGCATGAGCGACACTCCAGTGAGCTTGGCCGCGGCGACCCTCAGTCCGCTGCGGGTCAGCCCGCGCACCAGCTCGGTGGCGGCGACGGTCTTGCCGGCGTTCATGCAGGTGCCGGCGACATACACCACGGGAAGCCGGCTTTCCAGCACCTCGGACGGGGGCACGGCGTGGTCGCGGATGTGTGCCGGGCGGCCCACCCGATCACCCAGCTCGGGGAAAGCGAGGATGGCGCCGAGGATCTCGGCCCGGAACGGCGGCCCGATGTCGGGATTGACCGAGGTGCAGCGCCCCAGAATGCCGCCGAGGTTGAGGACCTCGAGGATATCGCCCACGGCAAGGTGCGGCGGGACCACACCCGCATAGCCGCGCAGCGCTCGCCGGGTGCCGAGGACGCCGGCCAGCACGTCGCCCGAGCGCAGCGAGAGCATCCGGCCGGTGACGTCTTCCACCGTGTTGTAGCTGGCCTTGTCCTCCAGGATCCGGACCGCGAGCACGTAGCCCTCCGCCGCCACGATCTCGTCGCCCACGATCACTTCGGGCGAGAGGCCGGCGTTCCGGGTGGCGCTGGCGATCCGATCGAGCCGGACGCGGGTGGTTACCACCATCGATGACTCCCTCTTCTTCCTGGGGCTTCTCCCTGCAATTGGGCTCCGGGTTGCCAGTTCACGGAGACCCACCATCACCTGCCGCCCGCGACGCCAGCAATGACGGCACTGCGGAGACCCGGGCGAACGCCCGGGCCTCGTCGCCGGTCCAGAGCCGGTTCTCCTCGCCGTACGTGGCGATGGAGGGATCCATCATCGAGTGCGGGCTCCGGGTGCCGACCACCTGGAGCCGGCCCGGTGCGAGGCGCACGCGGGTGTCGCCGGTGACCCGCGCCTGCGAGCTGGTGATCAACGCCTCGATGTCGCGCAAGGCCGGATCGAAGT
Organism: Gemmatimonadales bacterium; assembly: GCA_036556625.1. Classification (GTDB taxonomy): domain Bacteria; phylum Gemmatimonadota; class Gemmatimonadetes; order Gemmatimonadales; family GWC2-71-9; genus CAVVWJ01. The sequence goes on from DATBJC010000041.1 coordinate 3,545, forward strand.
ACTGACCTTCGTGCAGCCGGTCGCCGTAGAAGCGGCCGAGCTGGTCCTTCCAGAAGGTCTGCCACTTGGTGAGCACCAGCTTTTCCAGCTCGCGGTGGGCTCCGATCAGGATCAGCGCGGCGCCGGCCTCGAAACCGATCCGACCCTTGATGCCGAGCGCTGTCTCGCCGACGTGGATACTCCGGCCGATGCCATACTGCTCCGCCAGATCGCCAAGCCGCGCCACCAGGGGCGGGCCCTCCAGCGGCACCCCATCGAGCGCGACCGGCAGGCCGTGCTCCCATCCCAGCACGACCTCGCACGGCGCCGGCGCGTCACCCGGCGGATCGATCAGCTCGTCGGGCGGGCCGGCCCAGGTGTCATGGGTCCATCCACCACCCCAGGTGGTGCCCCAAAGTCCCCGGTTGATGCTGTAGCTGCCGGCGCGAACCGGAACCGGGAGGCCGCGGGTCTCCAGGTAGGCGATGGCCTGCTCCCGCTTGACTCCCGCGTCGCGAATGGGAGTCAGGATGGTCAGCTCGGGCGCGAGAACCCGGAGCGCCACATCGAACCGCACCTGGTCGTTGCCGGCGCCGGTCGAGCCGTGCGCCACCGCGGTGGCCCCGATGGTCCGGGCCACTTCCACAACCGCAAGCGCCTGCTGGGTCCGCTCGGCCGCGACGCTGAGCGGGTAGACCTCGCCCCGCAGAACGTTGCCCTGGATCAGGAACCGGACGAAGCGCCGGTAGACCAGCTCGCGTGCGTCCACCTCATGGTGCGCGGCGGCACCCACGGCCGCGGCCTGCCGCCGGATGGCGGCCCGGTCCGCGGCGGTGGAGCCGCCGGTATCCACGTAGACAGTGTGGACCGTCCACCCGTCCTCGGCGAGCCGGGGGACGCAGTAGGAGGTGTCGAGGCCGCCGGAGAAGGCGAGCGCCACGGTGCCGGGCTGCATATTGCATGAATATGCGATTTTCGGGAGGGAAGACAAGCCCGCGTTGCGGAATCGGCCGCTCGGGCTCCGACACCGGCCCCAGCGGATCTGGTCAACGACCCTACCAGCCCTCCGCGACGGCCTGCACCAGCTCCGCGAGATGGGCCACGTCCCGCAGGTCCGCGACTTCGACCGGCGAGTGGGAGTATCGGAGCGGCCAGCCGATCGGCACGTCCGGCACCCCGAACTCGGCGAAGGCGGAGCCGTCATTGCCGCCGTTGGTGGTGCCCACCTGGAGCGGAATGGCACGCGCGGCGGCCAGCGCGACCAGGGAGTCGACCAGAGCCGGAGGCGTGACCGAGCTGTTGTCGAGCGCCCGCGCCACCGGCCCCTGCCCCAGCGGCGCCACGGCGAAGTTCCCCGGCTCGAGGGGCGAGTCGGCGGAGACGAAGGTATCGATGGCATGGACCCGGGCGGCGCGGAGCCCCAGCGCTCGCGCGGCGACTGCCGCGCCCTCCAGTCCGATCTCCTCCCGCACGCTCCACAGAAAGATCACCGTGTGTCGGAGGCCTCGCGCGTCGAGCCGGCGGACCGCCAGGACCTGCGCCGCAGACCCCACCCGATCGTCGAACGATCTGGCGGTCATGCGGTGGCCGGCCAGTCGCACGAGCTCCTTGGGACTGGTCACGGTGGAGCCGATCCTGATTCCCAGCGCCTCGGCCTGGGCGCGGGCAGAGGCACCGACATCCACCCGCAGCGTGATCGAGTCCCCGGACGACGACACCGAGTCTCCGGCTCCGGCCGCGAGGTCCAGCGGCAGGAACACGCCGGGAACCGGGGATCGGCCGCCATGAACCAGCGCGGGGCGCCCGGCCCAGAGCCGGGGGAAGATGCCGCCTTGCGCCGCCAGCTCCAGGAGCCCGTCTTCGCCGATCTCCGTCACCGCGAATCCGACCTCGTCGAGGTGGGCCACGAACACCACGGTCGGCTCTCCCCGTCCCGCCGTCACCCACAGGTTGCCCGCGGTGTCCACCTGGGGTCGGGCCCAGGACGGCAGCAGCCCACGTACCGCGTCACGAACCGGTCCTTCGGCACCGGACACCCCGTAGCTCTCCACCAGGGTTTCCAGCACGGACTCAGTCTCCCGCATCCTCGCAGGGTCCTGTGCGGCAGCCGTGCCCAGCGGGATCAGGCTCAGCAGCAGGAGGGCCGCTCTCACCGGGTTGCTCCGATCCAGGTTACCAGCTCATCCGCCAACCGCCCGACATCCGACAGGACGACGCTCTCCACCTGGGTCCCGGCATAGCGGACAGGCAGGGACTTCGCTCTGACCGCTCCCAACGCGGGGAGCTGTTGTCCCACCGTCGCCGCGCTGTCATCCCCGATGACCAAGGTCTCCTGAAACGGGCCCGCCGAGTGCGCCAAGGTGCCCAAGCCGCGGGCGGAGAGCTGGTATTCCACCACGAACGCGATCACGACGGATTGTCGCCGGGGAATCATGCCCTGCCTTGCGGCCGCCTGGCGTGCCGCCACCACCAGGGCGGCGCAGGCGGCGCGGCGCCCCGCCAGCGGCGCCGCCAGTCGGTCGCCGCCGTAGCGATGCGGCCGTTGGGGGAGCGTGACTGGAGCCAGGGTCCGGATTCCCAGAGCCTCGACCTCCGCCTTCGAGGCGGCGCCCACGTCCACGACGGCGCTGTCCACCGTGAATCCGCCCACGATGCGATCGCGTCCCCGGGTCAGGTGAATCGATCGGACCGCCACCACCCCCGGCACGACACCGCCGGCCGTAGCGATGGAGACCCGTTGCCCCTCCAGCTGCCGGTCGTTGTCGCGGGGCGCCCCGGGGGAGCGCCGGAGGGTCAGGTACCCGTCGTCGCGGATGTGCCCCACCACGAAGCCGGGCTCGTCGAGCGGGCAGACGGCGAGGCGCCGTACCCCGCCGGAGCCGAGGGTGAGGACGGCATTGCCCGCTCGATCCCGGCGGGAGCCCGGCAAGAGCGCCAGCAGCGTATCCACCATCTGCTGCTCGAAGCCGGTGACGGCGCTCATCCCCGCCAGCCGTCCGGCAAGCTCGTCAACCGAGCGAGCGCCGCCTTGCGCCGCCACGGTGGTGGCGGCGCAGCACGCGCAGGCGAGGAAAAGTAGAGTCTTCAGTTCAACGGAGTGCTGTCGGCGGTGACCCCGGTGTCGAGGTCATGGACGTACAGCGCGGCGCCGCGGCCGTCGGCTGACTCACTGACTACCTCCTGCAGCAGCTTGAGCGAATCGGTGAGGCTGGGGGCGAAGGCATACTCGAGCGCGAGCGGCGCCGGTTCGCCCTCCCGGGCCTCGGGGAGGTAAGCGGCAAGGAAGCGATCGATGATGACGGGGTGGATCTCGCGTTTTCTGGGATGGGGCAGGCCGTGGCGGCGTTCGATCTCGGTGAGGAGACGCTCTGCAAGCAGCAGGCGCTCCTGGTCAAGGGCGACACGAAGCATCACATATCCCCTCGTTTGCGCGCACCGGCCCCCGCTGGCGCGGCCGGCATGTTTTTGACTTGGGCGGCGCCAGCGCCCCGGAGACCGCGCGAACGCGGCAGGCTTTCCAACTACTGTTGCCCGGTGGCAACCCGCGAAAGAGAAGAAAACCCGAACCACTCCTTCCCCGTCTCGAGATCCTCTCGGGTGAGCGCGTGTCCCCCGGCGATCCACCGGAGCTGCACCGTCGCGCCCGCATCGGTGAGCAACTTGGCGAGCGCCTCGCTCTGGCCCGGCGGAATCAGCGGATCCACTTGCCCGGCATTGACCTGCACCGGGACTCCACGCAGATCGGGCAGCGTTTCCGGTACCAGTGGCACCATCGGCCGGATCAGCAGCGCCCCGCCGAGCGTTCCCGGCCGCAGCAGCAGCAATGAGGCCGCGATGTTCGCCCCGTTGGAAAATCCGACCGCGATCGGCCTGCGACCGCCCCACCCATACGCCCGCCCGGCTGCCTCGACGAAATCGCCCAGCTCGTGGGTTCGGCGGCGCAGATCGTCGAGGTCGAACACGCCCTCCGCCAGGCGACGGAAGAAACGGGGCATCCCGTTCTCCAGCACCTTGCCCCGCGGACTCAGGCGCGCCGCCTCGGGCACCAGTGCCTGGCCCAGGGGCAGGAGATCGTCCTCGTCGCCTCCGGTGCCGTGCAACAGCAGGAGGACCGGGGCATCCGGGGCGCCGGGAAGAAAGCGGTGGGTGAACCCGAGGTCCGGCGTCTCCGTCACTTTAGCCTCCTATCGGAGCCGCGTGCGGCAGGCGGAGCGGCGGGAGCGCCAGCTCGAGCCGGGAGCGCAGAGACTCGTACCGCGCCGGGAGCTTGAGCGATGTCCCCAGCTCCCCCGGACTCTCGTCCACCGTGAAGCCGGGACCGTCGGTCGCGATCTCGAACAGCACGCCACCGGGCTCGCGGAAATAGATCGACCGGAAGTAGGTGCGGTCCCGCACCTCGGTGACCCCCATCCCCAGATCGAGGACCTCCTGGCGGCGAGCCAGCTGCTCGGCATCATCAGCGGCCCGAAACGCGACGTGATGCACCGTGCCCACGCCGTCGGTGCCGCGCCAGAACCCCGGAGCGCTTCGGAGCTCCACCACGGTCCCGAGGCCCTCGTCGCCGGAGGCGAACCGGATCCGGTTTTCCTGCGCGCCGTGTTGCTGGAACCCCATTGTCCCGGAGAGAAGCTCCGAAGATCCGGCGTCCCCATCTTCCCAGATCGTCACTCCATGCACCCCGCGGATGGCGTGCTCGGCCGGAACCGGGCCCTCCCGCCAGCCGTCCACCGCCGCCACGGCCGGAGTGGCGATCAGCTCGAGCATCAGCCCGTCGGGATCGGAAAAGGCCAGCACCTGCTGGTCGAAGCGCCGGATCGGCCCCTCGTACCGGACACCTCGAGAAAGCAGGCGCTCGACCCAGTACGCGAGCGAGGACGGCGGAATTGCCAGGCCGATGCCGTTGATCTGACCGGTGCCCTGACGCCCGGGTCGCCCGCTGGTCCACGCGAAAAATGTGAGTAGCGACCCCGGCCGGCCCAGCTCGTCGCCGTAGTAGAGGTGATAGGTGCCGGTGTCGTCGTAATTGATGGTCACCTTCACCAGCCGCATGCCCAGCGCGCCGGCGTAGAAGTCGAGATTGCGCTGCGGCTCGCGCGCGATCGCCGTGACGTGATGGATGCGCATGCAGCTAGCTCGGGAGCGCGGGGCCCGATCCAGCCCCGGTCCGCTCGAGGAGCGCCGCGATCTCGGCCCGATCTTCCGAGGTCAGCTCGACGGCCCAGGCATCGATCCAGCCGTCCACCTGCTCCGGAGTGCGAGCTCCCACGATGGCGCCGGTCACACCGGTCCATGCCAGGGTCCAGGCGATCGCGATCCCGGCGACCGAGGTCCCGTGACGCTGGGCGATCGGGCGCAGCCCATCGCGCAGCGCGAGGTTCCGGCGGAGCCGGGGCGGGTTGAAGTCGGCCGATCGCCGGCGCCAGTCGTCCTCGGGGAAGGACTTCACCCGCTCCTCGCTGAAGCGATCGGTGAGCAGCCCCGACTGCATCGGACTGTACACGATGACCCCGGTGTCGCGCGCAGCGCACCAGGGGATCTCTGCCGCCGCGGCCTGCCGCCGGATCAGAGAGAACGGTGGCTGGAGCGAGTCCACCTGGCGGACCGCATCGCAGCGCTCCAGCAGTTCGACGTCGAAGTTGGAGACCCCGGCTGCCCGAATCTTTCCCTCGTCCACCAGTCTGATCATCTCGGCCCAGGAGTCCTCCACCGGAGTGCCGGACTCGTCGGGCCAATGGAACTGGTAGAGATCGATGCGCTCGATGCCGAGGCGGCGAAGCGACGCCTCGCATTCCCGACGGATGGATTCGGGTCGCAGGATCTGGCGAGGGGAGGCCATGCGATTCTTCTCGTCCCACACCAGCCCGCACTTGGTGAACACGTGGGGCCGCTCGGCCGGGGGAATGTCCTTCAGCGCCCGGCCTACCACTTTCTCCGAGTGGCCCAGACCGTACACTGCCGCGGTGTCGATCCAGTTGATGCCGCGCTTGGCGGCGTAGCGGATGGTCGCGATGGATTGCTCGTCGTCCTGCGGCCCCCAGCCGAAGGCCCAGCCGCCGCCGCCGACTGCCCAGGCACCGAATCCGACGGCGGTGATCTCCATGTCCGTGGTGCCCAGCCTGCGAGTCGCTATCGTCATGCGCATCGCCTTGTCCCCCGCTATGGCTGGGCGTGCCCGATTGCCCGCCTTCCGCAATCTAGCCCGTTCATTCCACCCGGATGGTCACCTCGCGGAGGCATCGGCGGACCTCGGCTCGCGCCGGGGTCCGCCACCAGCGGCAGGCGGCCACCGCCAACAGCTTGAGCGACATCGAGTGTGCGGGGATCATGACGCAAGATAGCGGTAGCTATTTGCGGCGGCTTCTTCCTATATTGTGGCTCGCAGGAATCACCCGTTCCAATCTGAAAGCCAAGCAGCGCCGGGCTCCAAAGGAGGCAGGATGCGCCATTCCGCCCTCGTCCTTATCGCGGCGCTGGCCGCCGCGTCCGAAGCCACCGCCCAGTCGGCCGGCACCTTCGAGGTCGGCCTCTTCCCTACCATTGCCTACTTCGATCGCGCGCTGCGGCTCAACCAGGGCACCGCCGGGCCGGGGGCACGGCTCGGCTTCTTCCTGACCGATCGTCTCGCGGTCGAGGCCGAAGGGTCCTGGGTGCCCACCGACGGTCACAACGGTATCGAGGTGAAGTACATGCCGCTGCACGGCCGCCTAGCGCTCAACTTCCCCGCGGGCGAGCACGTGAGCTTTCTGCTGGGCGCCGGCTGGACCCTTACCCGGTTCCGCGACGAGCTGCGGCTGACCGACAACGGTCCCCACGGCACTGGAGGCGTGCGCCTCGGGCTCGGCGATATGACGTCGATCCGCATCGACACCTACGTGGACTACATCCCGTCGCCCGACAACGGCTCTTCCGACAACTGGCACTGGGGGATTCAGCCCGGGCTCAGCTTCATGTTCGGCGATCGCTCCCGCGGTCCCCGCGATCGCGATGCGGACGGCGTGCCGGATGACGTAGACGAGTGCAAGAAGACGCCCGCGGGGGACCGGGTGGACGCCAAGGGCTGTACCGTGAAGGACGCGGACAGCGACGGCGTGTTCGACGACGCCGATGCCTGCGCCGACACGCCGGCGGGCGACAAGGTGGACGCCAAAGGCTGCTCGCTGCCGAAGGACGCCGACGGCGATGGGGTTACCGACGACGTGGACGCCTGCGCCGACACCCCGAAGGGCGACAAGGTGGACGAGAAGGGCTGCTCGCTGCCGAAGGACGCCGACGGCGACGGGGTTACCGACGACGTGGACGCCTGCGCCGACACGCCGGCGGGTGAGCAGGTGGACGAGAAGGGCTGCGGCCCCTCCCAGCGGGACGGCGATGGCGACGGGGTGAAGGATGCCGCCGACCGTTGCCCCAGCACCCCGTCAGGCGTGGAAGTGGACGCCGAGGGCTGCCAGATCCTCTTCCAGCCGACCAAGAAGACGCTGATTCTGGAGGGCGTGAACTTCGAGACCGGCAAGTCGACCCTCACGCCTGAGTCGGAAGCGATCCTCAATGGCGTCGCCGAGTCGCTGGTCGCGAACGACACGATCCGGGTGCAGGTCACCGGCCACACCGACAACACCGGCAGTCTGGCGGTCAACCGGCGGCTGTCCCGGGCCCGCGCCGACGCGGTGAGGAGCTACCTCATCTCGAAGGGGGTGGCCGAAGACCGGCTCACCTCTCGCGGCTTCGGCCCCGATCAGCCGATCGCGTCGAACAAGACCGCGGAAGGTCGGGCACAGAACCGGCGCGTTGAGCTGACCAGGCTGAACTGATCGCTCGGTCACCCTGAACGAAGTGAAGGGGGCCATGCTCGCATGGCCCCCTTCGCGTCGCCTGCTCTGAGCGGAGTCGAAGGGCTCAGGGTGAGCGCCGCTCCCCTGAAGCTCGAGGCACTCCCCCACTCGGCGTCAGCCGTTGCTGCGCCGCCACCAGCTGCTCGGCCGAAACCTCGACATCCTCGTCCTCCAGATACTCGACGCGATACATCCGGATCAGCTCGAAGAAATAGGAAATTGCGAGCGGCCCGATCAGCAGGCCGAGCAGGCCGAAGTAGCGCAAGCCGATGAACGCCCCGATGACGGTGACGAAGGGATGGATCTGGGCCCAGCGGCGGAAGACGATCGGCCGGATCACGTTGTCCACGTTGCCGACCACGATGATACCCCAGATGGTCAGTATGATCGCCGCTCCCCAGCGACCCTCCATCGCGAGCGCCGCCGCGCCGGGGCCCCACACCAACCCGCTGCCGACCACGGGAAGAATCGCGAAGATCACCGTCACCACGCCCCAGAACAGGGGATTGCTGAGACCCACTACCACGAAGGCGAGTCCCACCGCGATCCCCTGGACCGCCGCCGTAGCGAAGGTGCCCACCAGCGTGGAGATGGTGACGTCGCCGAACCGGCGGCGGAGGATCTCCGCGCTCGCGGCAGAAAACGGAATGAAGGGCCGCACCGCCCGCCAGGTGCTTTCCGGAGCGATCAGCAGGTAGTAGAGGCCGAAGAAGGCGATGGTAAGCTGAATCGCGATCCGGGTCGCCGTGCCGATCAGTCCCAGGGCACTGGCCCCGATGAAGGACACCAGTTGAGACCCGATCTGCTCCAGCTGGGCTCCCACTTGATAAGGCCCCACCCGTATCCGGCTGATCCTGGCGAGCAGCGGGCTCTTGATGACTCCGGTGGCCATGTCCTGCGCCTCGGCGGCGATCAGGCCAACCAGCGAGAGGCCCGGCCCCAGTATCAGCAGGATTCCCAACACGATGACGATGGCGGCGGCCCACCGGGGGGACATCCATCGGGACAGCCACCGGTGGAGCGGCGCCATGACGACGTAGAGGACCGGAGCGCCGACGAGACCGGTGCTGAACGGCCAGGCGGCAATGACCAGCGCGATGCCGAGAACCAGAACCAGCCACGCGGCTCGCTGCCTCTCGGTGTCCAGGAAGGGCATCCGAAAAGAGTATGCCGCAAAGGCTTCCGCCGCCAGCGTGCCTCGGGCGCGGCGCTCTTGCCCCGGTCGCTTTCGGCCGCGAGATTGCCACTTTCAACCCTATCCCGTTGGCAGGACAGGCCGGCATGACCCCCACGGACCCCCGGCTCGACCACAGCGTCCTCCCGGTCCTCATCTGGACCTCCGGTCCGGACGGCGCCTTCGATTACCTGAACCCGCGCTGGACCGAGTTCACCGGCCGCCCGGTGTCCCAGATGCTGGGTTGGAAATGGCTGGATGGAGTGCACCCCGAGGACCGCGAGCGGGTCATCGTGGAGTACAGCGAGGCGGTATCCGCCCGGGCGCCGACCCGGCTGGAGTTCCGGATGCTGCATCGGGATGGCGGCTACCGCTGGTTCCTGGGAACCGGCGAGCCGTGCTATGGCTCCGATCGGGGCTTCCTGGGATATAGCGGCTGCATCACCGACGTCACCGAGCGGCGCGCGCTGGAAGAGCGTCTGGCGCAGCTGGGCCGGAGCGAGGAGATCGCCCAGCTGGCCGGCGGCATCGCGCACGACTTCAACAATCTGCTCACCGGAATCATGGGCCACGTGGCGCTGCTCCAGATGGAGAGCTCGCCGTCGGCCGAGGCGCTGGACGATCTGAACCAGATCCGGCTGGCCACCGAGCGGGCGGCCACGCTGTCGCGGCACCTTCTGGCCTTCAGCCGACGCTCGCAGCTCGCTCCCCGCTCGCTGGACCTGAGCCAGCTGGTGTCCGGCACGGTCAGCGCCATTCGACAGGTGGTCGGCCCCGCCGTCGAAGTGAGCCATCATCTGGGGGACGGCCTGGAGCCGGTGCTGGCCGATCCGGTTCAGCTGGAGCAGATCCTCCTCCAGCTCGGCGCGCAGGCCCGCGACGCCATGCCGGCAGGCGGCAAGCTCCGACTGCGAACCGAACGGGTCGAGGTGGATGACGCCGTAGCCGCCCAGCGGCCTGGTCTCCGCGCAGGCGGCTATATCACGCTCGAGGTGCGACGCACCGCGCCGGCCGTCTCACCGGAGGCGGCCAGGCAGGGCGGCGAGCCTGCCGACCTGTCCACCATCGCCGGCATCGCCCGGCGGAGCGGCGGATACGTGGAAGTGCACAGCGAGCAGGACGGGGACACCAGCGTGACTCTCTACATCCCCCGACTGCAGCCGTCACCGGACATCCCGGATGAGCCCGAACCGGCCCCTCACCGGGGCGGCGGAACGATTCTGCTGGTGGAGGACGATCACCAGGTGCGCGAAGTGGGCCGCCGGGCACTGGAGCGCGCCGGCTACACCGTGCTGGCCGCAAGCGATGCCGAAACCGCCATCGCCGCGGCCGACCGGCATCCGGGAGAGATCCAGCTCCTGGTCACCGATGTCGTGCTTCCCAAGGTGAACGGCCGCGAGCTGGCCGCACGACTGGCGATCCACCGTCCGGCGATCAAGGTGCTCTACGTCTCCGGCACCACCGACGGCGTGATTGCCCGGCACAGGATGCTCGAGCCCGGCATCGAGTTCCTGGAAAAGCCCTTCGCGCTCGACAGCTTGCTGCGGAAGGTGCGCCGGATTCTGGGCGCCGACCTGTCCTCCGAGGATCCCGCCGCGTGGGCCCCACGTTCACTGGTCTGATCGAAGGCCTGACGCCGGACCAGCGGGCCCTCGCCGCCGCGGCGGCCGGGCTGCTGCTGCTGGTGCTGTTGGCGGCGCTCGCGGTGCAGCTGGTCCGCGGCCGCCGAGCCCGGCGGGCTGCCTCCGAGGCCCGAGGTCACCTCCGGGCGGTCACCGCCACGATGCGAGAGGGCGTCGTGGCCTACGACATGAACCTCCGTCTCACCCTGGTGAACCCTGCCTTCGAGCGGCTCACCGGCTATCCCGAGGAAGACCTCCGGGACCAGGAGTTCCTCCAGTACATCCACCCGGACGATCGGCCGGCGCTGACCGCCGAGTGGGACCGGTTGGCCAAAGGCGGCGCGCTGCACGACCAGGAGTACCGGGTGGTCACCCGCGACGGCCAGGAGCGCTGGTCGTCCAGCTCCTGGGAGCCACTGCGCGACGAGTACGGGCGCCAGATCGGCTACCTCGGCACCGAGTTCGACATCACCGAGCGCAAGCTGGCCGAAGAGTCGATGCGGCTGGATACCGAGCTGTTCCAGGCCATGATCGAGGTCCAGCAGGCAGTGGCGGCGGCCGGACTCGACTCCAAGACGGTGATGCGGGTGATCGCCGACCGCGGACTGCGGCTCACCGGCGCCAGCGGCGCGGTGATCGAAGCGATCGAAGGCGAGGAGCTGGTTCCCCAGGCCTACATCGGCACCGAGGCACCCCGGCTTCGCCTGGCCGACAGTCTCTCCGGCCTCTGCGTGCGGACCGGGGAGCTGCAGCGCTCCGACGACGTGCTCAACGATGCCCGCATCGGGCACGACGCCTATCGGCGGCTGGGTATCCGCTCGCTGCTGGCGGTGCCGCTCACCGACGAGCAGCGCACCCTCGGGGTCCTCAAGGTGGTGTCTCCCCGTCCCTACGCGTTCAGCGATCGCGACGCCAAGGCGATGCGGCTCCTGGGAGGGCTCATGGGCGCCGCGCTGGGCCACGCGGACGCGTACGAGGCTCGCCAGCTCCGGCTGGAGGAGCGGACCCGATCGCTCCAGGAGAGCGAGCAGCGCTTCAAACAGCTGGTGGATGTGGCGCAGGAAGGGATCTGGGTGGCCGACGATTCCGGGGTCATCACCTACGTCAACCAGCGCATGGCCGAGCTGCTCGGCTATCAGAACGGCGCGATGCTCGGGCGCCGGGTCTACGATTTCATCGACGCGGCTTCGCGAGCCGGGGCCCAGCGGACCCTGGCCCGGCCTTCGCCCTCGGGCGGGGAGAGCCGCGACCTCCGCTTCCTGCGGCAGGACGGTGGAGAGCTCTGGGGACTGGTGTCGGCCAGCCCGATCCTGAGCCGCGATGGAGGGATGGTCGGCACGGTCGGCATGGTCACCGACATCACCCAGCGGAAGCAGGCGGAGGAGCGGCTCCGCCGCTCGGCCGAGCGGCTGGCCATCCTGCACGACATGGGGCAGGCGATCCTCGCCGCCCGCTCGCCGGCGGAGATCGGCCGCGCGGCCCTGGGACGGATCCGCCGGATGGTTTCCTGCCAGCGCTGCTCGATCGTGCTGTTCGACTTCGCCAAGGGTGAGGCCCAGGTGGTGGCGGGATACGCCGGAGGCAGTCCGCTCTCCAACGCGCCCATCCCGCTGGACACGTTCTCGCCCAGCGACGTGCTCCGCCGCGGCGCCGTGCGCTACATCGAGGACATCGGTGCCATGGACTCCCCTCCGCCGATCTTCCAGCAGCTGCAGCAGGACGGCATCCGGAGCGTGCTGTCGGTGCCCTTGCTGGCCGATGGCGAGGCCATCGGCGAGCTCAACCTCGGCTCCGAGAGCGTCGGCGCTTTCGACGCCGAGCACCGGGACATCGCCCTCGAGGTCGCGGCGCCGCTCGCGATCGCGATCCAGCACGCCCGGCTGCGCGATGAGCTGACCCGGAAGAGCACCGAGGCCGAGCGGCGCGTGGCCGAGCGCGGTGCCGCGCTGCGAGCTGCCACGGCCGAGCTGGAGACGCTGCTCTACTCCGTCTCACACGACCTGCGGACCCCGGTGCGCCACATCGGCGGCTTCGCCGAGCTGCTGCTTCAGGACGGCGGCCCGGGTCTCGATCCCTCGGTGCGACACTACGCCAGCCGGATCCGGGAAGGCGGCGCCCGCATGGGCGCCATGCTCGACGATCTGGTCCAGCTCAGCCGCCTGAGCCGGCAGGACATGCTGCGCCGGCCGGTGGACTTCACCACGCTGGTGGAGGACGTGGTGAGCCAGTTCCAGTCCGAGATCACGGACCGGGTCATCGATTGGACCATCGAGCCGCTCCCCGTGCTGGAATGCGACCCGGCCCTGGCCAAGGTCGCCGTGCAGCACCTGCTCGCCAACGCCGTGAAGTTCACCCGCACCCGGAGCCGGGCCAGCATCCGGATCCGTCCGGTGCGAGCCGACGGCCACGACGGCATCGCGGTGGAAGACAACGGGGTGGGCTTCAAGATGGCGCACGCCGGGAAGCTGTTCGGGCTGTTCCAGCGCCTGCACCGGGCCGACGAGTTCGAGGGCGACGGAGCCGGCCTCGCGTTCGTCCAGCGGGTGGCCCAGCGGCACGGCGGCCGGGTCTGGGCCGAGTCGGAGGTGAACGCGGGCGCCACGTTCTTCATCACCTTCGGCGGGCTCGACCTGCGCAATGCTTCCTGACGAGGCCGATGTCCTCCTGGTGCAGGACAATCCGCTCGAGGTCGAGCTCACGCTGCGCCCCCTGCAGCAGCTCCATCCGGAGTGCCGCATCGGTGTGGCCCGCGACGGGGAGGAGGCGCTGGACTATCTGCTGGGCCGGGGCGCTTTCCGCCACCGCCTGGGCGCGCCGCTCCCCCGCCTGGTGCTGATGGATCTCAAGCTTCCCCGAGTGGACGGAGTGGACGTGCTGCGGGCCCTCCGGGCCAGTCCCCGCGCCAGCGCCACGCCGGTCGTCATGCTGGTGCCCTCCAACGAACCCCGCGAGCTGGCGCAGTGCTATCAGGTCGGCGCCAACAGCTGCGTCCGGAAGCCGATGGATTACGGCGGCTTCTATGCGACGATGCAGCTGGTCGGCCGCTACTGGCTGGGAGAGAACCTGGTCGCCGCGGGACCCCGTGCCGAGTCGCGGCCCATCGGCAGGTGACACTTCCGGCTCGCCCGCCCCGTCTACCTTTCATCCGACCGCTCAGACGTCCCGCTCATTCATAGGATCTCCTCGTGTCACTGCGATTCTCCAGGGTTTACCCGCTGCTGCTGACGGCTGTGACGACTTCTGCCCGCCTGGTGCCCGGGCTGGCCGCCCAGACCGCCGCCATCGACATCCCTTACGTGAGTCACGTGCTGCCCAACGGTCTCACCCTCATCATCCACGAAGATCACAAGGCGCCCATCGTCGCGGTGAACGTGTGGTACCACGTGGGCTCCAAGAACGAGCGGCCGGGCCGCACCGGGTTCGCCCACCTGTTCGAGCACCTGATGTTCAATGGGAGTGAGCACTACGACAAGGATTTCTTCGGCCCGCTCCAGCAGGTCGGAGCCACCGAGCTCAACGGCACCACCAACGCGGACCGCACCAACTACTTCCAGAACGTCCCCACCAACGCGCTCGACCTGGTGCTCTGGATGGAATCGGACCGCATGGGACATCTGCTTGGGGCCGTCACCCAGGCGAAGCTGGACGAGCAGCGGGGCGTGGTGCAGAACGAGAAGCGGCAGGGGGAAAACGAGCCCTACGGGCGGGTCTGGGATTTCCTCAACGCCCGGCTCTACCCGCCCAACCACCCGTACTCCTGGAGCACCATCGGGTCGATGGAGGACCTGAACGCCGCGAAGTTGGAGGACGTGAAGGAGTGGTTCCGGACCTATTACGGAGCGGCCAACGCGGTGCTGGTGGTAGCCGGGGATGTCGATCCCGCCGACGTGAAGACCAGGGTGGAGAAGTATTTCGGCGACATTCCCGCGGGCCCGCCGACGACCCGGCAGCAGCAATGGGTCGCCAAGCGGACCGGCAGCCAGCGGGGACTCATGTACGATCGGGTGCCGCAGGCCCGGGTCTACAAAGTGTGGAACGTGCCGGGTTGGGGCACGCCGGAGGCCGAGCAGCTGCATCTCATCGGGTCCATGCTCTCCACCGGCAAGTCGTCTCGACTGTACAAGCGCCTGGTGTACGACGAGCAGATCGCCACCGACGTGAGCGCCTACGGAGATCTCCGTGAGATCGGCGGCCTCTTCGTGATCGAGGCGACCGCCAAGCCGGGCGGCGACCTGGCCAGGGTCGAGCGCGCCGTGGACCAGGAGTTAGCCCGGCTTCTCGGCGGCGGACCCACGCCGGCCGAGCTCCAGCGGGCCAAGACCGGGTACCGCGCCGGGTTCGTGCGCGGCATCGAGCGGATCGGCGGATTCGGCGGCAAGTCGGACGTACTGGCTCGAGGTGCGGTGTGGGCCGGCCGGCCGGACTACTACAAGACCAGCCTGCAGCGGGTGGCGAACGCCACCGCGGCACAGATCCGCACGGTGGCGAACCGCTGGCTCTCCGACGGCGTCTACACGCTCGAGGTACTCCCCTACGGCGAGTACCAGGTAGCGGCCTCCGGCGTGGATCGCTCCAAGCTTCCCGGGACCGGCACCCCTCCCGATGCCAAGTTCCCTCAATTCGAGCGCGCCACGCTCTCCAATGGGCTCGAGATCGTGCTGGCGCGGGCCAGCTCGATCCCGCAGGTGCGCTTCGACCTGCTGCTCGATGCCGGCTACGCCGCCGATCAGTTCGGGATCCCCGGTACCGCGAGCCTCGCGATGGCGATGCTGGACGAGGGTACCCGGACCCGCAGCTCGATCGCCATCAGCGACGAGCTGGCGGGCCTGGGCGCCAACCTCTCCGCCGGCTCCGGCATGGACATGTCGGGCGTGACGCTGGAGGTGCTGAAGGACAAGCTGGATGCCTCGCTGGCGGTCTACGTGGACGTCATCCTCAATCCGTCGTTTCCCCGCACCGACTTCGAGCGCCTCAAGCGGCAGCGGCTGGCCCAGATCCAGCAGGAGAAGGCCGATCCCGTGGGCATGGCGCTGCGGGTGTTCCCCGGCCTGATCTACGGGTCGGGTCATGCGTACGCCAACCCCTGGACCGGGTCCGGCACCGAAGAGTCCATCCGCCGGATCGCGCGAGAGGATCTGGTGAAGTTCCACCGGACCTGGTTCAAGCCCAACAACGCGACGCTGATCGTGGTGGGGTCCACCACGATGGCGGAGATCCGGCCCAAGCTGGAGCGCGCCTTCGCCGGATGGGCCAAAGGCGACGTACCGGTCAAGAACATCGGAACGGTGCAGCAGCAGCCGCGCTCGACCGTCTACCTGCTGGACCGCCCCGAATCCATTCAGTCGCTGATTCTGGTGGGCAACGTGGCGCCGCCCAAGGCGAATCCGCATGAGCCGGCGCTCGAAGCGATGAACCTGGTGCTCGGCGGGTCCTTCCTGGCACGGATCAACATGAACCTCCGGGAGGAGAAGCACTGGTCGTACGGAGCCTTCAGTTTCTTCCGTGACGCCAAGGGCCAGCGGCCCTTCGTGGTCTACGCGCCGGTTCAGACCGACAAGACCAAGGAAGCGCTGGCCGAGGTCCAGAAGGAGCTGCGCGGTATTCTCGCCGACCGGCCGGCGACGCCGGAGGAGCTCGCTCGGGCGAAGTCGGAGCTCACGCTCACGCTGCCGGGTAACTGGGAGACGATGGACGCGATCTCAGGCAGTCTGGCGAACATCGTCACCTTCGGCCTGGATGACCGGTACTACGACACGTACGCCGAGAAGGTGCGGTCACAGACGTTGGCCTCGGTGAGCGCTGCGGCCAAGTCGGTGATCCATCCCGACAACCTGGTCTGGGTGGTGGTGGGCGACCGCTCCAAGGTCGAGGCCGGCATCCGGGAGCTGAACCTGGGCGAGATCAAGCTCATCGACGCGGACGGGAAGCCGCTCGGCGCGTCGTGAGGGGCGGGTGGGCGGTCGCCCTGCTGACCGCAGTGGCCCTGTCCCCCAGCGGGGCCGCGGCCCAGCGCCGGGACGCCGGCTTCTTCAACGGTCCGCTGCAGGCGGGGCCTCGGGTGGGACGGGACTTCGGCAACAAGGCCTGGAGTGTAGGAGGGCAGCTCGCCGCTCCGCTGGGGCGCAATCTGGAGCTCCGCCCGAGCGGTGATCTCTTTTTCCCCAGCGGCGAGGGCATGGGCTGGCAGCTCAACGGCGACGCGGCGATCCGCTTCGGTGAGGGCGGGGGACTCTACGCCGGAGGCGGGGTCGCCTTGGTCCATCCCGATGACTCGAACACCGAAACCGGCTACAATCTCTTTTTCGGCCTGAGTACCGCGCCGCCGCAACAGCGGACTAAAGGGTTTCTCGAGTTCCGCTGGACTTTCGTGAACGACACCAGCCCGTTCCACCTGGCGCTCGGTTTCCTCTATCGGCTGTGACAAGGAGCAACTCATGACGACCACCGCTACCACCGCGACCACCAGCAGCGCCACGGCCACCTGGGAAGGCGGGCTTCGAGGCGGCAAGGGACAGTTCAGCGCCAAGTCCGGAGCGTTCCAGGGGAGCTATTCGTTTCCCACCCGGTTCGAGGGTGCCAAGGGCACCAACCCGGAGGAGCTGATCGCCGCGGCGCATGCGTCCTGCCTCAGCATGGCGCTCGGTGCCGGCCTCGAGGCCGCCGGCACACCGCCGCGGAAGATCACGACCACGGCGTCGGCCACCATCGACAAGGTGGGGAATGGGTTCAAGATCACCCGGATGCGGCTGGAGGTTCGCGGCGAGGTCCCGGGAATCGATCAGGCCGGGTTCGCCAAGGCGGCGGAAGCGGCGAAGGAGGGCTGTCCGGTCTCGCAGGCGCTCAAGGGTAACGTCCCCTTCGAGCTGGACGCGAGGCTGGCATAGATCCGATCTGCCACACCCTGGTCGGCGCCGGGCTCGCCCGGGCCGGACTGGCGCGGCGGACGGCACTCGGCACGACGACGCTGCTTCTCGGGGCGAATCTCCCCGACGTGGACGTGCTGGCGTACTTCTGGGGGCCGGAAGCGGACCTCGCCTTCCGCCGCGGCTGGACCCACGGCATCCTGGCGCTGGTGCTGTGGCCCCTTCTGCTCACCGGCGCGATGCTCCTGCTCGATCGGGTCCTCCGCCGTCTGCGTCATGCCTCCCTGCCCTCGGGCCTGGTGGCTCGCCAGGTGCTGTTGCTCGCGTCGGTGGCCATTCTGACCCATCCGGTCCTCGACACGCTCAACACCTACGGGATGCGATGGCTGATGCCATTCAGCGGGCGATGGTACTACGGCGACACCCTGTTCATCGTAGATCCCTGGCTCTGGCTCGGGTTGGGACTGGGTCTCGGCCTGAGCGCGCGGCGGAGTCCCCGGCCTGCGCGGATCGCCCTCGGCATCTCGCTCGCCTATGTCGTGCTGATGGCGGCTTCGGGGATGGCCGCCCGGCGCGTCGCCCGCCTGGAGCTGGCGAAGGTCTCGGATGAGCCGGTAAACCGGATGATGGTGTCCCCGTTTCCGGTGACGCCGTTCATTCGGAGTGTGGTGGTGGATCAGCAGGAGGTCTATCGGACCGGGAGGTTCCATTGGCTGGACCGGCCCCAGCTGCCGGCGGCCGCGATCCGGACCGTTCCCAAGGGGCCGGCTGACCATCCGGCCGTGCAGGCCGCCCTCGCCACCGAAGTGGGGCGACGCTATCTCAGCTGGGCTCGATTCCCGGTCTTTCAGGTCGAGCCCGGCGGCAGCGCCGGGAACTTCGTGGTCCACATCGTGGACCTCCGCTACGCCGATCCGGCCGGTGCCCCCATCGGCTCGATCTCGATTCCGGTGAGAGTCCAGCCCTAGTCCGACCTCATCGAAAATCGGAAGAGGACGTCGTCCACGAACTCCGCGGTGACCACACCGTCGGGCGAGCGGTAGGTGCGGGTAACGACTCGCAGCGTCCCCTCCGGTCTCTCGTTGCTCTGGACCGGCGCTCCCAGGAGCGCCTCGACCTCGTCAACCGTCATGCCTTTCCTCGGCAACCGGTCTCGTGGGCCCGGTAGCGGCGCCGCACCGACATCTTCCCTTGCCGCAGGCTGGTCCGCAGGACTGGCGACCGCAGTGTTGACCGGAAGCTCGGGGAACACCACGTACTCGGCCAATGCCGCCTGGAGCCCCTCCGGCGTGAGCACCGAGTCCGGCAGACGATCGCGAAAGCGAACGTTGAACCGGGAGCCGCCCTCGAACCGCCGCATGCGGAGGGCCATCTTCTTCTGCTCCTCCGCGTCCGCCACCTCGGCGCGGTTCCGGCCATCCTCCCGCTCCCGGGCAGTCCGGAGATCGTCGAGCTCCTGATTGATATCCCGGCGCTTGACCGGATCCTTCTCCCGCTCGAGCTGGCCCTCGAGGCTCTTCTCTCGCTGACTCTTGGCGGTGGGCGCCACGTACACCGAGGTCGAGGTCTCGTCGCTCATCGTCCCGTAGCCGCCGCCATCGAGCTGGAACTCGATGTGCTTCGACTTGACCCGGATCTTGGTGATCATGGCGTCGTCGCCGGCGACGATCGCCGTGCCGTTGTCTTTGAGGCGTTCCGCGTACTTGGGATAGTCGAGCGGCCGGTCGGTGCCGGGATAGATGTCCACCCCCTGCTCGGTCCCGGGCATCGCGATCTTGAGGGTGACCCGCCGACCCTCGAAATACCGCCTGAGCTGGTCCTCCGACTGGGCGCGGAGCGGCGCCGCCGCCACCAGGAGCAGGAGCAGCGCCATACGCCAGGTAGGGATCATTGCATCCTCCGCCGGCCACCGGCGGTTCGGGTTACTGAGTGAGAGAGGGCCAAACTACTGCCTGATCCCGAGGGCGGCGAGGGCGAAAGCACCGAGTCACGGAAGGGCACATCGAATTCGGATTGCTCGGCAGGCTGGCTGGTGGGAGACCTTCACCCTTGACCAGACAATAAGACAGCTTATTGTATTCAGAATGTCTAACAAAGTATTTGGAATATGACCACCTCGATCGCTAGAGCCCCGCTCGGCGAACAGGTCTATCTCGAAATATTTCAACGCATTCAACGCGGCCTAGTCCCCGTGGGCGGCAGGCTCAAGGACTCGGCTCTCGCGACGGAGCTCGGCGTCAGCCGCACCCCAGTCCGCGAAGCGCTGATCCGATTGGCCCGGGAAGGCGTCCTCACCGCCACACCAGGGCGGGGGTTCCGGCTGGCCCCGTTGGACCCGGCGGAGCTCCGGGAAACCGGTTCCATCCTAGCCGCTCTCGAGCCTCTCGCGCTGGAGCAGTCGGAGCCCGGCCCCGCCCAACAGGAGCGATTGACCGGAGTAGTCCGCCGTCTGGAGCAGACCCGGGGAGATATCGCCGCCTGCATCGAGCTGGACGACGAATTCCACCGGATCCTCCTCGAAGCCTGCCCCAACCGCCGCCTGCTCGGTCTCGTAGGGACCTTGCGTCGGAGCCTGCGGCGCTACCTGCACCGCTATCTCGAGCGGGGTGGCCGAGTGAGTCTTTCGACCCTTCAGCACGCGAGAATCGCCGACGCCCTCCGAAAGGGAGACCGCGCGGCCGCTCGCCAGCTGCTGGAGCGGAAGTGGCACCGCGGCATCGACGAGATCGAAAGCGCCCTCCGGTGAACCGCCCGGACCCGCCGGCCGCACTTGCCCGCTGGCGGGCCGACACGCCCGGCTGCGAACGACTGATTCACCTGAACAACGCTGGGGCGGCCCTTCAGCCTACGGCGGTCCGCGAGGCCGTGGCCCGGCATCTGGCCCTCGAGAGTGAGATCGGCGGGTACGAGGCTGCCGAGGCGAGTGTGGACGCGCTGCACGGCGCCTACCGGGCCGTCGCCCGGGTGCTCGGCGCGGAGCCTCGCAACCTGGCGATGCAGCAGAACTCCACCGTCGCTTTCACCCAGGCTCTCGCGGCCTTCGATCTCGGCCCCGGCGACCTGATCCTCACCAGTCGGGCCGACTACGCCTCCAATCAGATCATGTACCTGGCGCTGGCACAGCGGCGCGGGGTGGAAACGATCCGCGTGCCCGACGCGCCCGAGGGTGGCATCGATCCCCAGGCGCTGCGCGAGCTCATCCTCAGGAGGCGTCCGGCCCTGATGGCGCTGAGCTGGATCCCCACCAATTCCGGGCTGGTCCAGCCGGCCGAAGCCGTGGGAGAAATCTGCCGGCATTCGGGTGTGCCGTACATCGTGGACGCCTGTCAGGCGGTGGGTCAGATCCCGGTGGATGTGCGCCGCTTGCACTGCGACTATCTGGCCGCCGCGTCGCGGAAGTTTCTCCGGGGGCCCCGAGGGGCCGGCTTTCTATACGTCTCGGACCAGGCGCTCGAGGCCGGTGCCTATCCCGTCACGGTGGACATGCACGGCGCCACCTGGACCGAGCCGGACCGATTCGAGCTCACCCCGGACGCCCGCCGCTTCGAGAGCTGGGAGATCTCGTTCGCGCTGGCGCTCGGCATCGGGGCCGCGGCTGAATATGCGCTGTCGGTGGGCGTGGAGACTGCTCGCGAGCGGAGCTGGGCGCTGGCGCGCTACGCCCGCGAGCGGCTGGGGGAGGTCGACGAGGTCCGGGTCCTCGACCGGGGACCGGTCCTCTGCGCGATCGCGACCGCCGAGTTGGGCGGGCGGCCGGCGGAGAAGATCAAGCTCGCGCTCCGCGCGCGGGGGATCAATACCAGCTCGCCGTCGTGGGACGACGCGGTGATCGACATGCGGGAAAAGCGGGCTACCTCGGCGCTGCGGATTTCACCTCACTACTACAACACCACTGACGAGATCGACACCGCGGTGGACGCCCTGGCCGATGTGCTGAAGACAACGGAGCCTACGACGTCCGTCTGAGCACCGGCTCGAGTACCCCCCACACGGTCTCTGCCATGCGCTGCTGGCCCTCCGCGGTGGGATGCATCATGTCGGACTGATTGAGCGCGGCGCGACCGGCTACACCGTCGAGCAGGAAGGGCACCAGAGGCAGGTCGTTCTCGTCCGCCAGCTCCGAGTACACCCGGTCGAACCGACGCGAGTAGCCGAAGCCGAGGTTGGGGGGAGCACGCATCCCGACCAGGACGATGGCCGGCTTGGGCGACTGGCGCTTGGCCTCGTCGATGATCGCCTGGATGTTGGATCGCAGCGAGTCCACATCCAGTCCCCGGAGCCCGTCGTTGGCTCCCGTCTCGATCACCAGGACCGCCGCCGGCTCCTGGAGCAGCCAGTCGATCCGCCGCCTGGCGCCCGCCGACGTCTCACCGCTCACCCCTGCGTTTACCGCCTCGAAGGGTAGTCCCGCGGCGTCCAGCTTCCGCTGGATCAGCGCCGGGTAGGCCTGCTCCGGGTCCAGGCCGAGACCGGCGGTGAGGCTGGTACCGAGGAACACGATCCGGCCCCGCTCGCCGCTGATCGGCGTGGGCGGCGCCTCGCCTACCGCAGGAGTGCGATCCTCCGGACCGCACGCGGCAAGCGTGATCGCAACCAGAAGTCGTCCCCATCCGTACCTGGATATCATTCAGACCATGCTCCGATGCGCATCGCTGACCAAGACCTATCGCTCCGGCGGCCGTGAGCTCACGGTGTTGAACGATATCACTTTCTCGGTGGAGCCGGGCGGCTTTGCGGCCATCGTCGGACCCTCCGGCAGCGGCAAGACCACCTTGCTCGGTCTGCTGGCAGGCCTCGATCGCCCCACCGCCGGCACAGTGCACCTCGACGGCCAGGAGCTCGGCGAGCTGGACGAGGATGCTCGCGCCCGGATGCGCGGTGAGAAGATCGGATTCGTCTTTCAGTCGTTCCAGCTGATTCCCACGCTGACCGCGCGGGAGAACGTGCAGGTCCCACTCGAGCTTCGGGGGGAGGAGGCCGATGCCCGCGCCGCCGATCTTCTGGCCCGGGTAGGCCTGGAGGAGCGAGGACACCACTATCCGGCGCAGCTCTCGGGCGGGGAGCAGCAGCGGGTGGCGCTGGCACGCGCCTTCAGCACCCGTCCCAAGGTGCTGTTCGCCGACGAGCCGACCGGCAACCTCGACGCTCGCACCGGCGCCGGGATCATCGATCTCATGGTGGAGTTGAACCGCGACCTCGGCACGACCCTCCTTCTGGTCACCCACGATCTCGATCTTGCCGCCCGGGCCCGGCGCACCATTCGGCTGGCCGATGGGCGCATCGTGTCCGACACCGCCGCGTGACCTCGCTCGGCTTCGTGCTCAAAATGGCGGCACGGGAGGTGCGGGCGTCGCCCCGGCGCCTGCTGCTTCTCACCACGTCCGTGGCAGTAGGCGTCGCGGCGTTGGTGGCCATCAACTCCTTCACCGCCAACCTGCGTGACTCGGTGCGCCGCCAGGCGCAGGAGCTGCTTGGTGCGGACCTGTCGCTGGAAGCACGTCAGCCGCTTCCGCCCGGCGCCGAGGCGCTGATCGACTCGCTGCGCGGCCGCGGTGCCGAGGAGGCGAGGCTCACCAACTTCTCCGCCATGGCCTACGTGACCCGGACCGACGGGACCCGCCTGGTGCAGGTGGCGGCGATCCGGGGCGGGTATCCGTTCTACGGCCGGATCCGCACACAACCGGAGGCGGCCTGGGCTGCGCTCCAGAGCGGCCGGCACGCCGTGGTCGATCCGTCGCTGCTCACCGCACTTCGGGCCCGGGTGGGCGACAGCCTGGCGTTGGGCGAGACCCGGTTCGTCATCAGCGGCATCGTCGCGAGCGCTCCCGGCAACGTCGGACTCCGGGCCGCCTTCGGGCCCCGGATCTTCATCCCGGCGCAATACCTGGAGGAAACCCGGCTGCTGGGCTTCGGCGCGCGGGCGGAGTACGAGGCCTACCTGCGACTGCCCGCCGGCGTGTCCGCCGAACCGGTCGCCAACGCGCATCGGGCAACGCTGCGGGGAGAGCGGGTGCGAGTCCGCACTGTGGCGGACGATCGGGAGCGGCTCAACGAGACGCTGTCCCGCCTCACCGGCTATCTCGGTTTGGTGGCGCTCATTGCACTGCTGCTGGGCGGGATCGGGGTGGCCAGCGCCGTGGTGGTCTTCATCCGCCAGCGCATGGACACGATTGCCGTGCTGCGCTGCCTGGGTGCCACCGGGCGACGGGTCCTCGCGGTATACGGCCTGGAGGCAGCCGGGATGGCGCTCGCCGGTAGCCTCGTGGGTGCGGTGGTCGGCCTGGGATTTCAGCAGGCACTGCCCGGCCTCCTGGCCGACCTCCTGCCGGTGGATGTCGAGACGGCGGTCTCCTGGCCCGCCATCTGGCTCGGCATGGGGATGGGACTCTGGGTCGCGCTGGTGTTCGCGCTCTTTCCATTGCTCTCGGTGCGGCGGATTCCGCCGCTGGCGGCGCTCCGTCGCGACTTCGAGCCGGAGCGTCATCCGCGAGACCTGTGGCGATGGGTCGTGGCCCTTGCGCTCGCCCTGAGCACCGTGGGGCTTGCCGCGATCCAGGTCGGCAGCGGACGCCAGGGCGCGATCTTCGCCGCCGGTGTCGCCGTGGCGCTGGTGGTCCTGTGGGCAGCATCGTGGGCGCTGGTCCGCGCCGCTCGGCGCTGGCTGCCCGGGGCCCTGCCCTACCTCTGGCGCCAGGGCCTCTCCAACCTGCACCGGCCTTCGAACCAGACGGTGACGGTAGTGCTGGCGATCGGGTTCGGCGCCTTCCTTCTGGGAACGCTGGTTCTGGTGCAGCTCAACCTGCTGCAACAGCTCCGCCTCAGCGGCGGGCCGGCTCGGCCCAACCTGGTGCTTTTCGATATCCAGCCCGATCAGCTATCGGCCGTCCAGCGCGCGCTGCGCGAGGCCGGCCTTTCCTTTGCTGCGCCAGTGCCCATCGTGCCGATGCGGATCGCGTCGGTCAGAGGCCGGCAGGTGCGCACGATTCTGGCCGATACCAGCGGTGCCGGGCCGGGGTCGGCCTCCTGGGCCTTCCGGCGGGAGTACCGCTCGACGTATCGGGACACGTTGGTGGCATCCGAGCAGCTCGCGGCGGGCACCTGGTGGGAAACGAGACCGCGCGCGAGCAGCTCGGCGCGCGGCCCTCGCGCACTGCCCGGCATCTCGGTCGAGACCGGCCTGGCCGAAGAGCTGGCCGTGGGACTGGGCGACGAGATCGTATGGGACGTGCAGGGCATCCCGGTCGCAACCCGGATCACCAGCCTGCGCGAGGTGGACTGGGCCCGGTTCGAGCCCAACTTCTTCGTGGTCTTCGAGCCCGGATCACTCGATGGAGCGCCCCACACCCTGGTGACGCTGACCCGAATCGAGCAGCCGGCCGCACGCGGCGCCTTCCAGCGACGGCTGGCGGAGCGGCTGCCCAACGTGACCACGCTCGACCTCTCGCTGGTGCAGGAGGCGCTGGAGCGCCTGGTGGATCGCGTGGTCCTGGCCATCCGCTTCATGGCGGCCTTCACGCTGGCTACCGGGACCCTGGTTCTGATCGGCGCCCTCGCGACCAGCCGATTCCAGCGGATTCGCGAGGGCGCCCTGCTTCGCACCCTGGGTGCCACCCGCTCACAGCTCCTCCGGATCGTGTTCGCGGAATATTTCGCTCTGGGCGCCATGGCGGCTGCGGTCGCCGCCGTGCTTTCCGCTGCGGCGGCGTGGGCCCTGGCGAAATGGGTGTTTGAAGGCCGGTTTTCGCCGCAGCCGCTGCCGCTCGCTGCGCTGGTGCTGGGCGTGGTGACGCTGACCGTCGTGGTGGGCCTGCTCAACAGCCGGGAGGTCATCCGGCGGACGCCGCTGGAGGTGTTACGCAGCGAGTGAGTTAGTCGCCCTTACCCTGGGGCGCTACCCGCTTCCGCAGATCGTCGTAATCCGGCATCCGGGTAACCAGTCCGAAGTCCGGTTGATTGTGACTCTCTCCGGCCACCAGCTGCTCGTTCAGGTGCGCCAGCGAGAAGTCGAAGGCGTCCTTGGGATCGGCATCCACGATCTGGAGGTCGGCATCCGCCATCGTCAACTTGCCGAAGCGGAGGATGCTTCCCCGATAGAACATGTAGTTGTCGGCTTTAGGGTCACTCGGATGCAACAGTCGGCGCCTCTCCTTTCCGGACGACCCGAACACCTGCCGGATCTCATCGGGCCCCAGCGATACCGCGGCGATCCGCCCTTCGATCCGCGGCGGCGGCAAGAGCCCCGCCGGGGCCAGGAGAAAGTCGTCCCCCGCAATCTCCACACCCCGGCCCTGCTGCACCTTCACCAGGTTGTCCAGCTCGATCCCGAACCGTCGCATGAGGCCTTTCACCGAGATGCCGAGGACCTTGACCGAGGTGGGGTGGAGACGGAGCCTGCCGTCGTCGGTGGCACTCAGATCGGCCAGGATGGTGAAGGGGAGGTCGAGACCTTTGTGCAGCAGGCCCTTCTGCTTCAACTGTCCCTTTTCGATAGTGACCTCGAGCCGCTTGAGCGGGGAGCCCTTGTATCCGAACACATAATCGTTGAGCAGCGCGGTCAGGCTCGAGGTACTGATGTCCACGCTCCCCGTGTCGATCACGAGCGTGAACGATTTGGGATCGTCGAACCAGGGAGGAGCATCCGAGGTCGGGCGCAGCGATCCTCGAAGGTAGCCGATCCGTAGCACCACCCGCTGGTCCACGTGATAGTCCACGTTGCGCATCTCCGCATCGACCGGCCCACGCGCCACGTGAGTCGCCCGGGCCAGTGCCTTGGGCAGACCGGCACGTTCCGCCTCCTGGCCGAGCATGGCAGGAGGATTGGCGGAAAGACCCAGTATCAGAATGCCCGCCAGCCGAAGATCGCCCATGCGACTCCTCCTGGAACTGCAGGAGCACCCGGCAGTTGGAGCCACAATACCGACCGGGCGGACGACCCGCTGTGACGCCGGCAC
Source organism: Gemmatimonadales bacterium (assembly GCA_036556625.1). Taxonomy (GTDB): domain Bacteria; phylum Gemmatimonadota; class Gemmatimonadetes; order Gemmatimonadales; family GWC2-71-9; genus CAVVWJ01. Next base: position 29,963 of record DATBJC010000041.1, read on the forward strand.
CAGCGCCGGCTTCTGACCCCGCTGCCCCATCGCGCCACTGCTCGGCTATACTTTCCCAATGCTCAACATCGATCTCAGCGGCAAGCGCGCACTCGTGGCCGGGGTGTCCGATGACGGCGGCTTCGGCTTCGCGATCGCCAAGGCGCTCGCCGAGGCCGGTGCCACGGTCTGCCTGGGCAGCTGGCCACCCGCGCTGGGCATCTTCCTCAAGCTGCTGGAGCGGGGAAAGATCGAGGACTCCCTCAAGCTGTCCGGCGGGCGCAAGCTGGAGTTCGAGCGGATCTACCCGCTCGACGCGGCCTGGGACACCTTGGCCGACGTCCCCGAGGACGTGCGCGAGAACAAGCGTTACAAGGAGCAGGGCGACTTCACGATCGAGGGACTCGCGGCCCGACTGAGGCAGGATTTCGGGGAGGGCGGTCTGGACATCGCAGTGCACAGCCTGGCGAACGGCCCGGAGGTGAAGTCGCCGCTGGTGGACACCTCCCGCGCCGGGTACCTGGCCGCGGTCAGCGTGAGCGCGTACAGCAACATCTCGCTGGTGCGGAGTCTGTCGCCGCTGATGAGGCCTCAGGGCGCGTTTCTCTCGCTCACCTACCTCGCGAGCGAGCGGGTCATCCCCGGCTACGGCGGCGGAATGTCCTCGGCCAAGGCTGCGCTCGAGGCCGACACCCGGACCCTCGCTTTCGAGGCCGGCCGGCGCTGGGGCGTCCGGGTCAATGCGATCTCGGCCGGGCCCTGGGCCTCACGTGCCGCGAGCGCGATCGGCTTCATCGACACGATGATCGAATACACCAGCGCCAACGCACCCCTGCCCCGCCCGATCCAGGCCGCCGACGTCGGCCATACGGCCGCGTTCCTCTGCAGCCCGCTGGCCGGAGCGATCACCGGCAGCGTGATCTACGTGGACAACGGGTATCATGCGATGGGGATGGCGGTCCAACCGCCGGCAGGTAACGGAGGCGAGCGAGTGTCATCCTGAGCAAAGCGAAGAAGCCCTGTGTTGGGGTCACGGCCCCTTCACTACGCTCAGGGTGACACTGCTTTCCGTTTATCTCTGGCCCTCTCCAGCAGCTCGCCCAGCGCGCTCAGCTCGAACGGCTTCTCCAGTACCGGCCTCGAGGTGCGGTTCAGGAACTCCCGCACCGGCTGGGAGGCCACGTCGCCGGTGGCAATCACCAGCCGGTCGAACAGGTCGGCCCGGTGCTCCGCCAGCCAGTCGTGCACCTCGAAGCCCGACAGGACCGGCATCCGCAGGTCGGTGATCACCAGATCGTACTTCTCCTCGGGCGCTTCGTGCAGGATCCCCAGCGCCGCCTCACCATCTTCCGCCTCGTCCACCTCCCAGCCGTTGCGGCGCAGGTAGCGTCCCAGCGCGAGCCGAATCGAGCGCTCGTCGTCCACCACCAGGATCCGAGGCCGCTCATCCGCCTCCGCCTCAGGCGCTGCCTGCTTCGGCGCCGCCGACACCTCGGTAGCTGGAATGGAGGCTGTGGGAATCTGAACCAGGAACCTGGCACCTTTGCCGTTGCCCCCGGCCTCCACCCTGAGCGTTCCCCCCTGCCGTTGCACGATGCCAAGCGACACCGCGAGCCCAAGGCCGGTGCCCTGGCCCTCGGGCTTGGTGGTGAAGAACGGCTCGAAGATTCGGGGCAGGACCTCAGGCGGAATCCCCGGTCCGCTGTCGGCCACGGTGAACTGCCAGCCATCACCGGCCCTGGAGCCCTCGACCCACACCTGCCCGTTGTCCCCTGCCGCGTAGATGGCATTGGCGATGAGGTTGGCGAGCACCTGCTCCAGCCCCGCGGCGTCGGTCAGCATCTCCGGCATGTCGGGCGCGAGGCTCACTTCCAGGCGAGTCCGGCGCTCGCGCAGCATCGCCTCGGCCGCGGACCTGGCTCGGGCCATCACCGCGCGCGGGTCGGCACGCTCCGGCCGGCGCTCCTGGCGCCGCGCGAACGAGAGCAGATCCCGGACGATGGTGCGGCAACGCCGGGCCTGGTCCGCGATGGTGTCCAGCGCCTCCCGCTCGTGCCCGGGCCTGGCCCCGTCCGCACGCAGGTCTTCCGCCAGGTGCAACACGGCGGACAGCGGATTGTTGAGCTCGTGGGCCACGCCGGAGGCGACCCGGCCGATGGCCGAGAGCCGCTCGTGCTGCAACGCCTGGCTCTGGGCCCGCTTGAGCTGGTCGTACGCGGTGCGGAGATTGGCCTCGTCGGTCCGGACCCGCACCGCCATCCGGTCGAAGGCGCGGGCCAGCGCCGCCACCTCGTCGCCGCGGGAGAATCCCACCGGAGCCACCTCGAGGTCGCCCCGGGCCATCTGCCCCGCGGCCGCCCGGAGCCGATCGATGGGGAGCACGATGCTTCGCGCCAGCCCCGCGGCCAGGATCAGCCCGATGAGCAGGGCCGCGAGAGCCACGGCTGCCGAGGTGCGCCCCTCCGATGCCATCTCCGCCGCGTAATCCGGCAGCGGCGAAACCGCCACGAAGACCGCCCCGTCGCCGTCCGGAAGCATGCCGGGCCGATGGAGGAACGCGACCACCTTGTGTTCCCCGTCGCGGCTGGCGAACCAGCCCTGGTCCTGCCGCTGGATCGGACCGAAGTCGGCGCGGCTTTCCCCGTAGAGCACCGTACCGGCGCCGCGACCCGCGATGATGAAGTTGTTGGACCGCCGCACGACGAATCCGTAGGTGTGGGGCCCGATGCGGGCGAGGGCCGCCTCCAGGCCCACTTCGCTGGAGGACTCCGCTATCGCATCGGCCAGCGCGCGCGCCCGGAGCTCCTCGCGATGGTGCTGCGTCTGGGCCAGGGAGTGGAGCACGATCGGTACCGCGACACCCACGGTCAGCGCCACCGCGATCGAGAAGACTTTGCCGTAGATGGATTCGACTACCCGGTCTTCCGCCTCGCCCGGCTGAGCCCGCGGGGCGACCGGGAGATCCTGGATGGCGCGCTCCGCCATGAGGTAGGCGGCCACCGCGAAGAGCCCGCCGAGGGCGGGGCCCTGGATCATGATCTTGACGACTTCGAGCGTCGGGAGGGCGGCGAAGTAGTCCACCTGGGCGGCGCCCACCGCATATCCCACAGTGCTGGTGCCCAGCACCATCCAGAACACGAACATGGGAAAGCGGGCGAGCCGTCGGGCGGTATCGGCGCCGCCATAGGGCAGTCGGGCGATGAGTCGCCGGAGGCGCAGCCAGGGGATCAGGACCGCCCCGGTCCAACCCACCGCAGGTACCCCCCATGCGTAGCAGAGGAGGATCAAGTTCAGCTGCTTCTCGTTGACCAGCCACCACAGGCGAGAGAACTGGATGCCCGCCACCCACCAGCAGAGCATCGAGGCCAGCCACAGCTGGAGCGCCAGCCGCGCGGCGACGCGGCTGGGGGGAGGCAACGAGGTGTCGGGACGCGTACTGGGCCGCGACTGACTGGTACTGGGCAAGAGCTGCCTGGACTCGGAGCTATGGGCGGGGGACCGTATAATACTTCCGTCCCCACCCATCCCGGTAGCCGATGGGACGGCCCCACCCAGAGAGCCCCCATGGCCGACGAGCTGCTGTCCCGAGAAGAGGGTCCGGTCCACCGCCTGACGCTGAACCGCCCGGCCCGACGCAATGCCCTCACGCCCGAGCTGGCCGGGGCGGTCGCGAAAGAGCTGGATCTGATCGAGGAGCGCGGTGCCGCCCAGGTGGTGATTCTGTCGGGGGCCGGCGGACACTTCTGCGCCGGGCTCGACCTCCACTGGCTGCGCTCCCTGGGCTCGCTGCCGTCCGCGGCCGACCTTCAGCGGGGGCTCGGCCACTTCCAGTCCGCCGTCCTCGCCATCGTTCGGTGTCCCCTGCCGGTCGTGGCCGAGATCCGGGGCACGGCAGCCGGATTCGGCCTCGATCTCGCACTCGCCTGCGACATGCGGCTTGCCGAGTCCGGGGCCACCTTCACCTCGGCCTTCGCCCGCATGGGCCTGGTGCCGGACGGCGGCTCCACCTTCACGCTCCCCCGGCTGGTGGGCCTGGGCCATGCGCTCCGCTTTCTCATCGCCGGGGAGACGCTGACCGCCGCCCGCGCCTGCGCGCTCGGCATAGTGGACGAGGTGAAGGACGAGCCCGAGTTCGATGCGGCCGTCGCCGCGCTGGCCAAGGGGATCACCGCCGCCGCGCCGGCCAGCGTGCGGACCATCAAGCGCCTGGTCCGCGCGCCGGAGCTGGGCGCCCTGGAGCAGGTGCTCTCGTCGGAGGGAGCGTTGCAGATCCAGGCGCTGCAGGCTCCCGAGTTTCGCCGCCGGCTCGAGGCGTTCGCGGCCCGATGACCCGGGCCAGGATCTTCCCCCCCGACCTCCTGGCCGGGAAAGTCGCCCTGGTCACCGGTGGAGGCACCGGCATCGGATTGGGGATCGCGTCCTGTCTCTCGGCTGCCGGCGCTACGGTGGCGATCGCCAGCCGGAAGCCGGAACATCTCGCCGCGGCGGCGGAGTCGCTGCGGGGCGGCGGAGCACCGGTGACGACGGTCGAGACCAACGTCCGGGAGCCCGAAGCGGTCGGCCGGATGGTGGAGCGGGTTGCGGCGGAGCACGGCCGCATCGACCTCCTGGTCAACAATGCCGCCGGCAACTTCTACGCGCCCTCGGCCACTCTGTCACCCAACGCCTGGCGGGCGGTAGTGGAGACCGATCTCTACGGCACGTTCTACTGCTCCCAGGCGGTGCACCCCGTGATGAAGGCCCAGGGTGGCGGGCGGATCGTCTCCATCTCCATGACGCTGCACTATCGGGGGTGGCCGCTCATGGCACATGCCACCGCGGCGAAGGCCGGAGTGGACGCGCTCACCCGCACGCTGGCCCTGGAGTGGGCGGGAGACGGCATTACCGTGAATGCGATCGCCCCGGGACCGATCCCCACCGAAGGGGTGAAGAAGGCGTTTACACCGCCGGGGGGAGCGCCCGACGTGCCCGCGATGGACGAGTACGCCGCCCGGTCCATCCCGCTGGGCCGATGGGGCACGCCCGAGGACATCGGCCACCTGGTGGCCTATCTGGCGAGCCCGGCCGGAGACTGGATCACCGGCGCGATCTTCGTGGTGGACGGCGGTTCCTGGCTCGCCGGCGACCGGCGGTGAGGAGACTCCCATGTTTCTCGGGCACTATGGAGTTGCGTTTGCGCTGAAGCGGGTCGAGCCGAAGCTCTCGCTAGGCACGTTGTTTCTGGCCGTACAGCTGGCGGATCTGCTCTGGGGAGTCTTCCTCCTGGCAGGATGGGAGCAGGTCCGCATCGATCCCGGCTACACCGAGGTGACCCCACTGCAGTTCGTCGAATACCCCATCTCCCACAGCCTGGTGGGCATGGTATGCTGGGGACTCATCGGGGCAGCGGTGTACTACTCCTGGCCCACCCGGGACACCAGCAGGCACTGGCAGGCCGCGGGCATCGTGGGCCTCGCCATCGTGTCTCACTTTCCGCTGGACCTGGTGGTCCACCTGCCTGATCTGCCGCTGTTCGGCCAGGCTTCCGCCAAGGTGGGCCTGGGTCTGTGGAACAATCCCACCGCGACCCTCCTGCTCGAGCTGGCCACACTCGCGGCCGGGGTGGCGATCTATGCGGTCTTCCGCTCACGGAGACATCCGGTCCGGGCAGGGCGGCTCGCCGTCCTGGTGCTCCTGATGGTCGCGCTCTATCTGGGGAGCCTCTACGGACCGCCGCCGACCAGCGTCACCCTTCTCGCGCTAGTGGACATCAGCGGGCTGGTGCTGCTCGCCGCCTTTGCGGGCTGGGCCGACCGGCGCGCCACGCCGGCGGAGCTGTCCTCAGCCGGCCTCTCCCCCAGATAATCATGGACCGGCTCTTCTTCGCACTGGGCGCGGCGTCGGCCCTCATCTCGGTGGCAGCGGGCGCCTTTGGTGCGCACGCACTCCAGGCTCGGCTCCCACCCCACCTGGTGGCCACGTTCGAAACGGGGGCTCGGTACCAGATGTATCACGCCCTGGGCCTCCTCGCGGTTGCCTGGGCCGTGACCCGCTGGCCGAACCCATGGCCGGCCCGGGCCGGCTGGCTGTTCGTGGTGGGGACTCTTCTCTTCTCCGGCAGCCTCTACGGACTGGCCCTGTCGGGTGCCCGGTGGCTGGGCGCCGTCACGCCGCTCGGCGGCGCGGCATTCCTGGCGGGCTGGACTTGCCTGCTGCTGGCGGCGAGGCGCTGACCGAAAGCGACCTTCCGCCCTCATTTGCCGCTGTAAATCCTTACAAATAAATAACTTTCCGTTCAATACCCATTTGGGGAATTGTGCCCTGCGGGGGACCGGCTACATTGGGCCCTTGTTGAAGGACCATACAAATACTTCGAGGCCAGGTAGTGACCCGACAGCCCACGCGTTCGACCCCCCTCCCGCAAGACCGCCGCCGATGGAATCGGCGCCCCGAGTCTCGTCCTACCGAGATCCTCGCCGCCGCCTTCCGCGTGTTTTCCGAAGCCGGCTACGAGCGCACCACGATGGCGGACGTGGGCGAGCGGGCCGGCGTGAGCCCCGCCCTGGTGGTGCACTACTTCGGAACCAAGGCCGATCTCTTCGCGGCGGTGATCCAGGACCGGTTCGGCAGCTTCGTGTCCGGCGAGGAGGCCCTGCTCGCTTCCCATCAGGGCACCTATCGCGAGCTACTCCATCAGCTGGTCCGCCGGTTCTGGGAACACCTGTGGGAGCCGGGAAGCATCGAGCTGGCGCTCGCGGTGAAAACCAAACGCAGCGAGTTCCCCGAGTGTGCCCGCGCGCTCTCGGAGCTGGGCGGGCGCTGGCGCCGTCTCATCGAAGGGGTGCTGGAAGCAGGAAAGCAGCAGGGAGAGTTCCGCGTCTCCGGGCCGCACGCGGCCCGAGTCATCGGCGCCATGGTCATGGGCGTCGTCGAGGCGACTCGCTGCCTCGGCACCGTGGAATACCGCCCCTCCAGTCCGGAGGAGCTCTGGGCCGCGCTGGTCGCCTTTCTCGACCACGGCGTGCTTGCCGCGCAAGGAGAATCACAGTGATCTCGCAGAGACTATCGGTCGCCCTGCTGGCGCTCGCCGCAGCGGCGTGCAGTCAGAGCAACGCCACTCCGCCGGCACCACCGCCCGCCGAGGTCGGCGTCCTCACGGTCGAGCCCCGGACTCTGCCGCTGAACTACGAGTTCGTGGGTGAGGTCCAGCCGATCAAACGGGTGGAGGTCCGCGCCCGGGTGGACGGCGTGATCGAGTCGCGGCCCTTCACCGAAGGCTCGCTGGTCAAGGCGGGCCAGGTGCTCTACCGGCTGGAGCGGGTCCGCTCCGATGCCGCCTTCCGGAGTGCCTCGGCTCGGCTCGCGAACGCGCGTCGCACCGTGGCGCGGCTGGAGCCGCTGCTGGCGCGGAACGCCGTCGCCCAGCAGGACGTGGACAACGCGCGGACCGAGATGGAGGCGGCGGAAGGAGACTACGACGAGGCCCGGAAGGACCGGGAGGACGCCCTGGTACGCGCCGAGATCAGCGGCCGGGTGGGTCGCACTCGCCTGGAGGTGGGCGCCAGGGTCACCGGCCCGGCCGACCTGCTGACCACGGTGGAGCAGGTGGATCCGGTCTACGTGAGCTTCCGGCCCTCCAGCCAGGACCAGCTTCGCTGGCGGCAGAGTCCCCAGAGCCTGGCGCTGATTCAGCCGGGGAGCAAGCTGGTTATCCGGGTGGTGCTGCCCGACGGCAGCGCGCTCGATCGCACCGGCAAGCTGGACTACGTGAGCCCGTCGGTGGATCCCGCCACCGGGACCCAGGAGTTCCGCGCGTCCTTCTCCAATGCCGATCAGGCGCTGGTCGCAGGCCAGTTCGTCCGGGTGCGGCTGCAGGGCTTCGAGCGGGACAGCGCTCTGGCAGTGCCCCGGCGCGCGGTGCAGCAGTCGCTCGATCGCCAGTTCCTGCTGGTGATCGGCAAGGGCGACACCGTCACCGCCCGCGACATCGATACCGGAACCTGGAGCGGCGACTGGTGGATCGTGGAGCACGGCCTCCAGCCGGGGGACCGCGTGGTGGTGGAAGGAGTCCAGAAGGCGCAGCCGGGACAGCCGGTCCGTCCGGTGGCGCTGTCGGATAGCGCGGTGGCCGACACCGCGGGAGGAGGCGCGCAGTGAGCTCGACCCAGACCCCCGAGAAGCAGCTCTATTTCTTCGTCCGGCGGCCGGTGCTGGCCGCCGTGATCTCCATCGTCATCGTGCTGCTGGGCACCTTCGCGCTGATCGGGATGCCGGTGGCACGCTACCCCCAGATCACGCCGCCGTCGGTGCAGGTGACGGCCACCTATCCCGGCGCCACCGCGGAAGACGTGGCCCAGGCGGTGGCCGCTCCGATCGAGCAGCAGCTCTCCGGCCTCGACGGTCTCCTCTACTACCGCTCGTCCAACTCCAGCACTGGGGTCATGAACCTGCAGGTGTACTTCGACATCGGCCGGGATCAGGACATCGCCGCGGTGGACGTGCAGAACGCGATCACGGTGGCCGAGCCGCAGTTGCCTGAGGAAGTGCGCCGCCAGGGCGTGGTGATCAAGAAGGCGCAGACCGACATCCTGCTGGTGGCCTCGCTCACCAGCGCCGACCCGCGCTACGACGCGACCTATCTCGCCAACTACGCCAAGCTATACGTCGTGGACGAGCTCAAGCGGCTCAACGGCGTGGGCGATGCCACCGTCTTCGGCGGGCTGGATTTCGCCATGACGATCCGGCTCGACCCCGACAAGATGGCCCAGCTGGGCATCACCGTAGGCGACGTGCGGGACGCGGTGCAGGAGCAGAACGCCACCAACCCCGCGGGGACGCTGGGGCGGGAGCCCGCGCCGAAGGGCACCCAGCTCACCCTGCCGGTCACCACGCTGGGCCGGCTCACCACCGCCGAGCAGTTCGCCGACGTGATCGTACGGGCCCGGGAGGACGGCTCCTTCGTGCGGGTGCGCGACATCGGCACCGTCGAGCTCACCTCGCAGAACCTCGACCTGATCGGCCGGATGAACGGCCAGCCCACCGCCAACATCCTGATCTATCTGCGGCCGGGAGCCAATCAGCTCCAGGTGAAGGAGGCGTTCACCGCGCGGATGAACGAGCTGGCCAAGGCGTTCCCCTCGGGCGTGACCTGGACCATCCCGTTCGATACCACGCCGTTCGTCACCGCCTCGATCGAGGAGGTGGTGATCACGCTGCTGGAGGCGATGGCGCTGGTGACCCTGGTGGTCTTCCTCTTCCTCCAGAGCTGGCGTGCCACGCTGATCCCGATCCTGGCGGTGCCGGTCAGCATTATCGGCACCTTCCTGGGGCTGTCCGCCCTGGGCTACTCGGTCAACCTGCTCACGCTCTTCGCGCTGGTGCTGGCCATCGGCATCGTGGTGGACGACGCCATCGTGGTGATCGAGAACGTCGAGCGGATCATGGATGAGGAGAAAGTCTCCGCCAAGGTCGCCGCCGACAAGGCGATCGGCCAGGTGGGCGGCGCGCTGGTCGCCATCGTGCTGGTGCTCTGCTCGGTGTTCATCCCGGTGGCGTTCCTGGGCGGGATCACCGGCACCATGTTGCGGCAGTTCGCCGTCACCCTGGTGATCGCGGTGGTGCTCTCGGGGATGGTGGCGCTGACGCTCACGCCCGCCCTCTGCGCGCTGCTGCTGAAGGGGACGCCGCACGACACCCACAATCGGTTCTTCCGTCGCTTCAACCATTGGTTCGACCGCACCACCGGCGGGTACGTCGGGCGAGTCGGAGCCATGCTGGGACGGCCTCGCACCTGGCTGGCAGCGTTCGGGGTGATCGTGGCGCTGGCATTCGTGCTCTATCAGCGGGTGCCCGCCGCGTTCATCCCGACCGAGGACAAGGGCTTCTTCGTCATCGCGATTCAGCTGCCGGACGGGGCGTCGCGGCAGCGCACCGACGCCGTGGTGGAGCGGGTGGAGGGCATGCTGCGGAAGGAGCCGGGCGTCCGAACCTTCGCCGCGCTGGTGGGGTTCAACCTGCTGGCGCAGGCCAATCAGTCCAACGGCGCCACCATGTTCGTCCTGCTCAAGCCGTGGGACGAGCGGGACAAGAGCAACACGGTGGACGCGATCCTGGGCCGGATCAACGGACAGCTGTTCGGGATGAAGGACGCGCTCGCGTTCGGCTTCAACTTTCCGGAGATCCCAGGCCTCGGCACGACCGCGGGCCTGGAGCTCAACCTCCAGGCCCGACGGGGCCAGGACGTGCCCACCTTTGCCCGACAGGTCGAGGCGGTGCTGGCGGACATGAACAAGCTCCCGGAGACGCCGGGCGCGGCTACGACGTTCCGGGCCAACGTGCCCCAGGTGTTCGTGCACGTGGATCGGGAGACCGCGAAGGCGCGCGGCGTGGAGCTGGACGAGCTCTTCGCCACCCTTCAGGCCATGCTGTCGTCGCTCTACATCAACGACTTCAACATCTATGGCCGAACCTACCGGGTGCAGGCCGAGGCGCAGACTCGGTTCCGGCAGAGCCCGGAGGACATCGGCCGGCTCTACGTGCGCTCCGACAGCTCGGAGATGATCCCCCTGTCCGCACTGACCCGGGCCGAGTTTCGGGGCGCGCCCAGCGTGCTGAGCCGGTTCAACGGCTTCCCTTCGGCGCTGGTGACCTCCACCGCCCCGCCGGGCGTGAGCTCCGGCCAGCAGCTCGACGCGGCGGAGCGCCTGCTCGCCCGCTACGCCGACCAGGGTGTGGGCTACGCCTACAGCGGTCAGTCGTACCAGGAACGAGCGTCCAGCGGCCAGGCAGGGCTGGTGTTTGCCCTCGGGCTGGTACTGGTGTTCCTGGTGCTGGCCGCCCAGTACGAGAGCTGGTCCATTCCTTTCGCCGTGATCCTGGGCATCCCGTTCGGTGTCATGGGCGCGTTCCTGGGCGTCTGGCTGCGGGGAATCCCCAGTGACATCTATTTCCAGGTCGGCCTGATCACGGTGGTGGGCCTCGCGGCCAAGAACGCGATCCTGATCGTGGAGTTCGCCAACGAGCTCCGTGGGCGGGGGCTCGCGGTGCGGGACGCGGCGATGGAGGCGGCCAGGGAGCGGTTCCGCCCGATTCTCATGACCTCGTTCGCCTTCATCTTCGGCGTGGCGCCGCTGATGGTAGCGACCGGTGCCGGTGCCGCCAGCCGGCACTCGCTGGGCACCGGCGTGTTCTCCGGCATGCTCACGGCGACGACGGTGGGCGTCTTCTTCATTCCGCTCTTTTTCGCGGTGATCCGCAGCGTGACCGAGGGTTGGCGCCGGCGTGTCCCGGGGGCCGCTCCGGCACCGGCCGAGGAGGGCGCGTGAGCCGGTCAAGGTGGGTTCCGGCTCTTGTTGCGGCCGTCAGCGCGGCCTGCGCCGTCGGGCCCTCGTATCACCAGCCGGAGATCGCGCCTGCCGGAGCCGCGGTGGGACTCTCGGCCCGGCCGGACTCGATCCGGGAATTCTACGACTCGCTGGCTTCGGCCGACTCGGCGACAGCAGTGCCGAGAACGCTGGAGACCGATTCGGCCGACCTCGCCTGGCTCGCCATCCTCAAGGACACCACCCTGGTGAGCCTGGTGAACCAGGCGGTGCGGGAGAACCGCGACGTACAGACCGCAGTGGCGCGGATCCGGGAGTTCCGCGCCGAGCTCGGCATCAGCCGCTCGGCCCTGTTTCCCGAGATCTTCGCCAACGCGTCGGCCAGCACCAACCAAGTCGCGGTGGGCGCGTTCGAGCCGGTGGCGTTCGACGCCCTGCGAGTCACCGCCGATCTCCAGTGGGAGCTGGACTTCTGGGGACGCATCCGCCGCGGGGTGCAGGCCTCGCGGGCCGATCTCCAGGGAGAGGAGGCGGCCTACAGGTCGACCGTGCTGACCCTGGTGAGCGACGTCTCCAACGCCTATCTCAGCCTGCTCGAGCTGGGCCAGGAGGAGTCCATCGCCGAGCGCACCCTCGCGTCGCGCCGCGCTACGCTGACGCTGGCGCGGGAGCGGTTCGAGAGCGGGGTCATCTCCGAGCTCGATGTCCATCAGTTCGAAAGCGAGGTGGCGGTGCCTGCCGCCGCGCTGGCGCAGGCCCGCCGGCTCCGCTCCCAGCAGGAGCACCAGCTCGCCACCCTGGTCGGGCGGATGCCGTTCCGGATTCCGGCCGCGGGCCGGCTGGCCGACGTGATCGAGGCGGTGCAGGTGCCTGACTCCCTGCCGGCCACCCTGCTCGCCCGGCGTCCCGATGTGCGCGAGGCGGAGCGGGCCTTCGCGGCCGCCGTCGCGCGGGTCGGCGTCGCTCAGGCTTCGCGGCTCCCCACGATCAGCATCACCGGCAACTACGGCACCCAGTCCGGCACGGCCGACGATCTCTTCACCGGCAACACCGAGATTTACGCGCTGCAGGCGGGGGTCTCGATCCCGCTCTTCACCGGTGGCCGGCTGGCCAACGAGGCGCGTGCCGCCGGCGCCCGCGCCGAGCAGGCGCGGCTCCAGTTCGAGCAGACGGTCCTTCAGGCCTTCCGCGAGGCCAGTGATGCACTGGTGGCGGTGCGCACGGCCCGCGAGCAGCGGGTGGCGCAGCAGAGCCAGGTGGTGGCACTGCGGAAGGCGGCGGCGCTGGCCGACATCCGCTACCGCGGCGGGGTGGCGAGCTACCTGGAAGTACTCGACGCCCAGCGCCAGCTGTTCTCGGCGGAGCTGGGGCTGAGTCAGACCCAGCTGCTGGAGATGAGCTCGGTGGTGGGACTGTATCGGGCGCTGGGAGGGAGCTGGGCGGCACAAGGGAAGCGTGCGGAGTGAAGCGTAAAGCTTCACTCTTACGCTTTTCGGTCTACCTCGCCACCCTTTCGACAATCCGATAAAAGAATTCCACCCCGAACCGAAGATTCTCCACCGTCACCCGCTCGTCGTTCCCGTGCACGGTACGCGACTCCTCCTCGCTCAGCCGGAACGGACTCACCCCGTACGCCCCGATCCCGAGCGTCCGGTAGTAATAGCTGTCGGTAAACCCCGCGAGCATCGGGGTGGTCATCAGCGCCCCCGGCTCCATGGCCCCGACCGCTTCCCGGATCGCGTCCATCAGCGCTCCATCGAGCGGCGACATCGTGGCCTGTCGCTCGGGCCGGAGAGGGGTAATCTCTACCGCCGAGTCGGCGATCACCCGTCGCAGCTCAGCCACGAAGTCGGCCGGTCGCTCGCCGGGCAGGAGCCGCACGTCGAGCTCCGCGATCGCCTCCTGGGGAATCGTGTTGGTCTTGTCCGACCCTCGGAGCACGGTGATGCTGATGGTGTTCCGCAGAATCGAGTTGTAGTAGAGGTTGGAGGTGAACCAACGGAGCGCCGCTGCATTCTTGAGCGCGGCCGCCGGATCGGCCAGCCACCGGCGCCGCAGCGGATCGGTCTCCCGGGTCGCCAGGTCCTTGAAGTACCGCTCCGCCGGCGGCGTCAGCCGGATCGGCGTCTGATAGGCCGCGACCCGACCCAGCGCACGCGCGACGCGGGCCGAGGCGTTGTCCGGACGGGGGATGGAGCCGTGCCCGGCCGATCCCAGCGCCGTCAGGCGGAGCCAGTACGGGACCTTCTCCGTGACGCCGACCCCGTAGTACTCGGTCTTGCCCTCCGGACCCAGCCGATTATGCCCTCCCTCATTCAGCAGGAACTCGGCGTCGCGGAGCAGCGCACGTTTCTCCTGGGTGAACCATTCGGCGCCGGTGGAGCCGGTTTCTTCGTCGGCGTTGGCGACCAGAATCAGGTCCCGCGCGAGCGGCACCCCTCGACGCTTGAGCGCGATCATCGTCATCAGCTCGACTACCGCCGCGCCCTTCATGTCGAGTGCGCCGCGACCCCAGACCGCGCCCATGCGGGTCTCACCCGACCAGGGACTCACCCGCCACGCCGTATCCGTCGCCGGGACCACGTCGATGTGGCTCAGCAGGACGAGGGGCCGCTTCGAGCCGTTGCCGGGCAGACGGGCGTACAGATTGCCCCGGCCCGGCGCGGACTCGAAGATCTGCGCCGGGATGCCCTCCCGGGCCAACACGTGCTGGAGCCACTTGGCGCCGGCGGTTTCGTTCCCAGGCGGATTGATCGTGCGGATCCGGAGGTACTCGCCCAGTCGCTCGGCGGCTTCCATGCCCAGCGCATCGAAGTCGGGCGCGGGGGCTTGCTGGGCCTTGCTGAGCGTCGGAGCGGCCGCGAGCACCAGGCTTATTAGCGTCATCCTGAGGGAGCGCAGCGACCGAAGGAGCCGCAGCAGGGGTTTGGTCACTTCGACTCCCGGGCCCAGAGCAGGAACACCACCCCGATCGCCAGGAACATCCACAGGTTCCCCGGCACCCACATCAGCAGTCCACCGAGCTGCTGGTCCTCCAGCGGCGAAAGATTCCAGGTGCGCGGCGCGTCGCTGTACCAGGGATAGAGCACGCCGCGGGAGAGGGTGATCAGGGCGGCCACGATCTGCATCGGAATCCCGACCAGAAACAGATAGAGCATCGCCATCCCGTATCCCAGCCGCGGCAGCTCCGGCACCGGGCTCATGACCGGCCACCAGAGCAGCGTCGCCGCGGCGATGAACACCAGGTGGGTGGCGATGTGCACGTCGTGGTTCCGCATCATCAGCTCGTAGAACGGCGTCAGATGCCAGAACGCGATGGTCACGGTGTAGAGTGCCGCCGCCACCAGGGGATGGGTGAGGAACCGGGCCGCGCCGCGCATCACCGGGCGGCGGAGCAGCGGGCTCAACAGCCAACCCGGCGTCCCTGCGATCAACAGCGGGGGCAGCACCAGGGTGAGCAGCAGGTGCTGCACCATGTGGGCGGAAAAGAGATAGTAGTCGCTCAGGTCGTGCATCGGCCCGTTGAGCGCGAACAGCAGGACCAACAGACCGGTCGTGAACGACGCGATCCGCCATGGTGCCGGCGGAGGTCCCAGGTCGAGGCGGCGGCGCAGCGGCCCGATACCCCAAAAGTACAAGGCACCGAGAAGCCCGGTGCCCAGGAGAACGCTGGGATGGAGCGACCAGGCCCATTCGTACGGCCCGGTCGGCCGCGTGCGCTCGTCGAGGAGCAGCGCGAGCGGCGGCGGCATCACCCCGATCGAGAGAAGGCCCAGTGGTACGCCTGGAGCGCGATCATCGCGAAGATCACCACCGCGGCGATGATGAGCGGGAAGACGAACACCCCGCTGAAGAGCTTGCTGTCGTTCTTGAGATGCATGTAGTACATCGCCACCAGCGCGAACTTCACCGCCGAGAGCGCCAGCAGCAGCGGGATGAAGAACGGCTGCAGCTCGTGACCCAGGGTGCCGGCGTGCTCGCCGTAGGTCATCTCGTAGAGGCCGACCTCGAGCGCCGTCAGAACGAAGAGCACCAGCCCGATCTTGGCATAGGTCCCGGGCGTCGGATGCGCGTGGGTCTCGTCGTGCGCGTGGGCGTCGTGCGGCGCGGGCGCGTGGCTGGTCATCGCTCAATCCTCATCTGATCAGATAGACCACGGGGAAGATCACCACCCAGACCACGTCCACGAAGTGCCAGTACAGTGCCGCCATCTCCAGGTTGAGCGACCGATTGGCCGTCAGCTTGCCCCGGAGCGCGAGATAGAACATCGTGGCCAGCCAGATCACCCCGATGGTCACGTGGGTGCCGTGGAAGCCGGTCAGGATGAAGAAGCTGGCCCCGAACATGTTGCGCTGGAGCGTCAGCCCCTTGTGCACGAAGTGGGTGAACTCGTAGACCTGCATCCCCACGAAGAACATCCCGCAGAACAGCGTCGCCGCCAGCCAGCCGAGCAGCATCTTGCGGTTGCCCTTCTGCGCGCCATAGAGCGCCAATACGATGAAGAGCGAGCTGAACAGGAGGAGCGCGGTGCCGACCGTCACCAGGGGAATCTCGATGATCGGCTCCAGCACCTTGCCGGTGGCCGGATCGGTCCACGGCTCGTGGGCGAACGGCCCGACCAGGCTCCGGCCCTTGTTCACCAGGTAGTTGGAGATCAGGGTGGCGAAGAACATGCATTCGGACCCGATGAAGGTCCAAATGGCCAGCTTGCGGCTGTCCAGTCCAGTGCTGGTCTCGATGGCGTGAGCCGGTTCCATCACGTGGGCGTGTCCCATCATCTGAACTCCGAGTAACCCTTCTCGAACAGCCAGCTATACAGCCCGAAGAACAGCAGCGCCACCGCCACGATGATGCCCCAGGGCCCCCACTTGGGGGACATCATGATCCCGACGAAGAGGCCCGCCACGCCGAAGGACGTGACCAGCGGCCAATACGAGGGGTTGGGCAGGTGAATACCGGCCCCGCTTCCCGCGTGCGGCTCGGGCAGGCGGCCGCCGTTCTCCCGCTTCATCTCCCACAGCGGATCCCGGCCCGAGACCCTCGGCAGGGTATCGAAGTTCCATTCCGGCGGCGGCGAGGGGATCGCCCATTCCAGGGTGGCGCCGTTCCAGGGATCGGCCGGCGCGTTCCGCGGACCACGGCTGGTCTTGACGATGTTCCAGAGGAAGACCAGGAAGCCCAGGCCGAGGATGAAGGCACCCGCGGTCTCGATCTGGTTCAGCAGCTCGAAGCCGAGGTCCTTGGGGTAGGTGTAGGTCCGCCGGGGCATCCCGTTGAGCCCCACGAAGTGCATGGGGAAGAACGTGAGGTTGAAGCCGATCAGCATCAGCCAGAAGTGCAGCTTGCCCAGCCCCTCGTCCAGGAGCCGGCCGGACATCTTCGGCCACCAGTAGTACGCCCCGGCGGTGAGCGCGAAGATGCTGCCGCCGAAGAGCACGTAGTGGAAGTGCGCCACGATGAAGTAGGTGTCGTTCTGCTGCAGGTCGGCCGGCGGCGAGGAGTGCATCACGCCGGAGAGCCCGCCGATGATGAACATCGCGATGAATGCCACGGCGAAATACATCGGCGTCTTGTACTGGATGGACCCGAACCACATGGTGCCCATCCAGTTGAAGATCTTCACCCCGGTCGGGATGGCGATCAGCATGGTGGAGAGCGAGAAGAAGGTGTCGGCGATCGGGCCCATCCCGGTGGTGAACATGTGGTGGCTCCACACGCCGAACCCGAGAAAGGCGATGAAGACGCCGGAGAAGACCATCGCCGCGTAGCCGAACAGCGGCTTGCGGGAGAAGACCGGGAGCACCTCGGAGACGATCCCGAAGGCCGGCAGGATCAGGATGTAGACCTCGGGATGGCCGAAAATCCAGAAGAAGTGCTGCCAGAGCAGCGGGTCTCCCCCGCCGGTCGGGATGAAGTAGTGGGTGCCGAAGAACCGGTCGAACATGAGCAGGATGAGCGCGACGGCGATCACCGGGAACGCCAGCAGCAGCAGAATCTGGGTGATGAAGCTCATCCACACGAACATCGGCATCCGCATCATCGTCATCCCGGGGGCCCGCAGGTTGACGATGGTCACGAAGAAATTGACCGCGGCCGCCAGCGAAGCCACGCCCAGGATCTGGAGCCCCATGTTCCAAAAGTCGGCGTTGGGTCCCGGCGAGAACTGGCGCGAGGTCAGGTTGGCATAGCCGTACCATCCGGTGTCCGGGGCCGCCCCGAACAGGAAGCTGGCGTTCAGCAGCAGCCCGCCCAGGATGAAGACCCAGTAGCTGAACGCGTTGAGCCGCGGGAACGCCACATCCCTCGCACCGATCATGAGCGGAATCATGAAATTGAAGAACATCGAGCTCAGCGGCATGATCGCGAGGAAGATCATGGTCGTGCCGTGCATCGTGAACAGCTGATTGTACGTGTCCGGATCGATGAAGGTGCTGTCGGCACGGGACAGCTGGATCCGGATGATGAGCGCCTCGATGCCGCCCAGCAGGAAGAAGAAGAACGCGCTCGCGCCGTAGAGGATCCCGATCCGCTTGTGGTCCACGGTAGTGAGCCAGCTCCACAGGCCGGTCTTCTCGGCGTGGGCCGCTGCGTGCGCGCGTTCGTGATCTAAGACAGTCGTCGCCATGTCCCAATCCGGTTATTTGTGGGCGCGCAGGTAGGCCCGCAGCGCCTTCGCTTCCTCCGCCGTGACGCCGAGGTTCGGCATCAGGACGCCCTTCTTCACCGACTGCGGCTCGCGGATCCAGCGCTCCAGGTTCTCATCGGTGTTCGCCAGCCAGCCGGCCGCGATGTGCGAGCGAGCTCCCACGTTGGCGAGGTTGGGCCCGATCAGCCCCTTGGGGGCGTTCACCGCCTGGAGCGAGTGGCAGCCCATGCACCCCTTGGTCATGAACAGCTTCTCGCCCGCGGCATATTCGGGACCCTGCGGTGCGGCCGCCTGCGGGGCGGCAGCCGCGGTGTCCTTGTGAGTCGGCCCGTTGGATCCGCGCACCCTGGCGCCGGCGCTCGCGGTCGTGAGCGAGTCGCCCGCGGACGGCGCTGCTGCCGCGGCCGGCGGCTTCGGGCCCAGGGTCTTCATGTGCGCGATCCAGGCCTCGAAGTCTTGGGGTGAGACCGACCGCACATGGAACGCCATCCTGGCATGCTGGATCCCGCAGTACTCGGCGCACTGGCCGGGAAAAAGGCCGGTGCTGTCCGCCTTCCACCAGAGACGGGTTTCCCGGCCCGGGAATACGTCGCGCTTACCCGCGAACCGCGGAGGCCAGAAAGAATGGACCACGTCAGCCGAGTTGATCTCCAGCTCCACCGTCCGGCCCGCGGGAATGTAGAGCTCATTGGCGGTGGTGATTCCCGCGTCGGGATAGCGGAACTCCCACCACCACTGGTGCCCGATCACTTCCACCTTCATGGCGCCCGCGGGAGTGCGGTTGGTCTCGAAGATCCCCTTCACGGTGGGCACCGCGATCGCGGCCAGGATCAGGGCCGGAATCAGGGTCCAGATGATCTCGATGGTGGTGTTGCCGTGAATCTGGGAGGGCTCGGGATCCTCGGGCCGCCCGCGGAATCGGAAGACGGCGTAGAGCAGCGCACCTTCCACCAGGATGAACACTCCCAGGGCCCAGTAGAAGGTGGTGTCCTGCACATCGTCGCCGATGCGGGCGAAATCGGAGAGTGGCAGCAGTGCCGTCTGGGGGTATCGCTCGGGGCTACAGCCCGTCATGGCGAGCGCCAGACAGAGTGAGGTCAGCGCCCCGGCAACGCGCCTGGCAGGGGTCCTAAGGGGCATTCCGTACGCGTCCTGTGTACAAGGATCCACGCTAACCACGGAGTGAATGCGGCAGATTATCAGTTTCAAACGCAGAGGTCAAGGAAATCCTTGCGGAACTGTCCCTTATCTCGAAGCCGCCGCCATTGCCCGCTCTACGTCCTCCACCGTTCGGGGCACCCCGGACGAGAGCACCTCTGCGCCCCGCGGGGTCACCAACACGTCGTCTTCGATCCGAATCCCGAGACTCTCCGCCGGGATGTAGATGCCCGGCTCGATGGTGAACACCATCCCCGGCTCCAGCGGCCGGGAAAAGACCCCCACATCGTGCACGTCCATGCCAAGCCAGTGGCTGAGGCCGTGGACGAAGTACCGCTCGCATCCCGACTCCCCGCAGAGTGGCCCCGAGTTGCGCCGCATATGGTCGCGGGCGAGGCGATTGAGGGTGGGGAGATCGGTGCCGGGGCGGACCGCATCTATCGCCGCCTGCTGGGCGCCCAACACCAGCTGGTAGAGCTGGCGCTGCCGGGGAGTGAACCGGCCCGAGATCGGGATGGTGCGGGTGATGTCGGCCGAGTAGTAGCCATGCTCCGCGCCCACATCCATCACCACCAGCTCCCCGGGATGGGTCCGGCGCCGGTTCTCGTCGTAGTGAAGCGTGGTGCCGTTGGGGCCCGAGCCCACGATGGAGGGGAACCCCACCCGCTCGGCGCCGCGCCGGCGGAAGCCGTACTCGATCCGGCCTTCCAGCTCGTACTCGTACATGCCGGGCTGAGCCTCCGCCATCGCCTCCAGGATCGCCTCTCCGGTGATGGTGATCGCCCGGCGCAGCCGGCGGATCTCGTCTTCGTCCTTGATCTGCCGCAGCGGGGCCAGCTCGTCCTCCAAGTCGCGAACGCTCACCCGGCCCCCGCCGGCGGCGCCGTCGCGGAGCAGGCGCCCGATCACCGGGGAATCGCGTGAGCCGCGCTTGAGATAAAGAGCCCCTTTCCTGGCGGCCGAGGCCGGCCCGAGCACGGTCCGCTCGATACCCCTCTCCAATTCCGCGGCAGGGCGTACGTCAGCAATCCCGCTCTGCCGGGTCGCTTCCGGTCCCGGTGCCAGAAGGGACCCGATCCATTGCTCGGATCCCGGCTCCCGCTCGGGGAGATAGAGGATGACCGAATCGGGCCCGGTCGGTCGAGCCACCAGGACCAGCCAGGCACCAGGCGCCTCCAGCCCCGTCAGGTAGAAGAGGTCGTTGTCTTCCCGGTAATCGCTGTCCTGGGGGTAGTCCCGCTCGATGCTCCGCAGCCGGGCCGACCGGAACACCGCGACTCCGGTGCCGATCCGCTCCATGAGCGCTGCCCGGCGGGCGGTGAGACGTTCCACGGGAACCGGCCCCGCGGGGGCGCCTGCCTGAGGCCATGCCAAGGCCGGGGCTCCCACCTGGAGAGCCAACCATAAGCCCAGCCACAGCATCGAGATGGCGCGACCGTCGTGGGAAGCTATCTCCATGGCCCCAAGATACACCCCGGCTCGGGTACCTGCTCTAACTGGCTATAGTTCTTGAACTTCCGGAGCCAGGCTCTTCCGGAACCTGGCGCTGCAGATATCTTTCAGCGTCAGACGGAACACTCCAGGCCTGGCGACTCCCCTCGCCAGGCTCTTCTTCCTTATTCTGGTTGCAACATGATCAGTGAAATGCGGGAGAAGCTGAGCCGAGAGGTGGATCAGCTCAGCCATGAACTGAACGTCCTTCTTCCTCAGGCCATCGCCCAGGCGGTCGCGTTGGGGGACCTGCGGGAAAACTCCGAGTACAAGGCGGCACTCGAGCGCCAGCAGTTCGTGCAGGCGCGGCTGGGCCAGTTGCACCAGCGGCTGAATCAATTGGGCCAGCTCGCCAATCACGAGGCGCCGGCTGATCGCGTGGGGCTCGGCTCCACGGTCACGGTGCTCGATCTCGAGACCGGCGAGACCGACGTCCACGTGGTGGTGCTGGCCGAGATGATGGACATCGACGCGGGCCACATCTCGCTTGCGTCGCCCCTGGGACGCGCGCTGGTCAATGGCCGGGTAGGCGATGAGATCGGTCTGCGACTGCCCACCGGCACCCGACGGCTCCGAATCACGAAGCTGGTCACAGTCCATCAAGCCGAAGGGAATGGCAAAAAGCGTAAAGGGTGAAGCTTTTTCTCAGACTATGGAATTTCCCAAGAAACAGCTGCTGGTCGTAGGTGACCGGGTCCTGATCGCCGCCGAAGAAGGCGACGACCGAACTCGGGTCGGCCTCTATCTTCCCGCTACCGCCATCGACTCGCAGCAGGTGCAGACGGGACTCATCGTCGCCACGGGGCCGGGAGATCCCATCGCCGATCTCAGCACGCTGGACGACGAGCCGTGGAAGGTGGACCGCCGCGAGACCAAGGGGCGCGGGATGCAGGCCAAGGTCGGTGATCACGCCATCTTCTTCCGCAAGGCCGCTGTGGAGATCACGTTCGAGGAGAAGAAGTATCTGGTCGTGCCCCAGGCGGCGATCCTGGTGCTGATCCGGGACGATCTGCCGATCTGAGGTCCCCGCTCCAGGGGATCGCCCACCGTGTGCTACTATCTGCGAATCGCCAGCCCGCTCACCCTGAGCGAGGTCCGATCCATGCTGCCGCCCGGCATCGCGGCCGACGCGCTGCCGCCCGCCGAGCTGGCGTCGCTCCGCAGCTTGCTCCCGGCGGCGCAGACCGCCGCGCACCTGCGGGTGGGGCCCTGTTCCTGCGATCTGGTCCGGTCGCGACTTCCCGATCCGCGAGAGGACGAGCGCGGGCTGCGGCGTCGCTACTCCAGGCTGGGCCTCTCGCGCGAGCGGATCATCCGCGAGCTGGAGCAGCACCGCCGGAACCACGCTCCCGCGGAGCCGACCTCCGGTTGGCGAGCGGCACTGGCCGGGTTCGTCGCCGAGCACGCTCGAAATGCCGGCCCGACGGTCTACCATCTGGCCTTTCGTCCGGAGGCAAGCGGGACCCGCGACGCACCAGTGCTCACGCGTACGGTTGCCGCGGTTCGAGCCGACCCGGAGGGCTGGCTGGAGGAAGGACCTCCGATCATGGTGGTGCGATGAGTCGAACGGCCGGCGTCTTGGGCGGCGCTGGACGCCGCTGGCCGTGATCTCTATACTCCCGCCCGTTTCCGTTTCACCGTCATCCCCCGCTCTACGAGGAAGCTCGATGCTACACGGATTGCGATTCCGGACCCCGGTCACCCTGTTCACTTTCCTCTTGGTTACAGCCTGTGGTGGTGGAGCCGACCGGAGTGCCTCCCAGGAGGAAGCGGACTCGAACCAGCCGCCCGCCGCTGACTCTGCGACCGCACCCTCGGACGATCCGGCCGGTTCCGCCATGGCCCCACTCACCGTCGAGGACATCGCGCGCTGGGAAAAGGGAATGGCCGCGGAGCTGGCCGCCGTCCAGGAGGCAGGAGCCAAGCTGAAGACGGCAAAGACCGGCGACGACACCCTCTCGGCCATGATGGGCGTGCAGGAGATGAGCACGAGGGCCGCAGGCGCGCGCGCCGCCGGGTTGAGCGAGGAGCGTTATGGCGTGGTGCGGAGCGACCTGTCGGCCGCGGCATCGTATCTGACTCCGCACCTGGGCGGGATCGACACCACCATGCTCTCGCCGGCCCAACGGGAGGAGATGCGGCAGTCGAATGCCGCGCAGCTCAAGCAGATGGAGTCGCGGGTGCCGGCGGCAGTGGTGGACGCGCTCAAGCCGAAAGCGGAGGAGTTGCGGAAGCAGGACCTGGAACTTGCCGGCGCCCGGCTGAAGGGCGCCGGCATTTAGTCGCGGCTACTTCTTGACCAGCTCCACCCGGCGGTTCTGCTGCCGCCCCTCGGCGGTGTCGTTGGAGGCCGCCGGCTTGGTCTGACCCAGGCCCTTGGCCTCCAGTCGGGCGCCGTCGATCTGGTAGTTGTCGATGAGATACTGCCGCACCGCGGCCGCCCGCTTCTCACTCAGCGTCTGATTGGATTCGGCCTTGCCGACGTTGTCGGTGTGGCCTTCGATGGTGAGCTTGAGATCGGCGTGGTCCTTGAGCATGGTCCCGATCTCCTTCAGGGTCGGGCCCGACTCCGGCCGGATGCCATCGCTCCCGGTATCGAAGTAGATGCCCTGGGTGGCGACCCGGCCCTTCTCCGCGAGCGCGTCGTACAGCTTCTTGCCCCCGGCGGCGATCCGGATAGGCCCGATCATTGTCGCCTGCACGGCCTTGGCATCGTAGCCCGGCACCCAGAACTGGACCTTATTGGAGCGGCCCAGGTCGGCGTTCGGCGCGTTAGCCACGCGCACGCCGTTGAAGTAGACCTTGGTGTACTTGCCATCGGCCATGATGCGGGCCCGATTCACCTTGTCCTGGAGGTCCGCGCCGGCGGGACCTTCGGCCTCGATCTTCCCGACGTAGGCGCCGCCCTTTTCGTAGGTCCACCTTGCGGTGGGGTTGTAGCCACCCTGGCTCTCCCAATTCGACTCCGCGCCGCTCACGTTCACCATGATGGGCCATCCGATGCTGGCCGTATGATTGGTCACGAAATCGAACTCGACCGTGAACCGCTGGGGCAGCACCTCGGGCAGCGCAATCGTGAACTTGGTGGACTTGCTCACCCGAAGCCATCTGGCGCCTTCCCACTCGGCGACCTCGGCGTTGCCATCCTCGAATTCCAGCCGGCGAGGGAAATCACCCACATTGTCGCCGCTGTAGTCGTCGTAGAAGAGCACCCGCTCGCCCGGCACGAAGTCGAAGCTCACGAAGGCGCCTTCGCCGGCTTTCTTGGGCGGAGGGGCCGCGCCGGCGGGGCCGGTAGGGGCGGGCGCGGCCGCGGCAGGGGCAGGTGCGGCCGGCGAGGCACCCGTGGCGGCTGGTGCTGCGGCCGGCGCCCCGGCCGCTCCGGCGGCTCCGGCGGCAGGCTGGGCTCCACTGTTGGCCGCCGCGGTGTCCGGGGTGGCCTCGTCTCCGCCCGTCATGGCGTCATCGATCGCCTTGCTCTCGGTCTCGGTGGCCTTCTGGATCGCCTTGTCCTCGGCGGTTCGCTTGACGGCGTCCTTGAGCCGCTTCCCGAACTGGGCCTCGGAGGTGCTGGGAAGGGCGGCGAGCGCCAGAGCGGCAAGCCCGATCGCCGGAAGCAGTGTCAGGCGGGCGTAAATCGACATAGACTCCTCATGGGGGCAAAGTCCGCGGATGAAGCGGAGGGATCGAAGCGATGGTCATGGACGCCGGCGGGTTGCCGCTAGGAGGTGGAGAAGATGCGGGCCCGGCCACCCTGGCGCAAGCGCCCCGGGAGGGGTGGTTCACCGGGGCCGGCGGAACCTCGCTGTTTCGCCGAACCTGGCGTTCGACCGGCCCTTCCAGGGCGGTGCTGATCAACCTCCACGGCCTGGGGGACCACGGCGGACTCTACCCCGCCCTGGTCGAGCACTTCACCGGCCGGGGCATCACCGTGCATGCCCCTGATCTCAGAGGCAACGGGCGTTCCGCCGGCCGCCGAGGCTACATCGAGCGCTGGGAGGAGTACCGGGAGGACCTCGATCGCTTCGTCGCCCTGGTCCGCGAGGAGGAGTCGGACCGTCCGCTCTTCCTGCTGGGGAATAGCCTCGGCGGCCTCATCGTGCTGGACTACGTACAAAATCGGCGGCCTGAAGGCATCCGGGGCGTGATCGTGGCCTCTCCTCCACTCGGCCGCCTTGGCGTCCCGGCCCCGCTCATGGCGCTGGGCCGGCTCATGTCCCGGGTGTGGCCCAGCTTCTCGGTGCGCACCGGGATGGACCTCACCGGGCTCGCCCGCGATCCGGCCGTGGTGGCGACGGTGCTCGCGGATCCGCTGTTTCACCGACTGGGAACCGCCCGGCTTTCCACCGAAGTGGTTGCCGCGATCGCGCGGATGCACGAGGCCGCCCCCGGATTCCCACTGCCGTTGCTCGTGCTCCACGGTGGCAAAGACCGTATGGTATCACCCGACGGCAGCCGCGCCTTCGTTCCCCGGGTCGGACATCCCGACCACGAGCTCCGGGAGTACCCCGATGCCTACCACGCGCTGTTCGCCGACATCGGCCGCGAGCAGGTGCTGACCGACCTCGAGCGATGGATCGCGGCCCGCCTCTGACTCTGCTGGCTCGCGCCCTGCGGCTGCGCTGCCCGCACTGCGGGGGCGGGCCCATCTTCGTGACCTGGTCTCGGCTGGTGCCCAACTGCCCGGTGTGCGGCCTGGGCCTGGAACGGGGTGAACAGGGGTACTGGCTGGGCGCCTACTTCTTCAACCTGATGTTGGTAGAGACGCTGTTCAGTATCTGGGTAGTCGGCGTGCTGTGGTGGACCTGGCCGGATCCGCCCTGGGGTTTCTTCCATTTCGGCACCGTGGTCCTGATGGTGATCACGCCCTTCGCCTTCTTTCCCTTCTCCAAGACCTTGTTCCTGGCGTTCGACCTGTGGGTCCGGCCTCCGACTGAGTCGGAGTTCGAGCTGCCCCACGAGGTGGCACCGCGTCCTCGCACCAAGTAACCGATCCTAACGAGAACCGTGTGCTTGACGACCTGCCCAGCCGGGATATATTCGGGTGCAGGACCCGAATAAATACCGAATCAAGGGGTGGCCGTGTTCTTCCTCTATTCCTCTCGCCAATTCCAGCGGCGCCCGGTCCCAGCTCTCAAGCCCACAACGTATTACGTCCCCGTAGTAGACGCCCTCCGGGTGTGCCCCGAGTGCGCCGGGCCGCTGACCCGCGCCTCGGGATGCATCAGCTGCGTGTATTGCGGCTGGGGCAAGTGCGGGTGACCCGGACCGGCGCCGCTGCGGCGCAGCTTGCCCTGGATGTCGGGAGCGCCGCCGGCCCCTCCCGCGAGCTCACCGTACTCGACCAGCGCGAGCGCGGCACCCGGTTTCTCTCCATCGGCGCGCGCACCGTGCTCAACTCCCCGGCCAGCACCCACATGGGCTTCTGGTCCATCAATCCCTACGTCGGCTGCGAGTTCGGCTGCACCTACTGCTACGCCCGCGATACGCACCGATATGCCCTCGAGCGGGCCGAAGACCGGACCAGGGGCAAAGCCTGGCCCGAGCCGAGCGAGGTGGCGGCGGACCAGCGCTTGCCTCCATGGCTCGCCTTCGAAAAGCAGATCCTGGTCAAGACCGACATTGCCCAGCGGCTGGCTCGCACACTCGACCCCGCCAAGCTGGGCGGCGATTGCCTGGTCATCGGGACCGCCACCGATCCCTACCAGCCCGCCGAGCGGCGGTATCGCCTGACCAGGAGCATTCTGGAGGTGTTGGCCGGGTACCACGGTCTCAGGGTCGAGATCATCTCCAAGTCCCCGCTGGTCACCCGCGACATCGATGTGCTCCAGCGGCTCTCCCACCGCAACGAAATCTCGGTGAATGTCTCGCTGGCAACGCTGGATCCTCGGCTGGCGCGCCGGCTGGAGCTCCGATCCCCGATCCCTTCGGCCCGGATCCGCGGCCTCCAGCGGCTGAGCGCCGCGGGCGTCGACGCCGGCCTGCTCATCGCACCGATCGTCCCGGGCATCACCGACGATCGCGAGGGACTCCGCCGGTTGATGGCGGCGGCGAAGGAAGCGGGTGCCCGCTACGTGATCGGGTCGGCGCTCCGGCTCGGCCCCGCGGCGCGGCACCGCTTCCTTCCGCACCTGGCCGGCGAATTTCC
>DATBJC010000042.1:0-43407 GCA_036556625.1 Gemmatimonadales bacterium
ACGAGGTATTGCTCGATCGCGTTCCACGGCAGCTCGACGCCCAGGACCCGGGCCACCCGAGCCGGACGAAGGAAGATGCGGGGCGGGTGCGACGGCTCGGGCCAGAGATCGAGCGGAGGATCCGCCAGCTCGCCGCCGCCGGTGGCGAGAATGATCTCGATGCACCGGCGCATGGCGTCACCGCCGGCCCACCGGTCGATGGTGCGCTCGAACCGGTAGCTCGCCTCGGTGCTCATGCCCAGCGTGCGGCGGGTGCGCCGGATTCGGGGCGGATCCCAGTAGGCCGCCTCGAGCAGGACGTCGCGGGTCTTCGGGCTGACCTCGGTAGACGCCCCGCCCATGATCCCCGCAAGGCCGATGACGCCTTCGGCGTCCGCGATCGCCACCATCTCCGAGTCGAGCTTCCGCTCCTCGTCGTCCAGGGTGACCAGCCGCTCCCCCGCACGAGCACGCCGCACGATCAGCGCCGATCCGCGAAGCGTGGCCGCGTCGTAGGCGTGCATCGGCTGGTTGAGCTCAAGCATGACGTAGTTGGTGGCGTCCACCACGTTGTTGATCGAGCGCACGCCCACCGCCTCCAGCCGCTGCCGCAGCCAGGAGGGCGACGCTCCGACTCGAGTAGCGCGAATCAGCGCGGCGTGGAAGCGGGGGCAGGCCTTCACATCCTCGATGGCGATGGTGATCGGACCGGTCTGTCCGCTGCTGGCGGCACGCCGGGGCGGCGGCACGTCGAGCGATTCGCTTCCGGGAATCGCAGGGAGCCGGATCGGCGTGTGGTACGATGCCGCCAACTCCCGGGCCACGCCCCGGTGACAGAGGAGATCGGGCCGGTTCGGGGTGACGTCCACCACGATCCGGTGGTCGGACAGGGGCACGGCCGCGAGCAAGGGGGTTCCGGGAAGGGCGTCGGTCTCGAGCTCGAGGATACCCTCATGCTCCTGGCCGAGCCCCAGCTCGCGGGCGGAGCAGAGCATGCCCTCGGAAATTTCACCCCGGAGCTTGGCGCGCTCGATCTTCATCGGCTCGCCGCCCTTCCCGTGGGGGATGGTGGCACCGACCCGGGCAAAGGGGTACTTGCGTCCGGCGGTCACATTGGCCGCGCCGCAGACGACGTTGAGCTTCTCCGGCGTGCCGTCGTTCACCAGGCACACCCGGAGGCGGTCGGCGTTGGGATGCTGGCGCACCTCTTCCACCAGGCCGATCACGAGCTCGCCCAAGTCCGCATGGAGCGGCTCGACCGCATCCACCGGCGCCCCAAGCATCGTCAGCCGGCCCGCCACGTCTTCCGGATCGAGTGGGCGCCGCAGGAAGGCTTCGAGCCAGCGGAGAGCGATGTTCATCGGGGCACCGGCGGCCTCGTCATCGACAGCCTTGCGACTGTCATCAGCGCCCCCAGCAGCAGAGCTCCGATCACTGACCCCGGCCTCCCACCTGCTCCAGAAACCGCATGTCCCCCTCGAGCAGCAGCCTGATGTCCGGGATCCCATACCGCAGCATCGCGATGCGATGGGGACCCATGCCGAATGCCCAGCCGGTGTACCGCTCGGAGTCCAGGTTGCAGTTCTCCAGCACCGCCGGATGGACCATCCCGCACCCCAGGATCTCCATCCACCCGGTGCCCTTGCACGCCGGACAACCGCTCCCGTGGCAGAGCTGGCACTCCACATCCATCTCCGCCGAGGGCTCGGTAAAGGGGAAGAACGACGGGCGGAACCGGGTCCGGGTGGTGGGCCCGAAGAAGCGGTGCGCGAAGTGGATCAGGGTCGCCTTGAGATCCACGAACGAGATTCCCTCGTCCACCGCGAGCCCCTCGATCTGGGAGAAGGCCGGCGAGTGCGAGGCGTCGAACGCGTCGTTGCGATAGGCCATACCCGGAATCACCACCCGCACCGGTGGCGGCGACTGCATCAGGGTGCGGATCTGGACCGGTGAGGTATGGGTCCGCAGCAACAGGCGCCCGCCGGGCTCCCCCTCGACCGGCGGCGCGTCGAGGTAGAGCGTGTCGTGCATGTCCATCGCCGGGTGGTCGGCCGGAAAGTTGAGCGCCAGGAAGTTGAGCCACTCGGTCTCCACCTCGGGCCCCAGTGCCACGGTGAAGCCGATCTCCCGGAAGATGCCGACGATCTCGTCCACCACCCGGGTGACGGGGTGCTCGGCGCCGACCCAGCGATGCCGGCCCGGCATGGTAAGATCGACTCCGGCCTGCTCCCGCTCCTTCCGCTCCGCCTCCAGCGCCTGGCGGCGCGCGACGAAGGCGGCCTCGAAGCGGTCCTTGAGCCGGTTTACCGCCGCCCCGAACTGCTTACGCTCCCCGACCGGCAGGGTGGCGACGCGCTTGAGCGCGGCGGTGAGTGAGCCGCTCTTCCGGCCGAGGATGGCGATCTCTTCGGCCTCGAGCTCGGCGGGCCCCAGCGCGGACACGGCCTCGAGCCGCGGCAGAAGCGCGTCGAGGTCGGAATACCCGGTGGACACGGAAGCGCGACTGGATGACACGGCTGACCTATGCGTCAGTGGGGCCGCCCGCCGAGTGCGAACGGCCCCACCGGGCGGCTGTGTGAGCTGGGACCAAGGCTACTGGTTGTTCTTCGCGACCTCGGCGAGCTTGCCGAAGGCCTCGGCATCGCGGACGGCGAGGTCGGCCAGGATCTTCCGGTTGACCTCCACGCCGCCCTTCCTGAGGCCGGCCACCAACCGGTTGTAGCTCAGCCCGTGGATCCGGGCCGCCGCATTGATGCGGGTGATCCAGAGGGCACGGAACTCGGCCTTCTTCTTCCGCCGGTCGCGGTAGGCGTAGCGCATCCCCCGCTCGACCGTCTCCTTGGCGGCCTTGTACAGCTTGCTGCGGCCGCCGCGAGCGCCCTTGGCGGCCTGCATGATCTTCTTCTTCCGGGCGTGGTGGGCGACACCACTCTTCACACGAGGCATGGCTCGCTCCTTACGCCTGGAGGAGACGGTTCACGCGCGGAAAGTCGGCGGAGCTCACCAGGTCGGCCTTCTTGAGCCGGTTCTTCCGCTTGCGCGTCTTCTTGGTCAGGATGTGGGTGTGGTTGGCGTGGAAGCGCTTGAGCTTCCCGCTTCCGGTCCGCTTGAACCGCTTCATGGCGGCGCGCTTGGTCTTTTGTTTCGGCATCTCGTCAGTCCTCGTCGGCGGAACGGCGGATTCGTCGTTCCGCCGTCATTTCGGCGCGATCACCATCGTCATGTTGCGGCCTTCCAGCTTCGCCTCGGCTTCGATCTTGCCGACGTCGGCGAGGCTCGCGGCCACCCGGTCCAGCACGGCCTTGCCCAGCTCGAGGTGGGCGATCTGACGCCCGCGGTACATCATGGTGACCTTGACCTTGTTGCCATCGCCCAGGAACTCGCGGGCGTGCCGGGTCTTGAACTCGAAATCGTGGTCGTCGATGCCCGGCCGGTACTTCACTTCCTTCAGCTGGATGATGTGCTGCTTCTTCTTCGCCGCCCGCGCGGCCTTGGCCTCTTCGAACTTGAACTTCCCGTAATCCATGATCTTGACCACGGGAGGGCGGGCAGTCGGAGCCACTTCCACGAGATCCAGCCCGCGATCCTGGGCGGCGGCCAGCGCCTCCTCAACGGGTAGGACGCCGAGTTGCTCACCCTGGGGGCCGATGACTCGCACCGGACTGATGCGAATCATCCGATTGACGCGGACTCGTTTTTCGCGCTCGTTCGTGGACAGTGGGCCTACCTCCGACGCAAAAGAAGAACGGGCACCCCGATCGACCACGGGTGCCCGCCACGCCTATCGCCGCTGCCGGCAGGAGCCGGCCCAGTCGGCTGGGAAGCCAGGACCCGGTTGCACCGCGGCTCAGGCCGCAGGCTCAGGGTGGGGGAGTTTCCTCCCCGCTTGAGGAACGGGGCAAGCTAGCGAGACCGGGCTTAAGTGTCAACCGACACGAGAGTTCGTCGAGTCGCCACCCGCGTCGGTGTCGATCGCTCCAGGTGCAGGTTGAAACACCGGAGATCACCTCATCGTATCACGCATGTCGCCGGCGGGCCCCCCGCAATCCTCGAGGCTCACGTGTCCCGCGCCCTGACCGACCTGCGTTTCGGCTTCCGCATGATCGCCAAGAACCGCGGACTGGCCACCATCGCGGTCACCGCCTTCGCCCTCGGTATCGGCCTCACGACCATCACCTTCAGCATCGTCTACGGCGCCCTGATCAAAGGGTTGCCGTTTCCCCAGCCCCAGCAGTTGCTGCATCTGGAGGAGAGTCGCCCCGAGCACGGGGTCGAGAGCCGCGGCGTCTCGATCGCCGATTTCGCGGACTGGCGGGCGCAACAGACCGGGTTCGAAGATCTCTCCGGGTTCACGGTCGGGACCGCCAACCTGGCCATGGCCGGCGAGAAGCCGGAACGCTATTCGGCGGCCTACACCACCGCCAGCATGTTCGAGCTGGTCCGCGTCGGTCCCCACATCGGCCGGGGCTTCAGCAGCGCCGATGACGTGCCGGGTGCGCCCCAAGTCGCCCTGCTGAGCGAGGTGCTCTGGCGCAATCGCTTCGGAGGGGACCCCGGGGTGATCGGGCGGGCCATCCGCCTGAATGGCGAGCCCACCACCATAGTCGGCGTCATGCCGCGCGGCTTTCGCTTCCCGCTGCTCCAGGATCTGTGGGTCAACCTGCGCCCCGATCCAAACGCGACTCCCCGGGGCCAAGGACGGCTGCTGGAAGTCTTCGGACGGCTCAAGCCCGGCATGTCCCGGGAGGGGGCGGGCGCGAACCTGGCGGCGATCGCCGGCCGGCTGGGCGAGGCGTACCCGGAAACCAACCGGGGGATGGTGCCGATCCTCAAGCCCTATACCGAAGAGTTCGTCGGCCGGGAAGTCTCGACCATGCTCTATACGATGCTCGCGGGCGTGTTCGGAGTGCTGCTGATCGCCTGCGCCAACGTGGCCAATCTCCTGCTGGCGCGGACCGCGCTCCGGGCCAAGGAGGTGGCGATCCGCACGGCGCTCGGCGCCAGCCGGATGCGGCTGGTGCTCCAGCTCCTCTCCGAGACGGTGGTGATGGCGGCGGTCGGCGCGGTGCTGGGACTGGTCATCGCGGCAGCGGGCATTCAGATGTTCAACAACGCGATGGTGAACGCCAGGCCTCCGTTCTGGATCGATATCCGGCTCCATCCGCCGGTCCTGTTCTTCTCCCTGGCGCTGGCGCTCGCCGCGGCGGTCGCAGCCGGGCTGGTCCCGGCGCTGCAGGCGTCCGGAAGCCGAATGTACGACGTGCTCAAGGACGAGTCCCGCGCCGGGGCGGGATTTCGGCTGGGCCGGTTCAGCAAGGGTTTGGTGTTGGCCGAGATCGTGCTGAGCTGCGCGCTGCTGGTCGCCGCCGGCCTGATGATCAAGAGCGTAGTGAAGCTGAGAAACGTCGACTTCGGGTTCGCGTCCACCCAGGTGTTCACCGCCGAGATCGCCCTGTTCGAGAGCGCCACACCCGACACGGCGGCACGAGTGGGTTTCCTCGAGGAGCTGCTCCCCCGGCTGAGCGCCATCCCGGGAGTGCACGCCGCGGCGATCGCCAGCACGATCCCGGGCGAGGACGGCAACTTCGACTACGTGGCCATCGAGGGTCGCGCCTACGCGGCCGAGCAGGACTATCCCGGGATTCGGTACTCCGCGGTCTCGCCCCGGTTCTTCGACATCTTCAATGCGCGGCCGGTACAGGGCCGCGTGATCGAGGCGTCCGACCGGCTGGGTACCCTGCCGGTGGCGGTGGTGAACGCGAGCTTCGCCAGGACCCACTTCCCCGGTGTGAGTCCGATCGGGCGGCGGATCCGGTTCGGGCGCGCCGACTCCAAGGAGCCCTGGCGCACCATCGTCGGCATGGTGCCGGACCGGAACATGGACGGAGTCGAGAACGAGGAGCCCGAAGGACTGTACGTCCCGCTGTCGCAGAGACCGGAGCAGTTTCTCTCCCTGGTCGCGACCGCCGATGGCAATCCGATGAGGCTGACCGCTCAGGTCGCCGGAGCGGTGGCTCAGCTCGACCCCGATCTGCCGGTGTTCAACATCCTGTCGCACGCCGAGCTGGTCTCGCGGCGCACCTGGTACTACCGGGTCTTCGGCACCCTCTTCATGGTGGCGGGCTCGGTGGCGCTGTTCCTCGCGGCGATCGGGCTGTATGGCGTGATGGCGTTCTCGGTGAACCGGCGCCGCCACGAGTTCGGGGTGCGCATGGCGCTGGGCGCCTCCGCCCAGACCATCCTCCGGCTGGTGCTCAGACAGGGACTGCTGCAGCTGGTCCTGGGGATCGCGCTGGGGCTGGGAGTGGGGATGCTCCTGGGGCGCGGGCTTCAGCTGGTGCTCTTCGGGGTGAACCCCTCGGACGGGCAGGTGTACGCCGGGATCGTGGTGGTGCTGGGACTCACCGGACTCTCCGCCTGCCTGGTACCGGCGCGGCGTGCCACTCGAATCGAGCCTTTGACCGCGCTCCGGCCGGACTAGCGGATCAGCGGACGCCGTGCCCGCTGCCTGGCAGACGCCGTTTCAGGGCTTGGCGGCAGGGCTGGAAAGCGACACGCCCCCCGGAGCCTCCACCGTGTCGCGGAGGACCAGGTCCTTCCCATCCGCCGCCGGTATTCCCCAGGCGACCGTCGGGTCGTGCTCGAACACGAGGGTCCAGCTCTCCCGCACCGCTTGCGCCAGCACCGCCCGCTTGCTCTCCAAGGTCCGCAGCGGCTCCAGATCGTAGCCCATGATCCAGGGCAACGGCAGGTGGGCCGTGGTCGGAATCAGGTCGGACACGAAGGCTGCCGTCTCGCCCCGGTCTCGGATCAACACCATCTGGAGGAAGGGCACGTGCCCCGGCGTCAGCCGGACCGAGATCCCCGGCAACACTTCCCCGTCGCCCTCCAGCAGCCGCCAGCGTCCCGCCGCGGCGATGGGCTCGAAGTTGTGGGGCAGGTAGCTCGCCCGGGTCCGCTCGTTGGCCCGCCGGGCGAACTCCAACTCGCCCTTCTGCACCACATAGGTGGCATTGGGAAACGAGGGCCGGACGTGACGCCGGGGATCGTCTTCCAGCTCGGGGTCGAGCGTGGTGTTGCCGCCGGCATGGTCGAAATGCAGGTGACTGTTGATCACCCAGCGGATGTCGCGGGGCAGGTGGCCGGCGGCCGCGAGCGCGTCCTCCAGCTGGGTAGCACCTTCCAGACCCTCGTTCTCGACGCCGTAGATATCGAGAAACTTGGCGTCCTCCTTGTTCCCTAAAGCGGTGTCGATCAGCACCAGCCCGTCGGGGTGCTCGACCAGCAGGCAGCGCATCGCGAGCAGAATGCGGCGCCGCTCATCGTGGGGGACCCGCCGGCTCCACAGCGGATACGGCACCACACCGAACATGGCTCCGCCATCGAGGCGCTGGAATCCGCCTTCGAGGGTGTGGCACTTGAGCCCGCCGACCAGGAAGCTGCGCGAGAGGGTCACAACCACACCTCCGGAGACGAATCGGCCCGTGGCGCGGTGGGCATGGCCAGGCGTCGGCGGGGCCGCCGGGGCGCGCGCCTGCTCTCGATGGCGGCCAGATCCTGCAGGGTGCGGGCACCGTCTTCCCTGGCGAGCAGGAGGAGTCGGTCCAGCAGCTCCGCGGTGACGCGGGCGTCGCCCCCGGCACGATGGCGGGCAGGGTTGGCGAAGCCGAACCAGTGGGTGAGGCTGTCCAGCCCACAGGAGGCAATGCCCTTTACCAGACGCCGCGCCAGCCGCACGGTGCAGAGCCGGGGCCCATCCAGCGCGAGATCGCGCGCGCGGCGCACTTCGGCGTTGACGAAGTTCCAATCGAATCTCGCGTTGTGCGCGACGAACACGCGGCCGGCCAGAGCCGCGACCACCCGCTCCGCGATGTCGGCGAACACCGGCGCCTCACGCACCATGTCGTTGGTGATGTTGGTGATCGCGCAGACGGCCGGCGGGATCGGGCGGCCCGGATTCACCAGCGATTCGAGCACCGTTTCGCGACGCCCGGCGGAAAGGACCACCACCGCGATCTCGGTGATGCGATCGCTGCCGGCGGCGCGGGCCCCGGTGGTCTCCACGTCCACCACGGCGAAGGTGCACTCCTCCACCAGCGGCGAGCCCTGGACCTCGGGGACCAGGCCCCAGCGCCCGTCCGACAGGCGACGGATGCGAGGATCGGAGCCCAGCAGCGCCACCGCGATCCGGTCGCAGATGACGAGCGGGGCCTCGCTCAGGCCCAGGACCTCGCGGCAGAGCATGGAGGATGGCTGTGGGCCGGTGCGCAGGACTCCGTGCACCCGCTCGACCAGGGTACTGCTGGGATGAGCGGTGAGGCCGGTCACGGGGCCGCCCGCCGGAGGGGCAACGACATACAGCGCGGTCCGCCGCCGCCCCGAGCCAGTTCCGAGCCCTCGACGGTGATGACGGTGCGATGCTTGGCCTCGTGCCAGTCGTCGAACGCCAGGAAATTGACCGCCGGCACCAGGCGGAAACCGGCCCGCTCCAGCTCGCAGAGCGTCGCATCGTTGCGGCGGTAGCTCACGATGGTGCCCGGCCGCACCGCCAGGAAGTTGCAGGCCGAGCTCCACTGCTCCCGCTCCTGCCGGGTGCGATTGTTGCCGCCGGCAAAGATCGGCTCCAGCGGCAGGGACAGCTCCCGCGCCGCCGCAAAGAAGTTCGGCATCTCCCGCACCCCGTCCATCCCCTTTCTCCGATGCAGCACCGCGAGCCGTTCCGGCCCGATGAAATACGGGGGATAGACCACGCAGAGCTCGTGGTCCACGTGACTGAAGATCATGTCCAGATGGATCGCGGTCGGCGCCTTGGGCATGACCACCACCAGGACGTCGGTGGCCAGACCTCGCTCGAACGCCACGGCACACAGCCGGTCGAGCGCCTCGGGCGAGGTCCGCTCGCTGAACCCCACTACCAGCAGATCGGGCCGGAGATAGTGGACATCGCCGCCCTCCAGCGTGTAGTTGCTCCGCTTCTCCTCCGACCCGTCGTAGAGCAGGCCGGCGTTGGCCAGCTCGGGGTGAAAGAGAAACAGCGATTTGATCAGCAGCTCCTCGGTCCAGCGCACGCCGTAGCGCATGGACCCCACCACCGCGTGCCGCCCGATCACCATGCCGATGTCCCGAGGAAAAAAGAGGTTCGGCAACGGAGGAAAGGCGAAGCCCTCCTCATTGAGCGCGGCGGTGATGGGGCCGCTCTCCTCCCGGGTGCCCTGAATGAGCATCTCCACGATCTGGCCCGCCGGCATCGTTCCCAGCTGCTGGGCCAGCTCGTCGGAGGGCACCACGTCCATGGTCTTGGTGATCAGGAAGTCGCGCGCTTCCGGCTCCGCCAGGATCTCGGCGAGCAGCTCGCGCACCTGGTGAACCTTGGCGAACCGCTTGAGCACCGAGACGAACTGCCGGTGCTCCCGCTGGGCGATCTCCAGGTCGATGATGTCGTCGTAGAGGAAGTCTTCCCGGTTTCCCGGCGTGACCGCTTCCAGCTCGGGTCCGGGCGTGTGCACCAGAACGGTCTGGAGCGAGCCGATCTCGGAGGTGACCTCTACGGGCATGTGCTCAAGGTATGCGAGGTGAGTGGGCGGGTGTAGTGGTGTGTGCGGCCTGTGAAGGTGGCTGTCAGCCTGAGCCAAGCGAAGAGCGAGGGAGACAGCCTGCTATCGGCCCGCGCGCGCCGCCGGCCCCCGCAGCACCTTCCCCGGCCGGGCGCCGCTCGCCTTGCCCTCGGCGATGACCGGAATCCCGTTCACCAGCACCCAACGCATCCCCTCAGCCAGCTGATGCGGCCGCTCGAATGTGGCCCGGTCGGTGATCCTGGCGGGATCGAACACCACGACGTCGGCCCACATCCCGACCTTCAGAACTCCCCGATCGCCCAGCCGCATCCGCTGCGCCGGAAGGGCGCTGAACTTCCGGATTGCTTCCTCCAGCGTCAGGCGCCGCTCTTCCCGGACGTACTTCCGCAGGATTCGGGGGAAGGTGCCGTATGCCCGCGGGTGGGGATGGCTCTGTGAGAGCAGGCCCTCCGGCGCCGAGCCCTCGGAGTCGCAGTTGATGGAGACCCACGGCTGCTCCAGGGCCAGCGCCACGTCGGGCTCATCCATGCCGAAGACGGCGACGAAGGTGTACCCATCGTCCTGGATCAGGAGATCCAGGAGCGCGTCCAGCGGCTCTCGCTTCCAGATCCGGCCGACCTGGGCCAGGGTCTTCCCCTGAAAGCGGCGCAGCACCGGGTTGTGCACCGCCCCGATCAGGATCGCCTCCGGACCCGGTATCAGATGCCAGCTGTTCTCCCAATCCGTCGGCGCCTCGCTCTCGATCTCCTGCTTGATCCGGCGCCGGGTCTGGGGATCGCGCAGCCGCTGCAGCAACTTGGCGGTCCCGCCGTCATGCGCCCAGGGCGGCACATAGGAAGACAGCGAGTTGAACCACGCCGGATAGGCATAGGTGTCGGCCGCGATGTCCACGCCCGCCTTCCGCGCCGAGTCGATCTTCGCCACCACCTGGGGCATGCGTCCCCAATTCCGCCGCCCGGCAGTCTTGAGGTGCCAGATCTCGACCGGGATCCGCGCGTCTCGACCGATGCGAATCGCTTCGTCCAGCGCCACCAGGATCTCATCGCTCTCGGAGCGCATGTGAGTGGCGTAGACGCCGCCGAGCTTCGCAGCTTCGCTCGCGAGCGCGATCAGCTCCTCGGTCTCCGCGTAGGGCGCCGGCGGGTACTGCAGCGAGGTGGAGACGCCCACCGCTCCGTCCAGCATCGCCTGGCGCACCAGCTCCCGCATCCGGGCGAGCTCCGCCGGTGAAGGGTCCTTGTCGTCGTCTCCCAGCACCATGCGCCGCACCTGCGTGGCACCCACGTAGGTGGCCAGGTTGATGCCGATGCCCTGGTGCTCCAGCCGGGCGTAGTACTCTCCCAGGGTTCGCCAATCCGGCGTGATCTTGAGCTGATCGTACCCCGTCCGATCGGCGGCCACGATGGCGTCGTTCAGGGGGGCCGGTGAACCGCCTTCGCCGGTGATCTCGGTGGTGATGCCCTGAAAGATCTTCGACGGCAGGCTGGGGTTGACCAGGATGCTGAGCTCCGACTGTCCCAGCATGTCGATGAATCCGGGCGCCACCACGTGCCCCCGTGCATCCACCGTCTGTTTCGCCTTGGAGCCGTCCAGCCGGCCGATGGCCGCGATGCGTCCATCGCGAACGCCGAGATCGGCGGCGTACCAGGGGGAGCCGGTGCCGTCGACGATGCGGCCGTTCCGGATGAGCAGGTCGAAGGATTGGGACTGACCAGACAGGAGCTGCGGGGATGAGAGACTGAGGACCAGCAGGACGGTGAAGAATCGCATGGGAGCTCGGGGAAAGCGGGATGCGTGAATGGAAGCAGGAAGAATACTTCATCCCGAGCGAAGTGGGATCTGCCCAACGGACCTAGTGATTCAGCCGAGAAGGTCCCGCTTCGCTCGGGATGAGGTACTGCGAATTCGGGGAGATGGACCGGGCGCTGCAGCCCCTCAGTTCCGGCTGGCCAACGCGTAGCTCAGCGTCTCCAGCTCCAGCGCCAGGTTCACGGTCTTCACCACCACGTCGTCCGGGACCGCCAGCTGAACCGGCGCAAAGTTGAGGATCGCCTTCACCCCGAGTCCCACCAGCCGATCGGCCACCGGCTGAGCCGCCTCCGCCGGCGTCACCAGCACCGCCATGTCGATCGGGTGCTTGCTCAGCTCCCGCTCCAGCGTGTTCACGTCCAGCACGGTGAGCCCGTTCCACTGGCGGCCGATCTTGGAATTGTCGCTGTCGAAGATCGCGATGATGTCGAATCCGCGCTGGCGGAAGCCGCGGTACTGTACCAGGGCGCTCCCGATCTTCCCCGCTCCGATCATTCCCACCCGGTACCGCCGCTTGAGACCGAGGATCTCGCGGAGCCGGTCAGCCAGCTCCGGCACCGGGTAGCCCAGCCCCCGCTTGCCGAACGAGCCGAAGAATGAGAGGTCCTTCCTGACCTGGGCCGACGTGGTGCCGCCCCGCGAGGCCAGCGCGCCGGAGCTCACGGTGGCGATACCCTGCCCCTCGAATTCTTCGAGAAAGCGGAGATAGAGCGACAACCGGCGGACCGTGGATTCGGCGACCTTAGGCATGGCGCGCATTTTTGTGAAACATTTCACAAAGTTACCGAGCGGCCGCCCCTTCGTCAACAATCCGGGTTCTGGTGTTCGCCCGCTAGCGCGCCCAGCAGCCTCGCGAACCGCTCCGGCGCCACGTCCTCCGGGCGCACGGTAGCCTCGATTCCGGCCCGCTCCAGCGCGCCATGGAGCCGTTCGCCCTCCCAGCCGGTGAGCTCGCGGAGCCCCCGCCCGATCTGTTTTCGGCGGAACCCGAAGAGGCCGACGACCAGCCGGCGGAACGGCTCGAGCTCCTCGTCGGCAACCAGGGGCCGGGCGAGTGGACTCAGCCGAAGCACCGCGGAATCCACCTCCGGCCGCGGGTGAAACGCGCCCGCGGGCACGGTGAACAGCCGCTCGGCCTGTGCGACGGCCTGGACCCCGACGCTGAGCGCACCATAGGCCCGCGTGCCCGGTGGGGCACTCACCCGATCCGCGACCTCCTTCTGCACCAGGAATACGATGCGGCGGGGCCGCGGTGGAGCCAGCGCCTTGTCGATCAGCGGCGAGGTGATGTTGTAGGGGATGTTCCCGGCGACGAGGAAGTCGGGACCGGCGATCGCGTGCCAGTCGACCTCGAGGGCGTCGGCCTGCACGATGGTGGCGGCGGGCACTCTGTCGCGGAGCGCGGGTACCAGGTCGGCGTCCTTCTCGATCGCCACCAGGCTCCCCGCCTTCCTCGCCAGCATTTCCGTGAGCCCACCGGTCCCGGGGCCGACCTCGAGCACGGTGTCTCCCGTGGTCGCGCCCAGCGCGTCGGCGATGCGTTCCAGGATGCGGGGATCGGAAAGAAAGTGTTGGCCCAGCCTCCGCTTCGCCCGCGGCACCTCAGATCCGGAGAACCAGAAGCGTCCGGTCGTCCACCGGCTTGCCGCCGAACGACTCCGCGGTCCCCAGCACCGCCTGCACGATCGCCTCGGGCGACTCGGTCCGGTGGGCACATACCTCGGCCAACAGGCGCTCCTCGCCGAACGACTCGCCGTCCCCGTTTCGCGCGTCCACCATGCCATCAGTCCAGAGCACCAGCAGGTCGTGGCCCACGCCCCACGGCACCTGGCGTCGCTGAATGCTTCCTGCGGTCGCCAGTCCCAGCGGCGGTGCGGTGGACTCCAGCCGCTCGGGATCGCCGAAGCGCGGCACCCGGAAGGCATAGGGATGGCCCGCGCTGGCGTACGACAACCGGCCGGCCAGCGGATCGAGCACCCCGTAGAACACGCTGAAGTACATCTCGGTCTCGGCCAGCTCGGTGGCGAGGCTGTCGAGCAGCGCGCTCAAGGTCTCGTCGGGTGTGACCGAGGCGGCGGCGTGAATGCCCGCGGCGGACAGCACCAGCGCCATGACCAGCGCGGCGGAGAATCCGTGGGAGGCCACGTCCCCCAGCATCACGCCAACGCGGCCGCGTCCCAGCCGGGTGAAGGTGTAGAAGTCGCCCCCGACCGACTCTGCCGGCAGACAGCGTGCGGCGACCTCCGCGTCGCCATGGAGCACGGCCGGCGAGGGGAGCAGCTTGAGCTGGAGGTCGTGCGCCAGCTCCAGCTCGCGGCGGAGCTGCTGCTGGCGGAAGTCCCGCTCCACCAGGCGGGCATTTTCCACCGCGGCGCCGATCTGATTGGCCACCGCGGCCAGCAGCTTCCGGTCGCTGGGGGTGAACTGGTCGCCGCCGATCCGGTCGGTCAGGTTGATGACGCCGATGCAGCGCACCGGCTGGCCCGGCGCTCCGTAGCTGATCGGCATGCTGAGATAGGCTCGCCCCTTGTATCCGCGGACGCCGCCGCACTCGCCGTCCAGCTCGTCCGGCTCCTCGGGGTCGTGCACGATGGGACGCTGCTCCCGGTACACTTTCGCCGCCACCGAGCACTCGTCGTCCACGCTGACCGGCTTGAGGCCTTCCAGGTCGAAGCCTCTGGCCGCCACCGTGCGGAGCACCCTGGCGGCGTCATCGAACACCATGATGGATGCGCGCTTGACACCGACCA
The DNA here is from genome assembly GCA_036556625.1 of Gemmatimonadales bacterium. GTDB lineage: Bacteria > Gemmatimonadota > Gemmatimonadetes > Gemmatimonadales > GWC2-71-9 > CAVVWJ01. The sequence goes on from DATBJC010000042.1 coordinate 14,114, forward strand.
CGATGCTCACCTCGCGCACGATGGTCTGGGTGGCTTCCTCCAGCCGGACCGTCTGCCCCAGGATCTCGCTGATGGCATACAGCAGGTCGATCTCCTGGTACCGGCTCGCCAGCTCCTCCGCGATGAACCCCCGCTGCCGCTCGGCGTCCAGCAGCGCGGCGACGATGGGGGCCACCCGGTCGGCCGCGATCCGAGATTCCTCTTCGCCGCCGGCGTCCACCTCGAGCCAGAAGCCCTCCAGGTCGCCCAGGCGCGCGAGCCAGACGCTCCCGTTCGGCGTCGGGACCGGCCCGGACCCCCGCGGGATGGTGGGACTCCAGCCCGGATCGTCGCCCCCGACCGGCTTGAGCCCGCGGCCAACGAAGCGCCACAGGCGCACCCGTCCCCGCACGAGTGCGCCGAGGCCGTCGAGCACCAGACCGAGCCGTCCTAATGACGGCGCAGGATCATGCAGATGGAGTTCCCTTGCTCGTTGAATTGGACCGCATCCACGAGCTTGCGGATGAGGAAGAGCCCGCGACCCCGGGCCTCGTCGATCTGTTCCGGCCGAATCGTCTCGGGAATGGTGGAGGGATCGAAGCCGGGACCCTGATCGGTGACGAAGACCCGGATCACGTCGGCCCGCAGCTCGGCCCGAACGTCCACCCATTTGTCCATCGCCTCCCGGTTACCCCGGAGGATGGCATTGGCGAGCGCCTCGGAGAGGACCACCTGAAGCCGGAAGCGGATCGCCCTGGTGGCCTGGTGCCCGGCGAGGCAGTGGCGGGTCACCAGCTCGACCGCCTCCTCGATACAACCGATGTCGCTGGGGAGCCGGAGCGTGACCAGCGTCGCGGCACCCTCGGCCTCCGGGGCCGGCGAGCGGCGGACACAGAGGCGGAGGGGCGCCGTCATCGGTCCGCTCGCGCTAGAAGCTGGCCAGAGCCTGCTGGGGAGTGTCGGCGATGGCGAAGAGCGTGTCCAGCTTGGTGAGCTCGAACAGCGAGCGTAGATCTTCGTTCAGGCCGGAGAGTCTGAGCTCGCCGCCGGCCTCACGAATCCGCTTGGAGATGGACACCAGCGCGCCCAGGCCGGAGGAGTCGATGTAGCCGGTGCGCGAGAAGTCGATCAAGAGCCGGCGCTCACCCCGATCCAGCGCGGCCTGGACCATGTCCTTGAGCTCCTGACGGTTCCCCACGATCAGCTGCCCCTCCACCTGCAGCACCGCCACGCCGCTGTGGTCCTTGGTCTGGCTGAAGCCCATCGGTCACTCCATCAGGTCGTCGAATCGCTCTGTAACGCCACCATCGCTGCCACCTCGACAATATCACCGGCCGTGGCTCCCCGCGACAGGTCGGCCATGGGGCGCGCCAGCCCCTGCAGAATGGGGCCGATGGCGGTGGCGCCGGCGAGTCGCTGGGTCAGCTTGTAGGCGATGTTGCCGGCGTCCAGATCGGGAAAGACCAGCACGTTGGCCTTGCCGGCCACGGGCGAGCCCGGCGCTTTTCGTTCGGACACCTCGGGTGCCAGGGCGGCATCACCCTGGAGCTCCCCGTCGGAGGGGATGTTGGGAGCGAGATTTCGGAACGCGGCGGCGGCCTCGCGCACCCGCCGGATGCGGGGTCCATCGGCGCTGCCCTTGGTGCTGTAGGAGAGGAAGGCGACGCGGGGCGAATCGCCCACCAGCCGGGACCGGTCTCGCGCCGCCGCCAGCGCGATGCCGGCCAGCTCCTCCCCCGTCGGCTCCGGCACCACGGCACAGTCGGTGAAGGTGAGGACGGTATCGGTCGGCAGCACCATGTAGAACGAAGAGCTCACCAGCTTCACGCCGGGGGCGGTGCCGATCGCCCAGAGGGCGGCACGCAACACTTCCCGGGTGGTGAGCACGGCCCCCGCCACCGCCGCGTCGGCTTCGCCCAGCGCCACCAGCGAGGCGCCGAAGTTGGCGGGATCGGCGGCCAGGTCCAGCGCGTGGACGCCGTCGCGGATCTCGTCGGGCCGCCGCTCGCGCAGATATGTCGCGATGCGGCCCAGCCGTGGGTCTTTCGTCGGAGTGATACCGTTACCGCCGACGACGATGGGATCGGCGATGCCTTCACGCTGCAGTCGCTCGGCGGCGGCCTGGACTCGAGGGTCCTCGCCCTCGCAGAGCACCACCCGGGCACGGCGCGCCGCGGCCCGCTTCAGGAGCTCCGCGCGGAAGCTCATGGCCGGAACCGCCCGGTCAGCGCCGCCGCCACGGTGGGATGCACCAGGCCGCTCACGTCGCCGCCGAAGCGCGCGACCTCCCGCACCAGGCTCGAGCTCAAATAGGTGAGATCCACCGCCGGCACCAGGAAGACCGTCTCCAGGGAAGGATGCAGCCGCCGATTCATCAGCGCCATCTGGAACTCGTACTCGAAGTCGCTCACCGCCCGCAGCCCTCGCACGATGACCGAGGCGCCCACCCGCTTGGCGAATTCGGCGAGCAGCCCGTCGAACGACTGAATCGAGATCCTGGAATCGTCGCCGACCGCGGCCCGCAGCATGCCGAGCCGCTCTTCCACCGTGAACAGCGGCTGCTTGGCGCCGTTGGTCGCGATCGCGACGATCACCTGGTCGGCCAGGGCGAGGCTCCGGCGCACCAGGTCCTCGTGGCCCTTCGTCGGCGGATCGAACGAGCCCGGGTACAACGCGATCCTGGTCATGGCGCGCGGCAGAAGGTGACGGCGGTGTCGCCGTAGCGGCGGGTCTCGTCTCCCTCGATCCGCCGGGTAGCGGGATGCTCGACGGATAGAATGCGCGCGAACGGATGGCGGCGGAAGAGCGCCACCAGCCGGTCGGCCGAGTCGCCGGTGTAGGGGGGATCCGCGAAGGCTAGGTCGAAGGCGCCGCTTTCGAGGCCCCGGGCGAACCGGAGCGCGTCGCCCCGGTGGACCCGAACTCGATCAGCGACGCCCAGGGCGTCGATGTTGGCGCGGAGCGCCTCGAGCGAGGGCGGGCTCAGCTCCACGAAGGTGACCTCCGCGGCTCCCCGGGACAGCGCCTCGAGGCCCAGCGCCCCGCTCCCGGCGAACAGATCCAGCACCCTGGCCCGGTTCAGCTCGGAGCCCAGGATGCTCATCCACGCCTCCCGGACTCGGTCGGCGGTGGGGCGGACCCGAGTGTCCTTGGGGATCCGAAGCCGCCGCCCACCCAGCTCCCCGGCGACGATTCTCATGCGGCGGCCTGGCGGACCGGCGGACGGACGGACGGGCGGACTGGTGCGGAATGACACCTCATCGCGAGCGAAGCGAGGGACCTTGCAGGTAGGGTCACCGAGCCGCCGGGCCCAACGCGCAGATCCTGGCCTGCAGACTCATCAGCCCATTCCATTCGTTGACCTCGAGCCGGAACGCCGCGTCCACCGGATCGTCGGTGAGCCAGGGAACCCGGTCGGCCCACTGGAATCCGATGGCCGGCAACCGGTACCGGCCGTCGTCGAGGGTGCCCTTCAGATGCCCCTGTCCCACCCGGGCACGACCGGCGAGCCGGACCTGGCGCACTCCGAAGACCGGGCTCGCGTTCCCGGTGCCGCACGGCTCCAGGTAACGACACAGCCGTTCCAGGTCATAGGTCACCTCGTGCAGCCCGATCTCGAGGTCCACTCGCTGCTCCGGCCCCAGGTCCGCCGGCGCCAGCAGCTCACGCGCGATGTCGGCGAAGCGCTCCCGGAAGGCGTCGAGTTGTCCCCGGCGGATGGTGAGTCCGGCCGCCATCTGGTGTCCGCCGTAGCGCTCCAGCAGATCGCCGCAGGCGAGCAGCGCCGAATGGAGGTCGAACCGTGAGATGCTCCGGCCGGAGCCCTTGCCGATGTCGCCGTCGAAGGCGATCAGGAAGGTGGGGCGGCCGTAGCGCTCCACCACCCGGGATGCGACGATGCCGACCACGCCGGGATGCCATCCCTCGCCCGACAGCACGAAGCTGGCGTCCCGCTCGAGGTTGGCGGTCTGCTCCACCTGCTCCAGCGCTTCGTCGAGGATCCGCTGGTCCAGGGCCTGTCGCTCGATGTTCATCCCGTCCAGCTGTCGCGCCAGGGCGCAGGCCTCGCTCATGTCGTCACTGAGCAGCAGGCGGAGCCCGTCGGCCGCGTCGCCGATCCGCCCCGCGGCATTGAGCCGGGGGCCGAGGATGAATCCGAGATGTCCGGCCCGGAGCTCCTTGCCGCCGAGGCCACACGCCTCCACCAGCGCGCGTACGCCGGGCCAGTTGCTCTCGGCCAGGAGGCGCAGGCCGTGCTTGACCAGGATCCGGTTCTCGCCCTGGAGCGGCACCACGTCGGCCACGGTGGCCAGCGCCACCATGTCGAGCAGGTAATAGGGGAGATTGATCGGGAGGCCCAGGGTCGGCACCAGGGCCTGCACCAGCTTGAAGGCAATGCCGGTGCCGCAGAGATGACCCATCCCCGACGTATCGTCGGGGCGCTGGGGATCCACGATCGCGATTGCGGGCGGCAGCTCGTCGCCCGGCAGGTGATGGTCGGTAATCACCGCGCCGATGCCGGCCGCACGCGCGTCGCCCACCGTGTCCACCGCGGTGATGCCGCAGTCGCAGGTCACCACCAGCGACGCGCCGGCCGAGCGCGCCGCGGCCAGGCCGGCGGGACCGAAGTCGTAACCGTCGCGCAGCCGGTGCGGCACGAAGGGGACCACATCGCCACCCGCCGCGCGGAGCACCCGGGTCAGCACCGCGGTGGCACATTGCCCGTCCACGTCGTAGTCGCCGTGCACCATGATGGTGTGTCCGGCCCGGACCGCGCCGGTGATGGCGTCGACCGCCTCCGCCATGCCGGCGAGCGCGTACGGGTCGGAGAGGTCGCCGATGGCGGGCCGGAGGTACTTCCGGGCATCGTCCGCGTTGGTCTGGCCCCGCTGCAGCAGCAGCGCGGCCAGCGCGGGAGGAAGGTGCAGCCGCTCCGCCAGCTCCGTCACCGCGGCCTGTTCCGGCCGCGGCGCCACGACCCAGCGGAAGATGGGTGCCTGGGAGACGTTCACCATGACAGTGTAGTGCCGGCCTGCGTCATCCCGCCGGTCTCTCGTTCTCAGGCGGGTACAGGATCGCGCCGCAGACCTCGCAGCCGTCCAGCACAGCGCCCGACCTGATCTGACTGCGGCGATTGAGGGGAATGGACGTGTGGCAGGAACCGCAGGCGCCATTGACCAGCGGGACGATCACGTCGCCCGAGCGCGCCTTGCGCAGCCGCTCGTAGCGGACTCGCAAGGTCTTGTCGATGGCGGCGGCAGTCTCTTCCCGGGCGTTGTGCGCCGCGGCCAGCTCCGCCTCCATCTCGGCCCGCCGGGCCGCCAGACGACTCCGCTCCGGTGTCTGCTCCTCGGCCACCGTCGCCGCGTTGCGCTCCTCTTCCGCCGCTTTGAACTGCGCCAGGGTGACCGCGTCGGAGCTGCGGACCCAGTCGTTTTCCTCCTTTGCCACGACTGACCGCGCCAGATCCAGCTCGGCCATCAGGGTGGAGGCCTCCTTGGGATTTCGGACGTGTTCCAGCCGCTGCTGCCGCCGGTCCTGGAGCACGCGATAGCTCTCGATCTTGGCCTCCAGCTCGTCCCGCCGGCGGGCCGCTTCCGCCGCCGCGCGGCGGGCCGCTTCGACGCTGTCGTTCGCGCGCTGCAACGCCTGATCCAGTACGCCGGTTTCCTGTCCCAACGCCTCCAATCGCCGCTCAACCTCCGCCACCGCCGCATCCTTGGCCTGCAAATCGAGCAGCTTGACCAGGTCAGCGTGCATCGACATCCCCCCGTCGCAGTTTGCGTTTGAGCAGCTCCTCGGGATACCGCGAGGAGATCTCCCGGGTGAGCCGTTGTCGTTCGCGAACCAGCGTCTCGTATTCCTCCGAAGTCAGGTCGCCCGCGGGCTTCCGTCTCGTGAGCGCCGCAAGCTGTCGCCGAAAAGGCCGGACCTCGAGCGCCCGGCAGGCGGCGACGTAGGTGGCATCCGGCTCGGGCGCTCCATACTTCGCTTCGAGACCATTGAGCCAGGTCCACGCGCGGCGTCCATCGGGCGACAATTGCTCCAAGAATATTCCCGACCCGGCATTTTCGGGACTGCGACGCAGCGCCTCGTAGATCTCACGCAGCGGCGCGGTCTCGAACCATTCGGCGGGCACTTCGGTGGCCGCGCGGGCGAGCCAGGCCGGCTCCTTCATCAACACCCGGAGCAGATCCCGCTCGGCGCCGAGGTCCTCGAATCGGCGGCGCCTCGCGGGGGCCGGCCGGGCCCCGGCGGAAGCCGGCGAATCAGGGGGCGGCGGCGTCAACGGGGATGAAGTGGACCGGGCAGCCGCCTGCTCCCGCAGTACTTCACGGCTCACCCCGGTCCGCTCGGATACGGTCTTCAGATAGAGATCCCGGGTGATCGGGTCGGCCGCCGCGCGAATGGTCGGAAGCAGCCGGTCGAGCGCCTCGCGCTGATGCTCCACTCCCTCGAACCAGCCCTTCTGCTCCAGGAGCTGGAGCTTCCGCTCCAGCAGGTCGATCCCATCGTCCAGGATCGGCTGGAGCGCCGCCGCGCCGCCCTGGCGAACCAGCGTGTCGGGATCCTCTCCCGGCGGCATGGTGGCGACTCGGACCCGAACGCCGTGCCGCAGCAATTCGTCGCCGGCGCGGAAGGTGGCCCGCAGGCCGGCGGCATCGCTGTCGTAGAGCAGCGTGGCCGAGGAGGTGAACCGGCGGAGGAGGCCCGCCTGATCGCCGGTGAGGGAAGTGCCGAGCGGCGCCACCACGTGCTCGATGTCGGCCAGGACCAGGCGGAAGACATCGAAGTAGCCCTCCACCAGGATGACGGACTCCTGTTTCCTGATGGCCGCTTTGGCCTGGTGCAGGTTGTAGAGCTGCCTTCCCTTGTGAAAGATCGGGGTCTCCGGAGAGTTGAGATACTTGGGCTCGCCCTCTCGGAGCAGCCGACCGCCGAACCCGACGACTCGGCCGCGCAGGTCATGGATCGGGAACAGGAGCCGGTCCCGGAACCGGGGAAAGACCTTGCCGTCGTCACGCACCGCGCTCAAGCCCGACTCCAGCACCACTTTCTCGTCGAGTCCCAGCTCCCGCATGGCCGCAAGGAATTCCTTCCCCGGCGGCGCGTAGCCCAGTCCCTGCTGCCCCGCCAGGTCCAGAGAGATTTCCCGTCCTTCCAGGTACTGCCGCGCCATCCCCCCTTCGGGCGATTCGAGCAGCCGGCGGGTGAACCAGTCCTGGGCCACTGCCACCGCTTCGAAGAGCGGTTCGCGCGGGTCGGGGCCGGTGCGCGACGCGTCTTCGGGAATCACGATGCCGGCCCGGCGCGCCGCCTCGCGCACCGCGGTCGGATAGTCCATCCCGAACTGCTTCATCAGCCAGGAGAACGCGTCCCCCGACGCCTTACAGACGAAGCAGAAGTACAGGTTCTTCTTGGGAATGACGGCGAAATTCCGGTGGGTGCCCCCATGGAATGGGCAGGGCCCGCGGTAGTCGGAGCCGGTGCGCTTGAGCTCGACCTTCTCGCCCACCAGACTGACCAGGTCGGTGCTCTCCCGCACCTGCTCCACGATCTCGTCGGGGATGATGCTCACGCGGAGAACTCCACGATGGTGACCCCGGACCCGCCCTGATTGCGCGGAGCGAAGCCGAATCGCGCAATGCGGCGATCTCTCGACACCACGCGCCGCACCCGATCGCGCACCACGCCGGTGCCCATCCCGTGGATGATGCGCAGGAAGGGTTGCTCGGCCAGGACGGCGGCATCCACCGCGGCGATCGTCGCCTGCTCCGCCTCGTCGCCGGTGAGTCCGCGCAGGTCCACCTCGAGCGACGCGGCATCGCCGCTCCCCGAGGATACCGAGCCGACCGGCGCCTCGGCGCGCAGCTTCCGGCCGGCGCGCTGGACCGGAGGCAGTGGCGTCAGCTGGGCGGCCTCCAGCACGATCTTCATCGCGCCCACCGCCACGACGGCCATCCCGTCAGCACGGACCTCCATGACATCTCCAGTGCCGCCGCTGGGCAGCCGCACCCGCATCCCGGGCGCGATCGCGCTGCCGCTGGGGAGCGACGCGGCGGCTTGCCCTTCGGCCTCGTCCAGCAGTCCGGCCTGTTCCCGAATGCCCGCTTCGACCAAGCGCCGCGCCTCCCGGACGGCGACCTCGTCGCCCGCGGCCCGCGCCGCGCCGAGCGCTTCCTCGACCAGGCGCCTCGCCTCCATGAGGTACTGCTTCGCCTGCTTGCGGCCGGTGCGCTCGGCGTCCTTCTCCAACCGCTTGAGCTCGGCCTCGCGGGTCGTCTGGCTCTCCAGCTGGCTCGCCAGGCGTGCCTGGAGCGATTCCAGCTCGGACTCGCGCTGGTCGAGCCGAGCCTGGGCTTCGCCCAGCTCCCTGCCCTGTTCCTCAACGGCAGCGAGCAAGGCGTCGAGATTGCGGGTGGCGTCGGGGATTCGCGCCTCCGCATCACCCAGGATGTCCGCGCCGACCCCCAGCCGCCGGGCGATGGCGAGACCGTACGAGCGGCCGGGCACCCCCTTCACGAACCGGTAGGTCGGTGTCAGCGTCGCCGCATCGAACTGCAGCGACGCATTCACCACGCCGGCAGTGTGACTGGCGAGGTCCTTGAGCGCGCCGAGATGGGTGGTGGCCAGGGTCAGGGTGCCCCGGGCGGTGAGCGACGCCAGGATCGCCGAGGCAAGGGCAGCGCCTTCCGCGGGATCGGTGCCGCTGCCGACTTCGTCCAGCAACACCAGCGCCGTGTCGTCGGCTTCGGCCAGCACCCGGCGGAGCATGGCGACGTGGGCACTGAAGGTTGAGAGGCTGGCGGAAATGGACTGGCGGTCGCCGATGTCGGCGAAGTATCCGCCGAACGCAGGGAGCCGGGTGCCGGCGCCGACCGGAGGGACGACTCCGCTCTGGGCCAGCGCGGAGGCGAGGCCGACCGCCTTCAGGAGCACGGTCTTGCCGCCGGTGTTGGGCCCGCTGATGAGCAGGGTCCGCTCGGTCGGATTCAGATCGAGATCGAACGGCACCACGGGTTCCGATCCGGCGAGCAACAGGGGATGCCTGCCGTTCACGATTCGGACGGCCGAGGGGGCAGCGACGATCTCCGGGATCTCCCCTTCGGACGCCACCGTGTATCGGGCTCGGGCGACGAGGTCGTCCACCGCCACGCACATCTCCACCGCACCACGAAGCGTGACGAGCTCCGGTCGGAGCATGCCGGTCAGCTCTCGCAGGACCCGCAGCGTCTCGCGCTCCTCCTCGACCTCCGCCTCCCGGAGCGCGTTTCCCAGCTCGATCGCCTCGGTCGGCTCGACGAAGAGAGTGCCGGCGCTGCCCGACTCGTCGTGCACGATCCCGGCGGGCCGGCTCCGCGAGTCGCGGCGGACCGGAATCACGTAACGGCCGCCCCGCACCGTGACGCTGGCGTCGGCGGGAGCCACCGTTGCGTCGAGCCCGCGAAGCAAGGTATCCAGCCGGCGGAGCAGCCGCTGGCGGGCATGCTGCACCTCGCGCCGCGCCGCTGCGAGGGCCGGACTCGCGGTGTCGAGCAAGCTTCCATCGGCATCGAGCGACTGCTCCAGTCGGCGCTCGATGGCCTTGTCCGGCAGCGGACGGGACAGGTCGGCGGTGAGCGGAGCCAGAGTCTGGACCCGGCGCAGGTCGGCGTGGATCCGGCGGGCCGAGCCGAGGACCCGCTGGATGGCCACCAGGTCAGGGCCCTCGAGGACGCTGCCCTCGATTCGGAGCCGGGCCAGCGAGCGGGAGATTTCGGGCACGGGCTCGGCCAGAAGCCCATCCCCTCGTCGGATGAGACCGGCAACCTCGCCGACCCGGGCGAGCTCCGATCGAATCCACTCCAGGTCCAGGGTAGGAAGCCGGGCACGCACCCGCTCGGCACCCAGCGGGCCCGCGGCGTAACCGGCGACGATCTCGAGCACCGGGCCGAGCTCGATGGTTTCCAATCCGTCGGCGGCACGGTCGGCCGGTAAAGGAGACGGGGTGCCGGCCATCGAGTCGGTCGGCACCCCGTCGGAAGAGAGACGATCCACCACGCCCATCACCCCGCCTGAAGCTCCTCGCGCACGATCTGATTGATCAACTTGCCGTCCGCCCGGCCCTTGTAGCGCGGGATGATCTGGCCCATGACCTTGCCCAGGTCGCTGGTTCCGCCCGCGATCACGCCGCGCACGGCGGCCCGAATCTCTTCGGGGTCCACAGCCGGGGGCAGGAACTCCTCCAGCACGGCGATCTGGGCCTGCTCGCCCTCGGCCAGGTCGGTGCGACCACCCGCGGTGTACTGCTCGATCGCTTCTTTCCTGATCTTGATCCCCTTCCGCAGCACCTCCACCACTTCTTCGTCTGTTGCGGGCCGGCGGAGGTCGATCTCCCGATTCTTCAGGTTGGCGAGAATGGTGCCGAGCACCAAAGTGCGATCCTTGTCCTGCGCTTTGCGGGCCGCATTCATCGCGGCCCGCAAGGCTTCGGCGACACTAGCCGCGGGGGACACGCGGGCCCCGGCGGTTCTTGCGGACGGCGGCGTTCATCTTCCGCTTCCGCTTTTCGCTCGGCTTCTCGAAGTGGCGGTGCTTGCGAAGGTCGGAGAGGATCCCGGCCTTTTCGCACTTCTTCTTGAAGCGCTTGAGCGCCCGCTCGAAGCTTTCGTCATCGTGAATGATGACTTCCGGCATGCAGTGTATCACCCCTCTCGGCCCATTGGGCGTAAACGTTAGAGCTGCGGGAATTTAGGTGGGGGCGAGAGCGCAGGCAAGCTGGGTAGTCGGGCGGTCCGGCGGTCCGGTAGGTGCGGAGGATCGCTCAGTGGTGCGAGACAGAGCTTGGCTCGTGGTGCCGCCCGCAGCCATCGTATCATCCCGAGCGGAGCGAGGGATCGGCCCGCATGCGTTCGAACGCGATCTACGTCTATCTCCTCGCGAGCAAGACCCGACGACTGTACGTCGGCGTGACCAGGGATCTTGCACGGCGAGTTTGGCAGCATCGCAGCGGTCTTATCCCCGGCTTCACCACCAAGTACAGCATCTATCGGCTGGTGTACTACGAAGCCTTTGATGATCCCATAGTGGCGATCAGGCGCGAAAAGCAGCTCAAGAGCTGGTCGAGGGTGAAGAAGCTGTCGCTGGTGGAGAGTATGAATCCGGCCTGGATCGACTATGCGGAGGATTGGTTTACAAGCGCTAGGCGGGCCGATCCCTCGCTTCGCTCGGGATGACAGCTATGCTCGGTGACCGCCTTACCGCCCGATCGCCCGACCGCCCGTCGCCCTACCCCGGCGGCCACGTCATCTTCCGACCGCCGAGCACATGCAGGTGCAGATGGTCCACGCTCTGTCCCGCGTCCTTCCCGGTGTTGGTAACGATGCGATAGCCGCCCGCGTCCAATCCCAGCTCTTTGGCCACATCCGCAGCGTAGGCCAGCAGCCGCCCCAGCATCTTCTCGTCCTCCGGCCCCTTCGCATCCCGCACTGCCGCGATGTGCTTGGTCGGAATCACCAGCACATGGGTCGGCGCACGCGCATCGATGTCGCGGAATGCGAGCACGTCTTCCGATCGCTTCACGATCGTCGCCGGGATCTCACCGGCGGCGATCCGACAGAACAGACACTCAGCCATCGTTCCCCCGTAGTCGAGCGGTCACGGCCGCGGCCGCGGCGGCGATTGCGGCAGTCTCGAAGCGCAGCGTGTGCGGGCCGAGGCTCACCGGGCGGTATCCGGCGCCTCGCAGCAGGTCGAGCTCGCGGGCGGTGAGACCGCCCTCCGGTCCCACTACCACCGTCAGCGGGTGCTCTCCCAGGAGAGCCGGTACCGGCGCGCCGCTCGCCTCTGCCACCCACCCCTTGCCTGACATCGACTGCGCCGCGAGATCCGCGAGGGAGACCGGCTCATGAACCCGGGTGACCCACGCCGCGCCGCTCTGCTTGAGGACCTCCAGCGCCTGACGCCGGAGCCGCTCCAGATGCTGCGTCCTGAGCCGGGTAGCCACGCCTGCGGTGCGCTCCGATTCCAGCGGAACCACGGAAGTCACGCCCAGCTCCGTGGCCTTCTCCACCATCCAACCGAACCGGTCGCGATCGCCGGCGCCCACCACCAGCGTCAGGTCCAGGCCCCGCTGCGCCTGCTTGGTAGAGTGCACCTCCACCTCCCACGACTTTCCCACTCGAACCAGCCGGCCGACTCCCACCATCCCTTCTCCATCCCGGACCTCCACCGACTCGCCGTCCTCGATCCGCCGCACTCGCAGGTGATGGGCTTCTCCCTCCAACAGACTGCTCCGCTCTCCTGCCGTCGCACCACGCCGCACCAGAACGCGGATCATCTCCGGCGAGCCGCAACGCCCCACCACCCAGTGTCCGCGATCTCCTCGAGCACCGTGAAGCCGGCCGACTCCACTGCCGGGCGGAACAGCGGGGCTTCCGAGGTCTCCATCCCGGAGTAGATCGCGACGCCTTCGGACACGAGTGCGGAGGCGATGGCGGGAAGCAGGGCGGTGTTGGCTGCGCGGAGGATGTTGGAGAGCACCAGATCAGCGGGGCCCAGCAACGGCGCCAGGTCTCCCGCGTCGCCGTCGAGAAACTCCACCCGCTTCTGGACGGCGTTGCGGGCGGCATTGCGCCGCGCCACGATATTCGCGTCAGCATCGCTGTCGATGCCGACCGCGCGGGAGGCGCCAAGCTTCACGGCGGCCACGGCGAGAATCCCGCTGCCGCTGCCGAGATCCAGCACCCGATGGCCGGACCGCACCCATCGCTCGAGCAGTGCAAGGGCCACTCGAGTGGAGCCGTGCTCGCCACTGCCGAATGCGTTCTCGGGATCCAGGACCACGACCGCCCCATCGGAAGGCGCCGGACCGGTCCAGGATGGCGTGACCGTCAGCCGGCCGAAGCTGCGAGCCCCCAGCCCCTCACGCCAGCGCGTGGTCCAGTCCACCGGCTCGACACGCCTGCGGCTGGTCTCCGGCCGAGCGCCATGAGCCGTCCGCTCGATCTCGGCGATCAACTCCCGGGCCGCCTGCTCGTCCGGGGCGAAGGTGACCAGGGTCCCGTCGTCCCGCTCCTCCACCGCCTGCCCCGTCTTCGCCACCAGCCAGGCGCCCAGGCGATCGCGCGCCTCGGGAGCGGTGCGCACGTCGATCGCCCACCAGGTCATGCGCCGAGCGCTTCCTTCAGCTTGGACCAGAACCCGGGCGAGCGCTTGGGCGGCTCGCCCTCGATCTTGGCCAGCTCCTGGAAGAGGCGCTGCTGGTCATCACTGAGACGCTCCGGGGTCCAGACATGGACCCGGATGAGCAGATCGCCCTTCAGATTCTGGCCCAGAACCGGGAGGCCCCGGCCCTTCAGCCGGAGGACTGTCTCCGGCTGGGTACCCGCCGGCACCCGGATCTCCTCATCGCCGTACGGAGTGGGAATGGTGAAGGCAGCACCCAGGGCGGCCTGCGAGAACGACACCGGCAGGTCGAAAATCAGATCGTCGCCCTGGCGCTCGAATCGTTCGTCCTCCTTCACATCCAGCATCACCAGGAGATCGCCCATCGGACCGTTGCGCGGCCCGGCGGCGCCCTGCCCGCGCAGGGTCAGATAGTTGTTGGCCGACACACCGGGAGGAATCTCGACCGTCACCGTGCGGTCGCCTTTCACCCGACCCTCACCCCGGCACACTTCGCAGGGCTGGCGGATCACCTCACCCTCGCCGGCACAGGTGGGACAGGCCGACACCGACACGAACTGTCCGAACATGCTTCGTGCCGCCCGGCGCACCTCCCCGCTGCCGCCGCAGGTGGAGCAGCGGGCCGGCCGGGTGCCTGGGGTGGCGCCGGTGCCCGAGCAGACGGCACACCGCTCGAGCGTCTTGAGCCGGACCGACTTCTTCACGCCGGTGGCGACTTCGGTGAGGCTGATCCGGACCGTCACCCGCACGTCCTGTCCTCGCCGCGGGTCCTGCCGGCGGCCGCCGCCGAAGATCGACTCGAAGCCGCCGAGGCCCCCGAAGTCGCGCATGAAGATGTTGAGCGCCTCGCTCAGGTCCACGTGGTGAAACCCGAAGCCGCCGGCGCCCGCGCCCACGCCCGCCTTGCCGTAGCGGTCGTACGCCGCCCGCTTCTGGGGATCCCGCAGCACTTCGTACGCCTCGGTGATCTCCTTGAACCTGGCCTCGGCCTGGGGGGAAGGGTTCCGGTCGGGATGGAATTCCATCGCGAGCTTCCGGTAGGCCTTCTTGACCTCTGCCTCGGTACAGTCGCGGGGAAGTCCCAGCAGGGAGTAGAAGTCGCTCACTCCAGCAGTCCTTCCACCATCCGGCTGGTGTGCTCCACCAGCCCGATGATCTTGTCGTAAGGCATCCTGGTCGGACCCATCACGCCGATGACCCCCTTGAGCTCGCCCGCCTGATAGGAGGAAGTAACCAGGGTAAAGTCGCTGAGCCGAGTGTCCGGATTCTCGCCCCCGATGGTGATCGAGAGCCCCAGCCGCCGCCGGCTCGCCAGCGCCTGCTTCAGCAGATCGTGGCCCTCGGTAAGCCGGAGCAGCTCCCGCATCCGGCTGTTGGAGGCGAACTCCGGCTGGTCCGCCAGCATCTGGGCGCTGCCCAGCACCACGGAGCCGGCGTCGTCGGAGAGATCGAAGATCTCCTCCCGCTCCGCCACGAAGATGTTGAGCAGCTCGGCCTCGGCCTTGGGCCGGCCGGCATCACGGAGCCGCTCCCCGATCGTCTCCCGGATGCGCAGCAGACTCAGCCCGGCGAGCCGCTCGTTCAGGATCCGCGCCACTTCGTGCACCGCGGCGGCGGAAACCCGGGCCGGCACCTCCACGAAGATGGTGCGGAGCACACCGCTCCGAAGATTGAACACCAAAAGCAGCCGCTCGCTCGAGACCGGCACCAGCTCCAGCCGTTCCAGCACCAGCTCGTCCAGCGCCGGCGCCACCGCCACGCCCAGCTCCTGGGTCAGCACTCCCAGGACCTGCGCCGCCCGGCGCACGATCTCCTCGACCGCATTGCGGGAGCCGGCCAGCTCGCTGCGGAGGGTCTGCCGCGCCTGGTCGGTGGGCGGCGCGAGCCGCATGATCTTGTTGACATAGATCCGGTAAGCCCGGTCGGTCGGGATGCGGCCGGCGGAGGTGTGGGGGTGGAACAGGAACCCCTTGTCCTCCAAGTCGCTCATGGTGCTCCGGATGGTTGCCGGGGAGACCCCCAGTCCGAACCTCCGGGCAATGGTCTGGCTCCCGGCCGGCTCCGCGGTCTCGATGTAGGTCTGGACCACCGCCTCGAGGACCCGCAGCTCCCGCTCACTCAGTTGGTCTGGTGCTGGCATCGGCCGGAATTTAGCTGACTTAGCGCGGGAGGAAAAACCGATCACCTCGCCGCCAGGGCGAGCGCATCCAGCCGGAGCCACCCTTCGGGCGTGAGGCCAAGGACCGAGCCGGTAGACCGGGCCCAACCGGACTGAATCCAGGCCCGGGCCGTCTCCGGGGACAGCCGGTCGACAGGCACGCCGTCCAGGGTGCGGAGCCCCAGATAGAGCTGTTCCAGCTCGACCGCGCCGGGCTCGAGCCGCTCGGCGCCTCCCACCGGGCTCTCCCCCGCCCTCACGGCCCGTTCATAGCCGCTCCACTCGCGCAGGTTCCATCGCCGGTTGCCTTCCCATCCGCTGTGCGCAGACGGTCCGATGCCGATGTAAGGGGCACGACGCCAGTAGGCGCTGTTGTGGCGGGCCCTCCGGCCGTTGCGGGCGTAGTTCGAGACCTCATAGTGCTCGTAGCCTACGCTGCCGAGCCGGGCGTCGGCCTCGAGAAACTCGGCGGCGTATCGCTCCTCGTCCACCGGGGTGACTTCGCCCCGGGCAGCCCACCGGCCCAGCGGCGTATGATCCTCCACGGTGAGGCCGTACAGTGAGAGGTGGTCCGGACCCAGGGCGATGGCGCGATCCAGGTCGGCCGGCCAATCGCGACCGAGTGCGGTGGGCAGGCCGAAGATGAGGTCGAGCGACAGCTCGGGCATGCCGGCTGCTCGAAGCGCCTCCACGGCGGCACCAGTCTGCTCTTCGGAGTGGGTCCGGTGCATCCAGCCCAGCGCCGCCGAGTCGAACGACTGGGCACCGAGGGAGACGCGGTTCACACCCGCGGCACGCCACGCGCGGGCGGACGCGCCGGTGACATCGTCCGGATTGGCCTCCAATGTCACCTCGGCGTGCTCGGCGAGGGGCCGATCGCGGCCGATCCGCTCCAGCAGTCGTGCCACGGCGTCGGGCTCCAGCCGCGACGGCGTGCCCCCGCCGAAATACACGGTTTCGATGCGGTCGGAGAGCGACCAGATCTCGTGCAACTGCCAGTCAGCCCACTCGCGGAGCACGACCTCGGTGTACGCCTGGGACGGCACCTGCCGGCGCACCGCGATAGCGAAGTCGCAGTAGGTACAGCGCCGGGCACAGAAGGGGACATGGATATACAGGTGCACCAGCGAAACTTAGCATTGCGGAAGGGGGTGGAAGAGTGAAGCGTGAAGAGAGAAGCGGCGTTCACACTCTTTTGAACCTCCTTCCCGGCTGCTGCTCCACCACACCCGCAATCTCCAGCGCGCACAAGGCCGCGAGCAGGTCGTGCGGAGGCCGGCCAGTCCGGGCCACCAGCTCGTCGAGCAACACCGGCTCGGTACCCAGGAGCTCCACGACCGCACGGCCATCGGCACCGAGATTTTCGGGGAGCGGAGTGGTGGGGGGAGGCGGGCTCACGAACCCTTCCGGCGGCCGGATCGCCTCCGGGTAGTGCGCCATCAGATCATCCGAGGAGAGAAGCGGCGCGGCCCCGTCGCGGATCAGCCGATTTGCTCCCACTGAGGTGGGGCTGGTGATGTTGCCCGGCACCGCCATGACCTCGCGCCCCTGCTCCAGCGCGGCGCCGGCGGTGATGAGCGCGCCAGACCCCTCGGCGGCTTCGACGACCACTGTGACCCGTGCGAGGCCGCTGATGAGCCGATTTCGCCGAGGGAAGCTGCCTGCGTGAGGCTTCTCTCCCGGGGGAAACTCGGTGAGCAGGAGCCCGGACTCCGCCACCCGCTGATAGAGCGAGCGATTGGCGGCCGGGTAAATCACGCCCAGTCCATTGCCCAGCACGCCGATCGTGGGGCCACCGGCGTCGAGCGCCGCAGCGTGCGCCACCGCGTCGAGTCCGCGGGCCATGCCGCTGACCACGACGATTCCCCCCGACGCGGCGCCCCAGGCCAGGGCCCGGGTCACCTCGCCGCCGTACGTCGAGTGATCGCGGCTTCCCACGATCGCCACCGCAGGGCGCGTCAGGAGCGCCAGGTCTCCCAGGGTGAAGAGAACCGGTGGCGGCTCGTCGATATGGCGAAGTAGCGCGGGATAGTCGGCATCGTCGGCGATCAACACGCGGCCGCCCAGACGCTCGGCCTCCTCCATTGCCCGGACGCCGGTCGAAAGCCCGGTGGCGGCAATGGCCGAGGCCGCGGCCGGTGTCATACCCGGAACGGTGCGCAATAACTCGAACGGCGCCGAAAAGGCGCCGGTTGCGGTGTGACAGACCTCGATGATCGCGTGGATTCGGCTCGGACCGATGCCCGGCGTGAGCGCCAGCGCCACGTAAGCGGCGCGCTGCCGATCCACTAGTGCTCGCCCTCCCGTCGCCACGCCTCCGCCGGTGTCTCCTCGGACTTGGCCGTCTCCACGAACTTCCAGAGATACTCCTTCACTTCGTCCAGTCCGGTGCCTGCCGCACTGGAGACGGGGAAGATTCCCCCGGCGTCGGGAGCGGAAATCGTGGGCACCGGAGCGCCCGGCGGAAGCAGATCGCGTTTGGTGAGCAGCACGACGTGCGGCTTGGCAACCAGGGCATCGCTGTATTCGCGGATCTCGTGCCGCAGCCCTTCATAGACTGCTTGCGGGTCGGGACTGTCGAGCGGGACCAGGTAGGCGAGCACCCGGGTCCGCTCCACGTGCTGGAGGAAACGGAGGCCAAGGCCCTTGCCTTGATGGGCTCCCTCGATGATGCCCGGGATATCGGCCAGCACGAAGCTGCGATGCCCCGACAGGCCGACCACGCCCAGGTTGGGCTCGAGGGTCGTGAAGGGATAGTCGGCGATCTTGGGCCGAGCCGCGGAGACCACGGAGAGTAGCGTGCTCTTGCCGGCGTTGGGCTCGCCCACCAGTCCTACGTCGGCGATCAGCTTGAGGATCAGCTCGATGGAGCGATCCTCACCTTCCTCGCCGGGCTCCCACTCCCGCGGCGCCTGGTGTGTGGGCGTGGCAAAGCGCGCGTTTCCTCGCCCGCCTCGCCCTCCCCTGGCCACCCGGATGGTATCCCCCGGACGGAGCACTTCGCCCAGCACCTCCTGGGTGTCCGCGTTGCGCACCAGGGTGCCGGGGGGCACCGGCAGGTACACGTCGGCGGAGGAGGCGCCCGTCTGGGTCTTGCCCTTACCGTGCTCGCCTCGCTCCGCCTTCCATACCGTGCGATATCGATAGTCCAGCAGGGTGGCGAGATTGGCGTCGCCCCGCAGGTAGATGCTCCCGCCGCTTCCCCCGTCACCGCCGTCCGGACCGCCCTTCGGCTTGTACTTGAACCGGGCGAAGGAGCTGGCGCCGGACCCGCCGGTTCCCGCCGTGACTCGGACGACCGCGCGATCGATGAACATCAGTTGCCCGGCGACCACCCTTCGCGGACGGTGCGCCACAGCTCCTTGATCTTTTTCCACTGATCGAACGAGAGCAGCGGATTGACGATGGACAGCACACCGTCGATCTGGCTGAACGAGCCACCCGCGTTGAGCGCCCCGCGCAGGTGGGAGTGGAGCTGCTTGGGCGCTTCGAGCACGGCGGCCTGCGCCACGGTGCACAGCTCCCGACGCAACAGGTCGAGGGCGGGCCGGCCCATGGTGCGGCCGTATCCCTCCGTGATCATCCAGGCGTCGATGGCGGGATGCAGGGCCCGGACGCTGTCTCGCAGCTTGGAATAGTTCTCGCCGTAGACTCTGGCGCATACTTCCTCGCCTCGCCGGGTCCACTCGGCCGCCTGGCCATAGTCCTGGCCCGCGTCCGTGTCGGGCGCGGGCAGCGCGCTGAACTTGCGCCACACCGCGAACGCGATCAGCGCGCGCGGATACCCCACCATCAGCACCGACTGAAGCAGGAGCTCCTCGACCCAGGCCGCCGGCACCTGCGACGCTCGCAGCGGCCCCACCCGATCGCGCAGCTCCGGCTCGTAGCCTTGCGCGATGGCCGCGGCGAAGCGAACCAGGTCCCGCGTCTGGGGATCGAGATTGTCTTGTTTCGCCATCAACATCGTACCTCTGCTCGGGGAAGCCGTCGCATCCTGCCGCGCCGCGTGGTGACAAGATAATGCGAACCTCCCTTTGACTCTCGTGCCGCGATCCTGTTGCTTTCCGGGCCGATGCCCCGCCCCTCCCACGCCCTGCTCGCCGTGGTGATCCTCGGTGCGCTCGCGCCCGTGCCGGGCGCCGCCCAATCGTCTCCTTACCTTCCGCTCGACGATCCCAGGCTTCCGCTGCTGGAGCATCTCATCGCCCGGGGCGACGTGGCGGATCCGTCACCGATGGTGCGCCCCTTCCGCCGTGGTGATGCGCTCCGGGTCCTGGCCGGCGCCGACACCAGTGGCGAGGGCGCGGCGACGCTCATCCGCGCGCTGCGCACGTCTCTGGCGGAACCGCTGGACTCGATGCGCTGGCGCCTGGGCATCCGGCTGGGTGGACAGGCCTACAGCCACATTCGCCGTGACCTGCTGCATCCGCTCGGCCCCGATGGCCTGCGCCCCTACGGCGAGTTCCTGGGGGAGGCGAGCATCGGTCCATTCAGCATGGTGAGCCGGCCGCTCGCCGAGCCCCGTCTCCCCGACGATCCGGAGTGGCCGGGCCGGCGCAACCTGGAGCTGGCCTGGCGCATGGCGGAGGCATATCTCAGCGCCGAGTTCAAGTACGGCAGCCTGTTCTATGGCCAGATGGACCGGAATTGGGGGCCGGTCGGCATCGAGGGCATCGGGCTCAGCGACTACGGCTACAACGACACCGAGCTCGGCTTCGAGGTCGGGGTGGACGCGCTGCGATTGGTCGGATTGGCCCGATGGCTGGAGGACGCTCGCGACAGCACCGGCGCACGGGTGCATCGCTATTTCTTCGCGCACCGATTGGGGAGCCGGATCGGGGAACGGTTCCGGTTCGGAGTGTGGGAAACGACGGTGCTGGCCGGCACCGACCGCGAGTTCGACGGCCGCTACCGCAACCCGCTCAGCCTGCTCCTGCTCGCCAACCAGTTCGGCCTGGGTGCCGACGGCAACGTGATGCTCGGGTTCGATGCCGCATATCGGATCGGAAAGGGAACCACCGTCGAGGCACAGGTCGGACTGGACGACATCCAATACGAGAACGCTCCCCCGGAGACCCGCTATCCCAATCGCTGGGCCTTCACCGTCGCGGCGCACGGCCCGCTGGGCTCCAGATTGGCCTGGCGTGCGCTCTACACCCAGGCCTCCAGCCTCGCCTTCCGGACCCTGAATCCATTCGAGAACTTCACCGACGGCGGCGTGGGACTGGGACGGAACTTCGCGGACATGGACCGTGTCACCCTTACGGTGACCATCCCGGCCGGAACCCGCTGGCTGCTGACCCCGGAGCTCACCCTGCAGCGGCAGGGGGAAGGTGAGATCAACGATCCCTTTCCAGCCTCCCCCGAGGAAGCAGGCGCACTCCCTCAGCTCTTCATCGGCACGGTGGAGCGAACCTGGCGCGCGGCGATGGCGGTGAGCGGCAGGCAGGGACCCCTGGATCTGCGCGCCAGCGCGGGGGTGCACCACGTGGTGAATGCCGGCCACCAGGCCGGTCGTACCGATAACCGCTTCGAGGGCCGGCTCCAGGCAACGCTCGGCCTGAGCTGGCGGGGAGTGATCGAATGACCCATCCGCCGCCGTTGACCCGCGACCGACTGGTTCAGCTGATTCAGCGGATGAAGACCAGCCGTGTCGTGGTGGTGGGCGACATCATGATCGATCGCTACCTCTTCGGCGACACCGAACGCCTCTCACCAGAGGCTCCGGTGCCGGTTGTCACTCTGCGAGACCGTCAGGCCAAACTGGGCGGGGCGGCCAACGTCGCCGCCAACGTCGCCTCCGTCGGGGCGAACTGCTTCCTGGTGGGGACTGTGGGCGATGACGCCGACGGTGCGACGATCCGGCAGGAGCTGGTGGTGAGCCGGCTCGATGGGCGGTTCGTGGTGACCGTGGCCGGCCGGCCCACTACCTCGAAGACCCGGATCATCGCACGCGCCCAGCAGATCGTCCGGATCGACGACGAAGTGGATGCGCTGCTCGACGGTCCCGACCTGGAGCGCGTCGTCAAGGCGGCCCGGGACGCTCTGGCCGACGCTGACGCGCTCCTGCTCGAGGACTACAACAAGGGCGCGCTCGCCCCCGCGCTCATTGCCGCCGTGATGGAGGTGGCCCGGCGCCGGGGCATCCCGGTGGTGGTGGACCCCAAGTACCGGCAGTTCTTCGCGTATGCCGGCGCCACGGTCTTCAAGCCCAACCGCCGGGAGCTGGAATCCGCCCTGGGCGCCTCGGTAGACCTCCAGAACCGCAATGCCCTGCCCGAGGTTCTCGCCCGACTCAAGGTGGACAACCTGCTGGTGACGCTGGGGGGTGAGGGGATGCTGCTGGTGAAGAAGGACGGGACCTCCCTCAGGATCCCGAGCATCGCGCGGCAGGTCTACGACGTCTCCGGGGCTGGGGATACCGTCACGGCCTGGCTGGGCACCGCCCTCGCCGCGGGGGCTTCACTCGCGGAAGCGGCACAACTGGCGAATTTCGCCGCCGGTGTCGAGGTGGGAAAGCCGGGAGTCGCGACGGTCTCCCCCGAGGAAGTGCTCGCGGTGCACGAAGAGCGGTTCGATCAAATCGGCAGACTGCGGCGGGGGGGAGTGATCTAGGACGCCACTCCGGTACCGAAGCCAAGCCAGACCCGCCAGGTCTCCTTCACCCCGTCGAGATACTCCCGCAGCAGGCGCGCGCCACGGATGTGGCCGGGATTCAGCTCCACCACACCCGACTCACCCATCCGCTGCCGCAGCATGTCGGCGCACTCGCTTTCCGCGACTTCCGCCAGCCGCTCCTTGCTCCAGGAGTTCCTGGGCCGCACTCCGCAGTGAGACAGGAAGCCCAGCAGGTCCCGGCGGGTCCATCCGGCGAGCCATCCCTGAAGCTCGGTGGCAGGAACCACCAGACCGGTGTCCATGATGAGGCGGGTGGATTCGGTGACGTCGAGTCCGCGCTTGCGCGTCTCATACCGGCTCAGGCTCGCCAGGGTCCGTGGCGTGCGCGGGTCGGCCACCAGATGGCGGAGCACATCCGCGGCGTGGGCTCTGACGCCCAGCGGAAGCGGCAGCAGCAGCGACAGCACGCCGGCGACGTCGGGACTATGAGGGGGAACGATGGGATGGAGGGATTCGACAGTGAGAGGGGGCCAGGTGGACCAGTAGCTCATTTCGCTCGCCATCCGGGCGACGAAATCGTTGCGAAGCTCCACCAGTCGCTGGCCGCTGGTGAGCGTAAGGCTGTGGGGACTCATGGCCGCCGCCAGGAAATCGGCGGCCTCGCCCGTCATGATGAATCCGGAGAATCCCTCGTGGGCGGCGAGGAGAATCAACGCGACCCTGAGTTCCCGGTAGGCCTGCTCGCTTGCGCCCTGGAGGTGCGTCTCCAGCGGGGCTTCCACCACCGATGCCGCGAGCTCTCGATAGCGCCGCCGGAAGTCCTCTTCCGACCCACCGACACCGGGGTTGGCCTCGCGGACCCGCCAGAGGTATTCCCCGGCGCCTTCTACGTCGCCTCGGCAAATCCGCTCCAACAGCCAGGGAGAAAAGTCGGTACAGGGTACACAGCTGGACGGATTGTGGGCGCGGGACAGACAGGGGTAGTCCGGATGGCCCAGCCCATGGGCAAAGCCGGGCAGGTCGGCAGCGACTCGGTCGGCGAGCGGAATCGCCGGGGAGTCGAGGTCGAGCATCTGCATCGTCACTAAGCGACCCTGCTGTTCAGGTTGCAGATCGGGCACCAGTCTGGGGTCGGGGAGGACACCGAGCCCTTCCCCGTCAGCCGGAGGCCTGGGGAATCACCTATATGTTGGCGCCACCTGCCTATTTGGCAAGGGTGCGCCAGCCATCAATCTCAGGGGGTGGAGTCAACAGGCCGGCAACTGCGTCCAGTGAGTCTAAGCACTCTCGGCGTATCGCGCCAGCGCGGGCGGCTAGCGGGGACGAGCCTCGCTCCACCGCCCCATGACCTGCCGGACCTTGGACCGCAACTCATCCATAGTGTAGGGCTTGGCCAGAAAGACCACGTCGAGATCGTGCAGCCCGTGCTCGGCCAGCACCTCGGCGGGATGAGCAGACATGAAGATGATGCGCTGGGCCGGGCGATGAGCCAGGATCCTGTCCGCCAGCTCCACGCCATCGGTCTCCGGCATCACCACGTCGAGCAGCACCAGGTCGATCGGATGCCGTGAGATCCGGAAGACGTCCAGCGCTTCTTCAGCGCCATCCGCTTCCAGGACGCGCATGCCGAGCTCCCGAAGCATGCGCGACGCCACATGACGGGAGACCCGTTCGTCGTCCACGACCAGTGCCGTGACGTAGGGGGGTGGAAATTGAGTGGCCACTCGCCTGATCTCCCTGGATGTCTATTCGTGTAGCGAAAAGTTAGGGCAGGGCTCGGCCTGCGTGGCGTGAGGCAGGTCACCGCGCTGCTGGCGCGGCCGCGTCCGGGGCCATAGACTTGCGGATAACCCCTATGGCAAGAAACCTCACCGGCACCATCCTCGTGGTGGATGATGAAGACGGTGTCCGCGCCATGCTGGGCCAGCAGCTCACGGCGCTGGGCCACACCATCCTGGAGGCCAGGCACGGTCTCGAGGCCTTGCATCTGGTGCGCACGCAGCATGGTCGGGTGGACCTGGTGTTGACCGACGTCGTCATGCCGCACCTGAACGGCACCCAGCTGGCTGCCACCCTGATCGGCGAGTTTCCCGAACTGCCGGTGATCCTCATGTCCGCCTATGCGCCTCGGGCCCTCACTCGGGTCGGGATCTATCAGTCTGTCGTCCCGGTGCTGGTCAAGCCGTTCACCAATGACGAGCTGGCAGGCTTGATCCAGCTCGCCCTGGGCCGCCCGGGACGACCGGTCGCAGATCAGCCCGCCGCGGCCGAGTAAAGAATCGGCCCTTCACTTGATTGAGTGGGAAAAAGATCGAGCCCCGCTGAACCGGCGGGGCTTTGAGCTGTCGGCATGGGCGATGAGGGACTTGAACCCCCGACCTCGCGCATGTGAGGCGCGCGCTCTAACCAGCTGAGCTAATCGCCCGGTGTTGGGGAGCGGGAACCTACACCCCTCTCCTGACTCCGGCAAGCGCCTGCGGCGCACCGAGCTTCACTCAACTTGCGCGACTCCGAACGCGGCCGAATATTCGCCTCATCCCCTCCCTGTTTCCTCGCTCCGGGTGAGCCGATGAGTGAGCCCGCGTCGCCGTCGTCTCGACCATATCGGCCAGCTCCGCGCGGGGTGGTACTCTTCGCGGACGACGAAGATGCGATCCGCTGGATCGGCCGCCGGTATCTCGAGGCGGATGGCTGGACCGTCGTGGAGGCCTGCGATGGCCTCGAAGCGCTCCAGAAGATCGGATCGCTGACCGGACGGCTCGACCTGGTGATCACCGACCTCAACATGCCGAGGGTGACCGGCCGGGAGCTGGCGGAAGTGCTCTCGGTATTCCGCCCCGGCCTTCCGGTGCTGGGCGTGACCGGCTTTCTGGGCGCGGTGCATCACGATCGGCGGCTCCCGATCCTGCCCAAGCCATTCTCTGCGGGCAGCTTGCTTCACGCCGTCCGGCTCGCCTGCGGGGTGTCGGTCCGGTTGCGCCCGCCCCGAAGGGAAAATCGCAGTCGAGCACGGCGGCTGCGGGAGCTGCTGACTGCCCGGGCGGGTGAGCAACCGGTGGATCTCGTCGCCGCGGTCCGCACGCTCCGGGAGCTCGAGGTCGGCTAGGGAACTGTGATTGGCGGAGGAGGAACTGCCATGCGGGAGTGGAACATCACACCCACTCTCTTTGCCGCGGGGCTCACCGGCCTTTGCGCCGCCTGCGGAACCGGCCGGGTTACATCCGAGCGGGTCACTGCCGACCTGCCGAAGACCACGGTGGCCGGCAACAGCTTCGTTGTGCCCGCCGGCTGGTCGCTGGTCGTGCGAGGGCCCGCCACGATCCTGGAGTCACCCGAGGGCGGATCGTTCATCGCGCTGGTGGACGTGCCGGCGGCCGGCGTGGCGGACGGCGACGCCGCGGTGGCCGCCGCATGGGCCGCTTATCGGCCCGACGCCAAGTGGCCGCTCAAGGTCACCACACCGGTTGCCGACAAGGACGGCTGGACCGATCGGAAATCGTACTCCTACCAGACGTCGCCCAATGAAAAACGCGACGTCGGCGCGGACGTGCGCCGGGCCAACGACGTCTGGACGGTCTCGATCTACGACATGGCGCATGCGATCGGCGAGAAGCGGGCGGCCCAGGTGGGAGTGATCTACGGCAAGCTGTTGCCCAAGGGGCGAACCCGGGAGTCGTTCGCCGGGAAGAAGGCTCACCTTCTCGACGATGCGCGGCTGGCCGAGCTTCGGGAGTTCGTCGACACCGCGATGAAGCTCACCGGCGTGCCGGGCGTCTCCCTCGGCGTCTATCAGAACGGTCGGGTGGTGCTGGCCGAAGGCTTTGGCGTCCGCGAGCTGGGCAAGCCCGAGAGGGTGGACGCCGACACCAGGTACATGATCGCGTCCAACACCAAGGCGATGGCGACGCTGATGCTGGCCAGGCTGGTGGACCAGAAGAAGCTCACCTGGGAGACGCCGGCAGCGACGGTGCTGCCCTCGTTCAAGCTGGGCGACGCCGACGTGACCAGCCAAGTCCTGATCAAGCACCTCATCTGCGCCTGTACCGGCATGCCGCGTCAGGACCTCGAATGGCTCCTCGAATTCGAGGGCAGAACCCCCGAGCGGGTGATGACGGTTCTGGGCACGATGCAGCCGACCAGCAAGTTCGGCGAGCTGTTCCAGTACTCCAATCCGATGGCCGCGGCCGCCGGGTTCCTGGGCGGCCACGTGGCGTTCCCGCAGCTGGAGCTGGGAGCGGCGTACGACAGCGCCATGCAGACGCTGGTGTTCGATCCGCTGGGCATGACGGCCACCACCCACGAGTTCGCCGAGGCCCAGCAGGGGAACGTGGCGACCGCCCACGCGCCCGACGTGGACGGCCGGCCGGCGTTGGCGGAGGGCGGGACCAATCTGTCGATCGTGCCGGTGCGCCCTGCGGGCGGAGCCTGGAGCTCGGTCAACGACGTGCTGAAGTACGTCGTCATGGAGCTGGCCGAGGGCAAGCTGCCGGACGGCACGACCTACATCTCGAAGGACGCGCTGTTCGCCCGGCGCGCGCCGCAGGTGGTCGTGGGCACCGACATCACCTATGGCATGGGGCTGTTCGTGAACACGCAGTACGGCACGACCGTGGTCCACCATGGCGGCGATATGATCGGGTTCCACAGCGACATGATGTGGCTGCCGGAACACGGCGTCGGCGCGGTGATTCTGACCAACGGTGACCCCGGCTGGCTGGTGCGCACCGTGTTCCGCCGCAAGCTGCTGGAGGTGCTGTTCGACGGGAACGCCGAAGCCGACGGCCAGATCGCGGCGAGCGCCAGGACGTTCTACGACCAGATGGCGGCGGAGCGCAAGCTGCTGATGGTGCCGGCCGACTCCGTCGAGGCGGCGAAGCTCGCCGCCCGGTACCAGCACCCGGCGGTAGGGGAGATCGGGGTGAGCCGGAGGCACGGCGCGACGATGTTCGACTTCGGCGAGTGGTCGAGCGAGGTGGCCTCGCGCAAGAACCCCGACGGCACGATCTCGTTCATCACGATCGTTCCGGGCTTCATCGGACTGGAGTTCGTCCTGGGGGAGAACAGGCTGACCCTGCGTGACGCGCAACACGAGTACGTCTATAGCGCGGTGGCACCACCGGCGGCCGCCGTACGGTAACCACGTCCCAATGGGCCCTGGTGGATTCGAACCACCGACCGACGGATTATGAGTCCGCTGCTCTAACCGACTGAGCTAAGGGCCCGCAACTGACTTACGTCGTGTCACTCTGCCGTGATTCCGTGCTATTCCGTGTCACGGTCACTCCTACCCTGAATCCAGAAACTGGCCCGACTCACGCGGGCCCCAAATGTGGTTGTTCTCGATCCAGTAACCCGTGTACATAAACTCTACTTCAAGACCGACCAGCACACTATGACAACAATAACCCAGAGCAGGCGACGCATTGTGGCGAGTTGCCGGTTAGCGGAGGAAAGATGTGAAGCTATAAGAACCATGTCCTGTCTCGTATGCACGATGGCTTGCCGAACCTGAGATTCGGAGTAGTCATCAAGCCCCTTCTCGATGTTGTCCGCCTCGTCTCTCATTACCGCTCGTTGAAGCGCACCCGCCCGCTGGTCCGGATCAAAAATGGTCATTGCGCCCGCTCCAGATACTCCGCCAGCGCGTCGGCCGCCTGACGCTTGAACGCCGGGGTCACATGGCTGTAGATGTCGGCCGTCACCGCCATGCTGCTGTGCCCGAGCACGTCCTGCACCACCTTCATCGGCACGCCCGCCTCCAAGAACATCGTCGCCGCACTATGCCGCGCATCATAGAGCCGCACCGGCGGCAGCTTGAGCCGCGTGAGCATCGGCTGCCAATGGTACTTGTAGAGCCCGTCCGCTCGCAACGGATTCCCCCGGGGATCAGCGAACACGAGCCCGGCGTCGGTGTAGCCGTCTCCGGCCACGAGCTTCTCCACCGCCTGCCGGTCGCGCTGCCGGGTGAGCGCGTCCACGGCGAGCGGGACGAGCGGGACCACCCGGCGGCCCTTCGCGGTTTTCACGTCCTCCATCACCCACGTCCCGCTATTCGCCGGACGCCGGAGCTTCCGCGTCACCCGGAGTTCTGAGCGCCGGAGGTCGCTCCACCGGAGCGCCAACGCCTCGCTAGGGCGGACCCCCGTGGTGAGCAACACGGTCCAGAGCGGGCCGTGCGGATCATCCGCCGTCGCCGTGATGAGCCCGTGGACCTGGGCCGCGCTCAACACCTGCATCTCGCGCCGCTCCAGCTTGGGCACGAGCCCGTGCCCGGCGGCCGGGTTGGTGAGGATCACCCCGTCACTCACCGCCTGGTTGAGCGCCCGGCGGAGCACCGCGCGCGCGTAGCTCACGGTGCGGGGCGCGAGCCCCCGCTTCGTGAGATCGGCCAGCATCTCGCGCACCAGTGGCGGGGAGAGATGCGCGAGCCGCCGGGTGCCGAGCGCGGGCTTGAGGTAGCGGCGCACGAGGTTGGTGTAATCCTCCCGGGTCCGGCCACCGACGCCGGTGAGATCGCGGAGCCAGCGGTCGAGGTACTCGCCCACGGTGAGCCGGGTGGGAGTGTGGAGCGTGCCCCGGTCGCGGTCCGCCTCCATGCTCCGCTGGTCGCCCCACCTGCCGCGGCAGTGTAGAGACCACCGGTTCGATGAATTCCAGGAGGAAACGAACGAGTCCCGCTGAACGGCAGGGCTCTGAGCTGCCGGCATGGGCGATTGCCATGACAGCCTCCGATTGATCGCCCAACAAGTGAATCTCGCACTTGCGTGGATTTCAGTTCACCTTTCCCATACTCCTTCTTGAAGGGCCCAAACACTCAAGGGAATGCGCTCTCACGGCGAGCAGGAGCTCATCCTGCGTTGATCCTGAATGGATCTTCAAGCGCACTTCACGACCTCTTCACTCCCCGGGCTCGAACTTGCGCCCTGTTCCTCATTCCGAGTTGGTCGTACCCGGGCGCTTGCCCGGCCCGCCCGCGGGTGCACTAGTCTCGCCGGAAGGAAGGGAGACCCCATGATTACCCCACAATGCGTAACACGCATGTCGGTAGGCTTACCCGCTGGCACGCTCAGTCTTCTGGTGTTCGCTGCGGCCGCCGCGCTCGGGGGCTGCCGAGGGGATGCTCCCGCGCCCGCCTCCCCTACCGAGCCGGACGCAGAGGAGGCCGCCGCCGCGGCCCCGCTCGCATTCCGGCAGCTGAGCTCGGGCGGCAAGCATACCTGCGGTGTGACAACGGACAACCGCGCCTACTGCTGGGGCAACAACGTCGAGGGGGAACTCGGCATCGGCACCACCACGGGGCCTGAGAACTGCATCTTTCCCGAGGGTGATTGCAGCACTCGGCCGGTCGCCGTCGCGGGCGGCCTCAGGTTAC
>DATBJC010000043.1:0-85016 GCA_036556625.1 Gemmatimonadales bacterium
GTCTCCACCATCACGCCCACGGCGAGGGTCTCGGCTGCGCGAACTCCGGCGGCTTTCAGCGCTTCCGCCTCCTCCTGCACGATTTCCCGGGTCGCCACGACCTCTTCCACCCTGGTGACCAGAGGCAGCATCAGCTGCACGTCACGGCCCCAGGCGGCGCGAAGGATGGCTCGGATCTGGGGCCGGAAGACTTCCGGCTCGTCCAGACATACCCGGATGGATCGCCAGCCGAGGAAAGGGTTGGCCTCGTGCGGTGCCTTGAAGGCGGCCGGGAACTTGTCCCCGCCCAGGTCGAAGGACCGGATGATGACGGTCCTGCCGGGGAACGCGAGCGCCACCCGCCGGAAATAGGCGGCCTGCTCGTCTTCCGTCGGGAGTGTGGCCCGCCCGGTGAGGAGAAACTCGGTGCGGAGGAGGCCGACGCCCTCGGCTCCCAGGCGCTGCGCGGGCTCGATCTCCTCCGGCAGGTCCACGTTGCCCATCAGCAGGACCGGACGGCCCGAGGGCGACACCGCGGGCTGGTCCACCACACCCTCGAGCTGCAGCTCCAGCTTGTGCCGCCGGCTCACCTGGGTCTTGGCTTCGTCCAGCTCGTCCCGGGTCGGGTCCAGGACGATGACGCCGCTCTGACCGTCGAGCAGGAGCATGGTGCCGTTGGGAATGGCGGCCAGGGCACCCACCGCCCCCATGACCGCCGGAATTCCGAGGCTGTGCGCCAGGATCGCGGCGTGAGCAGTCCGGGTACCCTCTTCGCTCACCAGACCCACCACGTGCTCGCGGTCGAGCTGCACGGTCAGGCCGGGCGACAGCTCGTGAGCCACCACAATGACCTGCTCGTCCGACGGCATGGCCCACAGCTCGGTGCCCGAGCGCCCCAGCAGGTGGTTGATGATCCGGAGCTGAATCGCATGGAGGTCGGCCAGCCGTTCGCGGAGCCGGGCGGCACCGGACCACAGGTTCCTCAGCTCCAGCGCCTTGAACTCGTAGGCGGTCTCGGCACTGAGCTGGTTCTTGCGGATCAGGACCTCGACCGAGTGGAGGAAGTCCTCGTCCTGGGCCATGAGGATCTGGGCATCGAAGATCCGCGCCTCCTCGGGGCCGGCTCGGCGCAGCACCTTCTGGCCCAGCTCGTGGAGATGGGCGACGACCCCCTCCACCGCCTCCCGCAGTCGCATGACCTCGGCCTCGACCTGATCCGGTGCCACCGCCCGGTCGGGGACTTCGGGGAAGTCGAACTGGACGATCAGCGCCGGCGCCATCGCCACGCCGGGCGATACTCCGATGCCACGGACCGTACGCGGCATGCTCATGGCTCTCCGAACCCTCCGGCGACGAGCTGGCTGATGGCCTCGACCGCCTGCTCCGCATCGGGACCGTCGGCGCGGACCATGATCGAGCTGCCGCACTCGGCGGCGAGCATCATCACACCCATGATGCTCTTGCCGTTGACCGCCACGCCGTCCTTGAAGAGCTCGACCTCGGCATCGAAGGTGCTGGCCAGCCGGACGATCTTCGCCGCCGGCCGGGCGTGCAGGCCCTCCTGGTTCACGATCCTGGCCTCGCGCTCGATCATGGCAGCACCCAGCGGAAGAGGACCAGCAGCACCAGCGCGAGCAGGGTGAAGCGCACCGTGGTGAGCGCGGGCCCGAACCACCTCGTCACCGCGACCCCGGTGGCCGCGACAGCGAGGGCTCCGAAGGCAGCCGGCCATCCGATGTCCTTCAGGTACCAGGCGGCCACCAGGGGCACGGCCGCGCCCACACTGAAGCCCGCCAGCGGCCCCACCCGCTCGATGGCCTTGGAGATCCAGGATTGCGCGATGGCGCTTCCCACCCCCATACCGGCGTCGAGGCCGGTGCGGAGCGCCCAGATTCCGGTGGCGACCCGCGCCAGATTGTACAGCACCAGAAATCCCAGCACGGCCCACCAGCGGGCACCCAGCAGGATTCCGATGAGGGTGGCGCCGAGCAGCAGCGGCAGGAGGCCGGCCCAGAAGAGCTGGTCGCCCAGGGCGCCCAGCGGGCTGCAGAGCGCGGTGCGGAGCCGGGCAATCTGGGCGCCGGGAGCCCCATCGTACTCGGCCCGTGCCGTGGCGCCGAGGGCGAGCCCGGCGAGATTGGGATTGCAGTTGAAGAACTCCGCTGAGCGAACGACCGCCTCGGTGTGCCGCACCGGGTCCACCGTCTTGAGGTCCTCCAGCAGCGGCTCGGCGGCGTACCCCATGCCGACGCCGAGCATCCGCTCGTAGTTCCAAGTCCCCTGTATGGCGAAAAGCCGGAGCCACGCCCGCCAACCCCCGTTCATCGCAGCGCTGCCACCAGCAGCCCCACCAGCGCCCCGGCACCGAGCCAGCGGAGACGTGGCCCCCGGCCGGCGCTCCGCAGGGCGCCGCCGATCACCGCCGAGAGCCCGCATCCCACCGAGACCAGGGTGAGTCCCAGCGCGGTGGAGCGGTCGAGCCAGGCGTAGCGGGCCAGTAACCAGGCTGAGGCCAATCCCACCACGGTCAGGACGGCGCCCCGTGCGGCATCCCGGAGCAGCGAGCCGTACTGCAGCCGGCGGATGGCACTGCTCTCTCCCGCGGCCAGCGCCGCGGCTCGATGCTGGATGGCGCGCGCGTTGGCTCGTCGGACCAGCTGGAGGCCGAACCCGCCGAGGACCGCGAGCGTCAACCCGAGCGCCGCGGCCTGTCCCAGGGAGAACTGCCAAGGCGAATCCGCCGCGAGTGCCACCGCTACTACGGTGGCCGGCCCGTAGTCGGGATAGCGGACGGCGCCGACCGGCAGCACGTCCAGGGCGAACAACTCGAAGAGCACTCCGAGCCTGAGACCGGCATCCACGTCGCCGGCCAGCCATCCGGCCACGGTTCCGGCCACCACCGGCCGCGCGACCATCGCCTGGGGCACGCTCACCAGGTCGAGCCCCACCAGGGTCCCCCAGATCACCAGGAGCAGCGCGCTGGCCGGAGAGAGATCGGTCATCCCAGACCCTTGAGCGTGACGGGCGGAGTGGTGGGCAGATCCTGCGCGGCGACGGCGGCGCCCGCCGCCTCCAGCGCCGCCAGGCGCGTCATCTCCTCGTCGGTCAGGTAGAGATACGGCAGCCGTTCCCGGCGGCCCGCCCGGTGATGGACTCCACCCAGGTTGATCCGGTGCACCGTGACCGGGTCTGCGGCGTGGAGCGCGACCATGGTCTCGAGGTCGCCGGTGAGCACCAGGGTCCGCCGCACGTCGGACTGCCAGTCCCTGAGCCGCGCCGTCGCGCCGTTCAGGGTGACGAACTCCACCTCGATGTCGGGTGTGACGGCCATGCGGTAGAGGTCCTGCTCCCACTCACTCGCGGCCACTTGATCGTCCACCAGCACGATGCGGTTGACGCCCAGCGGACGCCCCCATCCCACGACCACCTGTCCGTGAATCAGCCGGTCGTCCACCCGGAAGAGCAGGATGGCCATCAGGGAATCCGGATCGCCTTGGCGCCGGCCGCGATGGCGCGCTCCGCCGCTGCCTCGGGGGTCAGTGAGACGTGGAAGACGAAATCCACCAGCATCGCGAGGTTGACGCCGGTCACGATCTTGACGCCGGCCAGAGCGCGGAGGCGCTTGAGGACCGCGAAGAGGCACGATCCCGACGCGAGATCCACGAACACCACCGCCGGTCGGCCGTCTACCGCGTCGGCGACCCGGGTCTCGAGGGCATCGCGATCACAGCCGGAGTTGGATACCGGAAGGAGAACACCGGTCACTCCGCTGATGGATTCCGCCGCGTCGACCAGCGCCTTGGCCAGTCCCCCATGGCACACCACCACCCCGCGCAGGGCATCACTCATAGTCTTCCTGAAGATACTCCCGAACCCCGCGCTGCTCCTTCATCCGCTTGATGAGCCTGGCATTGAACGCGGCGGCGACGTCCACGCCGGAGTAGCGGAGGAGGTGCATCATGGCCACCACCTCCGAGATCACCGTGATGTTCTTCCCGGGATTGAGAGGAACGACGACGCGAGGCACCGCGACGTCGAGGATAGTGGTCTCTTCGCGGGAGAGACCGGTGCGGTCGGCATCCTTGGTGGTCTCCCAGTCGTCCAGCTGCACCACCACCTCGATCCGCTTCTGCTGCCGTACCGCCCGGACGCCGAACAGCGCGGGAATGTCGATCAGCCCGATGCCGCGGATCTCCATGTGATGCGCCGCCAGCTCGTGACCCCGGCCGATCAGGATGTCGTTGCCCCGCCGGATGACCTGGACCACGTCGTCGGCCACCAGGCGATGACCCCGCTCCACCAGGTCGAGCACGCACTCACTCTTGCCGATCCCGGAGCGTCCGACGAACAGCAGGCCGACCCCGTACACGTCGGCGAGCGAGCCGTGGAGTGTCGTGCGGGGGGCGAACGCTTCCTCCACGATCGGCTTCACCCGGCGGTAGAATTCGGCCGTCTTGAGCTTGCTTCGCATCACCGGCACGCCCCGCAGGCGGGCCAGCTCCAGCATCTCCGCGGGCACCTCCTGGCCCTTGGTCACGAAGATGCAGGGCAGCTCGAACTCGAAGAACTTCTCCAGCGACTTGCGCCGATCGTCGGCCGGGAGCGACTGCAGATAGGTGATCTCGGTCTCACCGAACACGTGCAGCCGGTTGGGCGCGAAGCGTCCGGTATACCCGGCCAGGGCCAGGCCCGGGCCCGCCACCTCGGCCCCGGAAAGCTGCCGGTCGAGGCCGATCTCGCCGGTCAGCGCCTCCAGCTGGAGTGGATCGCCCCGGCGGGAAAGAAAGTCGCGGAGTCGGAGCATCAAAGGGGATTCGTCTGCGAGGGACGGTTCCTCCGCGGGAAGGCGGAGGCCTTCTCTACCTGTTTGCGCAATTTCTCCTCCGCCCGGTCGAGGGCGGTCCGATGCTCTTCGGCTTCGCCTTTGGCGACGAGCACTTCCCCCCGCGACACGTGCAGCCGAAGCTCGGCCGTCTGCAGCAGGCCCTCCACATCGAAGACGACGGTGGCTTCGATCGGCCGGGTGGCGATGTTCCCCAGCCGCTCGACGACCGTGAGGGCGCGCTCCCGGAGCGCTTCGGAGATTTCGCAATGGCGGGCGGTGATCGTCGTCTGCATGAGAGATCCTCCTGACCCGGCGTCAAGCCGAGCCGGCGATGATGTCCTGAAGGTGACGCTGGGTCTCCGCGGCCGATCGCTCCCAGGTCAGCTGCACGGCGAACCGGCGCGCGGCGTCGCCCAGCCGGGCGACCAGGGCGGGATCGCCGGCGAGCTCCAGCATGCGCGCGGCGAGCGCGTTGACGTCGCCGTGAGGAACGAGGTAGCCGGTTTCCGCGTGGCGCACCGAATCCCGCAGCCCTGGGCTGTCCGAAGCAATCGAAGGCGTCCCGCAGGCTGCTGCTTCCACGACCGTGATACCCCATCCCTCCTTGGGTGAGGGGAACAGGTTGGCCCAGGCACTCCGGAGCAGCGCGATCTTGCGGGCCTCGCTCACGAAGTCGTGGAAGGTCACCACGCTCGTCTGGCCCAACTCCGCCGCGACTCGCTCGAGCTCCCGGCGGTGGTCGCCGGTTCCGGCAATATCGAGGCTCAAATCCGGCCGGGTCCGCCGCGCGATCGCCAGTGCCCGAATCGCCAGGCCTATTCCTTTATAACGCTTGAGCCTCCCCACGTACAAGAACCGGGGCTGCCCGGCACGCGGCTCGGTCGGCGACGGACTGAACCGAGCGCTGTCCACCCCGGGATGAATGACCCGAATCCGCTCTCTGGCCACACCGCGGGCCACCAGGTCGTCCCGGGTGCTCTCGCTGATGGCGTGGAAGCCGGCCCGCCGATAGGCCGCCGGCAGCGGACGCTCCGCCGCCCACACCGCAGCGGCCATCGGCCAGGGCGCCTCCTGGAATGCGGTTTCGCCGAACAGGTGAGGCACCAGCGCGCAGAACGGCAGGTCGCTCACCGATGGCAGAAACAGAGGCAGCTTGTTGATGTCCTCCACCAGGATGTCGGGCCGCTCGCTCCTGATAGCACGGCGGACGGCTTGACGCCCCAGCAGCGCGAAGCTGTTCCGGCGGCCATGCCGGATCACCTCGATGCCGGCGATGCTGGTCGTCAGGGCCCCGCCCTCCCATCCGGAGCAGACCAGTCGGACCCGGTGTCCGGTCGCTGCCAGGCGCTGGAAGATCTCGAAGAGATGGATCTCCGCGCCACCCGCCTGCGGATTCTCGAGGTCCTGCCAGTTGACTACCAGGATGTTCATGGCGTGATGGATGACATATCGTGCTCATCACCGTTCCGCTCACAGCCGGCCGGCGGCGCGGGCGATACCGTCGAGCACACCGTTCACGAACGCGGGGGCGCGGGTGCCGCCGAACCAGTGGGCCAGCCGCACCGCCTCGTCGATCGCCACCTTGGGGGGCACCTCACCCCGTCGGAGCTCGAGGATGGCGATCCGCAGGATGCTGCGCTCGACCATGGCGATGCGACTCAGGCGCCAGTTCTCCGTCGCCCGGGCCGCTTCGGCGTCGAGCGACTCGAGATTGGCCACCACGTCGCCGGCGAGCTCCTCCGCCCGCTCCAGCAGGGTCGGCTCCGGGCCCGTGAGTCGCGCCAGGCCGGCGGCGATGACGCCCATCGGCGGCGATCCCCGAAGCTCCCAGGCATAGAGCAGCTGGAGCGCCCGGGCGCGGCTCTTGGTCTCAATCCTCAGCATGGCTCGCCCGGAGCCGGGCGATCGCGTCTGCCGCGCCGAGCGCCGCGGCGGCCGCCTCGTGACCCTTGTTCCCGGCACTGCCGCCGGCGCGGTCCATCGCCTGCTGCAGCGTGTTCACCGTCAGCACGCCGAATCCTACCGGCAACGCGTAGCGAGTCGACACCTCGGCCAGCCCGTGGGCAGCCGCCCCCGCCACGTACTCGAAGTGCGGCGTCTCTCCCCGGATGACGGCGCCGAGCGCGACCAGACAGGCATACCGCCCGCTCTCGGCTGCGGCCGCGGCCGCAGCGGGCAGCTCGAAGGCGCCCGGCAGCCAGATCACGTCCACTCCGTCCCGCGGCACGCCCGCCTCCTCGAAGCAGGCGAGGGCGCCGTCCAGCAGCCTGGTGGTGATCAGCTCGTTGTAGCGGCTCACCAGGATCGCCGCGCGCCCGGTGGAGCGCAGGCGGAAAGCGATATCGGGCACGTCAGTGGGAGAAGAGATGGCCGAGCTTGTCGCGCTTGACCTGGAGGTAGTCGCGATTCTCCCGGTTGGGATCGGCGACCAGCGGCACCCGTTCGACAATCTGGAGGCCGTAGCCGTCGAGTCCCACCAGCTTGCGGGGATTGTTGGTCATGACCCGGATGGAGGACAGTCCGAGGTCGCGGAGGATCTGCGCCCCGATGCCATAGTTGCGGAGGTCGGGCGCGAAGCCGAGGCGTTCGTTGGCCTGCACGGTGTCGGCACCGGTATCCTGCAGCGCGTAGGCCCGCAGCTTGTTCAGCAGGCCGATCCCGCGGCCTTCCTGATCGAGATAGACGATCGCGCCTCGGCCCTCCCGGGAAATCAGCTCCATGGACCGGTGGAGCTGGAAGCCGCAGTCGCAGCGCTGGGAGCCGAAGACGTCGCCGGTGAGACACTTGGAGTGCATCCGCACCAGCACGTTGGGCTGCCCCGCGATGTCGCCCAGCACCAGCGCTACGTGCTCGGCCCGGTCCACGTCGTTCTGATAGCCGATCATCCGGAACTCGCCATACTCGGTCGGAACCCGCGCTTCGGCCACCCGATGCACCAGCTGCTCGGTCCGCAGCCGGTATGCCACCAGCTGCGCCACGGTGATGAAGGTGAGCCCATGCTGCCGCGCCATCTCGTGCAGCTCCGGCCGCCTCGCCATCGAGCCATCGGGATTGAGGATCTCGCAGATGACACCGGCCGGGACGAGACCCGCCAGGCGTGCCAGGTCCACACTCGCCTCGGTCTGCCCCACTCGCTGAAGCACGCCACCGGGACGGGCGCGCAGAGGGAAGATGTGGCCGGGCCGGCGGAGGTCCGCGGGCACGGTGGCCGGATTGATGGCCACGTGGATGGTGGTGGCACGATCGCGGGCGGAGATGCCGGTGGTGACGCCGAAACGGCGGCCGGCGTCGATGCTGACCGTGAACGCGGTGGCCAGCTCCTCGCTGTTTCGCTCGGTCATTTGCGGCAGCCCGAGCTGGTCGCATCGCTCGCCGGTGAGGGCGAGGCAGATCAGGCCCCGGCCGTGCAACGTCATGAAATTGATGGTTTCCGGGGTGACCAGCTCCGCCGCGCAGACCAGGTCGCCCTCGTTCTCGCGGTCCTCGTCGTCGGCCACGATGACGATCTTGCCGTTGCGCAGGTCCTCGACCGCCTGCTCGACAGTTCCGAAGTTCGTCATGCCCGTCTCATGAGCGCCGCAATGTATTTCCCGATCGCATCCGCCTCGAGATGCACCCGGTCGCCCGGGCGGCGATCCGCCAGAGTCGTGTGCTCTAAAGTAAACGGGATCAGGGAGATCTGGATCGTGCCCGGGGCCGGGACGGCATTCACGGTGAGGCTCACCCCGTCCACCGTCACCGAGCCGAGCGGGACCGAAACCTGGGCCACCTCGGGAGGGACCTCGAGGTCGAGCAGGCGGGCATCGTCCCGGTCCGCGACCCGGAGCACGGTGCCGACGCCGTCCACGTGACCCTGCACCAGGTGGCCGCCCAGCCGGTCGCCCGCCCGGAGTGCCCGCTCGAGATTCACCCGGGCTCCCGGCCGCAGGTCCGTGAAGCGGGTTCGCTCGAGCGACGTGCGCACGACCTGCGCGGTGAACCCATCCGCGGTTACCGCCGCGACCGTGAGGCAGGCCCCATCGACCGCGATACTCTCGCCGGCGGTGAGGTCCGGGTAGGAACAGTCGATCGTGAGCTCGAGGCCGGGGTCGGTTCGGCGGGCCTCCCGCACGGTGCCGATGTCGGTCACGATGCCGGTGAACATCAGCCGCGGTCCAGCACCAGCAGGGTGTCGTCGCCCAGCGCCCGGCGCTCCACCACGGTCCACCGCTGCGCTCGGGCGATCGGATCGCTCGGCAGGCCGGCGGTGGCCGGCACGCCGCGATCACCCAGCCAGATGGGGCTCTGGACCCAGTAGTAGCGGTCCACCAGGCCGAGGCCCAGCAAGGCGCCGGCAAGTCGCCCTCCGCCCTCCACCAGCAGAGAGTAGATGCCGTCGCTGCGGAGCGATCGAAGCGCCTCCTCGAGTGAGGCCGCCTGGATCGTCGTGACACCGGCCGCCGCCAGGCGGGCCAGCCGGTCGGGCGACGCCTCACGGCTGGACACGACGGTGGTCGGCGTCTCTCGTGCGGTGCTCACCAGGGCGAGGCTCGAGTCGAGATCGGCACCTGGGTCGAACACCACCCGGCGCGGCACCATGCGCGGCGTCACGGAGCCCCGTGCCGTGAGCTGGGGGTTGTCGGCCCGTGCCGTGCGCCCGCCGATCCCGATGGCATCGAATCCGGCTCGTAGCCAATGAACGTAGTCTCGGGCGACTTCGCCGCTGATCCAGCGGGAGTGTCCCGCTGCGTCGGCGATACGCGCATCGAGACTGGTGGCCAGCTTCAGAGCCACGAAGGGCCGTGCCGAGTTCCGAAAGCGGTGCAGGAAGATCGCGTTCTGCGCCGCGGCGGCCTCCCGCCCGAGTCCGACTTCCACCTCCAGGCCTTGGGCATCCAGCCGAGCGGCCCCGCCCATGGCCTGCGGGTCGGGGTCGGCCATCGCGGCAACGACGCGGCGAATACCCGCCCGTACGATCGTCTCGGTACAGGGCGGCTGTTTGCCGTGATGATCACAGGGCTCGAGTGTGACGACGAGCGTAGCGCCGCGGGCCCGGTCACCGGCGCGGTCCAGCGCCACCGGTTCGGCATGACGATTCCCGAACTCGGCGTGCCACCCTTCGCCGGCGACGGCGCCTTGGGCCAGGACGACGGCGCCCACGAGCGGATTGGGATGGACCCTGCCCCAGCCTCGCCATGCGAGGTCGAGCGCAAGGGCCATTGCCTCCCGCTCGTCCACGCCGCTAGAAGCCCAGCCGCAGGCCGAGGCCGGCGAAGAACGTCCCGTCGGTGGTGTCGAAGCCCTCGAAATCGGTGGAGAGCGCCTGATCCCGACCACTCTGGTAGCCTGCCTCGCCCACCAGAGTGAAAGCCGCCAGGTCGAGCCCGGCGTTCAGAAACACCAGAGTCCGTGACTCCTCGAGCCCGATCTCAAGCGGGGAGGTCGGCTGATCACGGAGCGCGACACGGGCATCCCCGGTGTAGCGATCCCATCCCAGGCCGGCCGCGACCTGCAGGACGGTGAACTGCTTACTCGCCACCAGGCGCAGATTGGTGGCGTGCAGATCCACCGCGTAGCGGAACTCGTCACCCTGGTCCACATCGCCGTAGGCCACTTCGGGAAGGTTCCGCCGCATGGCGCTGACCGACACGGCGGGGAGCGGTCCGACCTCGCGGATCACGCCCACCCGCACGCCGTACCCGAAGCCGAGCGCGACATCACCAATCCGGCTGGCATCACCGGCCACCGAGAGACGATCGATCTGGTTGGTCGGCAGCAGCTGGGCGGACGCCAGGAGATCGACCGAGAGAAGGCCCGACGGCAACCCCTGATAGATTCCGGCGGCGCCTTCGACCAGGGGCACCGGCGCGTAGAGCTCATCGCTCGAGGGCACTGCACCGGGCGTTCCGTCGTACGCCGGATCGGGAAGGACGACGTCGGCGGCGTTGGCACGCGCGGTCAGCGAAAAGGTGCCGAGACCACCCAGCGTGTTGGCCGTGCCGATGACCGGATTGCCGCCGCTCACCAGCAGCCCGGCAATGGGATGGAAGGCGCGGGTTCCATCTACCGCGGCGTCGCAGATCCGGCGTGAGTTGCCGGCGAACGGCGTGCAGTCGGAAAGCTGCGCCGCCGCGGGCACCGTGCCAACCAGTGCGAGCGTAGCAGCCAGGAGCGGGACTCGCATGGATTCCCCCTCAGGAACGGGCGAACCGCACCGTCTGCTCTCCCGGCCGGATCTCGCCCATCGTCCAGGTGGCGACCCCGTCGGCCGCAGCCGCCGCCTGGGCGGCTGCGACGTTCTGAGGTGGCAGCACGGCGATGAGGCCTACGCCGAGATTGAATACGTCCCGCATCTCTTCGGTCGAGATCCCGCCCGCCTGCTGCAGCGTGGTGAACAGCGGAGGCGAATCCCAGCTCTGGGGATCCACCAGCGCCTCGCAGCCTGTGGGCAATATCCGCACCAGATTGCCCGGGATTCCGCCACCGGTGATGTGGGCCAGCCCGTGAACCTGTGAGATGACCGGCATCACGCTCCGGAAGTAGCTCCGGTGCACGTCCAGCAGCACATCTGCAACGGAACGATCCAGGCCGAGGAATCGGTCATCGATCCCGAGACCCATGCGATCGAACACCACTCGCCGTGCCAGAGTGTATCCATTGGTGTGCAGTCCGGTGGACGCGTAGCCGAGCAACACGTCACCGGGACGGATTGCGTCCCCCTGGATGGCCGCCCCTTCCTCCACTACCCCGACAATGGTCCCCGCCAGGTCGTAAGTGCCGGTCCGATAGAGGCC
This sequence comes from Gemmatimonadales bacterium, assembly GCA_036556625.1. Lineage (GTDB taxonomy): Bacteria > Gemmatimonadota > Gemmatimonadetes > Gemmatimonadales > GWC2-71-9 > CAVVWJ01. The sequence continues at coordinate 11,578 of DATBJC010000043.1, forward strand.
CGGCATCTGCGCGGTCTCGCCACCCGCCAGGGTCATCCGGTGGTTCCGGCAAGCCCGGGCGATGCCTTCGACCAGGCCGGCGATCTGCTCCACCGTCAGACCCGAACCTGCGATGTAATCCATGAACGCGATGGGCGTGGCGCCGTGGACCAGGATGTCGTTGACGCTGTGGTTGACCAGATCCTCCCCCACGCTGTCGAACCGGCCGGCCTCCAGCGCGACCAGCACCTTGGTGCCTACTCCATCGGTGCTGAGCACCAGGGTCGGCCGGTGCATCCCCTCGGGGATCCGTACCATGCCGCCGAACGCGCCGACCCGCCCCGCGGTGAGCGAGGTGCGCGTAGTCTCGACCGCACGGGCAATCCGGACCTTGGCGGCCTCGGCACCATCGAGATCGACACCCGCCTCGGCGTACTGCCGGGTCATGGCAGCGTTTCCGCCAGCTGGACGTGGGTGAGATCCTGGAAGGCGCGCACCCTCGCCTCCACATCCGCCAGCGAGATCCGCTCGAAGCCTCGAATGCCGAACTGCTCGACCGCATAGGAGCCCATCGCGGCACCGTAGACCATCGCTCGCCGGATGTTGTTCTCCTCCAGCGATCCGGTGCGCGCCAGGTAGGCCATGAATCCGCCGGCGAATGCGTCACCAGCCCCAGTGGGGTCGAACACCGTTTCCAGCGGAAAGGCCGGCACGTAAAAGGTGCGAGCCCGCTCGATCAGCAGGGCGCCGTATTCCCCCTGCTTGATGACCACCCGTGAGGGCCCGTGGTCCAGGATCCACCGGCCGGCGCGATGGATGTTCCAATCGCCGCTCAATTCCCGGGCCTCGCTGTCGTTGACCATGAGCAGGTCCACCCTGGCGAGCAGATCGAGCAGCGCCGCCTTCTTGCCCTGGATCCAATAGTTCATGGTGTCGCAGACGACCAGCTTCGGCCGCTGCACCTGGTCCAGCACCCCCATCTGCAGCTCGGGATCGATGTTCCCCAGAAACACGAAGTCCGCTGCGCGGAACGCGGCCGGGATCTTGGGCTGAAAGTGCGCGAACACTCCCAGCCGGGTCTCCAGCGTCTCCCTGCTCTGGAGGTCGTAGCTGTACTTGCCCTTCCAGCGGAAGCTCTCGCCGGTGGTGCGCTCGACGCCGGACCAGTCGATGCCCCGCGCGCTCAGTCGCTCCAGCTCGGGAACCGGAAAGTCGTCACCCACCACCCCCACGACCTGGACCGGATGGAGCAGAGATCCGGCGACACTGAAGTAGATCGCGGAGCCGCCCAGCGCGTCGGCCGTCTCTCCGAACGGAGTGAAGATGGAATCCAGCGCCACACTGCCTACGACGAGAAGACTCATCAGGTCACATCCGATCAGGAGCGGAGATGCCCAGCAGCGCGAGACTGTTAGCCAGGACGATGCGGGCCGCACGCGCGAGCAGCAGCCGGGCAGCCTCGGTCGCGCTGCCCTCGGGCGCGCCGACGACGCGGGTGTGGTGGTACCACCCGTGGACCACCGTCGCCAGCTCATGCAGGAAGACGGTGATGCGGTGCGGCTCGCGCTCCCGCGCGGCCCTGGCGACGATCTCCGGAAAGGTCACCAGCTTCTTGAGCAGCTCGGTATCCTCCGGCGCCGGCAGGGCCGCGAGGTCGAGCGTCCCCGTGACCGAGTCCACCTCTCGCCCCGCAGTCCGGAAGATGCCGCTGAGCCGCGCGTGCGCCATCTGCACGTAGAACACCGGGTTCTCGTCGGTCTGCTTCTTGGCGAGCTCCACATCGAAGTCCAGTGGGCTCGCGCCTTTCCGGGCGAGGAAGAAGTACCGGGCCGCGTCCACCCCTACCTCGTCCACCAGGTCCTTGAGGGTGACGAATTCGCCCGACCGCTTCGACATCTTCACCTCTTCCCCCTCCCGCATCACCTTGACCAGCTGGACCAACTCAACCCCGAAGAAGTCAGGGGGATAGCCGAGGGCGAGGAGCACCGCCCGCATTCGCGGGATGTAGCCGTGGTGATCGGCACCCCAGACGTCGATGGCTCGATCGAATCCGCGCTCGTGTTTGTCGATATGGTACGCGATGTCGGGCACCAGGTAGGTGAGCGAGCCGTCGCCCTTGCGAAGCACCCGGTCCTTGTCGTCACCGAATTGCGTGGTGCGGAGCCAGAGGGCGCCCTCGGCTTCGTAAGTCAGCCCCCGCTCGGCCAGCAGCTCGAGCGAACGCTCCACTCGACCGGCGTCGTAAATGGCCTGCTCCGAGCTGATCACGTCGAATCGCACACCGAAGTCGGCGAGATCGCGGTCCTGCTCCTCACGCTGCATCCCGATGGCGAGCCCCCGGCACCGGCGGATGCCTTCGTCGTCGGGCAGCCGGGCGAAACCCTCGCCCTCCCGCGCCAGCACCTGACGCGCGTTCTCCCGGAGATACTCGCCGTGGTAGCCACCCTCCGGGATTTCGGCCTGGAGTCCCGCCTCCTGCTTGATCCGGGCCCAGAGGCTGGCGGCGAGCCGCTCGATCTGGACGCCGGCGTCATTGATGTAAAACTCCCGAGTGACCGCGTGGCCGGTCCACTCGTAGAGTGCGGCGATGGCGTCTCCCAGCGCCGCACCCCTGCCATGCCCGACATGGAGGGGTCCGGTCGGATTGGCGGAGACGTACTCGACGTTGACCTTGAGCCCGGCTCCCTCGGTGGAGCGGCCATAGGCCTTGCCCTGCTCCAGGATCGTCGCGACCGCGTCGGCAAGCTGGTTCTCCGCCAGCCAGAAGTTGATGAAACCGGGCCCTGCGATCTCGGTACGGGAGACTACGGTCGGTGGGAACTGAAGCTGTTCGACCAAACGGGCGGCCATCTCGCGCGGCTTGACCCGTTCCCGGCGGGCGAGCACCATGGCGAGGTTGGTGGCGAGATCGCCATGACCGGCATCGCGCGGCCGCTCGAGCACGAACTCGAGGCCGTCGGCACCGAACCCGGCAGCTACCCGCTCGAGCTCGGCCCGGATCGCGTCACTCACTCCTTGGCAGCCTTCCCCTCGCCCTTGCCCGATTTGGACGAGGAGGACTCGGGCTTGACCTTGCTCTCCTTGGCGCCGCCCTCGCTCTTCGATTCGGCGGGTTTCTCGGCCGGCTTGTCGGCCTCGGCCTTCCGCGGCCCCTTGCCGTCCTTGCCGTAGTCGGTGATGTAGAAGCCGCTGCCCCGGAACACCAGCCCGGCCCCGCCGGAGATCTTCCGGCTGGCGGGCTTGCCGCAGACCGGGCACTTGGCGCGGGGCTTGTCACTGATCTTCTGGAACTTTTCGAAGGTGTGCCCTTCGGGGCACTCGTACTCGTAGGTCGGCATGGCGCTCGCAGGGTAAACGAAACCAGCAGACTAACTTAGCCGAATGTTTCTACCCGTTCAAGCCGGTCTGAATCTTCTGGGCACGCTGGCGGGGGCCACACCAAGGTCCTAATCGGGACTGGAAAACGACAAGCATTGCTACGCCGGTCGATAGGTTCCCCAGGCTTCCCGGAGCGCGTCGCTGATCTCGCCCAGGGTCGCGCGGGCGCGGACGGCTTCCAGGATCGGCGGCATGAGCGACCGAGTGGTGTCCGCAGCGGCTCGGACATCTTTCAGCATACGGCGTACCACCCCGGCATCCCTGTGCGCCCTGACCTGCTCGAGCCTCGCCCGCTGGTCCGCCTCCAGCGCGGAGAAGTCAGGGGTTTCGATCTTCAGCGGCGGCGAGTCGTCGGTAAACCGGTTGACCCCTACTACGACGGTCTCCCCGGATTCCTGCCGCTTCTGGAGCTCATAGGCGCTCCGAGCGATCGCTTCCTGGAAGAAGCCGCGCTCGATCGCCCTGGCGGCGCCGCCGAGCTGGTCCACTTGCTGGATCAGCCCGCGTGCTTCGCTCTCGATCCGGTCGGTCAGGGTCTCCACGTAATAGCTGCCCGCCAGCGGATCGATGGCCCGGGTCACGCCGCTCTCATAGGCGATCACCTGCTGGGTCCGCAGCGCGAGGGTGGCCGACTGCTCGGTGGGCAAGGCCAGCGCCTCATCGTAGCCGTTGGTATGGAGCGACTGGGTGCCGCCCAGCACCGCCGCCAGCGCCTGGACCGTCACCCTCACCACGTTGTTGAGCGGCTGCTGCGCCTGGAGCGTCACCCCGCCGGTCTGGGTGTGGAACCGGAGCCGCGCGGCGGCGTCGCCGGCGCCGAAGCGTTCGCGCACCAGCCGGGCCCATAGCCGCCGGGCCGCGCGGAACTTGGCAGCCTCCTCGAAAAGATCGTTGTGGCTGGCGAAGAAGAACGAGAGCCGAGGCCCGAACGAGTCCACCGCCAGGCCTGCCTCTACCGCCACGCGTACGTACTCCAGCGCGTTGGCGAGCGTGAAGCCCACCTCCTGCACCGCCGTCGCCCCGGCCTCGCGCATGTGGTAGCCGCTGATGGATATCGGGTTGAAGCTCATTTCCTCGTCGGCCACGAAGCGGAAGATGTCGGCCACCAGGCGGAGCGAAGGCGCCGCGGGGTAGATGTACGTGCCTCGCGCGACGTACTCCTTGAGCACGTCGTTCTGGACCGTGCCGGTGAGCTTGGTCCGGAGTACGCCGTGCTCTTCGCCCACCACCACATACATCGCGAGCAGGATGGCGGCGGTGGCGTTGATCGTCATCGAGGTGGAGACGCGATCGAGCGGGATGTCACGGAACAGCGCGGCGAGGTCGTCCACCGTGTCGATCGCTACGCCGACCCGTCCCACTTCACCATGCGCCATGGGGTGATCGGAATCGTAGCCCATCTGGGTGGGAAGATCGAAGGCGGTGGAGAGACCGCTCTGGCCGGCCGCCAGGAGCTGGCGAAACCGGTGATTGGTTTCCCGAGCGGTCCCGTATCCGGCGTACTGGCGCATGGTCCAGAGCCGGCCGGTGTACATCTCGGGATACACGCCGCGGGTGAAGGGAAACTCCCCCGGCCGACCCGGGTCGTCGTGGGGACCTCCGGCCCGGTCCTCCGGGCCGTACAGCTTCTTCACAGGGCCGGTTGAACGATCGGGTCGCCCACCCGGCTCCCCGCCGCGCGCCGCAGGGCATCGGCGACGAAGCCGACATCCTCGCGCGACCCGATGACGAGGGGCGTGCGCTGATGCAGCGAACGCGGAAGGATGTCGAGGATCCGGTTGACGCCATCGGTGGCCGAGCCTTCGGCCTGCTCCGCGATGAACGCCATCGGACTGGCTTCGTACAGCAGCCGGAGCTTTCCCTGCGGATTTCGCGTGTCTCCGGGATAGAGGAAGATCCCGCCCGCGATCAGATTCCGGTGGAAGTCGGCCACCAGCGAGCCGATATACCGGCTGTTCTTGGGCTTCATCAGGTCGGGCGTGTCGCCCTTCAGGCCGCGCACCGCGCTCTGCACGGTGCGGTCCCAGCGCCCGAAGTTGCTCTCATTGACACTGTAGTACACCCCGATTCGAGGCGTCACGATCCTGGGATGCGACAGCAGGAACTCGCCGATGGTGGGGTCGAGCGTGAAGCCGTGGACCCCCTGGCCCGTGGTGTACACCAGCATCGTGCTGGAGCCGTACATCACGTAGCCGGAGGCAACCTGCTTGCAACCCGGCTGCAGCACGTCCGCCACGGTTCCCCGGCCTTCCAGGCTGATTCGCCGATAGATGCTGAAGATCGTGCCGACCGCCGCATTGACGTCGATGTTGGAGGAGCCGTCCAGGGGATCGAACAGCACGGCATACTTGCCGACAGGATACTCAGGGGGGACCGGAATGATGTCTTCGTCTTCCTCCGAGCCCATCACACACACCCGGCCGGTGTGGTTGAGGCAATTCTTGAAAGTCTCGTTGGCGATGACGTCGAGCTTCTGCTGCTCCTCACCCTGGACGTTCTTGGCACCGGCCGCGCCCAGGATATTCACCAGTCCCGCCCGCCGGATGGCCGCGGCGATGATCTTGGCCGCCAGCGCGATATCGTAGAGCAGGTTCGACAGCTCGCCGGTCGCCTCGGGGTAGCGGTGCTCCTGATCGAAGATGAAGCGCTCGATGGTAGTGACGGACGTCTGCACGCAGCCCCCGGGTCATGATTTCAGAACGGCGTGGGACGCTCACTCGATGCGCCCACCGGATAGCTCACCCTGCCCTGTCTCGACGAGATGATCATCCGAGTCCCGTCGGTGGTGACGCTGACTGTGCCATCGCGATCCGTGCGCAGCACTGGCACCTGCCGCGCGGCGAGCCGGGCGAGGGTCTGGGATGACGGATGCCCGTAGTCGTTTCGGCCGACGGAGATCACCGCGGCGAGCGGACGGAGTGAATCGAGCAGCTCCTCGCCCGTGCTGCCTCGGCTTCCGTGGTGCCCCACCTTAAGCAGATCAACCGGGCGCAGCCGTCCCCGGAGGCTGCCTTCGGCCGCAAAGCCGGCGTCTCCCGTGAAGAGCGCCTGGAACTGGCCGAACTCCACCAGCAGAACCAGCGAATCCTCGTTGACGTCCTCGCCCCAGTCCACCCAGCCGACCGCCGGGTGCACCACCGTGAAGGCTACGCCATCGAGGGTGAATCGCTCGCCGGCGCGCGCCGGGTGCCAGACGATGCTGTCCCGTTCCAGGGCGCTCAACCAGCCGGCGTAGCCGGGCTCGGCTACGGGCGAGCCCGGCTCGATGACCATGCCGACCGGAAATCGGTCGAGCAGCGCGGGCACGCCCCCCAAATGGTCGGCGTGGGCATGGGAGACGATGATCGCGGCCAGCGCGCGAGCGCCATGCCGCTGGAGGAACGGGGCCACCACCCTGCGACCCGCGTCGCCACGCTCACCCGCCGGCCCGGCATCGATGACGATCCAGCGGCCGCCCGGCGTGCGCAGCACCGCCCCATCACCCTGCCCCACGTCGAGAAAATGTAACGCCAGGTCTCGGCCGCCGTCAGGCGAGGCGAGGGCGAGGCCCCGCACCAAGCCGATCCAGACTGCCGTGGCCAGCCACCAGGCGCACCGGCGAGTGGCCTCCGCCACGGTGTTCCGCTCCGCCAGGATCCACAGTGACACCAGCAGTACCGCCACCCAGGTGAGCGTCGTCCACGGGTCGCCGGGCTCGACCACCTTGTGACCATGCGGCAGAGCGGCGCCGGCCACCGCACAGAGCTCCAGGAAGTGCAGCCCGAGACCGGCCCCCGCGGCGAGAGCCTCCGCAGCTGCCGGCCACACCGGCAGGAGCAGGAGGCTGGCGAGGACGCCAGGGACGGCCAGCGCCGCCAGCGGAATCGCGGGGAAATTGAGCAGCAGCCCGGCCAGGGCCACGGTGCCAAGGAAGGCGGCGGTGATCGGCGCTGTGGCCAGGGTGGCCCCCAGCGACGAGGCAGCCGTGCGGACCCAGAAGCTCGGGCCCAGCGCACGGTCGGACCACCGCGTGAACCTGGAGGCACCCCAGAGTGCGGCCGCGGAGAGCCAGCCGCCCAGATCGAGAGACGCCCAGGGGTCGACCAGAAGAACCGTGAGGCAGGTGGCGGCCAGAAGCGCATTGGGCTGCACGTATCGCTGGCCCACCTGGCAGCGCGCCATTACCACCGCGAGTGCTGCGGCCCGGGCCGCGGGCGCCGGCCACCCGAGAAAAGCGACGTAGGCGGCGCTGCACCCGGCGGCCACAGTGAGGGCTCTGGTGCGGCGCACTCGTGCCACCCGGCAGAGGAGGAAAATCCACCCGGTGATCAGGCCGACGTGGAAGCCGGAGATGGAGAGCAGGTGGACCAGCCCGGAACGAGCGAATCGGTCCTGCAAGTCGGGGTCGATGCCGCCTCGGCGGCCGAGTATGAGCGCATCCACCATGCCGGCTCGTGCGCCGTAGAGTCGGTGGCTCTCCGCATAGAGATGGTCGCGGAGCCGATCGGACCAGCCGGCGCGCTTCTCGCGGATGCTCCCTTCGCTGATGACCAGCGTGCCCCCCGCCCGGCCTCCCGGTCCGGGGCGCGGCATCCAGTGGCCCAGCACCTGAGCCCGGGCTCCGGATCCCACCGGCAGCCCTCGCGGCCATCGGGCCCAGAGGGATCCGCGGCACGCGGCATCGGGCGCCAGGGCGATCCGCCCGCCTGACGCATCTACCGGCTCCAGCACGGTCACTCGCAACCGCAGCTTTCCGGCGGGAAGCCGGGTCGCGCACTGCTCTCGCTCCAGCACGACGGCCAGCTCCCCACTGACACGACCCGCCAGCAGACCCGTCGCCACCAGCAGAGTCCACGGTCGGCCGGAGAGGGCAAGGCCGGACGACACGGCCATCGCGCCCTCGGGTGTTCCGAAACGCAGAAGGCCGGTCGCCAGACCGGCCCAGTATGCGGCAGTGAAGAGAATCGCGGGCCGCGGGGTCACCGCGGCCGGGGCACTACGCCCGCTGGGAAGGCTTGGCCTTGTTTCCGCAGCGCGGCGCCAGCGAGATCTTCCGGAGCCCGTCCATCATCGCGACCTCGATGGCCGCGCGGCTCTGATCCTTTTCCAGGTTCATCTCCGTGACAGCCGACCCTGTGATGGTCGACACGTAGCGGGCCGGAATTCGGTTCAGGGCGTAGACCAGCGCGTCTTCCCGGCAGGTTTCGCAGCCGCAGAAGTCGGGAAAGTGCGGACGCATTGCGTCGTAGGCCGCGATGACGTGTCCCTCGACCAGATTTTGAATCACAGAACCGCCAATGCCGGTGTGACCACCGCGCCGGTAAAGGTGGAGCCGGTTGTGCCGGTGAGCCGGACCTGGTGATACTCGCCGATCGAATCGGGTGGAAGGTCGAGCAGCACGAGGTGATTGGTTCGGGTTCGCGCCAGCATATGCTCGCCTCGCTTGGCCTGCCGCTCGACCAGGACCTGGTGGACCTGACCGATCCGCCCCAGACTCTTTCGCCGGGCGTTCTGCCGCACGTGCTCGATGAGCCGAGCCAGCCGCTCGGAGGCGACCTCCTCGGCGACATGATCGCGCAGCCGGGTGGCCGGGGTGCCTTCCCGCACCGAGTATTTGAAGGTGTAAGCGTCGTCGAAATCGGCATCGGTGACCAGGCTGAGGGTCTCCCGGAACTGGGCCTCGGTTTCCCCGGGGAAGCCGACGATGATGTCGGTGGAGAACGTGATGCCGGGGATCGCTGCCCGGAGCGCCGCCACCACCTCGAGATACCGCTCTCGAGTGTAGCGCCGGAGCATGCGCTTCAGCACGACGTTGGAGCCGCTTTGCACCGGGAGGTGCACGTGCTCACATACGGCTGGAGTGCCGGCCATCGCATCCACTACTCGCGGCGTGAAGTCGGTAGGGTAAGGGCTGGTGAACCGGACCCGCCGGATTCCAGCTACCGCGCCGACCGCCCGGAGCAGGTCGGCGAAGTCGTGCTGGCCGTCGTGATAGGAGTTGACGGTTTGACCCAGCAGGGTGACCTCACTGGTGCCCTGCTCCGCCATCTCTCCGACCTCGCGCACGACGTCGACCAGCCGACGGCTCCGCTCCGGGCCCCGCGTGTAGGGGACGATACAGAAGGTGCACCGGTAGTCGCAGCCGCGCTGTACCGTGATGAACGCGGTGGGACCCGTTTCCCGCACCGGCGGAACGTCCTCGTAATGTTCCCAGGAGCGAAACTCGGTGTCACTTACCCGTTGTCCCGAGCCCGCGAGCCCGATCAGCTGTCCCAGATTGCGATATCCGTCCGGCCCTACCACCAGGTCCACCCGCGGAACCTGCTCCAGCAGCGTGGGTCCCAGCCGCTGAGCCATACATCCGACGACACCGAGCACACTGCCGGCACGCTTGTACCGCTGCAGCTCACCGACCCGTCCGATCACGCGCTGCTCGGCGTTGTCGCGCACCGCGCAGGTGTTGACCAGCATGACGTCGGCGTCAGCCGGCTGCTCGGTCCGCACGTAGCCCTCGCGCCCGAGCAGTCCGAACATCAGCTCGGAATCGGCCAGGTTCATCTGACAGCCGTAAGTCTCGATGTAGAGGCGCTTGGACATGACGAAAAGATAGTGGACGGGGTGAACCAGGTCAGGGGCGTACCCCTACTCCCACCGAGACCACGAACCCGCGCTCCTTGAACTCCCCGGCCGACCGCCAGATGTGCTCCACCGCGAGGTCGATGCCAGCCCGGTCCTGCGCGAAGCGGACGCCGCTTCCGATGCTCACGCCGAACTCGGTCGGCTGGACACCGGGCTCCAGCGGAAAGGGCAGCGTGGCGTAGTGCGCCCCGAATCGAATCGGCCTGCGATACGGCCGGCGGGGATCCCCGATGTATTCGCCGCCGATCGCTGCCTCGAAGGTGTTGTCGGCGCCGGTCCCACCCGATGCGAGCAAGTCGCTGTTCGCCCCGGACCAGGTCCGGAAGATCCCGCTGGTCGCCAGATCGAGCCGGGGGCTGGGCTTCCAGCGAAGCCCCAGGCCCAGGGCATACGGCAGGTCCACCTGGGAGACCCGGGTGGAGTCGCGGTCCACGATCACCTTGCCGTCACTCCGCGCACTCGCCGCGATCCAGACACTGGCACCCACTTGCTGCAATGCGCCGATCTCCACTCCAACGCCGCCATAGGACAGCTCCGCCGTCTGCGCCACCGGCAGGTACTGATCGTCGGAGAACGTGCGCCGTGATTCCATCCGATTCGAGCCCGTGATCACATGGAGCGCGGCGCCCACTACAGTGCGGTCCCGCAGCTTGTAGGCCGCCCCCATGCGAAGGTCGCTGAGACCGCCCCGGCTGGACAGCGTATCCGAGACCGGCACCGGCACGTCCCGGAGCACCAGGGTGTCCACGCTCGCAACGGTGAAGTCGCGGTTGGCATAGGTCGAGTAGCTGAGGCCTACCGTGAACGGACTTCCCCGCACCGGCCCGCCGAACGCGATGTGGGGAAACCGCGAGGACCGAAGCGACTCCGATCCAGCCGGATTGTCTGCGGTTCGGAACGACTGGGCTCCGTTGAAGGTCGCGGTCATGACCTCGAGCCCGCCCAACGCCGCCGGGTTGAGCCCCGACTCGGCATCGAACATGCCGAGGGCCCCTCCCGAGGCCACCGACCGGGCGGACAGGGAGCGTCCCGGAGCGCCCAGCCCCCGCACCCCGAACTGGGAGGCCTGCGCCGCGGCCGTGACCGGCCAGAGCGCCAGGAATCCGGCGATCAGAAGCAGTCGCACTAGGGCTTCTCGAAGGGGAACGGCCTGAGGTAGGTGACGCGGAGCCGAGGCCCGCCCACCGTACCCGACCTGGTGGAGCCGAACTCCGGTCGGGAGAAGGATGCCGCCTCCGGCACGAGGGACAGGAAGATCGCCTCAGGAGGCTGGCTGGAGGTCTGCCACGCGCGGACCAACGCCGTCACATCCAATCGCACGGTGTCGGCGGTGCCGAGAGTGAGCGCTCCGGTGGCGATGAAGCGCTGGTCCTGGGTCACCGGTGATTTGGCGCCCAGATCGGCGATGACTGCTTTGGCTTGCAGCACCGGCGGATCGGTGGACAGTCCCAGCAGTGGTGACCGCGGCAGCAGCTCCAGGGTGGCCCGCACAATGGTGGCCGAATCCTCGATCGGCTCCGGCAGATCGAACCGGACCAGCGCCCGCGAGGACGGCTCACCTCCCACCGCGAGGAAGGCAGGGTCCGGGACCCGCGGAGTCCGGGTGACCGTCATGTTGAAGACGGCATCCCGGGTGACGATCTGACGCCGGTCTGCGGTGTCGGCCACATCGGCCGTCACGTAGCTGATGAACGCCGCCCCCGTGCTGCTGGCGGAGGCGCCGAGCCTCACGCCGCTGGGCTGGTCGGCAGCCATCGCGACGCCCATTGCCAGAACACCCCCGGTCTCCGGCGGCAACGCGACCTTGGCCAGATCGGCCCCCCGGAGCACGGTCTCCAGCGCTCCGCTGTCGAGCGTATCGGGAACCTCGATGCTGTCGATGATTGCCGCCGGCACCATCTGCAGCGTGGTGGATTCGAACGTCGCCGTGCTGTCCACTGCCGGATCGATGCGGTAGAGGTACAGCTTGAGGCCGCCCAGGAGAGTGTCGCGCGCGATCAGGTTCAGCGTGAGACGGGCGGAGTCCACCACGAAGGGCCGCAGCGTGTCGTTGACCGGAACCGAGTCCGCCCGCGCGTTGAACCGGTACACCGCGCGATCTTCCGATGCCGGGAGCCCGTTCGACACCAGCATGGCGCCGGCCGAGGTTCGCCCGACGTATCCGGAGAAGCTGCTGTCGGAATTCGAGAGGGAAGTGAGCACGGTGTCGAACACCTGCGACTCGCCGCCCGGGCACAGCTCGGGACATTCGGCCGGCGCGGTCAGCCGCTCCTGACATCCGGTGATCGCCGCACCCAGACTCACCAGAGCGGCGAACCACCCCAGCCCCCTGCTCACGACAGCTGATCCCGTCCAAACGCCGCCGGCAGCAGTTCGGCCACGGTCCAGCTGGCACGGGCTCGCGGCCCGATGGCGTCGATCCGGAAGTCCGGCCCGAACTCGGAGAGCACCTGGCGGCAGGCGCCACACGGCGCAGCCGGCGGGTCGGAGTCACTCACCACGACCGCCCGGCGGAACCGCAGAGCCCCGGCGGAGACCGCGGCGCACACGGCCGCGCGCTCGGCGCAGATGGTCAGGCCGTAGGAGGCATTCTCCACGTTGCAGCCGACGAAGATGTCGCCGGTCTCGCTCTCCAGGGCCGCGCCCACCCGGAAATTGGAATACGGCGCGTAGGCTCGCGCCTGCGCTGCTCGCGCCGCAGTCACCAGTGGATCAGTCAATCCAGACCTCAGAGAGAAACGAGGTGCCCGTCGCGAGCGGCGTCACCTCCAGAAACTCGGCCACCGTCTGACCGATGTCGGCCATCGTCGCACGTCGTCCCAGTCCGATCGGCCGCACGCGAGGACCCGCGACCAGCAGCGGGACCACTTCGCGGGAGTGATCGGTGGACGGCGTGGTCGGGTCGTTGCCGTGATCGGCGGTAAAGATAACGAGGTCCCTCTCTCGCACCGGCCCCAGCAGCCGGGGCAGCGCCCGGTCGAGCTCCATGAGACCGCGGGCGAAGCCGGGCACGTCGTTCCGGTGCCCCCAGGTCTGGTCGAACTCGATCACGTTTGCCAGCAGCAGTCCGCGCTCCATGGCCAGCAGCGCGCCCTCGATCAGGACGTAGGCATCCAGATTGGTCGCGGTGTGAATGCTGCTGATGCCGCGTCCGGCGAAGAGGTCATCCACCTTACCCACACCGACCCGCGGGATGTGCCGCTCGGCGAGGCGGTCCAGCAGGGTCGGTCCGGGCGGCGGCAGGCTGTAATCCTTGCGGCGTGGGGTCCGCACCCAGGCGCCCGGCTCGCCCTCGAATGGACGGGCGATCACCCGGGAGACGCCGTGCTCACCCTGCAGCAGACCCCGGGCGGCCTCGCACGCGCCATAGAGCTCGGCCAGAGGCACCGTCCGCTCGTGTGCTGCGATCTGGAACACGCTGTCGGCGGAGGTATAAACGATCCACTTGCCGCTGCGCTGGTGCTCCTCGCCGTACCGGTCGAGCACCGCGGTGCCCGAGGCGGCGATGTTCCCCAGCACGCCGCGGCCGGTGAGCCGGGAGAATTCATCGATCACCGGCTGGGGAAAGCCGTCGGGATAAGTCGGGAACGGAGTCGAGAGTGACAGCCCGCAGATCTCCCAGTGGCCCGTGGTACTGTCCTTGCCCGCGCTGACCGGCTCACAGGTGCCGTGGGCGGCGGTCGGCGACTGCACCCGCGGGACGCCTGCGATCGCCGCGCAGTGGCCCAGGCCGAGCGCCGCGAGTCGAGGCAGGTCGAGTCCGCCGCACTGCCGGGCCACGTTCCCCAGCGTGTCGCTGCCGGTGTCGCCGTAGGCATCGGTGTCATGGGCCCGGCCGATGCCGAGCCCATCCAGGACGATGATGGCGGCCCGACGGTTCATTGATAGAGCCGCGGCACTCGGCTCCCGAGCGCGGTCAGCAGCTCATAGGAGATGGTGCCGGCCGCCTTCGCCTGCTGATCCAGCGAGACGATCCCGCCGAAGATGGTGGCGACGTCACCCACTGCGACCTGCCCGTCGTCCACCGCCGCCATGCACAGATCCATCGTCACCCGGCCGATCAGCGGAACCGTACGCCCCCGGAGCTCGACCAGCCGCGGCGCGTCGCGCGCGCGATCCGCGGCCCGCGGCAGCCCGTCGGCGTAGCCGATGCCGAGGGTGGCGACCGTCGTAGGTGCGGGTGCACACCAGGTGGCGCCGTAGCTGACGCTCTCACCCGCGGCGACCATTCGCACCGCCACAACCCGTGCCCGGAGAGCGGCCACGGACTTCGGCGCCCGGGAGGAAGCCCCCGCGGTCCCGCCGTAGAGGAAGATCCCCGGACGGACCAGATCTCCGGCGTACGCTCGACCACACAGGGCTGCGGCACTGTTGGCCGCGTGCACCAGAGGCGGCCGCCTCGGCAGCAGGCGAACAACCGTCTGGAAGCGATGCCACTGCATCGCCACCGAGTCCGGATCGCTGTCGGCCGAATGAAAGTGGGTGAAGACACCTTCCCAGCCGCCGGCCCTGGCGAGTGTCTGCGCCGCCGCTTGCAACCCACGCCGGTCATCCCAGCGGATGCCGGCTCTCGCCATTCCGGTATCGATCTCCAGGTGGAATGGATGGTCCGAGCGAGCGGTCCAGCGGCTGAGCATGTCGGGGTCCCCGATCGCAGGACGGAATCCGTGTTCCAGCATCGACTCCATCGAGTCGTGGGAGAGTGGACTGAAGACGAGAATGGAGCGCTGAATGGCCGCAGCGCGGAGCGCGGCGCCCTCTTCGACGGTGGCGACACCGTAGCCCCAGGGATCCACTGCCTCGAGCGCCTGTGCCACGCGGACCGCGCCCAATCCGTAGCCGTTAGCTTTGACCATCGGCAGGAGCCGGGTTCCACACGTGTCGGCGATGGTGCGGGCATTGGCCACCAACGCGCTCAGGTCGATATCGACCCAGGCCCGGGCCGTGTCGGGGGGGAAGGTCATGGGGAAGCCGGCGCGAATCTTACGGGGCGCGGGGGATAAATGCAAGACAATTCAGCGCTTGGACGCGCAGTGGCGATGGTGCGCGACCTCCGGAAACGATGCCCCTGGGACCGGGCGCAGAGCCGGGAGACTCTGCGACCGTATCTGGTCGAGGAGGTGCTGGAGCTGGACGACGCGTTGGGCGGAGCGGATCCCGACACCATCCGAGGCGAGGTGAGTGATCTCCTGCTCCATCTGGCCTTTCAGCTGGTGATCGCCGAAGAACGGGGTGAGTTCACGGCGGACCAGGTGGCTGAGCAGCTCGAGCGCAAGATGCGCCGGCGGCATCCGCACCTGTTCGACCTCGGCGAGGCGCAGCCGTGGGAGCGGATCAAGCGACGGGAGCGGAAGGGGAAGACCCTGGCGGGCATCGTGCCGGCCCTGCCGCCACTGCTCAAAGCCTACCGGCTTCAGGAGCGGGCGGCCTCGGTGGGCTTCGATTGGCCCGACGTGAAAGGCCCGCTGGAGAAGATTCGTGAGGAGCTCGGCGAGGTTGAACGGGAGCTGGGCGCGCCCGGGGAGTCGCTTCAGGACGAGATCGGCGATCTGCTCTTCGCCGTGGTGAATCTGGCCCGTAAGGCCGCCGTGCAGCCGGGCCTCGCGCTGGACCGCGCCAATCGGAAGTTCCGGGAGCGGTTCGAGGCGATGGAGGCACTCTGCGCGGAGCGAGGGATCGATCTCGACACGGCGGGACTCCAGGCGCTGGACCGGCTGTGGGATGAAGTGAAAGAACAGCTGTCACCCTAAATCCAGCGAAGGGGGCCATGCCGGCATGGTCCCCTTCGCGGCGCTCAGGGTAAAGCGCTACGGATACAGCCGATGGATCTGTCTCGGAAACGCGATGGTCTCGCGGATGTGGGGGATCCCGCAGATCCAAGCGACGGTACGCTCCAGCCCGAGACCGAACCCGGAATGGACGAACGAGCCGTAGCGCCGAAGGTCGAGATACCAGCGATATGCCTCGGGATCGAGTCCCTGCTCCTTGATGCGCGCGAGGAGCTTGTCGTAGTCGTCCTCCCGCTGTGAGCCCCCGATGATCTCGCCGTATCCCTCCGGTGCCAGGCAGTCGTTGTTGAGTACCGTCCGCGCGTCCTCGGGGCTTTCCTTCATATAGAAGGCCTTCACCTGCCTGGGATAGTTGTAGACGAAGACCGGCCGGTCGTATTCCTTAGCCAGCAGGGTCTCGTCGTCCCCGCCGAGGTCGGACCCCCAGGCGATGTCGGAGCCGAGCTGGTTGAGCTTCGAGACCGCGTCGGTATAGGAGATCCGCGGAAAGGGCGGGATCACCCGCTCCAGCGGCGCCGTGTCTCGCTCCAGCTCTTTCAGCTCGTCCTGACGGCGTTCCAGCACCCGCGCGACGATGGTGCTGACGAACGATTCCTGGAGCCGCATGTTGGCATCGGAATCGTTGAACGCCACCTCGGGCTCCACCATCCAGAACTCGGTGAGGTGCCGGCGGGTCTTGGACTTCTCGGCGCGGAACGTGGGCCCGAAGCAGTACACCTTTCCCAACGCGGCGGCTGCCGCTTCCACGTAGAGTTGACCGGTTTGCGCCAGATACGCCTTGCCCAGATCGAAGTAGTCGGTGGCGAAGAGATTCCCGGCCTCCTCGCCGATCGCACCGGTCAGGATCGGCGTGTCCACCAGGATGAAGCCTTCCTGGTAGAAGTAGTCCCGGATGGCCTGCTCGACCTCGTGTCGCACCCGGGCGATCGCCACCTGACGGCGGCTCCGGAGCCATAGGTGTCTATGCTCGAAGAGGAAAGTCGTCCCATGCTCTTTGGGGGTGATGGGATACTCGTCGCTCCGGCCGAGGACTTCGAGCCCGGTCACCGCCAGCTCGACCCCCCCCGGAGAGCGCGGCTCCTCCCGCACCACCCCGGTCAACGCGAGGCTGGTCTCCTGGGTGAGGGTGCCGAAGGTGGACCAGACCGACTCCGGAACTTCCTTCTTGGACAGGACGCCTTGCACCATCCCCGAGCCGTCCCGCAGCACGACGAAGGCGATCTTTCCGCTCGACCGGGTGGTGACGACCCAGCCGCGCACCGTGACCGTCTGGCTGGCATGCGCGCGCAGCTCACTGATCTGGGCGGCCAAGATTCCTCATCCGTCTGCGCGGGAAGGGTAAAGCGCGGAGCGTTGAGTCTAGTCCTGCTCCTGGGGAGCGTCAACGCGGGCTGCACCGCCTATCGGCCCCCACCCGGGGCGGCGCTTCCGGCCGGCGCCGTCTCGGAATCGGCGCCAAGCCAGGTGTGGGCGGCCAGAGCCGGGCGCCGTCTGACCGGCCGGTTGGTGCTCGACGACGGCGTCATCTACGGGGCCGGAGTGGACCGGAAGGTGTACGCGGTCGATCTGGAGACCGGGGCCCTTCGCTGGTCCAGCCGCCTCTCGGGGCTGGTCGCCGGCGGCGTACTGGTCTCGGGCGATACGGTGTACGCCGCCACCTCCCGGCCCGATGGGAGGGTCTATGCGCTCGAGCGGCAGACCGGCAAGCGCCTGTGGCGCGTCAGGACCGGACCCATCGCGGCGCCGATCACCATGGCATCGGGTCGGCTGATCGTATCCAGCCAGGGCGGACAGCTGCTCGGCCTCGAGCCCCGCGACGGTTCGAGTCGCTGGCGGCAGCGGATGAGCATGGCCCGGGTCGCCCCGGTGGAGAGCGGAAACGGTTCGGTCGTGGTGGCCACGGTGGACTCGATCTATCGGCTGAAGGCGGACGACGGAACCATCACCCACCGCGTGCGCTCCCCCGGAACCATCGTATCGCCCTGGATCGTCCATGCCGGCGCGCTGGTGGCCGGCACCACCGATTCCCAGATCGTGGCCATGGATCCGGCCGACTTGCGGGTTCGCTGGAGCCTTCGGGTGGATGCCCCGGTGCTCGGCTCGCCCGCGGTGGTGGGAGACACGATGTTCGCAGCCAGCCGGCGAGGGACGCTTTATCGCATCCCGCCGGGAGCGCCCAGGATCGAGCGGGTAGTGGAGCTGGATTGGCCGGTGACGGCACCGCTGAGCATCGTGAACGATCAGATCCTGCTGGGCGGAGCCGACGGAGCACTGCGCGCCCTCAGACCCGACGGCACCGAGCTCTGGCGGGTGCAGCTCTGGCGGCCGGTCGAGCTCGGCCCGGTGGCCCTGGATGACGGGTTGCTGGCGATCGGCGGGAACGGCGACCTTCACCGGTACCGGCAATGACTCGCGGCTTGTCCCTCCTGCTGCTCCTCAGCATCTCCTGGGTGACGCCGGTTGCCGCGCAGGAAACCGGACCCCTGGTGCGCTATGGCAAGTGGGCCCTCGCCGCCGGCGCCATCGGCATGAATCTCCTCGCGGCGAAGGCCCACAACCGGGCGGAGGACGCGTTCAACGCGTTGGAGGACGCCTGTACCGACGACCGGACCCGCTGCCTTCTCGGCCCCGATGGCACCTATGCCGACCGCCGGATCGAAGACCTCTACCAGTCCTCGCTGCACTACGACCGCAGCGCTCGCCGTTGGCTCATTGCCGGGGAATCCGCTCTGCTCGGTGCGGCCGCCCTCTTCGTCTGGGAGATGACCCGCAAGACCCACAAGCCCGACAACATTCCCTTCGAGCCCGAGGTGCGAAGCCTCCGACACGCCACGGGCATCGGAGTGAGGGTTTTCTGGTAGACGTGGCTCACCCCACCCGGAAGAGCTCCACGGCTCTCGGGTAGCGGGACACGGCCCGCTCTCGCAGGGGCTGGTGCTCGCTTCGCTGGAGGGCGGGATCGGCCGCAATGAGACGGTTGGCCAGCTCCCGGGCGTGGGCCAGCAGGTCCTCATCCACCGGCAGCCGAGCGTGGCGCAGCTCGAAACCGCCGGACTGCCGCGCGCCGATGAGATCGCCCATTCCCCGCTCCGCCAGATCCAGCTCCGCGATGCGAAAGCCATCCTGGGTTGCGGCGAATGCCCGCAAGCGGTCGAGGGCCGGTCCCTCCGCCACCAGGATGCAGTAACTCGCGTCGGCACCTCGCCCGATGCGGCCCCGCAGCTGATGGAGCTGCGCCAGCCCGAACCGCTCGGGATGCTCGATGAGCATCATCGTAGCGTTGGGCACGTCGATACCGACCTCGATCACCGTGGTTGCCACCAGGACGTGGATCTCCCCCGCGCGAAACCGACGCATGGTCTCGTCCCGGTCGTCGGGCTTGAGCCGCCCATGCACCAGGCCCACGTTCAACTCGGGCCACCGCTGGGCCAGCGTCTGCGCCATGGTGGTAGCGGCTCGCAGGTCCGCCCGCTCCGACTCTTCGATCACCGGCAGCACCACGTAGGCCTGCCGGCCCCGAGCGCATTCCTGGAGCACGAAGTCGAGCACCTTCTGGCGCTGAGTCGCCATCCGGAGGCCGGTCTTCACCGAGCCCCTCCCCGGCGGCCGCTCCTTCAGCGTCGAGACGTCGAGATCCCCGTAGAGGGTGAGCGCGAGTGAGCGCGGGATCGGTGTGGCCGTGAGGAGCAGGACATCCGGCGCGGCGCCCTTGCCGATGAGGGCGGCGCGTTGCTCCACGCCGAAGCGATGTTGCTCGTCGATGACGACCAAACCCAGACGGCGGAAGGAGACGCTCTCCTGCATCAGCGCGTGGGTGCCGACCGCGATGCGCGCCTGGCCGGCGGCCAGCCGCTCGCGAATCGCGGTCTTCTCCGCCGCCGTCTGCCGCCCGACCAGCAACTCGGGGCGGATGTCCAGCGGCTGCAGCAGGCGGCCGAGAGTAGCCGCATGCTGCTCGGCCAGCAGCTCGGTGGGGGCCATCAACGCGGCCTGGAAGTCGTTCTCCGCCGCGAGCAGCATGGCGAAGAGAGCGACCACGGTCTTACCGGTTCCCACATCGCCCATCAGCAGGCGGTGCATTCGCTGCGCCGCGGTCATGTCGGCGGTGATCTCCCGCAGCGCCCGTTGCTGGTCCCCGGTGAGCTCCCACGGCAAGCTCTGCTTGAGTCGAGTCGTCAGGTCCCGCTTCACTTCGAAGGCGACGCCCATCCGCTGGCGCTTGGCGATGCTCCGAGCCCGAATGAGCATGAGCTGGAGGTCGAGCAGCTCGTCGAAGGCCAGCCGTCTCCTGCCCCGTTCCGCCTCGTCGACGGAGCCGGGCCGATGAACCGAGCGCAGCGCCTCAGCCAGAGGGGGCAGCTCCGCGGCACCCCGGAGTGGGTCCGGGAGCGGATCCTCCGACAACGAGATGAGCGAATCGAGGTGGCGATCGATCAGCGACCGGATGATGCGGTGACTCAGGCCTTCGGTGGCCGGGTAGACCGGCAACACTTTGCCGGCGGCCAGCGGGTCGGCATCGCCGTCGGCCTCGGCGAGCACCACATACTCCCGGGGCGCCAGCTGGCGCCCGTGATAGAACCGAACCGGTCCGGAGACCAGGATGGTCTGCCCTACTGTGATGGTGCGGTCCAGGAACGCCTGTCCCGGCCACACGCATTCCAGGAGACCGCTCTCGTCCCGGAGCACCGCGTGGAAGATCCGGAGCCCTCTCCTGGTGGGAAGCACGCCCTTGGCGACCACTCTTCCCACGCAGGCCACCTCCTGCCCGATTTCTGCCCGGGCCAGGGGCGTCACCGACGAAGCGTCGACGTAGCGATGAGGGAGATGCCAGAGGAGATCACGGGCGGTCCGAATACCGAGCCGTTCGAGCTGCTCCGCCCGTCGCTCGCCGATGCCCTTGAGAAACTTGACGGGCATGTCGAGGCGCAGGGCACCCGATCGGATGCTGGCCGGCTTCGGCGTGCGGGCGTTCGTCATGGACGCGCGGGGCGGTTACTCTGTGCCTCGGTTTGAAAAAATGGCGGGAGGGTCCACTAAACAGGGCCTGCCAGCAGATGCTCGGCGAATCGCTGGGGATCGAACGGCTCCAAATCATCCAGGGATTCGCCGACGCCCAGGAATCGGATCGGCAGACCGAGCTCGCGCCGGAGGGCCGTAACCGCGCCGCCCCTCGCACTGCCGTCCAGCTTGGTGACCACGATGCCCGTGGGCGTCACCGTCTCCGCGAAGAGCCGCCCCTGCTGAATGGCGTTCTGGCCCACGGTGCCGTCGAGGACCAGCAGTGTCTCGTGGGGAGCGCCGGGCAGGCGCCGGGACACCACCCGTACCACCTTCCGGAGCTCGTCCATCAGGCCCTCCTGGGTGTGCAGTCGTCCGGCTGTGTCCACGATGACGGTGTCCAGGCCCCGTGAGGCTGCCGCATCGATGGCGTCGAACGCCACCGCCGCGGGATCGCCGCCGGCCGCGCCTGCCACGCAGGGCACGCCCAGGCGCTCGGCCCACACCTGCAACTGGCTGATGGCGCCCGCGCGATAGGTGTCGGTTGCCGCCAGCAGGACCTTGCGGCCCTCACGCTGGAGCCGGCGGGCCAGCTTGGCGGCCGTAGTGGTCTTGCCGGTTCCGTTGACGCCGATCAACAGGATCACGGTCGGACCGCTCTCACTGCGCGCCACCGCGCCGGGGTTTTCCGAGCCGTCGAGCAGCGCCGCGAGCCGGCTCTCCAGCGCCTGCCGGAGGTCGTTCTCGGTCTTGAGCTTTCCCTTGCGGACCTCGTCCTCCAGCGCCTGAGTCAGCTCCACCGTGGCGGGCACGCCGAAATCGGCCTCGATGAGCACCCGCTCCATCCGCTCGAGGTCTTCGGCATTGAGGCCCCGCACCAGCGCTCCGACATCGGTGAGTGCGAAGCGCTTGAGCCGGGCCCACAATCCATCATTCCGGTCCCTCAGTCTGCCGTCGGCCATGCTGAATCCTAACACCCCCTCAGCGCAGCCCGAGCCGCCGCCGCGCAAGCCATTCCACCGACAGAGCGGCGATGCAGATCCCGAAGAGCCACAGCCAGTCCCGCGCGGCAGTGCGCTCCTCGGGTCGGGGAACCTTGGCTTGCCGGCTCGTCAGCGTGACCGGCGCGGGCAGCAGCTCGTCGGAGTACTGCTCCACAGCCACCGTTCCTCCTCCGCCTCCGGCGAAGCGATAGCGGAACTGTCCCGGCGGCAGATAGACGCCGGCGCGCCCCGCCCCGTCGAAGCGAAGCGTGTCGGTGCGGGGCGGGTTCAGTCCGGTCCAGACCACCGCTGAGGCTGTAGCCGGGCCGCTCCCGGCCCACTCGAACACCAACGGTCGCCCGTTCTGGACCACGGGTCGGACCGGGGCGGCCACGCCGCGCACCGAATCGGCCCCGCCCAGAAGCCAGCTCGCGGTGGACGCCACCCAGGTTCGATAGCTCTGCTCGCTCGAGCCGCCCCGAAACGCCCAGCGCCAGAGCCCATCCGCGGCCACCATCACCGAGCGGACTCTCCCTTCCTGGCGACCGGTCACGGCAGGCCGGGCCGCCCCGCGTCTTCCCAGTTGGGCGTTCAGTCCGATCCAGTCCCCGGGCCCTGGATCATAGGGAAGGAGTCGGGTCGCGGGCGGAAAGGAGTCCACCGGCTGGCCCAGCAACGCTCCCGCGATCGGCGAGACCTCGACTCCCGAGAGATACCAATCGCCCGATATGGGGGCGGCACCGGTCTCGCCACTGGGCCACCGCCAGATTCCTCTGGCGCGCGATCCCTCCGCCAGCGATCCCGGGTCACCCTTGAGGATCAGCAGGTCCGCCCCACGTGCGGCCTGGCGCACTCGCTCGAGGTCGACGAGCGCAAGATCGCTCATCGAGCGCCAGCGGTCGCGGTCCAGCCGCACGTAGCCCCGCACCGGCAGCTGCGCCACGTCGCGGAGGGCGCGAAACAGGAAGCGGCTGTCCCAGTCGGCGGGCGCCGCAACCAGAACCACGCCCGGCGTCGGCGCCACCGTGACCAGGTGAAGTCTGGTATCCGTCCTGGGCTCCTGATCGCCGGAGCCTCCCAGCCTGACCTGCAGGACGTGGTCGCCTGGTCCGACGCCGCCCGACGGCAGCGTGATGCGCGCCTTCGCAGTCCCATTCGCGGCCAGCACGAGCCGCCGGCTCGTCAGCCTGCGGTCCCCCGAGAGGACTTCGATCAGGAGGCTATCGGAAGTCGCGCCGGCAATCGCCCGCGCTTCGACCTCGAGAGCGATGGAATCACCCGCGGTGACGCGCGCGGGACCGGCGACACTGGTGAGCGCGATGTCGCGGGTCGGCATCCGTGGCAGGCTTTGCACCGTGGCGCGCCCGATCAGCTCCGGCGGAAGGTCGGCGGCGTCTTCGATCTCGCCGTCGGTCAGCACCACGACCGGCCGGTCCGACGCGGCCGCCGCGGTGAGCGCGGGACGCAGCAGCGAACGACCCCGGTCCGGGGCGGTGTCGGCGGTGGCTCGCTCATCACCGAACATCCGTACATCGCCGATGCGGCGAGCAGCTCCCCGGGCCTCGGCCCAGCGCCCGCCGGGAGCGGACATGCTGAGTGAGCCGTCCAGCAGCACCAGGGGCCGCTGTAAGCGCGCCGAGGTAGGGCAGCTGATGTTGAGGAGGAGGAGTCCGATGGACGACCATGCGATGGCCCGGGAGACCAGCGGGACCCAGGGAGGGCGGCCGACCCGCTCGACACCCAGATAGGTGAGCGCGGCCGCCCCCACTGCCAGCACGACCACCACCGCGGCCGCCAGCATTCAGCGAGCCTGGGGCGAGCCGGCGGTTGCGGCGAGCGCCTGGCGCAGATCGAACGCGCCCTCGTACAGCGCGCGGCCGACGATCGCGCCGGCCAGCCCCGCCGTGGCGATCCTCCGCAGGTCCTCGAGAGACGATACGCCGCCACTGGCGATGACCCGAAGGCCGTCCCGCTGGAGCGCGAGCGCGCCTTCGATGTCGGGCCCCCGGAGCATGCCGTCGCGGGAAATGTCGGTGTGGATGAGCGTAGCGATACCCGCGGCCAGCGCGCGGCGCGCCAGGTCGGCGCCCGTCAGGGGCGAGGTCTCGGTCCAGCCTCTGACCGCCACCCTCCCGTTTCGCACATCCAGGCCTGCGGCGAGGCGACCGGACGTCACCGCGGCGACCGCACGCTCCAGAAAGCCCGGATCCATGGCCGCCGCGGTGCCGATGACCACCCGCTCGGCGCCGTGCTCGATACCGTGCCGTACCAGGTCGAGCGAGCGGAGGCCGCCACCCAGCTGCACCGACACCCTGCCCTGGATCCGGGCGACGATGCGGCGCACCGATTCCTGGTTGTCCCCCGCGCCGAAGGCGCGGTCGAGATCCACCACATGGATCCAGCGTGCGCCCTCGTCGGCGAAGCGCTCCGCGACGGCGGCCGGATCCGAGCCGTAAACGGTTTGCCGAGTCGCCTCGCCCTGACTGAGGCGAACGACGCGGCCACCGCGAATATCGATTGCCGGAAGGAGGTCCACGAAGCGAAAGCTATCAGCTATCGGCGATCAGGCAGGCACTCCATGGCCGGCCGGGTGTGCTATCTGACAGCGGAGAGCTGATAGCTGACTGCTGCACTATCCGCCAGCAGCGCCTGCAAACGATCCCGCTCCTGCTCGAAGGCTTCCCGGTCGCGCTCGGCGATCGGGGCACCGTTGCCCAGCGCCACGCGGCGGGCATCTCGGGCCACGCCATTCACCCGGAACTCGTAGTGCAGGTGCGGGCCGCTGGCGAGCCCGGTGGAGCCTACGTAGCCGATGGTCTGACCCTGGGACACGCGGGCGCCGCTCCGGATGCCGCGGGCGAAGCTGCGGAGATGCCCGTAGCGGGTGGTGATTCCGTTCCGGTGCCGCAGCTCGATCAGGTTGCCGTACCCGCCGGCCCGGCCGGCGCGCAGCACCACGCCATCGCCCGCGGCCATCACCGGCGTCCCGGGCGACGCGGCATAGTCGGTGCCCTGGTGGCGGCGGACGATGCCCAGGACCGGATGACGGCGGGCGCGCGCGAAGCTCGAGGAGATCCGGCGGAACTGCACTGGCGCGCGGAGAAACGCCCGGCGGAGGGACTTGCCGTCGGCGTCAAAGAAGGTGGGCCTGCCACCGCCCTCGAAGCGGAACGCGGTCATCCGCTTGCCGGACATGACGAGCTCGCTGGCGAGCACCTGGCCGAAGCGGATCTCGCCGTCCTCCGAGATCAGACGGTCGAACACGACCCGGAACTCATCGCCGGTCTGAATGTCGCGGGTGAAGTCCACCTGCCAGGCATAGATATCGGCGAGGTCCCAGGCGAGCCGCTGGCGCTGGGCCGGGTCGAGCTGATCGTCGCCCACCTGGGCATCGATGGCTTCGTAGAGCGAGTTCTCGATGCCGCCTTCGATCCGATAGGGCTCGGTGCGCCAGTGAATGGACTCGATCTCGGTGTCCCAGCGATCAGCAGCGCGCTGGAAGATCAGCCGCTGCTCCGGGGTGGCGCGGACGGTGATCCGGGTGGGAAGGGAATCGGCCGCCGGGCGGCGGAAGCTGAAAACCAGTCCGGAGCGGAGTCGGCGCGGATCGAACGACACGGTGGGGTCGAGCCGGCTGAGATCGAGGTCCAGGATCCCCTGCCGGGCCAGCAGCTCGGACAGCGTCTCGCCTCGCCGGAGGGTGTCGAGCACCTCGGTGGACAGGTCGGCCATGACCTGGATCGGCTCGGCGACCGGCAGCTCGGCCGGCCGCCAGGGCCACCGTGCGCCCAATGCCACGGCGGCCGCGGTCATGGCGAAGAGCCCTCCGGCCAGCCGCAGCCCCCGCATCAGTCCATCTGCCTGCGAATGAAGGTGGGGATCTCCATCTCGGGCGTCTCCGGCGTCCCGGCGGCAGGAGCCTGCGGGGCGCGCGGCTGCGGGCGGGGCGTCGGCTGAGTCGCCGGCGGCGGCGCTGCCGGCATCGAGGGACGACCGCGGGTGGTCGGGAAGCTCAGCACTCCGGTGGCGCCCGAAGGCCGACCCATCGTCACCGGATGCTCCATCGGCAGCGCGCGGTCGAAGCCGGTCGCGATGACGGTGACGCGGACCTCGCCGTGCATCGCGGGGTCGTTGCCGGCGCCGAAAATGATCTCCGCGTCGTCACCCACGGCGTCGTGGATGATGTCGTTGATCTGGGTGGTCTCGCCCAGGGTCAGGTCGTCGCCGCCGATGATGTTGATGAGCACGCCGGTGGCGCCGGCGATGGAGATGTTGTCCAGCAGCGGGCTGGAGATCGCCTGCTGGGCCGCCTCCAGGGCCCGGTTGTCGCCCCGGCCGATGCCGGTGCCCATGAGGGCCGCGCCGCCGTTCTGCATGACGGTCCGGACGTCGGCGAAGTCTACGTTGATGATGCCGGTGCTGGTGATGAGGCTGGCGATTCCCTGGGTGGCGTGGAGCAGCACTTCGTCGGCTTTCTTGAGCGCATCCTGGAAGGGGATTCCCTTGCCCACCACGGCGAGGAGCCGCTCGTTCGGCACCACGATCATGGTGTCCACGTTCTTCCGCATCTCCGAGATGCCCTGTTCCGCCTGCTTCATCCGCCGCCGCCCCTCGAAGAGGAACGGCTTGGTGACGATGCCCACGGTGAGCGCTCCCGCCTCGCGGGCCATCTGGGAGATGATCGGCGCCGCGCCGGTGCCGGTGCCACCCCCCATCCCGCAGGTGACGAACACCATGTCGGCGCCCTGCACCGCCACGGCCACCTCGTCCCGGTTTTCCTCGATGGCCTGGCGTCCGATCTCCGGCCGGGCGCCCGCGCCCAGCCCGCGAGTCAGCTTGCGTCCGATCTGGATCTTGACCCCGGACTTCGACATCGCGAGCGCCTGGGCGTCGGTGTTGACCGAGATGAATTCGACGCCGCCGAGCTGGTCCTCGATCATCCGGTTGACGGCGTTGCCACCGCCGCCGCCGACGCCCACCACTTTCATCCGCGCGGTCTGGACGCCGGTCTCCTCGAGCTCAAAGATCATGATTGGTTCCCCCGGGCACTGATCAGAAGAAGTCCTGGAGCCACCGCTTTACCGGAGCGAGCACCTTCTCGACCGCGGGCGACTTGCGGCTGCCGGTGCCCAGCCCGCCGCTCATCGCGACCTGCCGGGCGCCGTACAGCACCAGGCCAGTGGGTACTGCCATGCGCGGCGATTCCACGCTGTCCGCCAGACCGCGCAGCCGCTGCCCCGGCATCCCGATCCGGGCCGGCATGGCGAATACCTCGCGGGCCAGCTCGACGATGCCGGGCGTCAACGCGCCACCACCTGTGAGGATCACTCCGGCGGGCAAGCGCTGATGATAGCCTGCGCGCGTCACTTCATCCAGCGCGTACTCCAGGACCTCCTGGAGCCGCATGTGCATGATATGGGCCAGCACCCGACGCTGCGCGTTCCGGGCACCCTGCCCCGGCGTGCTGGGCAGGTCGATCACGTCGCTCTCGGGCACCAGGGGCTCGAAGCCGGCACCGTGCCGCTCCTTCAGCCGCTCGGCGTCGAGCTGGGTGACCTGGAGTCCGTGGACGATATCCGCGGTGACGTGCCCCCCGGCGCAGAGCAGCGAGCCGGTGTGACGGATCTTGCCGTTGTGGAAGATCGAGACGTTGGTCGAGCCACCGCCCAGCTCGACGATGGCGCAGCCCAGCTCGATCTCGTCCGGCGTGAGCACCGCCAGCGAGGCGGCCAGCGGCTCGAGCACGAACTCGGCCACATGATAACCCGCCCGCTCCACGCACTTTCGCAGATTCTGCAGGACACTGGACAGGACGGTGACGAGGTAGACCTCCGCCTCGAGTCGCGAGCCGGTCATCCCGATCGGCTCGTTGATGCCGCCCTGCTGATCGATCAGGTAATCCTGGGGGATGGCGTGCAGCAGCTCGTGGTCGCGGCCGAAGCTGATGTTGCTCGCCATGTCGTTCACCCGGGCCACGTCGCTGGTCCGGATCTCGTCGCCGGTGACGGAGACCATCCCGTGAGAGCTCCGCCCCGCTACGTGCTCGCCGGCGATGCCGCAGTATACCGACCCGACCTGGACCCCGGCCATCCGTTGGGCGCTCTTCATCGCCTTGTCGATGGCCCTGGTGGTCTCCTCGATGTCGCGGACCACGCCGCGCCGGATGCCGGCGCTCCGCTCGACCCCGACACCCAGGATGCGGCACCCGGCGTCACGCGGATCGCCGGTGACTTCGGCGATGAGGGCCACGGCCTTGTGCGACCCGAGATCGAGCGCGGAGACCAGGCGTTGAGGGTGGGCGCTCATCCGGGCGCCTTCCGAACGACCACTTGGCCTGCGAACCGTCCATCGAGCTCCTGGTAGGGCCGCCCCTGGCGGGCGAGGGCCCGCTCCACCGAGGTCACTGCTCGAATGTCCTCCGCCGTTAGCCTGGAGCCGAACCAGAGCCACCGCTCGCCGACCTCGAAGACCACATCGGGACCCACCCGCCATCCAGCGTCGATCCGCGCGAACAGCCCGGGATCGAACTCCTTCACCCGCGCCAGCGCCTGGGCCACCATCCGGCCGCCGCCGATCAATACCGGGAGATCGGGGGCCGAGCCGAGTGGATCGAAGGGCAGCACCTCGGCACGCTCGTCCACCATCGCGAGCCGGTCGCCCTTGGGGGTGAGCGCCACCGGCTCTGCCTCGTCCAGCTCGATTCGTAAGGTCCCGGGAGCCCGGATATCGACGTCCGCGCCCGCCACACCCCGCAAGGCCCTGAGCCGCTCCGCCGCGGGCTCATGATCGTCGAACACGCTCGCGCGGGGTGCGATCCTGGCGGCCGCGATCACATTTGCCGCATCAAGATACTGCAATCCGGCAATCTCTACCCGGCGAACCCGAAAGAACTCGAGGTGCCGGAGACCGATCGGAAGGACGAGCCAGAGCAGCAGCGCGCCGACGCCGGCGGCGAGCAGCCGGAAGCTGCGGGTCAGGCGGCGCTCAGCCACCGGACCAGCTCCGGCGCGACTCGAGTGATGTCGCCGGCGCCCAGGGTGAGCACGACGTCGCCGGGCCGGAGCGCCTCATGCACCCGGCGGCCCAGATCGGCCCGCACCGCCTCGAAGTGCGCCTCGGTGCCGGCCCGGGCCGCCGCTTCCGCCACCTGTCGCCCGCTCACCCCCGGCACCGGCTGCTCTCTGGCGGGGTAGATCTCGGTGACGAACACCAGATCGGCCGCCGCGAGCGCCCGGCCCATCGCCTCGCCATGCGCGATGGTACGGGAGTACAGATGCGGCTGAAACACCGCGACCAATCGCCGGCCAGGATAGGCCTGCCTCGCCGCCGAGAGCGTCGCCGAGAGCTCCGAGGGATGATGCGCGTAGTCGTCTACCACGGCGACGCCGCCGTGCTCGCCCAGGCGCTCGAAGCGGCGCCCCACGCCGGAGAACGCCGACAAGGCCGCGGCCGCGGGCTCCAGCGAGCCGCTCAGGGCTTCCACCGCCCCCAGCGCGGCCACCGCGTTTCGCAGGTTATGGATGCCCGGCACGCCGAGCCGGAGCCTGATGCTCTGTCCCGTGAGCCAGCGGATCGTGGCCCCGGTGCCCCGTTCGTCCTGCACCACGTCAGAGATCCGGATCCCGGCATCGGCCGCGAACCCGAACCGGCGCGCACCGCTCACCCGGGCCGCCACCCGCTGTGCGCCCGGGTCATCCGCGCTCACCAGCGCCACGCGCGCGCGGCTGGCGAACTCCACGAACGCATCCTCCAGCGCCTCCACCGACCCATAGCACTCCAGATGGTCCGCCTCGACGTTGTTGACGATCGCGATGGTGGGATGCAGCGTCAGGAACGCCTGATCGTACTCGTCCGCTTCCACCACGAAGAGCTCGTCGCCGTCGATCCTGGCGTTGCCTCGCCAGGCGGCCACCCGGCCGCCGGCGAGGCCGGTGGGTCTCAGCCCGGCCGACGCGAGCGCTTCCGTGGTCATGACGGTGGTGGTGGTCTTCCCGTGGGTGCCTGACACGCCGACCGACCTGGCACCACCCACGAGTGCGGCCAGGGCGTCCTTTCTGGGTACTACCGGCAGGTCCAGCTCTCGAGCCCGGCGCAGCTCCGGGTGATCGGCCGGAACCGCGGCCGTCACCACCACTGCCCGAGCGCCCTCCAGGTGCGAGGGATCGTGCCCCGCATGAACCCTGACGCCGAGCGAACTGAGGTCGGCCGCCCCGCTGGGATCGGCATCGCACCCGGTGACCACGACACCGCGGCGACACGCAATCAACGCGAGAGCGCTCATCCCGGCCCCCGCGATTCCCATGAAATGGACAGGACGATGATCCGCGGGGTTGAACAGGTCCATGATGGCTGGAGCTAATGTAAGACGTCGCTGCGGGTTCTCAAAGTGCGTCGCTCAGCGAACCAGCGTCAACAAATTAGACACTATCTCGGCCGCTGCCTCCGGCTTTCCACGTGCCTGCGCCTGATTGGCCATGGCCACCCGTGTTCCATCCTCCGACAGTAGCCGGTGCACCGTCTCCCCCAGACGACTCGGAGTCAGGTCCGCCTGCGGCAGCAGCAGGGAGGCGCCGGCCTCGGCCAGAACCCTCGCGTTGTGGGATTGATGATCGTCCGCCGCCGTGGGCAGTGGAATCAGGATGCTGGGCAATCCCCAGGCGCAGAGCTCGGCGACCGTGATCATGCCCGCTCGGGAGATGACCAGGTCGGCCACAGCGTATCCGTCGGCCATGGGATCGAGGAAGTCTACCACGTGAACCGCTGGCGGCCGGTGGAACCGGGCGAACTCCTGGTAGGTCGCGCGTCCGGTCACCCAGATCAGCGCCGCGGTGCCGGGACCGCCCGCCTCGAGCCATCCGGCAACCGCACGATTGATCGCGAGCGCACCCTGACTCCCGCCCGTCACCAGGACCACCGGTGTATCCGGCTCGAGACCGAAGAGCTTCAGGGACTCCAGTCGCCGCTCGGGCGTGGGAGGCACGATGGGATTGCCGGTGTCGAAGACCTGGGTCCGACTGCCGAATCGGAGCAGCCGTCGTGTCTCGGGAAGCCCGAGGTACACGTGCCGCACCCGGCGACTCAACCATCGGGTGGCCAGACCGGGATAGGCGTTCTGCTCTTGAATCGCCGTGGGAAGCCCCCCGTGCGCGGCGCGCCAGACGACGGGAGCCGATGCGTACCCCCCGGTGCCGAGCACGGCCGCTGGACGCTCGGCCTGGAGCAGCTCGTCGACGCCGCGGAGCAGCCGGCCGGCGACCAAGGGCCAGCGGAAGTTCTTCCACCAGGTCCGCCGATAGATCGGCTCGGACGGCAACAGGTGGTAGCGGAATTCCCGGGTCGGCAGAATCCTGGCTTCCACTCCGCGGATCGCGCCCACCAGCACGGGCTCCAGCCCATTCGTCAACGATTCGATGGCCGAGGCGATCGCCAGCGCCGGGGTGAGATGTCCCCCGGTACCTCCGCCGGCGATCAGAATCGTACGGTTGGTCATTGGGGTCCGCTTGTCATGCCGTCACCCTGAGCGCAGCGAAGGGGACATGGCCCTGGCTCCAGTCCAGTCGCGTTGCTCAGGGTGACACCCACAGGGAAAGCTCACTCCTCCTCCTCCTGCCCCTTCCGCCTCGGGGCCGCCCGGGGCTTGCCGCGGGACCGCCCGATGTTGATCAGAATGCCGGTCGCGAGCAGCGAGATGATCTGACTGGATCGGCCGTAGGACATGAACGGCAGGGTGAGCCCGGTCGTGGGCATGAGCCCGAGCGAGACGGCCATGTGCATGAAGGCCGTCAAGCCGATCGCCGCGGTGAGACCGACCGCGAGGTACTGTCCGAAGGGATCCGCCGCCGTGCGGGCAATCCGGAAACCGAGCCAGCAGAACAGCGCGAAGAGCGATACCACGACCAGCACGCCCACGAACCCCCACTCCTCGCCGATGGTGCTGAACAGGAAGTCGGAATAGGCGTAGGGCAGATAGCCCAGCTTCTGCTGCCCCTGGCCGAATCCGGTGCCGAAGATCCCGCCCGATCCGATGCCGACCAGGGATTGGTGGATCTGGAATCCGGCCTCGGTCGTGCCGTCGCCCGGGTTGAGAAAGGTCACCAGCCGGGCGAGGCGGTACTGCGCGTCCTGAATCTGCTGATAAACCAGGATCGCGGTCACGGCGGACAGGATCACGAAGTGGCCGATCTTCGCGCCGGAGGCGAAGAGCACCAGCCCGCCCAGCAGGGCCACCAGCGTCGCCATCGAGAGATTGGGCTGGAGCAGAATGAGGAAGGAGACCAGACCCAGCATCAGGATGAAGGGCAGCATTCCCTTCTTGAAGTCGCGGATCTGATTGCCCTTCTTGGCCGCCAGCATGGCGCACCAGACCACTACCGCCACGCGGGCCAGCTCGGACGGCTGAAAGCTCAGCGCGCCGAGCTGGATCCAGCGACGAGCGCCGTTGATGGTGGGCGCGATGCCGGTGGTGAACGGCAGCACCGGGATGAGCAGCAGCAGCAGGGTCAGCAGCAGGAGCGGCCACGCCAGCACCCGCCAGCGGTAATAATCCTGCCATGAAGCGAAGAGCAGCAGCGCGCCTCCCAGCAGCGCGCCGCTGAGCTGTCGCAGCAGGAAGTCGAGGCCGACGCTCTGCCCACCCACCGTGACCAGGCTCGCTGCACCATAGGTGGCCGCGATGCCGAATCCCAGCAGCAGGGCGGTCACCGTCCCCAGGAGCCGGGTTTCCCAGCGCATCTCGCCGGGGTGCCGGACCGGTCGGGTGGTCAGAACGCCTCAACCGCTTCGCGGAAGCGGCTGCCCCGCTCCTCGTAGTTCTTGAACATGTCGTAGCTGGAACAGGCCGGAGACAGCAGCACCGCGTCGCCGGGTCGGGCCAGGCCTCGCGCCGTGGCCAGCACCTCGTCGAACGATCCTGCGGGCACGACTCGCAATGATTTCCCCAGATCCTGGATCACCAGGGGACCTGCTTCCCCATAGGCCACCACGGCACGGCAACGATCCCGCAGCGGCTCCGCCAGCCTGGTGTAGGGCTCGCCCTTGTGGCGCCCTCCCAGGAGGAGCACGAAGGGCCGGTCCAGCGCGGCCACTGCGACCTCGGTGGAGGTGATGTTGGTGGACTTGGAGTCGTTGATCCAGAGAACTCCATCCACCTCACGCACCGGCTCTACCCGGTGGGGGATGGCCTTGAAGCTGCGAAGACCCGCGGCGATCGCGTCCAGGGCGCACCCCGCGGCATCGGCGGCCAGCGCGGCGGTCAAACCGTTGGCCACGTTGTGGTCGCCGAGCAGGGGAAGCTCGCTCCGGGAAAGCAGTGGCCTCCCGCCGAGCATCAGCCGGCCCGACTCACGGTCGAGCCAGCCATCGGCCAGTCCAGCCAGGGAAAAGCGCAGATGGCGGCCCGGCACCGGGCGCACCATGGCCTGGACCGCGGGATCATCTCCGTTGCTGACGGTGATCGAATCGGCGTCCGCGTTACGGAAGAGCAGCGCCTTGTCGCCGTAGTACTCCTCCAGGCTGTGATACCGGTCGAGATGATTGGGCGCCAGGTTCGTCAACACGCCGATGGCCGGACGGAGATTGGGGGTGTCGTGCAGCTGGAACGAAGACAGCTCGAGCGCCAGCCAGTCGGGCGGCGAGTCGGACCGGGCCACGTCGCAGAGGGGACGGCCGATGTTGCCCGCGGTTTCGGCCCGGAGCCCGCCGGCCACCAGCACGTGCGCGATGAGCGAGGTCGTGGTCGTCTTGCCGTTGGTGCCGGTGATCCCGATGCAGCAGGCTTGAGGCAGTGCCAGAAAGCCGATATCCACTTCGGCGTGGATCGGCAGGCCGGCGCTCCGCGCGGCCACCAGGGGAGCCGCGTCCGGTGGAACCCCCGGCGCCACCACTGCGGCCACCGCTCGCGCGATCCGCTCGAGGTCGTGCCCGCCCAGATGCACGGTCGCGCCGGCCTTCCCCAGCATCTCGCCCCACTGGTCGAAGACCGACCCGGTCCCGGAGTCGGAAGCGTAGGTCGGCACTCCGTGATCCCGGAGGAGCAGCGTCGCGGCGACGCCGCTCTTCCCCAGTCCGACGACCGCCACTTCGCGCCCGCTCGCACGCCACCGCTCCAGCAGTGCGACGACCGGCATCATCGCACCTTCAGCGTGGAGAGCGCAACCAGCGCGCAGAGCAGACCCAGGATGTAGAACCGGGTCACCACCGTGGTCTCGGCCCAGCCCAGCTTCTCGAAGTGATGGTGCAGCGGCGCCATGCGAAAGACGCGATGGGCATCGGCGTATTCCTTTCCCCGGGTGCGCTTGTACCACTTGTAGGCCCCGGTCTGAATCAGCACCGAGATCGCCTCCGCGGCGAACACGCCCCCGATGAGCAGCAGCAGGAATTCCGCCTTGAGCAGGATGGCCACGGTGCCCAGCGCGCCGCCGATCGCGAGGCTCCCGGTATCGCCCATGAACACCTGCGCCGGGTGCGCGTTGAACCAGAGAAACCCGATGGTCGCACCCATGAGCGCGGCGCAGAACACCGCCAGCTCGCCCGCGCCGGGGAGATAGAACAGGTTGAGATAGCCGGTCACGTCGGTGCGACCGAACAGATACGCGAAGCCCGCGAACGCCGCCGCCGAAATCCCCGCCAGCCCGGTGGCGAGCCCATCCAGCCCGTCGGTGAGGTTGACGGCATTGCTGCTGCCGGTGATCACTACCGTGACGAAGATGACGTAGAGGAGCGGAGCGAAGTTGACGACGAGATACTTGAAGAAGGGGAGCGTGGTGGCGGTGGCCGGAATGGTGTCGGTAGGCACCACCGGATGATAGGTGAGGAAGAGTCCCAGCAGCGCGCCGAAGCTCACCTGCCCCGCCAGCTTCCACTTGGCCACCAGCCCCCGGGACTTGCCCTGCACGATCTTCAGGTAGTCATCCAGGAATCCGATGCAGCCCATCCAGAGAATGGACAGCATCGCGACCACCACGAACCGGTTGGTCAGCGGTGCCCACAACAGCGTCGGCACGATGGTGGCGAGCAGGATGATGAGCCCGCCCATCGTGGGCGTACCCCGCTTGCTCTGATGGCTGGCCGGACCCTCCGCCCGGATCACCTGTCCTACCTTGCGGGCCCGCAGCCGTCTGATCACCGGCGGCCCCACCACGAACGCGAGCAGGAGCGCCGTGACCGTCGCCCCCGCGGCCCTGAAACTGATGTAATTGAAGAGATTGAAAATGATGTACGTCTTGCCGAGTGGCGCGAGCCAATGATAGAACATCCGACCTCAGCCGAGTGGATTGGCGCAGCGTGGAGCGCCGGAAGTATATCTTCAAACCGGGCGGAAAGGAGGGACTCAGGTCGCTCCGCCCCGCCCTAGCTTTCGGCAACGCTGCTCCCGAGGAGCAGTCCTGCCACCCCCGCGAGCAGGATCAGCAGCGGTTCCGGGATGCGTTTCTGTCCGAGCAGAACCAAGGTGCCGAGGGCTATCGCGACCGTCGGCAGGTCGGTGATCGCCCGGCGGCCGAGCACGTAGCCCGCGCCGGCGATCGCGCCGGCCGCGGCGGCAGTGACCCCGTCCACGAAGGCTCGAATCTGCCGGTTGTCGGCGAACCGATGGTAGTACGGCGCGCCCAGCACCGTGAAGAGGTATACCGGCAGAAAGACCGCTATGCCGGCCAGGCTTCCACCCAGCGGCCCGGCGACGAGGTAGCCGATAAAAGCCACCGTGATCACCACCGGACCCGGGGTAATCATCGCGACGGCGATCGCGTCCAGGAACTGGCGTTCGGTCAGCCAGCCGAACCGCTCCACGACTCCACCGTGAAGAAAGGGCACGATCGCAAGCCCGCTGCCGAAGATCACGGCGCCCGCCTCGGCGAAGTACCAGACGATCATCCAGAGCGTTCCCGCGGCGGCCGGCCCGTGCAGTCCCGAAACCAGCCAGTCGGGCAGCCCGGCGATCCCGAACAGCAGGCCTCGACCACTGGATCGCGGCGGGGCTCGGATCAGCATGACCACCACGCCGCTCAGTAGGAATACCCAGACGATCTCCGTCTCGGTCCAGCCGGTAACCACCGCGTTCACCCCGAAGACGGCCCAGAGGAGGAAGTCGCGCGACAGTGTCATTCCGGCGAGCTTCACCGCACTCCGTGCGATGATCGCGATCACAGCTGCGCCCACGCCGTAGAAGGCGGAGCGCATCCACGGAAGTCCACCGTACTCGACATAGAGCACCGAGAGTCCGAGCACCATCACGAAGGAAGGCAGGATGAACGCAAGGCCGACGGCGGTTGCACCGAGGACGCCCGCGCGGAGCCAGCCGAAGTAGATCGCGAGTTGAGCGGCGAGCGGACCCGGGGCCAGCTGAGCCAGGGCGAGGCCATCCTTGTACTGCTTTGGGGTCACCCACCCCCACTGCTCGACCAGGTCGCGCTGCATGTAACCCGCGAGGGCAATGGGCCCGCCGAACCCGAAGGTCCCGAGACGGACGAAGTACAGCACGAGGCCGCGCAGCGCATGACCTGTCAAGTAAGCGCCGCGGCCTTGAGCGCCGGAAGTATCCGTTCAAGCGCGACACCGCGGGATGCCTTGAGCACCACGACCTCGTCCCCCCGCAGGCGATCGCTGAGAAGTGGCGCCAGGGTGAGAGGATCGCCCGCGGTGACCAGGCGGTCGCCGAGCTGTTTCCGGTACGGCTCCAGCGAGGGCACGAAGTCGCCGACCACCGCCAGGAGGTCGGCGCCCAGGTCCACCAGCTCGCGCGCCACCTTGGCGTGGAGACTCGCCGATGCCGCTCCCAGCTCGCGCATCGTGCCGGCCACGAACACCAGGCGCCGCGAGCCCTGGAGGCTCCGCGCCGTAGCGATGGCCGCCCGGAACGACTGCGGGTTCGCGTTGTAACTGTCGTTCAGCACGGTGAGGCGGCCCAGCTGGAGCAGTTCCCCCCTGCCGCTCGGAAGGGTGAATGCCTCCAGGGCGCCGGCGACGTCCCGGAGATCGAGCCCCAGCTCCTCCGCCACGGCCCACACCCGCACGGCGTTGTCCGCCTGATGCAGGCCCCGGGCAGCGAGCCTGAAGCTGGTCCCCCCGATGGTGACCAGCGGCCGTGCGTCATCGCCCAGCTCGACTCGCTCCGGCACCAGGTCCGCGCCCTGCAGCGCGGCCGTACGCACTCGCCGGGCACGGGTGCGCGCGCCGGCGGCCAGGGCCGGCGGGTCCAGACCGACCACCGCCAGCTCGACGCCGTCGGCCAGCGAGAGCTTCTCCTCGACCACGCCGTTCAGCGAGCCGAATCCCTCGAGATGCCCGGCCACCGCGTTGGTAATCACCACGATTCCAGGCTCGATGATCTCGCGGTAGCGCGCGATCTCGCCCGGGAGGTTCGCGCCCGCCTCGACTACCAGCGCCTCGGTGTGCCCGGGTGCCTCCAGGATCGTGAGCGGCACTCCCACCAGATTGTTGTTGTTGGCCCGGGTAGCCCAGGTGACATAGCGGGTGCGCAGCGCGGCCGCGAGCATCTCCTTGGTGCTGGTCTTGCCGTTGGTCCCGGTGATGGCGACCACCGGACCGGCCAGGGCCGCGCGGCGCGCGTGCGCCAGAGCGCCGAAAGCACGCAGCGTGTCCGGGACTTCGAAGAGCGGAAGCCCCGGAATCGCGGGAGTGCCACGCCGGACCACCGCCGCGGCGGCGCCGGCGGAAGCTGCCGCGGGCAGGAAATCGTGGCCATCGAATCGATCGCCGCTGAGTGCTACGAACAACCCGCCTGCCGGGATCGCCCTGGTGTCGGTGGAGATCGCGCTGAAGAGCCGGTCGTCGCCCCCCCGCGCGAGCCCCAGCGCCGCGCGCACCGCCGATTCCCGCCAGGGCGGCGTGGATACCGGCTGCTGGTCACCTGCACTCACCGAGCACCCTTCACTGCCTGCTGCACGATCTCCCGCTCGTCGAACGGGAGCCGCTGCGTGCCGAGGATCTGGTAGGTCTCATGACCTTTGCCGGCCAGCAACAGGGTGTCGCCCGGCTGTGCCTGATCGAGGGCGGTGTGGATGGCGGCGAGGCGATCGGGGATCCGCAGGTGACCGGTACCGGTCATCCCCTGCTCGATGTCGTCGATGATCGCGCCAGGATCCTCGGTCCGGGGGTTGTCCGAGGTCACCACCGCCAGATCCGCCAGCTCCGCGGCGATCCGCCCCATGAGCGGACGCTTTCCCTTGTCCCGGTCACCGCCACACCCGAATACGACCACCAGGCGACCGGTCGTCAGCGGGCGCAACGTCGCCAGCGCCCGCTGCAGCGCATCCGGCGTATGGGCATAGTCCCGCAGCACTACGCAGGGAGTTTCGCTCAGCAGCTCCATTCGGCCCGGCACCTGCGGCGCGGTGGACAGCCGGGCCGCCACTTCAGCCAGAGGCACGCCGAGCCCGAGCGCGCATGCGGCGGCGGCCAGCGCGTTCGCCACGTTGAAGTCGCCCAGCAACGGCAGCGAGGCCTCGGTGGTGCCGAAGCATCCCTCCAGGCGGAAGCGGCTGCCGGCCGCCCCCAGCACCATGCCACCGGCTCTGACGTCGGCCGCCGGGTGGAGCCCGAAGGTGACTCGCCGCGATCGCGCCGGCAGCCCCTCCCACGCAGTGTCGTCCAGGTTCACCACCGCCACGCCGGAGTCGGTCAGCATACTTCCGAGCTTGAGCTTGGCGGTGAGATAGGACTCCATGGTTCCGTGGTAATCCAGATGGTCGCGGCTGAGGTTGGTGAACACGCCCGCCGCGAAGACCAGCCCGTCCAGCCGCCCCTGGTCGAGGCTGTGCGAGGACGCCTCCATGGTCACCCGGTCCACCCCGCGCTCAACCAGCGCGGCCAGGGTTGCCTGGAGATCGATGGGTCCGGGAGTGGTGAGTGTGCCGGCGGTGGACACCACTGCTTCGCCCCCTCCGTCGAAGGCGCCCAGCGTGCCGATGCTTCCCGAAGTCCCCGCCGCGTTCAGAAGATGACGGAGCAGGCCGGTGGTGGTCGTCTTCCCGTTGGTCCCGGTGACCCCGACCAGCATCAGCCGCCGCGCAGGATGGCCGAACCAGGCGGCTCCGAGCACCAGGGCTGCCTTGCGGCCATCACGGACCACG
This sequence comes from Gemmatimonadales bacterium, assembly GCA_036556625.1. GTDB lineage: Bacteria > Gemmatimonadota > Gemmatimonadetes > Gemmatimonadales > GWC2-71-9 > CAVVWJ01. Next base: position 50,410 of record DATBJC010000043.1, read on the forward strand.
ATCTCGGGAACGCCGGAACCGGCCGCCGTCTCGACCACAACCGCACTGGCTCCGCGTCGCACCGCATCGGGAACGAAGCGATGGCCATCCGCCTGCGATCCCCGCACCGCGAGGTACACGGCTCCTGGGGTGATCGAGCGGCTGTCCACGCTCAAGCCGGCAGGCGTGGGTCCGCCGGCCGGGGCGGACACCAGGAGATCGCTCCGGCGAAGCTCGTCGAGCAGCTGGCTCCACCTGATCGCCATGGAGTGGTGGCCTCCGGTCTATTGGGCCCAGACTGTCACGGAACCACCTCGTGGCAACGACTCGCCCTCCTGAGGCGCGGTCCGCACCACGCGCCCGAGGCCACGCAGGCTCATCCGGAGACCGCGGCGGTGCAGCGCCAGCGCGGCCTCCCGCACCGAGCGGCCCTCCAGGTTGGGCACCGGCACCGGACCGTTGGCCGAATCCGGCTTCCGGTAGGGCCAGCGAAGTACCACCGGCCTGGCCGGCGGCCTCGAGGCAGCTGGCGAGGACTGGCCCGCCGCAAGCCGCACCCCCTGCGGCGCCAGCCGAGCCCGGTCGATGGCGACCCGGCGGGAGGCGAGCGCCTGCTGGAGCATCATTCGGGTGACCGGTGCGGCGGTGCTGCCCCCGTAGTACCTGCCCTTGGGATTGTCGATCTTGACGATCACGACGAGCTGAGGTTCGTCGGCCGGAAAGATCGCCGCAAACGAGGAGGTATACTTGCCCTCGGCGTAGCGTCCGCCCTGGAAGCGCCGGGCGGTCCCGGTCTTGCCGAGCACGGTGTAGGTGGCCAGCTGGGCCTCGCCCCCCGTACCTCCCTCCTCCGCCGCTCCCCGCAGAAACTGGCGGAGCCGCGCGGCGATCTCCGGGCTGACGACCCGACGCACCGGCTCCGGCGATCGCCGGAGGATGACCCTGCCCGAGGGGTCGCGCACCTCGCGCACCAGTGTGGGCGCCATCAGGATCCCATTGTTGGCGATGGCCCCATAGGCCGCGGCCAGCTGGACCGGGGTGACGCCCAGCTCGTATCCCATCGCCATGCTGGCCCTGGTGTACATCGGCTCCCACTGGTCGGGCGAGGCCAGCCGGCCCCGCGACTCCGAAGGGAACTCGGCCCCGGTGGGCACGCCGAAGCCGAAGTCCCGCAGCACGTCGAATTGCTGCTCGGGCGCCAGCCGCAGACTGAACTTCGCCATCGCGATGTTGCTCGAGGTCCTGATCGCCTCAGCCAGCGTGAGATTGCCGCGGTGGCGATGGACGTCACTGATCCGCCGGGTCCGCCGGCCAGTCCTGGTGACCGGCATGTTCCAGACGCCGCCCTCCCCGAATACCTCGTCGGTGCTGTCCGCCAGCCCTTGGCGCAGCAGCGCCGCCGCCGTGAACAGCTTGGCGGTGGATCCCGGCTCGAACGGATCGGTGAAGGCCGAGGCGCGCGGCCGGGCACGGGCATCGGTTTGGCGCGAGGCGAGTGCGAGCAGCTCACCGGTCTTGGGATCCAGGAACACCACGTCGCCGCCTTCGGCGTCCATCTCCTGCAGGGCATCGGCCAGTCCGTGCTCGGCGATCTCCTGGAGCTCGGAGTCGAGGGTCAGAACGACGTCGCTGCCGGAGACTGGATCGCGGACCAGGCGGGCGGGAGAGTCATACCGACGTCCCGCCCGATCCTTCAGCAACACCGCCTCGCCCGGCGTGCCGGTGAGCAAGGAGTCCAGTGCCAATTCGAGACCTGCTCCGCCGACGGCACTGTCCGAGTCCAGTCCGCCGATGATCGGGCGAGCCAGCTCACGCGCGGGGTAGAACCGTTGAAACGCCCCCTCCAGATGTACGCCGCTGACGCCACGCAGCGGCTGAACCTGGGTGGCGTTGAACGGCCCGTGCAGATAGATCCAGCGCTTGCGAGCCCGGAACTCGCGGGCCAGTGGTCCCGCGGGAATCCCCAGGCTTCGAACGATCAGCCGGAACGCGGCGCCGGGTTCGTCCAGTTCGTTGGGGGCGATCCCGACATGATAGAACTCCTGGGTGACGGCGAGCGGCACCATGTTGCGGTCGTACAGTGCGCCCCGGCGCGCCGGAAGGATGCGTCGCTCGGTCCGGGTACTCTCCGCCTCCCTGGCCCAGCTCTCGCCGTCCAGGATCTGCAGCTGGGCCGCCCTCGCCAGCAGCGTCGCGACGCCGAGAGCGAAGCCGAACTGAATTGCCGCGATCCGAACGGCCGGCTTGGCCATCAGGGCCGGTCCGAGCTCGACGAGGGCACGGGCAGCAGGGTGAACTCCGAGTCCGACGGCTCGTGGAGCCCCAGCTCCCGCTCCGCCAGCGGCACCAGGACCTGGCGACTCGAGGCCCCGCGGATCTGGCGCTCCAGCTCGGCCCGGCGGGATTCGAGCGCCATCCGCTCTTCGCGGAGCTCGTTCAAGCGGCGGGCGGCGTGGAAGCCGGAGCGCTGTCGCGTGGCGATCGCGATCAGCACGCAGACGAAGACCACCAGCCACAGCATCAGCCAGTGGCGTCCCTTAAGCCGCATCATCGACTCGGAAGATCCTCAGCTTGGCGCTCCGGGCCCGAGGGTTGGCGACGATCTCCTCCTCGGCAGGCACGATCGGCTTGCGCGGTTCGATCCGGCCCAGTGGCCGGCCGCGGCAGGTGCAGATCGGCTGATGAGGAGGGCATATGCAGGCGCTGGCCCAGTCCCGGAAGGCCAGCTTGACCACTCGGTCCTCACCCGAGTGGTAGGTGATCACCGCAAGCTTGCCCTGCGATGTCAGCGCATCGCGCAGTGCGGGCAGCGCACGGATGAGTCCACCCAGCTCGTCGTTCACGGCGATGCGCACCGCCTGGAACAGACGGGCGAACTCGGACGGGCCGGCGCGTGGCCCCAGCGTGGCGCGGATGGCGTTCACCAGATCGTCGCTGACCGCAAACGGCGACCGGGCACGCCGGCGGACGATCTCGCCGGCCAGACGCCGGGCACGCCGCTCGTCCCCGTACTCGGCGAATATCCGCTCCAGGGTTCTCTCCTCGGCCCCATTCAGCAGATCGGCGGCCGAGGCTCCCCGTCCCTCCATGCGCATGTCGAGTGGAGCGTCCGGTCGGAAAGTAAAGCCGCGGGCCGTCGCATCCAATTGGCGGGAGGACACGCCCAGATCGAGGAGAACGAACCCGGGCTGGAAGTCGGTCACCGCCCCGATGGCCTCGGGCGCGTCGTATGCGGCCTCGAGGTATCGGATCCCCTGGTCTCCCAGCCGTGCCCGACTGAAGGCGATGGCCTCGGGATCGCGATCGATGGCCAGGATCTCGTGTCCCGCCCGGCGGAGCGCCTCCGTATGGCCGCCTCCTCCCAGGGTCGCGTCCACCACCCGTCCAGCGCCGTCCGCCGCGCCGACCACCGGCTGGAGCAGCACGGGCACGTGGTACGCAGCCGTAGGATCGGTCATATGATCGGAAGGTCAAATGACAACACCCCGTCCACCGGACGGGGTGCGGCGCGAAGGACTGGAGCGGGGCTGACGGGGCTCGAACCCGCGACCTCCGCAGTGACAGTGCGGCACTCTAACCAAGCTGAGCTACAGCCCCAGTGCGGCCGGGAATATAGGGTGAGGGGACCGCCCATGGTAGGGCGATCCCCTCGATATGACTCAGCCGATCCGTCGCTGGGCTCGGGTCACTTGCAATACGCCTTCTTCATGGAGGCGACCCGCGGCTTGTACTGCTTGATGATGCCGAGATTCTTGTCCACCGCCTCGGTATTGGCCGACCGGCCGCCTTGCAGCGCGGTCTCCGACTCCGTGAGGAGCGAGTCCATCTGCTGGGCTATCGGGCAGGACTTCTGCTTCTCCGCCTGGGGATCGAGCTGCGGCACCTGGAACAGGGTCGACAGGCCGAGCAGGTAGTTGGCCGCGGTGGTGACCTTACCCGACGGATTGGCGTTCTTGACGGCGAGCCGGAGCAGCTCCGAGGCGCCCTGGAGGTCCTGCGGTTGCTGCAACAGCTTGGCACCGGCGGTGTAGAGCAATGCCGCGGCGTTCTCCTTGGCCTGTGGGTCGCCGTACTTGAGCACGTATTCGAGGAACGGCAGCGCCTCCTTGGCCCGTGACGGGTTCGCCGCCGCCGTGGCGGAATCCGACCCTGTCTTCACGGCGGAGTCCTTCCCGGTGGTGGCCGGCGGTGTCGTCGCGGTACCCGCCGCGGGGGGGGCGTTGATCACCGCCTGGGCCGCTTCCAGCGCCGGTACCACCGCCGTCGTATCCTTGGCGATGATGCGGTTGGTCACCGACACCACGCTGTCCACCTGCCCGGTCATGGTGTAGCCCCGGTTCAGGTAACCGAGGAGCGTGGGATTGTCGGGATACTTGCGCACACCGAGCTGGGCCCACTTCAGCAGCCTGGCGGTGTCGGGCTTCTCCCCCTCCGCGGCGGCTGCCGAGATCTTGGTGAAGAAGAGCGTGTCGGCCTTGGTGGAGTCGGTGGCGTACATCGTCTCCAGCGCATCCACCGCGCACTTGAAGTTGCTCAGGAAGAGGCAGGCGTTGCTCTTCAGGTCGTAGAGGTCGGCGTTGTAGGGGTCGATCTTGAGACCTTCGTCCGCCACCTCCAGCGCGGTCTCGGGATGCCCGCTCTGGAGGAAGTACTTGAACAGTTCCTCGCGGAGCTTCTGGTTGGTCGGCGCCACCCGCAGCATCTCCTTGAACGCCACCAGCGTATTGGCCGTATCGTTGGCCGCCTGGTATTGGGTGGCGAGCGCGGTCCAGACCGGCAGGCTCGAGGGATCTCCCTTGGCCGAGGCCTGAAGATGCTTCACGATCTCGCCCCGTGGCGCCTTCTTGTCCTGCGCCAGCAGCGCCAGGCAGTAATGCGCCAGCCCATGGTTGGGGACCACCTTTATGGCCTTGTTGGCCGATGCGGCGGCCTTGTCCGGCTTGCTGCTGCGCTGATCGATGCACGCCTTGGCGTCGGGCAGCGTCTCGACCAACGGGTCGAGTGACTCGGCGATCCGCTTGCCGAAGGCCTGGGGACTCTCGCCCGGCTTCTGAGCCAGCGTGACCACGTTGCCGGCGTCGTCGTTCACACCGACCACCCGGGCCGTAACGCTGTAGCCGCCCTTTCCCTTGGACATCGTGGCCGTAGTGAGGAACCGGGCCTGGATGTTCTTGGCCAGGGTGGTCGCCAGTGCCGGACTCAGGATGGCATCCTTGGGATAGCCGTACTGGGTCAAGGCGTCGTTCATCTGCTGCTGCTCGACTACCTGGAAGTCGCGCCCGACGACGCTCTTCATCTCATCGCGCATCCCGGCGCCGATGGCGACGGCCGGGCCCGAATCGGCCGGAGCGAAGGCGAACGGATTCGCCACCATGAATCGGGGCGAGAGGGTCACCTGCTGGGTGCGGGCGTTGCGCGGGATGCCCTGAGCCGCCAGCGGCGCCGACAGCGCTCCACCCACGGCCACCAGGGTGACAAGACGGAGCAGATACATGCGAAAGCCTCCCCGAAGAAACGGTCCCGGAGGACCGACAACGTCCGTGCGTCTCACGCGCCTGCGAATGGGCGAAGAGGGATTCGAACCCCCGACATCCTGCGTGTAAGGCAGGCGCTCTGAACCAGCTGAGCTATTCGCCCGAATGCCCGGCCCAGGCCCGTTGGATACCGCATGGGTACCGTATGCGCAGGGACCGTGCCGTGATGACCAACACCCTTCTCAGAGCGCGATACCGAGCGGAAAGAGCACGCAGTAGCCGAGTACCAGAATGACCGCGGCCGCGCTTGGATGCCCGGCCCTCAGAGTGAGGTACCCGGCGACGAGTACCAGCACCGCGGCAGCTAGAATAAGGAGGTTCCGACGGGCGAGCAAAAATCGTCGGGAGCCCGCGGCTGACGCGGGGACCGAAGGCCGATCATTGGACATAAGCCAAGAGGCTACCACCGTTATCGGGTCGGGTCAAGTTCAGGCCCGTCTACAGCTTCCGGGTCCACTTCCCAACCTTCGTCGAGGGCGGCGCGGCGTTTTTGATCAGCTCGGCGACGAAAGTGTACTAATCCGAGGACAATTGCGGCTATGAGTGCCCACCCGCCGCCGGCCAGCAACCAGGTCGCCAGGCCGTACCGGCGGCGGACCGACTGCTGCCAGTGTTCCTCGAAGCGATCCATCGAGAGCCCGGTGGTGGCGAGGACCGCGGCCTCGAACTCGGCGCCGCCCCGCAGACGCTGGAGCAGCGGCGCCAGCGTTCCGGTGGGATTTCGTCGAGCGAGCTCGGTGACGGCCGAAACGGCCAGCGCGTAGGCCGGATCCGCACTGGTCTCGGTACCTCGGAGCGCCGCGTCCAGCGCCCGCAGTCCGGGAAGAGCGCCGCGCGCCACCGCCAGGTTGAGCTCGAGCAGGCTCAGCCGCTCCCACTCGCCGGCCGCCCACCCGGCATAGCCTTCATCGAACCAGAGTGGAACCCGGACCTCGATGTTTTGATGCAGGGCGAGATGAGCCAGCTCGTGCCGGAGGGTCCCGCGGAGATCGTCGCCATCGGCGCGGATGACGATGGTGCGGAGAGAGGGCAGCGCCACCGCCGCGCCCCACCGGGGCGCGCGACCCAGGGTGAGCGAGTCCAGCCGTCGACTGTCCGGCACCACGATCAGGCGAAGTGGAACCGGCGCGAACCGGCCCAACCCGGGCCACTCCGCCGGCTCAGTGGCTTGCCTGGCCAGCTCGGTCGCCAGCTTCAGCTGAGCCGGCCACGCCACCGCGGTGACCGGGCCGACCTGCACCGATGTCGGCGAGCCCTGCAGGATGAGAAGAAGGGCGCCCTCGAGGAGCCTCGAGGAAAGGAACGTCAGGCAGGCAGACTGCGCGGGACCTCACCTCCAGCCGCGACCAGATCGAGCATTTCCTGGCAGCGCTTGGCCCAGGGATTGAACTTGTTCGCCTTGTGGCCCGCGGACCAGGTCTGCCGCGCGCCCTCCTTGTCTCCCGCGAACCATTGCGCCCGGCCCAGATCGAAGTAGGCCTCGATCAGGTTCGGCCCGAGCGCGAGCGTCTTCCGGAAGAAGCTCTGGGCGTCCTCGTACATCTCGCGCTCGAGGTAGACCAATCCAAGATAATAGTGTGCGTAGAGGGTCGCCTTGCGGTCGTTATCCAGCCGGATGGCCTTGGACAGGTGCTCGATGGCCTCGCCGAAGATGCGCTTCTTGAGGCAGATATAGCCCACGTTGATCCGTGCCAGGGCGTTGGCCGGCTCCTTCATGAGCACTTTGGAGAAGGTGGCCAGGGCGTCGTCGTAGTCCTCATGCAGCATCTGGGCCCAGCCCAGCAGCGATTGCGCCTGGATGGCGCCCGGCGAGAGGGTGAGGGCCTTCTCCAGCGCCTGGATGGCTCCCGCGTGATCCCCCAGCGAGATCAGACTCCAGCCCTTCTCGATGAAGGTCGAGGCTCCCAGGTGATCGGCCTGCACCGCCGGTCTCGCACCGGTGAACTGGGGCGCGGGCGCCGGCCCGGCCGGCGCCACGCCCGCCGCGTTGTTCATCTGCTTGTATCGGTCGGCCAGCCCCCGGATGCCGTCCTTGAGCTGACCCAGCTCGGTGAGCGCTCCATCGACCCGCTTGAACAGCGCGATGATCTCGCGCTTCACCTCTTCGCGGGCCGGCGCGTCCTGCGCGGCATCGAGACGACCTTCGATCTCCTGGTACTGAGTCCTGAGGCCGGCCAGCAGCGATTCATTCATGTCAGCGACTTCCGATCGCGCCGAGCGCCAGGCGCTCGGTGGAAGAGAGGAGTTTCCGGGCGTTGAGGATGATGATGGTACGTCCGGGCCGGGTGACCAGGCCCGAGATGTACGCGGCTGCGAGACCGCTCACCACCGGCCCCGGCGCGGTGATGGTCCGGCTGTCCACCCGCAGCACCTCGCGGACCTCGTCCACCAGGACACCTACCCGCTGATCCCCCAGGTCGACGATCATGAGGCGGGTCTCCTCGCGGATCGGAGCTTCCAGCTCGAAGCGCTTGCGCAGATCCACCACCGGCACCGCGCCGTCTCCGTACTGAACGACGCCCTCGAGAAAGTCGGGAGCCTTGGGCAGCCGGGCCGGCGGCTCGTACCGGAGAATCCGCTCGATCTGGAGAATGTCGAAGGCGAATTCCTGGGAGCCGACCCGGAAGGTCACGACCTGGATGTCATCCGCCGCGTTCGGGTTCATGACGTCGTTGTCTCCGAGATGCGAGCGCCGACAGCGGCCAGGTCGAGCAGGGGAACGATGCCGTTTTCGTCGCGGGCGACGGCGACGGCGAACGGCAGGGAGACGTCGTGGGGGACCGGCAGCCCCGGCTCGCGCAGCACCTCGTCCGCCTCATCGACCTCCAGACAGAGTCGCCGGCTGCCCAGACGGACCATCACCGCGGTCCCCCCGCCTCCCGCAGGAGCCATCCGCTGGTCCAGCAACGAAGCCAGATGAACCAGCGGAACCAGGCGACCCCGGGAGGCGGTGACACCGCGGACCGCCGGCTCGACAGACGGCACGGGGTACACCGGACCCAGGTCGAGCACCTCGACGACCTGTTCCAGCGAGAGCCCGATCTTGCGGCCGCCCGCGCGCACCATCAGCCAGCCTTCCCTGCTCACGCTTTCCTCATCCTGCCGAGCTCTTCGGCGACTCGGCCCGCGATCAGTCCCACCGGCAGCACGAAGCGCGCGCCGCCGGCCTGCCGGGCGGCGTTGGGCATGCCGTAGATGGTGGAGGTCTCGCGGTCCTGCGCGATCCCGATGCCACCGGCATCATGAATCCTCCGCAACCCGTCCGCACCGTCCCTCCCCAGGCCGGTGAGCACCACGCCGACGGCGCGCGAGCCGTAGAGCGAAGCCACGCTGCGGAAGAGCGGATCGGCTGCCGGCCGCACACCCCAGACGCTCGGCTCCTGCCCCAGCTCGATCCGCGGGCCGCCGGCCCCGGCGACGACCCGCATGTGATAGTCCCCCGGTGCCACGTAGGCGGTGTCGGCCAGGAACGGCGCTTCGTGCGCCGCCTCCACCACATTGAGCCGGCTCTGGGCCGCCAGCCGCTCGGCCAGACTGTGGGTGAACTTGGGCGGCATGTGCTGCACGATCACGATGCCGGCCTCGAGTCCCGCGGGCAGGTGTGGCACCAGCTCGGCCAGCGCCCTCGGGCCTCCGGTGGAGGCGGCAATGGCGACACACGAACGGGCACGCCCCGGCACCGCGAACAAGGCGGGCGAGGGAGTGGCCCGGGATGGCCGGGCCAGCATCGGCAAGCGATGAATGTCGGCCGAGCGGGCGGCGCGGAGCGCGCCGACCAGGCGATCGGCCAGGCGATGCGCCGCCGCCTCGCTCCGCTCCTCCTCCTTGGCCACCAGGTCCACCGCACCCAGCTCCAGGGCCCGGATCGCCGCCGCGGTGCCCGGCCCCGCGTACGAGCTCACCACCACGATGGGACGCGGTGACTCCGACATGATGTAGCCGATCGCGCCGAGCCCATCGAGCTCCGGCATCTCCAGGTCCATCAACACCAGGTCCGGCGTGTGGGAGTGCACCTTGCGGAGCGCGTCCATTCCGTTCCGCGCCGTCGCCACCACGGAGAAGTCGCCGGTGCCGTCCACCACGTCGCTGAGCAGACGCCGGAAGAATGGGCTGTCGTCCACCACGAGGACGGTGCGGGCTTCAGATCGTGTAGACACCATACGCCACCGATCTGACCTCGAGGCTGCCTTCCGCCACGTCCAGGCGGACCGTCCGGCCGAAGTCGCCGCCGACGGACTCTCCCACCAGAGGTATCCCGTGCGTGTTGAGCACCTGTCTGGAGGCCACCACGTTCCGCTCGCCCATCTGGATCGTGCCGGGCGGCGCGAGCGCGGCGAACATGCTGGCTCCACCGGCCAGCCGCGCCGTGATCCGCCGCCGGCTGGCGCCGCGGCTCGCCATCAGCTCCAGCAGCCGGGGAATCGCCGTATGGGGCGACTTGGCCGGGTTGGCGTCCTTGCGGCTCAGCGCCGGCGAGGGCAGCAGCACGTGCGCCATGCCGCCGACCCTCACGTCGGGGTCATGGAGCACGATGGCGATACAGCTCCCGAGGCCGACCGTGACCAACAGGTCCCCGGCGCCGCCCACCTGGAGATCGGCCATTCGAACGATGATCTCGCGCCGACTCACGCGGGCCTCCGATAGACCCGCTCTCGCGGATCGACGATGTGCAGCCGCTCGCGCACCGGGCCGAACAGGCTCTCCACCTTCCCCAGCACCAGGTATCCCCCCGGGAGGAGGCTGTCGGTGAAGAGCTGGAACAATCGCTCCTGCATCGGGCGGTCGAAGTAGATCAGCACGTTCCGGCACATCACCAGGTGGTAGTCGCGCCGCGGCGGCCTTCCCGAGCTCAGGTCCAGCCGGCGCACGGTCACCCGGTTCCGGATCCGGGGCAGGACCTGCAGCTCGGACCCGTCGGGCTCCAGATAGCGGCCCACCAGCTCGCGGGGCATCTCGGTCAGATTCTCGGGCCGGTACCGGGCCGCCTGGGCGCGGTCCAGGCTGAGCCGGTCCACGTCGGTGGCATCCACCGTGAGCCGCTCGAGCTCACCGCCGCGTCCGGCGCGGTCGAGGTGCTCCGCCGCGAGAATCGCGATGGTGTAGGCTTCCTCTCCGGAGGAGCAGCCGGCACTCCACACCCGGATCTCCCCGGACCCGGGCGCGCAGAGGCGTGGAATCAGATCGCGACGCAGCAGGTTCCAGGTCTCGGCGTTGCGGTAGAACCGGGTGACGTTGATGGTGAGGGCGTCCCGCAGCCGCTCGTATTCCGCCGGGCTGCGCTCGAGTAGCGCCTGGTAGTCCGCATAGGTATGGACCCCGCAGGCCCGCATCCGCACCGCGATCCTCCGGCGGATGCACTTGTCCTTGTAGACCTCGAGAGCGAGGCCGGCACCCTGGGAGATCTTGCGGGCCAGGGCCGCGAAGCCGGAATCGTCCACGGTGGTCACTGCTTGATGTCCAGCATCTCGAGGTTGGTCCGGGCCAGCTCGTGTCCCGGATTGAGCTCCGTGGCCCGACGCCAGCTCTCGCGGGCCCGGTCGTGGTCGCGGCGCTTGTAGGCGATGTTGCCCAGCTTGAAGTAGAGGTCGTCGCCCAGATCGGGGGCGAGCTTCGCGGCGCGCTCGTACGCCTCGCGGGCATCGTCGTAGCGTCCGTTCCGATACAGGATATCGGCCAGGTTCTTGGACACCTGGGGGAGCGAGGCATCTTCGGCCAGCGCGGCCCGGAGCAGGGACTCCGCGCCCGCCACGTCCCCGGCGAGCTCCCGGAGGACGGCCAGGTTGTTCCGGAGCACCGCACTGCTCGGGTGAGCGGTGGATCCCTCCTCGGCGATCTTGCGGGCAGCAGCGACGTCGTCCAATCCAGTGCAGGCCAGGGTGGCCGCCCAATACCACAGCGGGGGCGCCGGCTTATCGCCGGCGAGCTCACGGGCCCGGGCCAGTCGTCCCTGCGCCACCTGGTACTCGCCCCGGCGGAGCGCCACGACCGCCCAGCCCAGCATGACCCGGGCGTCGTCGCGGGCTCTGCCGGCTGCGTCACCGCAGGCGGCTTCAGCCTCGTCGAGCCGGCCGAGCCGCTCCAGGGCCAGTCCGAGATTGTGCAGCGCCGGTGCGCGCTGTCCGCCCTTCTCGATCGCCTGCCGGAAGGCCGTCGCGGCCTCGTCCCAGCGCGCCTGCCGCATCGCGATGAGCCCCAGGAAGAACGGCGCGCTCGCATCAGCGGGTCGAAGATCGGCCACCCGGCGGAACTCCCGCAGCGCTTCGTCCAGCATCGCCGCCTTGTAGAAAGCGATCCCGAGGTTGCGATGCTCCTCCACCCGGCTGTCGTTGACTCTGGGGGCTCCGGCCGCGGAGGTTCCCACTCGATGGGCGAAGCCGGCCGTGATGAGTCCGAAGAGCGCCTTCCCCACCTCGAACTCGACCAGCCCGCTCTCCTCGACTACCTGGGTCAGGTCCCGCCTGCCGTTCAGGAGCGGCACCAGGCGCCGCTGCTCCTCTGACAGCTCCGGTGCCGAATCCCCGATGTGGGTGGCGTCCACCGCGAAGATCAAATCGAACGAGGGGATCTTCTTCTCGATCAGGCTCCACTCGTCCACCCGACGGGCGCCCTCCAGCAGCAGGAACTCCGGATTGACGCGGACCAGGAAGTCCTCGCCCTCCGGCCGGACACCGGCCTCGAAGTTGAAGGTCCCCGAGGTCCAGGTGAACAGGTAGTAGACGGCCTCCTCGATCTGGACCCTGATGTGGCGCTCCAGCTCCTCGCGGGAGAGATAGCCGAGCCCCACCAGGATCTCGCCCAGCTTGTGCTCCCGGTCACCCTGCTGCCGCTCCACCGCCTGCCGCAGCTGTTGCGCGGTAATGCGGCCGCTGCGAAGCAGCAGGTCACCCAGGCGATCGCGGCGATTGACGATCGCGGCATAGACGACCAGGCCCTCGTCGAAGTAAATGGTGCCGAAGTTGTGCCGATCGGCGAGCGCGAGACACCCGGTCCGCCGCCCCAGGAAGAGCAGCTGGATGACGTCGGGGAGGCTCGCCTCCTTGAGACTTCCCTTGATCGCCATCAGCGCCACTCCTCGAGCAGGCGGTCGGCCAGCTCGGGCCATTCCCACACCATCTTCTCGCGGCTGCGCGCGCCGCCTGCCGTGGGCGCCACGATCCCACTCGACCGCCCACCGGAGCGTCGGGGTTGAGCCGCCGGCGGCTCGGCAGCCTGCCCGGGCGGAACGCCGTCCAGGATCTCGCGCGCCAACGCCACCGAGGGTGTGACGCTCCGGGCTTCCGCCGCGTTCAGCACGCGCTGGAGCTGGGCCACCAGCATGCGGATCGAATCCACCGTTCGCGCGGCGAGGTGGTCCACCAGCGACGGATCGGCCGAGCCGGTCTTCGCCTGCAGCTCGCGAGCGACGATCCGCTCGCGGACTTCGCAGTCAGGCGCCGGCAGCTCGACCACCAGACCGCCCTCGAGACGTGTACGGAGGCGCGGCTCCAGCCCGCTCAGCTCCGCCAGCGGGACCGCGGAGGTGAAGATCATCTGGCGATCCGACTCGAGCAGCACGTTGTACAGCAGGAACAGCTCGTCCTGGGACCGGTCGGTGTCGGCGATGAGGTGCACGTCGTCCAGCAGGAAGGCGCCGACCCGGCGGTAGCGGGCACGCCAGATGCCGACTGAATCGCGATCGATCGCCTCGATCAGCTCGCCGGTGTACTCCGGCGCGCTCAGGCAGGCGACCACCGTCCCGCGCCTTCCCGCGAGGCCATTGCCGATGGCATGGAGCAGATGGGTCTTCCCCGCCCCGGCGCCCCCGACGATGACCAGCGGGTTGTACCTGGCGCCGGGCTCCTGCAGCACCACGCGGGCGGCTTCCAACGCCACTCTGGCCGACGGACCCTCCACCCAATCATCGAGCCGCCACAGCGGCGACGGGGCCGCCGGCGGCACGGCACCTTTCCTGGCACCAGCGAGCAGCGACTCCGCCGCGGCGAGATCAGCCGGATCCCGGAAGGCAGCCGAGCCTACCAGGTCCGGCGCCAACTCGGCGGTGTCCGCTTCGAGCGCCCGCAGCCGATGCACGTCGCCCTCGAAGGCCTGGAGCGCCTCGGCCGGATCGGGAACGACGTCCTGATCCAGCAGCATCTGGAGCCGCCCGGTGCGATAACCCTCGCCTTCCCAGCGCAGGATCGCGGCGCCGATCTGGGTGCGCCACGCGTCCACCTGCTGCGCCACCGTCGCATGGATCTCGCTCAAGAAGTCGGAGAACTCATCCGGCGGCGCCGCGGTCCGCGGTGAGGTCGAAGCCGCCGGGAGGGTCACCGGCGACGAGACAACCGGCGCTCCGCCGTTCTTCGGCGCCGCGGCGGCGCCGATCAGCGCCCTGGCCTGCGCGGCGTCCAGCGGCTTGTCATTCACCGCCTGGAAGGCCACCAGCCGATTGAGCGCACCGAGCAGCTCGCGCACGTTGTCGATGTCGAGCCCGGCGATGGTCTCCAGCACGCCGTCCGCGAACGAGGCCCGCCGCTCCTCCGCCTTCCGCCGCAGGATAGCGACCCGGGTCTCGTAGTCCGGCGCGGCGACATCGATGATCAACCCACCGGCGAAGCGGCGGATGAGCCGCTCGTCCAACGCCTCGATCTCCGCCGGCGGCCGGTCGGAGGTGAGCACGATCTGCCGGTTGCTGGTCTGCAGCGCATCCGTGAGCCGCAGCAGCTCGGCCTGCATCTCGCGCCGGTGGGTCAGGAACTGGACGTCGTCCACCAGCAGCAGGTCCACGTCGAGAAAGCGCTTCCGGTAGGCCTCGCCATGACCGGCGGCGATGGCCGCGTGGAAGGCCTCCACGAACTCGTCCAGGGTGAGGTATTCCACCTGGAGATTGGGGTCGATCGCCCGGGCCGCGTGGCCCAGGCCCATCAGCAAGTGGGTCTTCCCCAGCCCTGGTCGGGCGTAAATGAAGAGCGGGTTGTACACCGTGCCGGGTGATTCGGCCACGGCCTTGGCCGCCGTGACCGCCAGGCGGTTCGCCGAGCCGACCACGAAGGTGTCGAAGCGGTACAGCGGATTGAGCGTGACCGTCATGCGACCACCGCCCGGGCCGCGAGCCGCTTGAGGACCAGCTCGGAGATCCCCCGCAAGGTTTCGAAGACCCCCGACCCGTGCAGCGCATCGCCGGCGAAGCTGTGGACCGAGCGGAAATTCAGCGCGTCGTCCATCTCCTCGTGGGTAAGAATCAGGTCGCGCGGGAGATCCTGCTTGTTGTACTGGAACACCACCGGCAGCACCCGGATGTCAACGCCCTGGGCCAGCAGGTTGTCCTGCAGGTTCTGGAGGCTCTCCAGGTTGTCGTCGAACCGCCGAGCCTGACTGTCGGCGACGAACACCACGCCATCCGCACCCTGGAGCACCAGCTTGCGGGTGGCGTTGTAGTAGCTCTGTCCCGGCACGGTGTAGAGCTGAAATTTGGTGGCGAAGCCGGAGATGGATCCCAGCTCCAGCGGCAGGAAATCGAAGAACAGGGTGCGATCGGTCTGGGTCGCGAGCGACACCATCCGCCCGCGCCGGCTCTCCGGCACCCGGCCATACACGTATTGCAGATTCGTGGTCTTTCCGGACCGGCCCGGCCCGTAATACACGATCTTGCAGGTGATCTCGCGCGCGGTGAAGTTGACCAGAGACATGTCGCTACCGCGCGAAGAGCGCTTTGAGGCTGGCATCGAGCTCGCGCTCGAAGTTCTCGGGCAGTGGCGCAGCCGGGGCCTGGTCCCGAGGGGCGGCCGCGGCCAGCTGCTGCACCATCTGATCGAAGAAGAGCTGCACGATTCCCACCGAGGTCTCCGGGCCGAAGACGACGAGGCCGAGCCAGCGGCCTCGGGGGATGCTGAAACCGGCGAGCAGGCAGCTCTGCCGGGCTCCGTGATGCACCAGGGCCTCGAACCTCGGGGAGCCCATCAGCCGGGCGAGCTCCTCGGTCGAGGCGCCGATACCCGCGCCCAGCGCGGCCGCGGTCATCACGTCCAGCGAGCGGCTGAAGCCGTGCTGCGCCACCACCTGCCCCGACGAGGTCATGAGCAGGGTGAGCCGGGCGGACGACTCGTCGAGGAAGCTCTGGAGCGGCGCCTCCACCCAGGGCTCGAGCGCGCGCATCAGCTCAGCCTGCTCGCGGCGTCGAGCATCTCCAGCCGCGCGAGCCCGACGTTCGCGTCGGCGCCGACCACCGCGATGAGCACCAGGTCCTCCGCGCAGGGCGCCGCGAGAATCGACCCTCGCTCGGCCCGCAGCTGCACGAAGACGGGGGGCCGGCGGCCGGCGTTTTCGGCGGTCCGCACCAGCCGCCCGACCAGGCTGCCGGCGAGCGCCGCTGCGGCGCGCCCGTCCACGCCATCCATCAGCTGCTCGGTCACTACCAGCCCGTCGTCGGCCGAGGCGATCAGCGCGCCGCGGACACCGGGGACCCGGGTCATGCGATCCAGGACCAGCTGGGTGTCGGTCACTGGATGCGCTCCAGCCAGCTCTTGGCGGTGCGTGCGGCGCGCTCCGCCAGCAGCGCCACCCTGGCCATGGGCAGCGACGGCTCCCGGGCCGCCAGCAGAATCGTCTCGGCAGTAGGTGGAACCAGGACCATGTGCGCATCGGCCGACTCGACACTGATCGAGTGCCAGGTGCCCAGCCCGAGGAGACGGGTCGCGCGCGCGGCCTCGCGGGAGACACCGGCCAGCTGTGCCGCGACCCGGTCCCCGGTCTCGGCACCCTCGGGCGAGCGGAGGCTGCCGGCCAGGCGCAGACCGTTGGTGTCCACCAGCAGGAGCGAATGGCCCCCCTCCAGCTCCGCGAACGGAGATCCGGGGTCGGGCTGCGGTAGAGGCACGGTCTCGATCACAGCGACCGGCGAAGCGACAGCAGCGCTCACCGGCGCCGCCGGGGCGACCGGCTCGGGCTCCGCGCGCGGCGTCATGCCGCGCGCCTCCCGCCGCACCTTCGCCAGTGCCTGGGCGATCGACACGTCGTCCGGGTCGGCTTCAGCCGCGCGCTGGAGATGATCGAGGGCGGCGGCGACATCGCCCGCCCGGAAATAGAGGAAGGCGATTCCCTTGAGCGCGCCGGTGCGCATCGGATCGATCCGCAGCGCGTCGGCCCAGGCGTCGAACGCGCCGGCGAGATCGCCTTGATCGCTCAGGATGCGGCCCATCAGATCATGGGCGTCCGCCAGGCCGGGATAACGGCCGAGCCCGCCCCGCGCCACCTTGCCGGCGGCCTCGAGCTGTCCCCGGCGACGGAGTGTCTCGGCCAGCTCCAGGAACGCGAGGCTGGCCGGCTCCTCGGCCAGCCGGGCCGTCAGGGTGCGGATGTCATCGCTCACGGTGCCGCTCCAGCTCCTTCAGCATGGTCTCCACCGCCCGGCGCATCCGCTCCACGGCCGGCGCTTCCGATTCCTCGCCGGGCGAACGGGGGCCGAGGCGGGTCCAGACGTGCCAGGTCTCGAGCGCCAGGGCGAACCGCCCGGTGGCCGCCTGGCAGATGCCGAGCAGGCGGCGCGCTTCGGGCATGAGCGGATCCCGCCGGAGCAGCTCCTCCAACGCTCCGGCCGCGAGGTCGTACTCGCCCTCGGCCAGCGCCTCGCGGGCAGGCACCAGCAGCGCCGCCATATCCCGGCCGGGCTCGGGTTCCTGTCCGGGGTGCGCCGGATCGCCCAGCTCCACGACTCCCGCGGCGGTGAGTCCGTACACCGTCCGCGCCACCTCGAACTCCGATCGGCCGAGCACCTCGGCGAGCGCGTGCACATCGCGCTCGCCATCGACCGCGGCCAGCACCTCCCACTCGAACGGGATCAGGTCGAGCGTCGCTCCGCCGCCATTCTGATCGGGAAGTCGCGGCACCAGTCCGAGGTGGGACACCTTGGAGCCGATGCGCGACCACTCGTCCAGCCGGCGGGCGCCCTCCATCAGCAGGGCCTCGGTGGGAGAGCGCACCGGCGCCTCGACGGCGGCCTGGCACGCCATCCCTTCTTCGAACCGGAAGTAGCCCTCGGTCCATCCGAGGAGATCGAACACCGCCTCCTCGATCTGGGCCTTGAGCTGGCGATCGAGCTCCCGTCGCGAGAGGGCACCCATGTCCACCAGGATGTCGCCCAGCCGGCGGGTATCGCCTCCGCCCTGGATGGCCCGTCCATGATGGAGCTGTTCCGCCGTGATCTTGCCCAGCCGGACCAGCCGCGCGCCGATGGGCTGGGGGTCGCTCCCCAGCGAGGCGGCGACCACTCCGCCGCGCTCGAAGCACACCGTAGCGGCGGTCTGGCGGAGCTCCGAGGTCACGTGCAGCACTCCGCTCTTCCGGCCCAGGTCCAGCAGCTGGAAGACGTCCTGGATGTGCAGCTCCTTGAGTGGTCCCTCGAGCGCCACGGATCACCCCGCCGAGGTTGCGAAGATGTGCTGGAGATCGCGCGCCGATCGCGCGCGACTGCGAGCCTCGACCGCGTACGGCCCGGACGGATCGAGCTGTACCACCCGTTCCCAGGCCTGGACCGCCTGAGGGAACTTCCGCTGGCGGGCGAGCGCGGCGCCCTCATGGTAGAGCGCCGCCGCGTGCTCCGGGTCGAAGCGCAGCACCCGGGCGAACGCTTCGAGCGCCTGGCTGGTCCGGCCGTCGTCCAGCAGGGCCCGGCCGAGGGCGGTGAGCGCCTCGAGCTCGTAGGGATCGGTCTCCAGCAGCCGGATGAGCACGGTGATGGCCGCCCGCGGCGACTCCCGCCGGCCCAGCAGGTCGGCCAGAGCGAGCGCGGCCGCGCTGTACGTGGGGAGCAGGTCGAGGGCCCGCTCGTAGGCCGAGCGCGCCGCGGCCCAGTTGTTTCGTTCCTCCTCCAGCCGGCCGAGCTCGTACCACACCCGCACCAGGGAGGGGTCGAGCTGCAACGCCGCATTGAACGCGGCCAGCGCTGCCGAGCGGTCGCCCAGGCGGGCGGAGACCTGAGCCTGCAGGTGGAGCAGGTCCGACCGGCTGGGCGCCAGAGACTGCGCCTCACGGATACAGTCCAGCGCGCCGAGCGCGTCGTTGACGGCGAGGCGGACCCGGGCGCGGGCCACCAGCACTTCCACGTCGCCGCCCACCCGGCGAGCCAGCTCATCCGCCAGCGGGGCGGCGTCGGCCGCCCACCCCAGCGCGAGCAGCGCGCGGATCTCACCCAGGGTGGCGTCGGGGTCGTCGGGGGCGAGGGCGCGGGCTTCGCGGTAGCGCTCCAGGGCCTCGCCGTAGAGTCCACGCTTGGCGAACACGTCGCCCAGCAGCACGGCAGCCGCGGCCTGCGGGGCGCCCCGGCCGGTGGCCCGGGAGATTTCCGCCAGCGCGAGATCGAGCAGGCCCTTGCCGATGTAGTCGCGCGCGAGATCGAGCGCGTCGCCCGGGGTGGCCACCGGCGTCGGCGCCACCGCCGGCGTGAGCTCCTCGAAGAGGCGATCGAGCACCGGCGCCTCGAACTCGAACTCGCCGGCCAGCTCCGCGGGGCCGGTCTCGGCGGCGAGCTCGGGCGCGATGGCGATGGTGGGGTCCTCGTACTGGAGATCGATGGTCAGAGAGAACTTCTGCGGCACGTACAGCGGCTCGAGCTCCAGCGCGCGCCGGGTTTCCCTGAGCGCCCCGTCGAAGTCGCCCAGCTGGCTGAGCACGAAGCTCAGGTTGTAGTGCGCCGCGGCCAGGTTCGGGTCGGCGTCCACCGCGCGGCCGAAGCCGTTCCGCGCATCCTCGTAGCGCCTCAGCTCCATGAGCACCAGGCCCACGCCGTTCCAGGCCACCGCGCTCGCCGGCTGCTCGGCCAGCGCCTGCTGGTACTCCTCCAGCGCGGTGCGGAACTGTCGTCGCTGGAACAGGAGCAGGCCCAGGTTGAGCCGGGCCGCGAGGAGGGGGCGGTCGACACCGAGCGCCTGCCGGAACGCGGAGACCGCCGCGTCCGGCGTCGCCTCGTGAGCCCGTACCACTCCCAGGTTGTTCCACGCGAGCTGGTACGCGGAGTCGATCCCCACGGCATGCTCGTAGGAGGCGACCGCCTCGGGCCGGCGGCCGGCCTGATGCAGGCAGACCCCGCGCTCGTTCCACAGCTTCGGCGAATCGGGATAGTCCCGCACCAGCGCATCGTACAGCTCGAGCGCGGCGCCCAGCTCGCGGCGCAGCAGGTAGACCTCCGCCATCGCCTGGAGGTTGAGCCGGCGATCTTCGCCTGCCTCGAGCGCAAGGCGGTACTCCCGGAGCGCCTCCTGGTGATAGCCCTTCTGTCGCAGGGCGAGGCCGAGATTGAAGTGCGCGAGGGCCGACCCGGCTACCGGCTGGATTGCGCCGGCGACTCGCCCCGGTGCCGCGACCTGGCCGGTCCCGTTCCGCTCCGACTCGGCGGGACGGTCGGTGCCGTTGGTCCGCTGCCCTGGGTCGAACCGCTCCAGCGCCAGGTTGGCCTGCGCCTTGGCCAGCGTCGGGTTGAGCGCGATGGCCCGCTTGGTGGCCTCGCGGGCCGCCTCGTGCTGGCCCAGGTCGCCGTAGACGAAGGCGAGGAGGTAGTGAGCCTCCGCGTAGTCGGGGTTGCGGGCGATCGCCTCCCGCAACGCACCGAGGGCCGCGTCGTTGAGTCCGCGGTTGTAGAAGACCTCACCGCTGTAGAAGCGCGCGACCGCACTGGAGGGGTCGGCGGCGCAGGCCCGCTCCAGCCAGCTGCTCGCCGCGTCCAGATCTCCTCGCGCCTTTTCGGCCAGGCCGAGCTGGAGCATCGCGGGGACGTCATGGGGGTGCCAGGCGAGCAGCGCCTCGAACTCGGCGATCCCCTCGGCCGAGCGCCCCAGCGCCGCGTAGGCCCGGGCCAGCTCCCAGCGGCTGTCGCGCTCCTCCGGCTGGCGCCGCACCCGCTCGCGCAGCTCGGAGATGCGGCGATCGTAGTGGCCGCTCTCCCGATAGGCGATGTCCAGGTTGTCCTGGGCCACCTGCATCTTCGGGTCGAGCTCGAGCGCCTTGATGAACTCGGCGATCGCCTCCTCCACCAGACCCTTCTGGTGGTAGAGCACGCCGAGATTGTTGTGCGCGCCCGCGTCGGACGGGTCGATCCGGCCTGCGAAGGAACGCAGGACCGCGAGATCCCGCTCCGAGAGTACCGGGCCCGGCATGGGAATCAGGGCAGGCGGATGGCGTCGAAGATGGCCCGAAGCGACGGCAGATCGGGCAGGAGCAGGAAGTGGCCCCGCAGAGGTTCGGTCCCCTCGACCCGGAAGGAGGTGTCGACACAGAACACGTAGTCCCGGTCGTGGCCGAAGTTCAGGTAGGCGGTGGTCAGCACCGCCGCGCTGAGATCCACCACCAGGCTGGGCACCGAGGGGACCAGCATCATGCCCATGAAATCGCTGAGCGCGTTGAGGTAGGCACTGGCGAGAATGTTGCCGGCCTCCTTGATGCCCGACTGCTCCATCGCCGCGAACTCGCGGGTGGTGCCGGGCTTGCGCCGGAGCAGGATATCGCAGAGCGTGCGGGCGGAGCCTTCGGGGAACAGCACCAGCGTCCGGCCGGTCAGGTCGCCCATCATGTGCATCATCACCGCGGCGATGACGGTATCCGGCGCGCCGACCAGATCGGTGACCTCCTCCAGCGCGCGGACGTTGACCTCCGGCACGGCGATCATGATCGTGCGGTTGGTCATCTGGGACAGCGCGGTCGCCGCGTGGCCGGCGCCGATGTTGGCCACCTCCCGCAGCGCGTCGAGCTGGAGCTCCTTGAGGTCCCGCACGTCTTCCATGCTTCCTCCTACACCAGCGCGGCGGCGTCGAGAATGAGCGCCGGCGACCCGTCGGCCAGGATGGTCGCGCCACCGACGAAGGGCGGCATCCCCCGGGGGGCGTCGAACGGCTCCACCACGATGTCCTGTTGCCCTACCAGCGCGTCCACCACCAGAGCGGCCCGGCGATCGCCGATCTCCAGGATGACGGTCGGCGCGCGGGGAGGCGCGGGCCGGGGCTGATTGCGGACCAGATCCCGAAGGTGCACGGTCGGCACCACCTGGTCGCGCACCACCAGCGCCTCGCGATCGCGCACGGCTGTCACCGAGCGATGGTCGAACTCGACCGTTTCCGCCACGTACGCCAGCGGCACCGCGTAGCGCTCACCGGCGGCACTCGTCAGCAGGGCCCGCACGATCGCCAGGGTGAGCGGCACCCGGATGATGAACGTGGTTCCCCGGCCCAGCTCGCTCCGGACCTCGATGGTTCCGCCCAGCGCGCGCACCCGGGTCACCGCCACATCGACACCTACGCCACGTCCGGAGACCCCGCTTACCGTTTCGGCGGTGCTGAAACCGGGTCTCGCGAGCACCCGGAGAAGGAGATCGTCGGTCAGCCCGTCGGTGGCGCCGTCGATCAGCCCCTCGTGGCGGGCTCGGGCGAGAATCGTCTCCCGGTCGATCCCCCGGCCATCGTCACTCAGCCGGAGCGCCACCGAATTGCGCTCGCGGGTGGCCGAGAGGAGAATACGGCCCTCCTCGGACTTGCCCGCCGCCAGCCGCTGCTCGGGGCGCTCGATCCCGTGATCCGCGGCGTTCCGGATCAGATGCAGCAGCGGCTGGCCGATCTCGTCCAGGATCGAGCGGTCGAGCTCGATCTCGTCACCCTCCACATCGAACCGAATCCGCTTGCCCAGGTCGCGGGCCAGATCGCGCACCAGCCGGGGAAAGGGCTCCAACACCTCGCCCACCGGAGTCATCCGCGCCGCGATGACCTCGCCCTGCATGTCGGAGACCAGTCGCGCGATCCGATCGCTCACCTCGGCGAGTACCGGATCGGAGGACTCGGAGGCGAGCACACCCAGCCGATTCTTGGCCACCACCAACTCGCCCACCTGCTTCATCAGCGCATCGAGGCGGCCGAGCTCCACCCGGATCTGGCGGGACTGGCCGGCCGCCTGGACGGCGGTCTGGTCGTCCTCGAAGCGAACCGACTGGACATCTCCCGCGCTCCGCAGGGCGAGCAGGATCTGGTCTTCGCTCGCCCTGCTCGCCAGCCGGAAGGAGAACCGGCCGTCGAACTCCTGATTGTCGAACTGGCTGAGCGGCGGCCGCAGCGCACTGACTTCGCCCAGCGCCTCGGCCCGCTGCACCACCAGCGCCGCCCGGGCGCCTCGCATCACCGCGTCCCGACGAAGCGTCACCTCCACCGGGCGAATCCGGCCCTCGCCGTCCGCACCACCAGAGTGCGCGCCACCGTCCGTCGAGTGCGGACCCTTGGCCACCCCGGCCGCCGCGGCTTCCAGATCCGCCACCAGCTGCCCATCGGCCGGCTGCTGGGTACCGCTCACCGCGCTCTCCACCGCACCCGCCAGCCAATCCACCGAGCGGAACAGCAGCTGGAAGACAGCGGGCGTCGGTGCCACGGTCCGCTGGCGGAGCGCGTCCAGCAGGTTCTCCAGCCGGTGGGCCAAATCGGCCACGCCGGTGTAACCCATGGTGCCCGCCATCCCCTTGATCGTGTGGATCGCGCGGAACAGCCCTCCGACTTGCCCGCCGGCGGAGGGCTCGCGCTCCCACTCGAGGAGCAGCTGGTTACAGGCGCTCAGGTGTTCCCGGCTCTCGGCCAGAAACAGCGCGGCGTACTTGGAGACATCCATCCGTCAGCCCAGGACGCGCTGCACCGCCTCGAGCACGCGGGAGGGCTGGAACGGTTTGACCACGAAATCCTTGGCGCCCGCCTGAATGGCTTCGACCACCAGGGCCTGCTGTCCCATCGCGCTGCACATCAGAATCTTGGCGTCGGGGTCGGTCTTGCAGATCTCGCGCACCGCTTCGATGCCCCCCATGTCGGGCATCACGATGTCCATGGTGACCAGGTCGGGCTTGAGCTGGCGGTACTTGTCGACCGCCTGCACTCCCGACTCGGCCTCGCCCACCACATCGAATCCCGCCTGACTCAGGATGTCGCTGATCATGGTGCGCATGAAGATGGCATCATCGCAGACGAGCACGGTGTGACTCACGACGGTCCTCCGGGCAGCGGGACAGCGGAGGCGAGGATCGCCTATCCGCCGATGATCGGCTCAAACAATCGGTCGATGTCGAGCACAATGAAGTGCTGGTCGTCTCGCAGTGCCACCGCGCGCACCAGCCGGGGATCCACCCCGGGAAGGTCCGCCCGCTCGGCCACCGACTGCTCCGGGACCTCGAGGAAGTCGATCACCTGCCCGACCCCGAGGCCGTACCGGCGGCCGGCCACCTCGACGAGCACGATGGCGCCCTCGTCCTCGGCCCGCCGCTCCTGCTGGAGGAGCACGTGACCGTCGAGCACGGTGAGCAGGCTGCCACGCACGTTGACCAGTCCTTCGATCGCCTGTGCGACCCCCGGAATCCGGGTAGCCGGCAGGCGCGGCAGGATCTCCCGCACGATCCCTGCCGGGGCCGCGCAAATAAGCGCACCGATCCGAAAGATGACGGCGTGGAGCGTCTTCGAATTAGCCATCTCTATTGAAGAAAAGAAGATAGCCCATGGGGTCAGGGCGAGCAACGACTTCGCGACCGGCCACCAGGAGCAATGACTCACGCAGATCGGCAGGCCATTCGGCCCGGAATTGCATCGGCTCGCCGGTCGCGGGATGGCGGAATGCCAGACCGGCCGCGTGAAGCGCCTGCCTCGGCGTCGCCCGCTCCAACGCCTCCGCTTCACGCCGCGCGGGACCGGTGACCCGGCGACTTCCGCCGCCGGCGTAGATCGGGTCGCCGACCACCGGGTGGCCGATGTGCTCCAGATGCACCCGGATCTGGTGGGTCCGGCCGGAGTGCAGCTCCAGACGCAGGAGATCCACCACGCCGAATCGCGCGATCACATACGCGTCGGTCCGTGCGGCCCGGCCGCGGGGCGTGACCGTCATGCGCTTGCGGTCCACCGGATGTCGCGCAAGCGGAAGGTCGATCACCGTGGGGCTCTCGGTCAGGTGCCCCCAGGTCAAGGCCGCGTAGGTCCGCCGCACCCGGCGCGCCGCGATCGCGGCGCCGAGACGGCGGTGCGCCAGATCGGTCTTGGCGACCACCATCAGCCCCGAAGTGTCACGATCCAGGCGGTGGACCACGCCGGGACGGCCTTCCGCACCTCCGGCCAGAGTCGTGCCGCGCGCCACCAGGGCGTTGACCAGCGTGTCGTCCCAATGTCCCGGCGCCGGATGGACCACCAGCCCGGCGGGCTTGTCGATGACGGCCAGGTGGTCGTCTTCGTAGACCAGGGTGAGCGGAATGGAGGCGGGACGGAGGGTGCGGGGAGGCTGCTCCTGGGGGAACCGGACGGCCACACGCTCACCCCGGATCAGGGTGCGCGACGCCCGGGCGGGCTTGCCGTCGATGCTCACCGCCTTGTCGGCTACCAGCCGGGCGGCCTGGGTTCGGGAGAGGCCGAGTTGATCGGCCAGGAAGCGGTCGAGGCGCTCGGTGTGGGCGGCGACGATGCAGAACTCGACCGGCTGCCCTTCGGAGGTCACGCCGCGGAGGCCGACTCCGGCTCCGCGCGTCGGGAATCCTCGCGCCACATCGAGATCACCAGGGCGATAGCGCCGCAGCTCACCGCGATATCGGCGACGTTGAAGGTCGGCCAGCGCAGGGCGCCGATACCGACGTCGAGGAAGTCCACCACGCCGCGCTCGCTGCGGATGCGATCGATCAGGTTGCCGGCGGCACCCCCGGCGACGAGGCCCAGCGCCAGTTGCCGGAACGAGTCGCCCAGCGGGCTGGTACGCGACATTCGATGCAGGACGAAGACTGCCACCACCGCCACGGTCAGGAAGATCCAGCGGGAGTGGGGACCGAGATGCAGCCCGAAGGCGGCACCCTGGTTGTAGACCAGGCGCAGCTGGAACCAGTCACCCAGCACCGCCACGCCGGGCGTACGCAGGAGCGTCGCCTCGGCGATGATCTTGGTCAGCAGATCGAGAGCCACCACCATCACCGCTCCGGCCCAGAAGATCCAGCGCTCCGGACCGGCCGTCGGTTCAGCGACGCTTCCCATCTTCCTCTTTCTCCTTGCAGGTAATGCACAGGCGCGCGTGGGGCAGCGCGTCGAGGCGCTCGAAGTTGATCTCCTGACCGCACTGATGGCAATGCCCGAACTTCTCCGGCGTGCCGTAGAGCCGGCGGAGCGCCTCGTTCACGTGCCAGAGGTAGCGCCCTTCCTGCGAGGCAAAGAGGAATTGCTTTTCCCGCTCCATGGCGTCGGTGCCCTGGTCCGCCATGTGGAACGAGTAGGACGACAGGTCGCCGTCGGACGATTGCAGGGTGGCATTGAAGGACTCGTCGTAATACCCCAGCTCCTTCATCACCCGCGCCCGTTCTTCGAGCAGGCGCTTCTCGAGATGTGTCAGCTGCTTCTTGTTCATTCCCAATCCCTGGGTTGCGGACTGGCCCCATTGCGGCCGTCCAGGTCTCGTTGCACTCCCATCACTACACCATGCCCGTCGATATCCAGCTCTTGCTCGAGGTCGGGGGACGGAGCCCGAAGCCCCAGCTCCAGTCGCCGCGCGAGCGTCTCTCCCTGGATGAACTGCGCGTGTCCCCGCACCGCCTCCAGCACCGGTCCGTCTCCGGCGATCCAGAGGCCGATCCGATCGGTGTAGACGTAACCCGCCTCCTTGCGGAGTCGCTGGACCCGATTCACCACCTCGCGGGCCAGGCCCTCGCGGCGCAGGCTCTCATCCAGCCGGGGGTCCAGCGCGGCGACGTACGGCCCGTCGCTCGCGACCAGCCAATCGCTGGTCACGTCGCGCTCCACCACCACGTCCTCCGGCAGGAAGGTGGCCGGTTCCCCGTCCACCTCCAGCGTCGCGGCCTCGCCCCGCTCCAGGCCGCGCACCTGGTCCGCGCTCAGGCGCTCGGCCGCCGCCGCGACAGTCGGGGTCCGCTTGCCGTAGCGCTTGCCCAGCGAGCGGAAATTGGGCCGGGCCCGCAGCCGGACCAGGTCGGTATCGGAGGCGACCACGTCCACCTTCTTCACGTTGACCTCGAGTCGCAGCAGCGCGAGCAGCTCCTCCAGCGCCGGCCCCCGTGCGGCGGCGGGAACCGCCACCTGCATGTGGGCCAGCGGCTGGCGAACTCGAAGCCCGCGCTCTTCCCGGGCGGCACGCGCCAGGGAGGCCAGCCGCCGAACCGCCTCCATCGAGGCCTCGAGCGAGGGATCCCGCCGCCCCGCGGCCACTGGAAACCGGGCCAGATGCACGGAAGTTCCCTGGAGAGCGCGGTGCAACCAGTCACTCAGGAACGGGGCGGCGGGGGCCAGCATCCGGCTTACGGCCACGAGCGCTTCATGGAGCGTGGCCACGGCCGCGGGATCGGCGACCCCGTCCACTGCCCAGAATCGTGGCCGATTGACCCGGACGTACCAGTTGGACAGCTGGTCCACGAACTCGATGAGGGTCCGGACACCCGCCGTGGGGTCGTAGCCGCCCCAGGTCGCCTGAACCGCCTCGATGGTCGCGTCGAGCCGGCTCAACAACCAGCGATCCACCAGAGGGCGCTCGGACAGCGCCGGCGACCGGGCCGGAGACCAGTCCTCGGCGTAGTCCGCGAAGAACTTGTAAGTGTTGCGCAACTGGTTCACGAACCCGCGCGCCACCTCGGCGATGCCTTCCTGATCGAAGCGCTTGGGCAGCCAGACCTGGCTGGAGGCGAGCAGGTAGAGCCGCACCGTGTCGGCGCCGAACCGTCCGATCATTTCCCAGGGGTCCACCACGTTTCCCCTGGTCTTCGACATCTTCTGGCCTTCGGCGTCGAGCACCAGGCCGTTCACGATGACATGCCGGTACGCCGGGCCGTCGAACCCGCCGGTCGCGATGGCGAGCAGCGAGTAGAACCAGCCCCGGGTCTGATCCAGTCCCTCGCAGATGAAGTCGGCCGGGAAGTGGCTGGCGAACTCTTCCTGGTGGGCGAACGGATAGTGCCACTGGGCGTACGGCATGGCGCCGGAATCGAACCAGGCGTCGATCACCTCGGGTGCCCGGCGCATGGTGCCGCCACAGCCGCAGGCCCAGGTCCACTGATCGATGAACGGCTTGTGGGGATCGAAGTCCTTCGGCAATGCCTTGCCCGAGCGCTGGGCGAGCTGAGCGAAGCTCCCGATCACCTCGACGTGAGCCGGATCGCGCTGGCAGACCCATACCGGAAGCGGCGTGCCCCAGTAGCGATCCCGGGACAGCGCCCAGTCCACGTTGTTCTCCAGCCACTCGCCGAAGCGTCCGGAGCCGACCTCGGGGGGATGCCAGTCCACCTCGCGGTTGATCTCCAGCATCCGGTCCTTGAAGCTCGAGGTCCGCACGAACCAGGAGTCGCGGGCGTAGTAGATCAGCGGACTGGAGCATCGCCAGCAATGCGGATAGCTGTGGCTGTATGCGTGGGTCAGGTGCCAGCGGCCGTCGCGCTTGAGCCGCTGGATGATGAGGTCGTTGGTCGCCTTGTCGGTGACCAGCCGGCCCTCGATCTCGGGCCAGCTGGTGCCGGCAAAGGTGCCGTCCGCCCCAACCGGCCGCACCAGGGCCAGCCCGTGGGTCTGGCCGGCCTGGTAGTCATCGGCGCCGAACGCCGGCGCCAGGTGGACCATGCCCGTGCCGTCCTGGGCGGTGACGAAGTCGCCGGGCACGACGACGCGCGAGGCGCGATCCGCCGGCAGCGGCACCACGTCGAGCGGACGGGTGTACCTGAGCCCCACCAGCTCGCGGCCGGGGAAGGTCCGCCTGGCGCCGATCTCGGCGAAGGTGGGCGCGCCCTTGTTGGGACCACTGGGAAGCTCCGCCCGCGCCGTCGCCAGGATCAGCCGGCGTCCGCCGACCTCGTACTCGCCGTACTCCAGCTCGGGATGCACCGCGACCGCGACGTTCGAAAGCAGGGTCCACGGCGTGGTGGTCCAGACCAGCAGCTCCCGGCCCGAGCCGTCCTCCAACGGGAACGTGACGTAGATCGAGTTGGTGGTGACGTCCTCGTAGCCCTGCGCCAGCTCATGGCTGGAGAGCACCGTGCCGCACCGCGGGCAGTAGGGCAGCACCCGATGGCCGCGATAGAGCAGGTCCTTCTGGTGCAGCGTCGCCAGCAGCCACCAGACCGACTCGATGTACTGGTTCTCGCAGGTGATGTAGGGGTGGTCGTAGTCCAGCCAGTAGGCGATCCGGTCGGAGAGCGACTCCCACTCCTCCTGGTACTTGAAGACGCTCTGCCGCGCGCGAGCATTGAACTCGCGCACGCCGAACTGCTCGATCGCCTTCTTCCCGTTGAGCTGCAGCTCCTTCTCGACCTCGATCTCGACCGGCAGCCCGTGGGTATCCCACCCGGCGATGCGGGTGACCGACTTCCCCTGCATCGCCTGAAAGCGGCAGACCAGGTCCTTGATCGTCCGGGCGAAGACGTGGTGGATACCCGGGCGGCCGTTGGCGGTCGGCGGGCCCTCGTAGAACACGAAGGGCGGCCCCTCACGGTTGGCCGCCAGCGTGCGATGGAAGAGGTCCTCCTCCTTCCAGAGCGCGAGCTGCCGGCGCTCCAGCTCGTCGGCGGCGAGATCGGGAAGCGGCGGATACGACATCAGGCGAGACGCTCCACGACGCTCGAGATCAGGCGGGTGAGCTGCGGCTCCGCCTGGTTCGCGGTGGCGATGATGCGGTCGATGGACGCCGGCTCCAGCGCATCGGGGAGACACTGATCGGTGATGATGGAGACACCCATGACCCGCATGCCCTGGTGCAGCGCCACGATCACCTCGGGGACGGTGGACATCCCGACCACGTCGGCTCCCATGGCGCGGAGCATCCGGTACTCGGCCCGGGTCTCCAGGTTGGGGCCCGGCACCGCCAGGTAGACGCCTTCCCGCAGCACGATGCCCAGCTCGAGCGCGGTGCGGCGCGCCAGGGCACGGAGATCGGGATCGTAGGGCGCCGACATGTCGGGAAACCGAGGGCCGAAGCGCTCGTCGTTGGGACCGATCAGCGGGTTGTCTCCCAGCAGATTGATGTGATCGCTCAAGAGCACCAGGTCGCCGGGGGCCCACAGGGGGTTCATCCCGCCGCACGCGTTGGAGACGATCAGGGTCCGGGCGCCCAGCGCATGCAGGACCCGGATCGGGAAGGTGACCTGCTGAAGGTCGTAGCCTTCGTAGCGGTGGAACCGACCCTGCATCGCCATGACCGCACGACCCGACAGCTTGCCCGCGAGCAGCTTGCCGGCGTGAGCCTCGACGGTGGAGAGGGGAAACCCCGGCAAGTCTCCGTACGGAATCTCCGCCTCGACGCTGATCTCCCGAGCGAGCCCGCCCAGTCCGGTGCCGAGGACGATGGCGAGTTCGGGCGCGGCGCCGGTGCGCTGGCGGACCGCGTCGGCCGCGCCGGCCACCCGATCGTAGAGCGGAGGCGCTGAGGTCACCGCGGGCGCTCGCCGAACAGCACGGTTCCCAGCCGCATCATCGTCGCACCTTCCTCGGCGGCGACCGCGTAGTCGCCGGACATTCCCATGGACAGCTCCGGCAGGCGGTGCCCTTCCAGCGCCGCCCCGTCGCGCAGCTCCCTGAGCCGGCGGAACGCCCGACGCTGCTCGCCGGACTCCTCGGTCAGCGCGCTCATCGTCATCAGGCCGATGACCTGCAGCCGGGACATTCCGCGAAGGGCGTCGAGCAGGGACAGGAGCCCCTCGGGCTCCACCCCGCCCTTCTGGGGCTCGTCGGAGCAGTTCACCTGGACCAGCACCTGCTGCCGGCTCTCGGCCGAGACCCGCTTGTCCAGCTCGGCCCCCAGATCCGCTCGATCTACCGAGTGAATCAGGACGAAGCGCCCGGCCGCATGCTTCGCCTTGTTCCTTTGGAGCGTCCCGACCAGGTGCCACCCGACCCGAGCGTCGCCGGCCTGGTCCTGCTTGGCCAGGGCCTCCTGCACCCGGTTCTCTCCGACGTCTTCCAGACCCGCCGCGGCCGCGGCTCGGACGGCTTCGGGACCATGACCCTTGGTGACGGCGACGATTCTGACCGGATGAGTCCATCCCCCGACTGCCTGATGACGTGCCACCGTCTCGCGCACCCGGGCGAGGCGGCCGGGCAGGTCCGGGAATTCCATAGCCTTGCAATTTAAGCCGATAGGCGGCCGAGGTGTAGGTGGCCTGAAAGGAGGGAACGGCTATGCGGGGCGCTCACTCGCCAGGGGGAGGGACTCCGGAGTCGGCCGGCTGGAACAGCAAGTTGCGCAAGGCATCTCGCAGCTCCGGATTGGGGGAGACCATGACCGCACGCTGGAGCGCGCGCTCCATCCGTTCGCGGTCGCCCCGTGCCTGGTGAGCGTACACCAACTGGACCAGAGGCAGAGCGAGGCTCGATGCCGCACTGCCCGAGGTCGGGTCGAGGCCGGCGGCGCCCCGCTCCAGCAGCCCGGCGTAGCGGTAGGTATGGTAGACCAGCTCCTCGGTGTCGGGCACGTGAAGCGGAGCGCCGGCCAGCCGGCGGAGGTCGAGATCCGGGTCCGTGGTGTCGGGCGGACTGGTCCCCAGGTGGAAGCCAAGCCCTCGCTGCACCACGTAGTCGCGCATCCCGGCCATCCCGCTGCCGGCGGTCACCGACCATACCAGCGGACGGCGGCCGACGTTGGCCTGGATCAGACTGAGGGAGACGATCTCGTTGGGGAACAGGAAGGCGCCCTTGTCGAGCGTCCGGGTCAGCGGACCGAGGCGCAGCTGCTGAGGCTCCTGCACCAGGTAGCCGGCCATGGCCGACTGGATCATCGAATCGGTCATGGTGTGGGCCGGCCAGGTCGGACGGGACGGGATCGAATCGCGCCAGAGTTTCGGCACCTGGGCCGGGTCCACCGGCCGGACCGGGTTTTCCCGCAGCTGCCGCATGTACCAGTCGGTGTTCGCCAGAGCCAGACAGACCACGGTGACGTCCTGGCGGATCCCGGCGACCTCCTGCGCCCACCACAGCGGGAAGGTGTCGTTGTCGCCGAAGGTGAACAGAAAGCCGTAGGGCGGCGCGCTGTTCAGGAGATCGTAGGCGAAGTCGGCGGCGAGCCGGGCGTCCGGCCCATGACGGCGGGAGGCCTTGCTCCAGTTGAGGGTCAGCGGCACCAGCACGACCAGAAGCAGCGCCGGGGCAAGACGGCGCGCCCACGCCGTGCGGGCAGCGTCGGCGGCGAACGCCGCTGCTCCTATCCCGGCCCACAGCCCCCAGACGATGAAGCTCACCACGAAGAAGTAGTCCCGCTCGCGGACTTCGTGATCATCCAGGCTGGGCCACTGCTCGAGGGCAAGGCTGAATCCGGGCCGGAAGTTCATGTAGAACACGAGGCCCAGCCCGGTGACCAGGAAGATCCCCAGGAACATCAGCCAGGTGGCCCGGTCGGAGCGGCGCTGTTGCTGCTGGCCACGGATCCCGAGCGCCACGAAGAAGAAGGTGGCGAACTTCCGAGCCACTTCGCCCAGCGAGCGCCCCCACTGCCAGTCGAAATACTGGATGTAGTTGAGGAGTTGCCACCCCATGAGCGTCAGAGTCCGTCCGGGATTGTCCGGTCCGTGGGGCTCGGTGGGGTCGTCGAGCGGCGTACGCGGAGGATACTGGGCCCGCCGGAGGACGGCGAGCAGGTTGTCCAGGGTGGAGGGGTCCGCCTCGTTGATGATCGGGTTTTGCGCCGAACGGAGATAGATGAAGATGTAAGGCGTGACGCCGACCACGGCGATGCCGAGCGCGGCGAGCGCGAACCCGCCCGCCCCGCCCGTGGCGGCGAATGCGGCGGCTGCCAGGAAGCAAATGGCTCCCACCGCGGTGAGCGAGGCGCTGCCGAGCCCGGTGCCCACCAGGAGGGCCCAGATGCCTGCCACCACCGCGACCTGTCCCCATTCCGACCGGCGGCGCGCGAGGTCGGCGGCGGGCTCGTATCGCAGCGTGGCGATCAGGAAGAGCAACACACCGGGCACGGCGAGCAGCGCGAGCAGATGGTTCCCGATCGAGATGCCGGCCAGATAGATGATCAGCAGGAGAAAACGCGGCGCGCGATGGGCGTGCCTTCGCTCCCGCCACACCAGGGCGGCCCACGCCATGGCGGCGGTCGTGAAGGTCGCGACCGTGTAGACCTCGGTCTCGTTGGAGTTCTGCCAGTTGGTAAAGGTGACCGCGCCGAGCAGGGCCGCCACCGCGGCCCCGCCGATCCGGAGGCGCCGCCCGGCGCTCTCGGAGAGGTCCGCGGTAATCCCGCCGATGGACTGGTGAACGACCAGGAAGAACAGGGCCGCCGCCGTGGCGCTGAAGCAGGCGCTCAGCAGGTTGGTGCGATAGGCCCACTCCCCGATCGGCACCAGCTGTCCCCAGGCATGCGCGATCAGCACGAACAGCGGCGTGCCCGGCGGATGGGGAATGCCAAGGGTGCGGGCCGCCGCGATGAACTCCCCGGCGTCCCAGAACGTCACCGTCGGCGCCAGGGTCACGACATAGACCGCCAGCACCAGCGCGCCGACCACCGCCGCGGCGGCATAGGGCGGACGAGCCGGCTGAACGCTCATGCCCGCGAGGACGCCTCGAGCGCCTGCGCGATCGCGAGGGCCTCCCTCGCCGCCGCGACGGCATGCACTCGGAACAGCCGGGCGCCCCGCTCCCAGGCCAGGGCGCACGCGGCCGCCGTGGCCCGGTCCCGGTCAGCGACCGGGAGTCCGGTGATCGCGCCGAGGAATCGCTTGCGGGAAGGCCCCACCAGAATCGGACGCCCGAGCGCCTGGAGCGCGGGGAGCTGATCGAACAGCGCGACGCTCTGCTCGACCGTCTTGGAAAACCCGAACCCAGGATCCAGTACGATCGCGTCCTCCCCCACTCCCCCCGCGGTCGCCGCCGCCAGCGATTGCCGAAGCTCGGCGAGCACCCCCGCCACCACGTCGCCGGCATAGTCGGCACGCTGGTAGGATGCGATCTCCAGCAGCTCGCCCCGGGAGTGCATCAGGATCACCCCGGCGCCGGCCCGCGCGGCCACCGCGGCCAGGGCGGGATCGAACCGGAACGCGGTCACGTCGTTCACGATCGCCGCGCCGCTCTCCAGCGCGGCCGCCGCGACTGAGGACTTCACGGTATCGATCGAGATCAGCAGATCGGGGTGGGCTCGAACCAGGGTCTGCACGATGGGCACGACCCGGCGCAGCTCCTCGTCGGCCGGGACCAGCTCGGTTCGGCCGGGACGGGTGGACTCGCCTCCTACGTCGATGACCACGGCGCCGTCCGCGATCAGTGACTCGGCGTGCGCCAGTGCCGCAGCGGCCCCGGTGAACCGGCCGCCATCGCTGAAGCTGTCGGGCGTGACGTTGAGGATCCCCAGGATGACGGGCCGATCGAGCGGGAGAGAGCCACGCGCGGTCTGCCAGGCCGGTCCCGGCTCCACCGGCATGGCGAGTCCCACCCGCATCGCCAGGTCTGCCAGCGGCTCAGGTGCGGTCCAGGGCCGCGCAAAGGCGCTCAGGCGGGACCGGCTTCCGGCGACGATCGCCCAGTCGTCCCCGGTGACCACTTCGAGGCCCAGGCTGCCGCCGAAGCGAACCAGAGCTTCGAGCGTGGCGGCGTCCAGGCCGGTCAGATGAAAGGCGAGAGGATGGATGCCGTCGGCGGAGGCGCGGGCGAGCCCGTCCTCCCACCCGTGGGAGCGCAGCGCCTCGCGCACCGCTCCCGTCGAGTGGAGCGCCAGCGGCGTGACATTCACGCGCCGGCGGGTTCGGCCGGGGGCGCTCCGAGGATGGGCGCGCGAGAGGGCGTCACGCCCGGCTTGGCCGTCGGCGGGCTCGCCGGCGTCGCGGTATCCGGTGGCAGGGTACGGGGTGAGAGCGGAAGATTCCGGACCAGGCGGTCGAGATCCTCCCGGTCGATGGTTTCGCGGTCCAGCAAGGCCACGGCGATCCGGTCGAGCAGGTCCCGGTGCTCGGTCAGGATCTGGGTGGCGCGAGCGTAGGCCTCGTCGATGAGCCGCTTGACCTCGTCGTCCACCATCTGGGCGGTGCGCTCCGAGATCTCGCGCCGCTGGGCGAACTCGCGGCCCAGGAAGATCTCCTGCTCCTTGTCGCCGACGGCGAGCGGTCCGATGACTTCGCTCATGCCGAACTGGGTGACCATGCGGCGGGCCAGCCCGGTGGCGCGCTCG
>DATBJC010000044.1:0-7976 GCA_036556625.1 Gemmatimonadales bacterium
GGCGGCGGTCATCGAACAACTGCCCGGACACCCCTCAATCCGGCAGCATGATCCAGTGAACATGGGCATCATCGGCTCCGTCACGCCGTGTGTCGCCCACTCGGCCCTTGGCTAGCGAGCAGCAGGTGACTTTCGCCGTAACAGTACTTCATACAGCAGCATTCACCTCCCGGGCCACGCGGTTCCCGGATTCGAGTGCTCCCTGCATCCACCCATCGATCCATACCGACGTATGCTCACCCGCGAAGTGCACCCTGCCTTCGGGTCGAGCGACATGCGGCTGCAGCGACCGAAACTGGCCCGGCTTGTAATAGGCAGTGCCGCCTCGGGCCCACTGGTCCTCATCCCAGCACTTCGACACTCCCCCCTCGAAGCTCTCACGTGCGCCGGGATAGACGGTCTCTACCTGCTCGAGTGCGAAACGTACGCGCTCCTGCTCCGACTGCACTCGACGTAAGCGGCGCTGATGGCGACGCGTCAAGCGCCTCGGAAGAGTTCCCCGGAGACACCGAGTCACCTCGTACAGACTTCCAGGCGCAAAGTCGCCATTTTCCGGCATGACGACCGAGAAGCGGACGCGCACGGCGCTCGTCACCGGAGGGAACCGCGGCATCGGCCTGGCGGTGTGTCGCCAGCTGGGCACGCTGGGCTATCGGGTGCTGCTCACCGGCCGGAACCGCGAGCTGGCGGAGGCGGCCGCGGACCGTCTGCGGCAGGAAGGCGCCCAGGTCCTGGCGCGCGTGCTCGACGTCACCGATGCCGACAGCATCCACGATCTGGCCGCAGCCACAGAGAAAGAGTTCGGCGGCACCGATGTCCTGGTGAACAACGCCGCCGTCCTCCTGGGGGAGGACGACGGCGTGTTGAGCGCGCCGATCGAGGATTTCCGTCAGTCCATGGAGACGAACGTCTGGGGACCGCTCCTGCTCTCCCAGGCGCTGCTGCCCGGGATGCTCCGGCGGCGCTATGGCCGAGTGGTGAACGTCTCGTCCGGCGCCGGGCAGCTCGCCGGCATGAGCGACTACGCCCCTCCCTATTCAGTCTCCAAGACCGCGCTGAACGCGCTGACACGTCTGCTGGCACATGCGGGCCGCAACCGCAACGTGCTGGTCAATGCCGTGGACCCGGGATGGGTGCGCACCGATATGGGCGGCGCTTCGGCGCCGCGCTCCGTCGAGCAGGGGGCGGACACGATCGTCTGGTGCGCTACACTTCCGGACGGCGGACCGACGGGGGAGTTCTTCCACGACCGTCGGCCGATCGAGTGGTGACATGACTCCCTATGCAGCCGGCTGCCGGTCCGACAGTTTGTCCGCCTGCCCCGGCCAGGGCCGGTCGCCGAGTCGTAGCGCCACTTCTGATAGCCGTAGAAGAGAGCCATCCCTCCGATATCTTGACAGGCTTCGAGGCACCAACTAAGTCCCTGTCGGCCGCGTCGGCCGCGCGGTCATCAATGGTTATTCGATCTATCGTTACAAGCCCTTCCAAGACAAGGTGTTCACGATGCGTCTCAATCGACTTCTCTGTCGGAGTGGCATGGTCGTACTGGTCGGCATTGCAGCCTGTCAAGATGACCCAGCCCCGACCGCCCCCTCCGACGCCAGCCCCACACTTTCCACTCCACAATCCGCTAAGCAGTCCAAGACCTACCTGATCTCATTCGCGGAATCGGCGCCGGGTGATCTGGCGGCCCGGCTCGCCAGCGCCGGCGGCAACGTGAAGAAGATCAACCGGGAGGCCGGCGTGGCCAGCGTCGAGTCCGACGCCGCGGACTTCGCCCAGCGTGCCGGCGCCATTCAGGGGGTCGAGGGCGTGGGCCAGGACCGGGTCGTCCAATGGGTCGACCCCAATGAGCGGTTCGTCGACGCAGGAGAGACGCCCGGAGGCTCAGGCGCCGGCGCCGCCAGCATCGGCGACAACGAGGTCCTGTTCGGCATCCAATGGGCGCCCAAGTCCATCCACGCGCCGGAGGCGTGGGATCTCGGCGCGAGAGGGAACGGCGTTCGCGTGGCGGTGCTGGACGGGGGGCTCAACGCCGCCCACCAGGATCTGGCGGGGAGCGTTGACGTGGCATGCTCCGCGTCCATGGTCGCGGGCCTCAACTTCAATCAGGACGTGGGCACGTTCTCCCATGCGACGCATGTCGCCGGGATCGTAGCCGCCCAGGACGACGGGTTGGGCACCATCGGCGTCGCACCGGGAGCGACCATCATGGGTGTCAAGGTCCTCAATGGCGGCACCGGAACCTTCGGGGATGTGATCGAAGGCATCCTGTATGCCGCCGACCCGAGCGCCACACCGGGCAAGGAGAACTGTGCCCGGGCCGACGTCATCAACATGAGCCTGGGTTCCACGTTCATCCCCACCAAGGAGGACAAGGAGCTGCTCAAGGCGCTGGACCGGGCCACCAAGTTCGCCGACAAGCATGGCGTGACGGTGATCGCCTCGGCGGGGAACGCCGCGGTCGACCTCGACGAGGAGAAGAAGGCGGTTACGATACCAGCCATGTCGGCCAGGGTGCTCGCCATCTCGGCGACCGGCCCGGTCGGGTTCGCCCTGGGCGCCACGAACTTCACCCGCCCGGCATCTTACACCAACTTCGGCAAGGCCCTGGTGGAGTTGGGCGGACCGGGGGGCGACGGCGTGTTGCCGGGCAATGACGTGTGCACCCTTCCGCTGCCCGGATTCGGGACGATCACCAATTTCTGCTGGGCCTTCGACTTGGTCATCAGCCCGGGGAGCCTCACCGGCAACGGCTACTTCTTCGCGGCGGGCACCAGCATGTCGGCGCCGGCCGTCGCGGGTGTCGCCGCGCTCATCATCGAGAAGAACGGCGGCTCGATCACGCCTTCGCAGGTCCAGGCGGCCTTGCGCCAGTCGGCCGACGACCTCGGCAAGCCGGGCAAGGATGAGTTCTATGGGCACGGCTTCGTGAATGCCCTTCGGGCCGTGCAGTAGTGAAGAAAGTGAAACGGCCCGGCCTCGGCCGGGCCGTTTTCGCTCTGGCACTGGGAGCGCTGGTCTCAGTGGCTCCCGCATGTCTGAGTGGCCAGGTGGATGACCAGAAGGTGCCGTGGTCCGACGCGGATTCGATCGTCGCCGTCGGAGGCTCGCGGATCGGCCTCCGGGTCGTCGCATGGCGTGACTTCATGCCCCGGATCGGCCCCGATCGGAGCGACGGCAGCCCACTCATGGTGAGTGTTCAGATCGTGAGCCTCGAGCCGAAACCGCTTCCGGACGGGCTCACGGCGGATTCCGTCTGGGTTCGCTCGCCCGAGGGGGTTTGGGAGACCGCGCCCAGCTCGGAGCCGCGGCCCGGTCTTCCCAACGGGATGGAGCTGATCCTGCGGGGCGGGCCGAGGTGGAATACGGACCAGCGCATCGATGTGCTGGTGCGGCTGCACACCGCGGACGGGTCCGTGCACCATCTCCAGGTACGCGACCAGCGCATCGGCCGAACCGAGTAATCCAGCCGATGCCCAGGAAAATTCATCGTCGGCCTGACACGGACCCTCGACAGGGGCTGGCGAAGTACGGCAAGGCAACGTTCGCCGATCCGGTGAACAAGAAGTACCCGATCGACACTCCCGGCCGGATCAAGGCGGCCTGGGCGTACATCCACCAGCCCCGCAACGCTTCCAAGTACCCGGCCGATGAAGTCCGCACGATCAAAGGCCGCATCCGTCGAGCCGCAAGAGCTCGCAAGGTGAAGCTTCCTGATCCGGATGAGTTCGTGGAGCTGATGGCCCGGCTGCGGAAGAGAGCGCGCCGGTAGATCCCGTGTCCCCGGCCGCCTCCCTTACCGCGCCTCGATCATCTTCCACCCGTTTCCCGACGGATCGCGGAAGCCGGCGTCCACGGAGCCGTAGCGGTCCACGGGCTCCTGGGTGAACTCCACTCCACGGGCGCGCAGCCGGTCGTAGGCGGCGCGGCAGTCGTCGACGATGAGCACGAGCGGCGGCATGGCGCCCTTGGCCACGATCTCGCGCAGGGTCTGCGCGGTCGCCGCGTCCACCGTCGGTGGCTGCGGCGCGAACAGGCCGAGCTGGAAGGACGGCTGGTCCGGGTGCTGCACCGTGAGCCACCGGTAGTCGCCGTTCTTCACATCGGTGTGGATGCGGAACCCGAGCTTCTCGACGTAGAACTGGACGGCTTCCTCCTGATCGCGAACGTACAGCCCGACCACCCCGACACCCTGGCTCATGGGACCTCCCTTTCGTGGGAGCCCATAATACCGCCGGCCTCCTGCCGACGCTTCTCCGAAACTGCGATCGTGAGGTCGGGCCGGTGGGCGGCGCTGAGGAAGCAGCCCGGCACCCGCTGGAGCTGGTGGCCGGCGGCTTTCTCGCGCGCACGCAGCTCACTCGGGCTCTCGCCGGTAACGTCGCGGAACGTGCGCCCGAAGGTCCCCAGGCTGTTCCAGCCAGTCTGGAACGCGATCTCGGTGATGGACAGGTCCGTGTCGCGGAGCAGCGCGGTGGCGCGCTCGAGCCGGCGGGTGAGCAGGTAGCGGTGCGGCGGGACGCCGAAGGCCTCCTTGAACGATCGCGCGAAGTGGGCCTGGGAGACGCCGCTCACGCGCGCCAGCCGCCGGACGGGCCACTCCTCGTGCGAGGCGGCGTCCATCCGGTCTTTCGCGCGCAGCAGGCGGCGCAACAGCTCGGGGTCCTGGCTTTGGTTAGGTCGCACGCCGGTGAGACGTTACGCGCCGGGCCAAGGTTGCGGGAGTATCGGGTGGTGTCCGCTCTACCCTCCAATACGGTGCTCGTCCCGCGCCTTGCTGAGCAGGCGCTCCGCGAAATCGAGCCGTTCCTGGGTTTCCAGCAGCTCCTGGTGGAGGCCGTCGACATTCCGCTCCAATGCCTCGAGACGCGCCGTCACGTCGGCCGAGGACGATGCAGGAGAGGTGGCACGCAGCCGAGCAATCTTGACTACCGCAATGGCGATGATCGCCGTGATCGGTATCAGAGGAGCAAGAAAAGCAGGGTCCATCTGGCCTTCCTGGTTTGGGCTGTCCGCACAAACCTCGCTTCCCTGGCGTCACTCCGGGAGGGCGGTGGCGTGATCTCTCCTTTCACAGCTCCAGCAGATCCCGACCGACAATGACACGGCCCCGGAACCACCTCCTCGCTGCGTCGGCCCACATTTGCTCGGTGATGGCGGGGTCCTCCGCCGGCACCAGGTGCGAGAGCACCAGCGTGGTCACGCCGGCCGCCTGCGCTACCCGCCCCGCGTCCTCCGCCGTCGTGTGATGCGACAGGATGCTCCGCTTGAGGTCGGGCGCGTTGGCGATCCCGGCGACCAGGCGATCGATGCCGGCGGGATAGAGTGCCTCGTGGACCAGGACGTCGGCGCCCCGGGCCAGTTCGACCAGACCGTCGGACCGCGTGGTGTCACCCGAGATGACGATGGATCGGTCGGCAGCGTCGAAGCGGTAGGCGAATGCCCGGTCCATCGGGGGATGGTGCACCAGAGCGGCGGTGACGGTCAGGTTCGGGTCCCGCATCACGAGCCCCCCGCCATGGAGATCGTGGGGGTGGACCAGTGGCGCCAGCGGGACTCGTCCCTCGTCCGCGATGCGGGCGGCGATGTCGGCCGCATTCATCTCGAAGAACAGTCTGGTCATCCGCTCGAGCGGCGGTGGGCCCCACGAGTCGACCCGCGTGCGCAGCCCTGCCGTCCCGGCCAGCAAGAGCAGGTTGCCGTAGTCGGCGTTATGGTCCGAGTGGTGATGCGTGAGGAAGATGTGCCGGATGCTCGCGAGCGGCACGCCCGCGAACACGAGCTGGCGCGCGACTCCATCGCCGCAATCCACAACGTATGCCGTATCATTGGCGACGATGACCTGAGCCGACGCCGACCGGGACCTGCGTGGCCGCGGCCCGCCGGCGGTCCCGAGGAGGATCAGCCTGGTCTTCGGTTGCCGTTTACCCGCCCGGGGTGCGACTGGTCCCGCGCCGGCCAGCGCTAGAGTGACAGCAAGGAACGCACGACGATCCATGGCGGCTCGCTAGCTCCCACTTCGAGTTGTCAACCTGACGTGCGGCTCTCCGGCGGGACGGGCTTTGCCGGTCTCAGCTCGCGGTGGCGGGACGGGGGCGCGGGACAGGGGCAAAGCTGCTCAGCGCGAGCCAGGTCGGGAAGGCGCGCCTGAAGATCCGAAGACCGTCGAGCCGGATCAGATCCTGCCGCATCGCGTCCGTCAATCTGACGTCCCCCATCCATACCCTGGTGAGGGCCGCCGCGTCGGCATGGACGATCAGGTCCACCTCGAACCCCGGATCCTTGAGGCAGAGGTCCACCTCGGGGCGCTGGAGGATGAGCCACCAGGTGGTGGGGCACCGCGAGGCCCGCGGCACCCCCCGGAAGTCGAAGCGGACGACGACGCGGCGCTCGGGGAGCCGGTCCACGTTGAGCCGGCGGTGGATGTCCCACATGAGAAGCCCGGGGTCGAGGTCCTCCCGCCTGAGCTGGCTCCGGGCCCAGCGCTGGCCCCATTCGCCGAGCTGCTCGATGACCGGGCGCAGCTCCTCGCCGGCCGGGGTCAAGGCGTACTCCCTGCCCCGTCCCCGTAGCTTGGGCGTGCTCTGGACAATGCCGGCCTGCTCCAGTTGCTGGAGCCGTTGAACCAGCAGAGCCCGCGACATCAGCGGCATCCCGCGGTGAAGGTCGGCGAACCGCCGGCTTCCGCACAAGAGCTCCCGCAGCAGCAGCGGCGTCCACCGCTCGGCCACGATCTCGGCCGCTTTGGCCACCGGGCAGAACTGGCCGTACGTGCTCATCGCAGTCCGATTCTACGTCGGGGACGGCCCGGGTCAAGTTCATTTTTTGGGCTTTCCCCACCGGCGTGACCGGCAGAATACTGGAGCCGTCCGCAGGAGGAGATGGAGCCATGGTCATGCCGATGATGCAGGAGACAGCCCGGACCGCGGGCGAGATCCCGCGCCTGGAGGAGGGCGCGGTCGCCGCCTTGCGGTCACGGTTCCGGGGCGAGCTGATCCAGCCCGGCGACGAGATCTACGATTCGGCCCGGCGCATCTGGAACGGAGCCATCGACCGGCATCCCGCGCTGGTGGCCCGCGCCACCGGCGTG
This sequence comes from Gemmatimonadales bacterium, assembly GCA_036556625.1. Taxonomy (GTDB): domain Bacteria; phylum Gemmatimonadota; class Gemmatimonadetes; order Gemmatimonadales; family GWC2-71-9; genus CAVVWJ01. The sequence continues at coordinate 7,094 of DATBJC010000044.1, forward strand.
GCCGACGTGCAGGCCGCCGTCCGGTTCGCCCGCGAGCAGAGTCTCCCGTTGGCGGTACGGGGCGGAGGCCACAACGTGGCCGGTACCGCCGTGTGCGACGGTGGCCTGGTGCTCGACTGCTCGCCGATGAAGGCCGTGTGGGTCGATCCCGTCGCCCGGACCGCCCGGGCCCAGGCGGGGCTCCTCTGGGGGGAGTTGGACCGGGAGACGCAGGTCTTCGGTCTGGCCACCACCGGCGGCATCATCAGCCACACGGGCATTGCGGGGCTGACCCTGGGCGGTGGGCTCGGCTGGCTCATGCGAAAGCACGGGCTCGCGTGCGACAACCTGCTCTCGGCGGATGTGGTCACCGCGGACGGCGAGTGCCTGCGTGCCAGCGAAAGGGAGCACGGCGACCTCTTCTGGGGCCTCCGCGGCGGCGGGGGCAACTTCGGGGTGGTCAGCTCGTTCGATTACCGCCTTCACCCGGTCGGGCCGACAGTTCTGGCCGGGCCGATCCTCTATCCCGCCGAGGAGGCCCGGGCCGTGCTGGGGGCCTACCGCGACTGTCTGGCGGACATGCCGGACGAGATGACCACGATCGTCATCCTCCGGACCGCGCCCCCGGCCCCCTTCCTCCCTCCCGAGATCCACGGACGTCCGGTGGTCGTCGTCGCCGCCTGCTATGCGGGCCGGATCGAGGACGGCGAGCGCGCGGTGGCGCCACTGCGGCGGCTGGGCGAGCCGCTGGTCGACCTGCTCCGCCCGACCCCGTACGTTGCCCATCAAGGCATGTTCGACCCGACCGCCCCGCACGGGCTCGGCTACTACTGGAAGTCCGAGTACCTGGCCGCGCTGAGCGACGAGGCGATCGAGGTCCTGATCGAGCACGCCTGGCGCGCGA
>DATBJC010000045.1:0-13963 GCA_036556625.1 Gemmatimonadales bacterium
CCGTCGGCGAGACGACCGACCGGCTGGCTGATCGAGTATTCGCCTTCCGCGATCTCGGCGATCGCCCCTGCGTGACCGGGCGGGAGGAGCACGCGGTGCTCGAATCCCGGCAGCTCCTCCACCACCCCGATCACGTCTCCGGCGCGGACGCGCTCGCCCGTCCGCACCGAAGGCCGAAAGGTCCAGGCCCGGTCGCTCTCGAGCGTCACCGCCTCGGTGCCGGGCTGCACCAGGTCGCCTGCGCTGGCAGCCAGCTGGTGCAGGCGCCGCCCGAGCCCGTCCAGCACGGTTCCCAGGAGGCCCGGGCCGAGGTGGGCCGTCAGGGATTCGCCCGAGAGCTGCAGCGGCTCTCCCACAGCCAGTCCGGTCGTATCCTCGTAGACCTGGAGCGTGGCGCGATCCCCGTCGACCCTGATCACTTCACCCAGCAGGTGCCGCTCACCCACCCGTCCGAGCTCGTAGACCGCCGCTCCGGAGAGCGGGCCGGCCTCGACCAGGCTTCCGGTGACTCGCCGAATCCGCGCCTCGGTCACTTGAGCCTCACGCGATAGCCGATGGCCTGGCGGAGTAGCTCGAGCACGTAGGCGTCGGGATCCCGTTGCTCCGCCCAACTGGGACCGGGAAAGGGTACGACCATCGGGAGGGGGCGGCGCGCCAGCTCACGACGCAGCTCCTCGGAAAGGCCCCGGTGAAGGCGCTCGTCGATCAGGAGGACCCCGATCTCCTCCTGAGAGAGCAAGGCCCCCAGACGCTCCGCCGCCTGCTCCGTCGAGCTCGCCTCGTGAACCTGGAGGCCGGCGAGCTCGAATCCCGCCGCCAGCTCCGGTTGACACAGGACCCGTGCGGTGTGGCTCACGTGGTACCCGCCAGTTCGGCAGCGAGTGCGGGGGCAGGGATTCCGAGCGCCACTCCCCACACCAGGCGCCCCAGCGTCCTGGTCTCGGCGCGAAGCGCCAGCGCATAGGCGAGGAGCGGTGCCGAGCTCAGCGGATCCAGTCGGGCCGCCGCGCGCCGCTCGATCAGCTGAGCCGCAAGGAGCTCGTCATCCAGCTCCGAAAGTCGTCCGGCAGCGCGGAGCAGCGCGCGAGCCACCGGCCGCGTCCCCAATGCCCGGGCCAGGCGGCGGGCGGCCTCGTCCCGATCCGGAGCCGTCGCAGCGACCTCGAAGACGGCGGGCGTGATCCAGCTTCCGCCGGGGATGAAGCACTCAGCGGGAGAGACGTCGCGGTCGCCGCCGGACAGGAGCAGTGCCGCGCAGGCGTTCTCCAGATCGATCGTGTCGCGAACGTGCGCCTGGAGCACACGGTCACCCTGCCGGGCCGCCTGGAGCGCGCGCCGGGCGAACTCTCGCCCGAGCCGCACCTCCAGCCGGAGGAGGTCGGGGTGCTCGGAGCTCTCCAGGTCCCGCAGCACGACCGCGTACGGGTTTCCCCACAGCGCCAACAGCGCGCCCATGCTGCGGAGGTCGGTCTGATGGGCCAGCTCCTCGAGCGCCCGGAGCGGCAAGGAGGCGGTGGGAATGGTTCCCGCCAGCCGCGCATCGGAGGAGGTACCGGCGACGGCCCCGCGGATCAGGGTGCGCAGGTTTCGGCGATCTTCTTCCTCGAAGACGATCGCGAGGGTCGCAGCCCGGTTTCCACACCAGCGCGCCAGCAATCGGAGTCGGGAAGCCGCGAGCCGACGAACCGCACCCTCGAGTGCACCCGGCGTCAGTGGACCGGGCTCCAGGGTGAGTGGATAACCGGCACGCTCCAGTCGGCGGACCAGGTCCCAGAGGTCGGCAGCGGCAGCGAGCTCCGGCACCCGCTCCGGCCGGAGCAGATGAGCGGCGAGCCCGCGCACCCGGGCGTTCACGTCGTCGAGGGAGGGCATCACGAGGGAGGTTCGACCCGGCGCAGGAGGCCGATCGCGAGCCGGGGCCTGAGAGCGGCCAACCGCCGCTCCGGTGTGTGGTCCACCCGTACCGAGCCGTCGGCGGCCCGCACCGTGAAGCCGGCGCGCAGAGAGGGATCGGGCTGGACGGTCAAACCATCCAGTCTTCCCAGCAGCGTACGCAGCCGCGGCGCCATCCGAGCAGCACAATGAACCACGGCCGGGACATCGCCGAGATAGCCCAGTGCCCGGCGCACCTCCTCCGCCAGCCGGTCCATCCGCGAGCCGTCCTGGTCGGCCACCAGTAGCTCGCCGGCACGAGCGAAGATCCGGTCGAGGAGCTGCTCGCGCGCCTCGAGCACGCGCCGGCGCTCGCTGCGTCTCGCTTCCGCGATCGTGCGTTCGGCCTCGGCGCGCAGCACGGCTTCCTCCTCCTCCAGACCGGTGCGCATGCGCCGGGCGAGCCCGTCCTCCGCCTCGCGTTCTATTCTCGAGGCCTCCATGCGTGCGGCCTCGAGTTCCGTCCCGGCGGCCTCCGCCGCCTGACGCTCGAGCGCGTGGAGCAGTTGGTCCAGGCTCACGGCGCCTCAGGCGCCGCCGCGCAGGATGATCAGGACGGCGACCACGAAGCCGAGGATGGCCATGGTCTCGGGGATCGCGAGCATGATGATCGCCGTGGTCGTCAGCTCGGGCTTTTCGGCGAGACTCGCCGCCGCAGCCGCGCCGATGCGTGACTGGGCCCAACCGGTGGCAAGGGCGGGTAAACCCACCGCCAGCGCCGCGCTCAACGTGATCAGGGCGATCTCCATGCTGCTCTCCTCGCTCAGGAAGTAGGTCTCGGGGGTGGGGTCCAGCGAGCCAGTGGATGGTATTCCAACCCCCCTGGGCTGTAGAACCGTCCAAAGAACTCGACGTAGTGCAGACGCAGGGCGTGAATCGTGGGGCTGAACAGGCCCAGCGCGAAATTCACCAGGTGGAAGAGCAGGGCGAACACGGCTCCGACGACGGCACTCCCGAGAGCTCCCGCCATCCGGTTCGCCACGACGGCGAGCATCACCGATGCCACGCCCAGCGCCATGATACGGGCATACGAGAGCACGTTCCCGATGGTAGCCAGCAGCTCGATCGGCGCCACGATGCCTTCGGCGAAGATCAGAATCGGGAATACCACCAGCAGCGCGATCACGCTGGGCGTGAACAGGGCTGCCGGCAGGACGTCGATGGACGCCAGCAGCGCCGCCAGGATCAGGAGAATCATCAGGGCGGTCAGCCCTCTGCCCAGCGCGGCGCGAGGGTGACGCCCACGCAGTGCGTTCGCCACGCCGAGGCCGAGCCCGAGCAGGACGTGGACCAGGCCGAGCGCGACCGCGAGGCCGAGAAACGGCACGATCGCCTCCTCCCGATTGAACAGCAGCGGACGCAGCCCCAGCCAGTGGTGGCCGAGGTCTCCGAACAGCTCGCCGTAGAGGGCGCCGAAGATGATCGTGAAGGCCGCGCAGGGTCCGGCAATCTCGGCCACTGTGCGGAGTACACTCCCGGGCCGGGAGCGCCTGTGCAGCAGCAGGCCCAGGCCGGCGAGCACCGCCCCATAGCCGATGTCGCCCAGCATCAGTCCGAAGAACATCGGGAAGAAGACCGCGACAAAGGGCGTGGGATCCAGGCTGCCGTACCGCGGCAGCGGAAGCTGCCGGACGATGAGCTCGAACGGACGGAAGAGGCGCGGGTTGGAGAGGATCACCGGGGCATCATCGCCCTTCCACTCCTCACGGCCGACCTCCTCCACCACCACCGTGTCTCCGACCCGCGCCGCGAGCTCATGGGTCAGCCGCTGCCGCCGTGCGGTGGGCAGCCACCCTTCCAGAACAAAGGCGCGGCGGCTGGTGGCGGAGAACGGCAGGGCTTCCAGCCGCGCCAGGTGGTCGTACATCACCGCGCGTGCCCGGGCGAGCTCCTCCCCGTGCGCTCGCGCCAGCCGCTCTCGCTCCTGCTGGATCTGCGCCAGCTCCCGGGGAATGCCCCGCAGCCGGGCTGCCATGTCCGGAATCGCTTCCGCCAGCGGCTTGCCCCGATAGGGGCCGGGCAGGGGCACGTCGTGCACGCGGCCTGCCGCCAGGAGCCGCTCGGTACGCTCGGCCGCCGTGGCGGGCACCAGGAGGAGCACGGCGATCTCACCATCGGGGAGACGCCGCTCATGCAGCTCGAACGCCTCGCCAAGAAAGGTGGCGAGCTCCTGCCGGAGCAGCTGTACGCCCGCTTCCTGTCCCGGACGGAGTACCAAGTGGTAGACTCGCCCGTGCTGGTGGGTGTTCTGCTGAGGAAGCAGCGGCGCGAGGCTGGCGAAGAGCTGGCGGTACTTGAGCAGCAGCGCCCGCTCCTCCTCGAGGGCGGCCACGCGGCCCGCCAGACGATCCGTCATCCGCCGCACTCGACCGACCAGCCGCGCCCAGCGCGCCAGCTCCGAGGTCGCGGGGGCTGGCGCGTCCCTCGGGGGCACCGTCGGCGGAAGCGCCGTCCCCACGGCGTCGAGGTCCGCGAGCACGCGGCGCAGGTTCCGGTGGAGGCGCTGCTGGGCGGCGGTGAGCTCGATGGAACGGAGTGGCAGCGTCGGCCTCGGCGGCGAGAGGTGCAGCACACCGGTGTCCTGCAGGACCCCGAGCACCTCGCCCAGCCGGTCGCGCGGCCCCAGTATCCGGACCTTCGACATCTTCACGATCACGGAAGGTCTCCCGGAGCCGCGCCTCGGAGCTCGTTCACCACCCATTGGGCCAGCGCCTCGAGCTGCTCACGGGTGTGGCCGGCATAGTGCGCGCTGAGGCGCTCGGCCTCCTCCCGGATCCGGCCCAGCTCGCGGTCGCGCTCCTGAGCCACACGATGCTCGAGGTCCCGCCGCGCGGCTTCGAAGGCGGCCGCCCAGCGCTCTTCGGCTCGGACCGCTCGCTCCCGTGCCTGGGCGATCAGGTCGCCGGCTTCGGTGCGGGCGGCCTGGAGCAAGTGGTCAAGCCTGGCCTCGGTCTCGATCAGCCGTTCGAGGTCCCTGGCCGGGGGATGGTCCTGCTCGCGGAATTCTCGCGGTCCTGACATGGGGAGCCTTGGCGCCTCAGTCGAGCCAGGAGATAGCTACGAGACGCGGGGTGATCCCAGGGTTAACCGATTATGAAGGACTGTTGATGAAAAGATAGGGGTCCCCGCTCGGAGTGGGCAGGCGTCAGCGGGGCGAAGGGTGTTTCGGATAGTCCGCGGTATCGGCCGGCTTGAAGTCCGCCCGCGGCCTTGGCCCGGTGCCACCCTGAGCCGGTGGCTCGTTCGTCATGGGCTTCATTCCTTTCCGGGATTTCATCATCCGGCGCATACGTTCGTGCATGGCCTGGCGCTGAGCGACCAGCTCGTTGATGACCTCGGCCATCGCCGTGACCTTGCGGTTGCCGGTCGCCCGATTCATCCGGCTCACCAGCGTATCCAGGCGAGCGTTCAGCGAGTCCATCAGCTGCATTCGTGCTGCCATCCCTTCGGCGTCCATCATGTGGCCGTGCTGCCGATCCGGCCCGTGGGGCGGCGTCGGCTGCTGAGCGGCCACGATGGGTGCGCCGAGCGCGAACGCTGCCAGAACTGCGGTGAGCCGAGAGGTTCTCATACAGCTACAGTATCGGAAACTGGTGCCTCCGCGGCATTACCTCTTCCAGAGGTCGACGCGGAGTGTAGTAGCGCGGCTCTCCGTGCCGAAGCGAGTAGCCGACGCGAAACAGGTGCTGCGGTACCCAGCCACGAGCCGGGATCAGCTCGGCTACCTCCGACCGGAGGTCCGGATGACGCATGGTCTGACTCATGGGGTGAACGCTGACGCCCAGGCTCGTGGCCGTGAGCCAGAGCCGCTCGAACAACTGACCGCTCCGGACATGCGCCAGGTGGCTGTCGTCGGTAGCGCTGATGAGGCCCAGCAGTGGGGCGCTGTCCACGATCTTCTGGTCCTGCCTGGCCACGGGGTCGCCCAGATCGAGCCGGGACACGGCGAGGCTTCCCAGTCGCGACAGCACCTTCGGAAGCCCGAATGCGCCCTCCCGGATCCGGCGTCCCAGCTCTTCGCGGAAGTCGGGATCCGCGAATTCGAGGTGATCGGCTTCCCGCGTGAGCTGTTCCACCCACCGATGGAAGAAATGGTCGGCGGTCAGATCCAGCCGCAGTTCGGATTCCATACGGGAGGTTTCCAGGTGGATACGTATCTCCTCCGGGATAGACGCTGAACCGTAGAGGCTGTTGTCATTGTGGCGCCGCGCGATGGTGGCCAGCGGGATGACGGCGCGGACGGAGAATGGTGGTTCCCCCGGCTCGAAGGCGATGCTCGCCACCAGCTCGTCATTGCCGTACTCGGGGAAGTACGTGACGTGGTGCCGGAAGCCGAAGTGCTCAGCCGCGATCAGCAGATTCTCCAGGGCGCAGCCCAGGCTGATGTAGAGCTCTCGCCGATCGGGGTCCGAGATGGGTTGCTCTCGCTGGAGATCGGCGAAAAGCTGCACCCTGTTCACCTCGACGGCGAAGCGCCACGGTTGGGTATTCCTGGTCGACGGGGCAAGGATGGCATAGCGGACCAGAAAGCGGAGCTGGCGCTCGAGCGAGCCGGACCGGGGGAAGTCCTGCTCGGAGATCTTCCAGACGGTCCCTGTCTGCATCGTCATATCGGACCTCCTCTCGCCGGCACCAGACTCACCGGCTGCGGCCTACTGTCTGGCGATGAACCTGACGCCCTGCTGGGCGAGCTGGCGAACGGGCTTCGGCCCGAGCCGCGCGGGATGGAAGATCGCGGCCGCCACCGACTCACGAGCCGGTGACTCGAACTCCTGGTTGGTGCTCTTGATCACGTTGATCGAGGCTGACTCCACCCGGCCGGTCGTGTCTACGATGAACTGCAGCACCACCCGTCCCGAGAGGCCGACCTGCTGGAGCACCGGCGGGTACCTGGGAGTCGGTTGCGAGATCAGCACGGCCGGCTCGAAGCTCGCATCCTCCGTGGTGGCGGCATAGACCACATCTCCCGCAGGGAGTTCCGGATCGACCTTGCCGGTCCCTCCCACGACCCCCCGGGCGACTCCGCCTTCGACGCCCCGCCCGCTATAGTCGCGGGGATCCAGTGGCTTCGCCTTGAGGTCGATCGGCGGGATCGTGGCGGGGATGTCCTGCGGTGCCACGACCGTCTGGAAGCCCTTGGGGGGTGGATTGGCGGCCAGGACCAGAGTCGGGTTGCTCGCGCGTTCCTCGAGGCTCGGCGCACGCTGGTTGTCGGGCCGGATCGCCGGTGGCGCCAGGCGGCGCAAGAACACCAGCGTGGTGTCGGCCACCGGACGCGAACGGGCCTCGACCGATGCCCGGGTGGTCTCGACCACCAGCGCGAGGACCAGGGCATGAATGAGAAGAGACCCGACTGCTCCCAGGGGCCCTCTCCGCTGAGGCGGGCGTGAGCTGAGGAGTACGTCCAGCATGGGCACCTCCCGGCGGCCTGTCCTGCCGCCTTGGGATCAAGACTACAGTGCCCTGCATGAGGCCTCGATGAGCCGCGGATGAAGTGATGTTTACCCTGGGCCCGATCTCCTCCGGCTCTACGACTCTGCAGGCGGTTTCGCGAGCCTTTCACGCTTCCTTCATCACCAAGCCGTTAGGCTCCTTCATCGCGCAAGGAGAAGCACGGTGAATATCCGTCACATAGTCGTCGCAACCGATGAGTCCGAGGCCGGCCGCCAGGCGGTTCGCACCGGGCTGGACCTCGCGGCCAAGGCGTCCGCCAGGATCACCGTCCTGCGGGTCGTCTCGGTTCAAGCCGTGCCGCTGCTCGGCGCCGTTGGCGCGGACCTCGCCCCCGGTGAGACCGAAGGCGGCGGGGTGGCGCTGGAGCGCCTGCAGCGGTGGCTAGAAGCCGACCTGCAAGCGGCCCATCCCTACACCCCGGTCGAGCTGGGGATTGCATTCGGCGTGCCCAGCATCGAGATCTGCCGCTTCGCCGAGCAGCGAGCCGCCGACCTGTTGGTGTTGGGGAGGAAGCAGCGCTCCCCGATGGCTCGTCTCCTCCTGGGGGATACCGCGGACGCAGTCCTCCGCCGCAGCAGGGTGGCCTGCCTCTTTGTGCAGCCCGGCAGTGCCCCGATCGCCCGGGTGCTGGTTGCGCTGGATGGTTCCGATCGGGGCATGAGCGTGCTCGCCGCCTGCCGCGGCTTCGCGGAGGCGGCCGGTGCGGCCATACGGGTGGTAACCGTGGAGGAAGTGAACGCACCGCATCCCGAGGCCGTGGCGTTGTCCGTTCCCCTGGCTCGAAGCGACCGCCTGGTGTGGGAAGTCGGAGATGCCAGCGTCGCGGTCCGCCAGGGCCGGGTCGTGCCGGAGATCCTGGCGGAGGTCGTCGCCAGCGGTTCGGATGTGCTGTGCTTCGGCTATCACCGTGGTGGACCGCCCGGCATTATCGAGGGCAGCAGCACCGCACGTCAGCTGGCGCACACCACGCCGGTGAGCGTGCTCGGTATTCCGCTTTAGCAGTGTCGAGGAGGTGACCGTCATGGCCACGATCGTTGCCCCAGAAATCGGCAATCCGCCCGTCGTCAAGCTGCCGATGCGCGATTATCTCACAGGCCTGCACGAGGAATGGCTGGAGCAGGTCCGAAGCGTTCTCGATCCTGCGCGCGAGGAGGCAGCAGGGACCTGGCTTCGCTGGCGGGCCCTCGAGTATCTCGAGACCGGATTCAAGCGCCGCTTCGAGCGGGAGCGGCGGGCGGTCTTCAGCCTTCACGAGCGGTTGAACGGTGAGCAGGCGAGCCACCTGTGGGCCGGCGGGGAACTCGTGGCTCAGCTGCTGGACAGCCTGGGGCGCCGCGTCGGGCTGTGCCAGCGCGAAGCGCTGTTCCTGTCCGTCACGGCCACGGTCATGAACGCGATCGAGTACTGGTGCCGCCAGGTGGAGGATGCGCTTGGACCGGTGCGGTGGGGAGACGTCACGCCCGAATCTCGCATCCTGTTCGAGACGATCACCTACGACGACGTGCTGCTCGGAGGTTGAGGCGACTTGGTTGTGGCGTCGACTCAAGGCCGCGGGGGGAAGCTCGCCCGCAACGCGTTGAGAATGACCGCCACGTCGATCGCCTCCTGCACCAGGGCGCCGGCGACCGGAGGAAGCCAGCCCAGGCCGGCGGCGACCATACCGAGGGCACTCAGCCCCAGGCCGGCCCAGATGCTTTGCCGCGCGAGCCGGAGGGTCCGGCGGCTGATGGTGATCGCGGTGGTCACCCGGGACGGATCGTCGGCCAGGATCACGGCGTCCGCCGCCTCGGCGGTGATGCCGCCGCCGCCCGAGGCGAGCGCGATTCCCACGGTCGCGCTGCTCAAGGCCGGGGCGTCGTTGGTGCCGTCCCCCACCATCAGCACCTTCTCGCCCGCCTTCACCAGGCGCCGCACGTGGGCCATCTTGTCCTCCGGCAGCAGCTCCCCGTGCGCCTCCGCGATGCCCATCGCACGGGCGACCGCCTCGGTGTTGGCCGGGTCGTCGCCCGAGAGCAGCGCCACCTGGCGAAGGCCGAGCTGGCGAAGACGCACCATGAAGCCCACCAGCTCCGGCCGCAACCGGTCGGCGTACTCGATGATCCCGCCGGGCCGCCCGTCCACCGCGACATAAGCACGGAGCTCTGCACCCTCGGTGCCGGTCAGAAGCGCCCGCAGGCCGTGCTCGATCGCAGGGTAACGGCCGGTGATGAACGACCACCCGCCGACACCGACCTCCCGGCCGTCCACCCTTCCCGTCACTCCCTGGCCGGGGATCTCGACGATCTGGTTTGCCGCCACCGGAGCGAGACCGCGCTTCCGGGCCTCATCCACCACCGTTCGCGCCAGCAGATGCCCGGAGCCCTGCTCGACACCTGCGGCCAGGCGGAGCAGCTCAGCGTCGCTGAGCGGCGGCGCCGCCAGCACCCGCTCCACCTCGGGACGCCCGAGCGTGACGGTCCCCGTCTTGTCGAAGAGAGCGACGGTCACCTGCCCTAACTGCTCCAGGGCGGTGCCGTGCCGGAAGACGATGCCGTGCCGCGCGGCCCGGTTGAGGCCGCCGATGATGGCAACTGGAGCAGCGAGGATCAGGGGACAGGGGGTGGCCACCACCAGCACGGCCAGCGCGCGCACCGGGTCCTCCGAGAACGCATAGGCAACGCCGCAGACGGCCAGGGTCAGCGGCGTGAACCAGACCGCGTAGCGGTCAGCCATGCGCTGGAGCGGCGACTTGCTGGCCTGGGCGGTTCGCACCAGCTCGACGATCCGGGCGTACTGGCTTTCGCCGGCGGGGGCGGTGGCGCGCACCCTGAGCGGGCTGTCGAGGACCAGGCTGCCGCTGAGAAAGGACCTGCCGGATACGGCGGCCACGGGCAGCGGCTCGCCGGTGAGGCGGGAGGTATCGACACTCGACGTCCCCTCGACCACCGTGGCGTCGCAGGGAACCAGCTCGCCGGGTCGCACCAGCAGTTCGTCCCCGACCGCAACCTCATCGACCGCGACATCCTCGACGCCCCCACCGCCGATCCGATGGGCGATCCGCGGTGCCGCCGCCTCCAGCTCGCGGACCGCCTCGGAGGCCCGCCCTTCGGCGTAGCGCTCGAGGGCTTCCCCACCGGTCTGCATCAGCACCACGATGAGCCCGGCGAGGGGTTCGCCCAACAGCAGGGCCGCGACAATGGCCAGCATCGCCACCACGTCGGCGGCAAAGCGGCCTGCCACAATACCGCGCAGCGTGCGCCAAACGACCGGAGCGCCGGCGATCGCGAGACCGGCGCTCCAGATGATCATGGCGGGTCCCCGTCCGACGGCAAATCGGACGGCGAGCCCCGACGCTATGGCAAGAAGGGCGACTGCCGGGAGAACGCCCGTGCCCCGGCCGGTCAGTGCAACTCGGCTTCCACTCCCGACTGACCGTTGCGCCGGAGGCTGAAGCCTACGCCCCGGACGGTGGTCAACAGTTGCTCCCCCGCCGCCTGACTCAGCTTCCGGCGCAGATTGCCCACGTGGACGTCCACCACGTTGCTCTCCGGATCGAAGTGCATGTCCCATACCTTCTCCAGGAGCGTGGTCCGGCGCACGACCTCCTCCGGGTGGAGCAGGAAGTACTCGAGCAGCTGGAACTCCTTGGGCGTAAGATCGAGCCTGTCGTCCTTGATGAAAGCAACGTGCCGCAGCCGGTCCAGCGTGATCGGACCGTACCGGAGGGTCTCAAGCCGTTCGGCGCCGCCGCGGCGATGGAGCGCGCGCACCCGGGCGAGCAGCTCGTCGAACCGGAACGGCTTGGCCAGGTAGTCGTCGGCCCCCGCATCGAGTCCCCGGACCACATCCTCCACCGCGTCGCGCGACGTGAGCATCAGAATCGGGGTGTTGCGCCCTTCCCGTCTGAGCTCGGTGGCGACCTGAAAGCCGTTCTTCTTGGGTAGGACGATGTCCAGGAGAATCACGTCGTACTCATACACGTGAGCCAACATGACCGCCTCGTCACCGTCCGGCGCGACGTCCACCACGTGGCCTTCTTCCCTCAAGCCCTGCTCGATGAATCCAGCGACCTTCCGGTCGTCTTCCACGACGAGGATTTTCATGGGATGCAATCTGAGGGGCGTTCCCTGAATCGGTTCGGAAGTCGGTATGAAGACTTCTTCATGTCTTTTTGGCGATGGGAAGCTCCAGGATCAACTCGCCTCCCGCTCCCGGCCGCGCCATGGCTCGCAGCTCTCCGCCCAGCAGCCGGGCCAGGCGGCGGGAGAGGGGAAGGCCCAGCCCGACGCCGCGCGAGTCGCCTTCCTTCTTGGTGACATAGATGTCGAAGATCTGCTCTAGGTCGGTCGGCGGGATCCCGGGACCTTCGTCGCTCACGGTGAAGAGCACCATGGTATCATCGGAGGTGACCACGAGTCGGACCGTGCTCCGTTCGGGCGTGTGCTGGATGGCGTTGCCGAGCAAGTTCACCAGAATCTGTTCCACCCGGCTCGAGTCGGTCTCGCAGGCTGGGAGATCAGGCTTCACCTCCAGCCGGAGGGAGACCTGGCGGGCTCCGGCCGCCGGCGTCAGCCGACTCACCGCCCGCTTCGCCACGCTGCCCGGTTCGATCGATCGGATCACGGGCTTGAGCCGGTCCTCGTCCAGCCGGCTGAGGTCGAGCAGATCGTTGATGAGGCCGACCGCCTGCTGCGCCGAGTCGAGCACCTCGAAGGCAGCCGGAGGCACGGTGGCGGGGTCCTTCTTGCGGACCAGCATCTCCGACCACCCGTACACCGCAGCAAGCGAGTTCCTGAGCTCGTGATTCACCATCGCAAAGAAGCGTTCGCGGGTTCGGTGGAGCTGTTGGACCTCCTCCAACAGTCGGGCACTCTCCTCGTGCAGCCGGGCGTTCTCGACCACTGCGGCGAGAACGCTCGCCAGCAGCACGGCCACGTATTCGTCTTCCGCGGTGAAGAGTGCTCCGCCAAGCTTTTCGGTCAGGTACAGGTTGCCGAAGACCCCTCGCCGGCCCACGATCGGCACGCCGAGGAACGAGCGCATGGGTGGGTGGTGAGGGGGAAACCCATAGGAATCGGGATGTCGAGTGAGGTCGGGAAGCCGGATGGGCCGCGCTTCCCGGATGACCAGCCCCAGGATGCCATGACCTCGGGGAAGGGCACCGATCTTGGCCCGAAGCTCGTCGTCGATGCCGTAAGTCGTGAAGCTCTCCAGCAAGCGCCCTTCGGGCGCGAGCACGCCTACCGCAGCGTAATGAGCCCCGATCAGCTCGGCAGCCGCCTCGACGGCGTGCCTGAGGACGCTGTCGAGGGACACGTCCGCGATCAAGGCGGACGTGGTGACGACCAGCCGTTCCAGCCGCTGCTGGGTACCTGTGTCGGTGGGGGGTGCACCAGGCTCCACGGAACGGAATCTGCACGCCCACGAGGAGTGCCGGAACCCCCTGGTTCGCTTCGCGAGCGCTTCATGGTCTCTTCACCCGGCAGCCGCTAATCTCCCGACTTGGCGGGCTGTGCCCATTCCACACTGACCGGCCCAAACAAGGAGTGTCGGACTATGAGCGTCAATATCGGCAAGGTGGAGCGACTGTTCCGGCTGGTGGCCGGGGTCATGATCTTGGGTCTCTATGGGGCCCTGCCCGAGCCATGGAAATACCTGACCTTGGTCGGGCTCCTGCCCTTCGGTACCGCGATCACCGGCTTCTGCCCGATCCGCGCCGCGCTCGGTCGACGGCACCCATGAAGAAGCCCTCGACTGGCCCCGAGGCGATCCGGATCCGCTCGGTCCTCGTCCCGCTCGACGGCTCTTCCTTCGCCGAGCAGGCGCTTCCCTGGGCCACCGCGATCGCGGGCAAGGCGCGCGCCCGGCTCCGCCTCGTGCTGGTGCACCAGGTGCCTCAGCCCCCGCCGCTGGACCAGGCTTCCGTTCGGTTGTACAGCCAGATCGAGCTCGCACTCAGGAAGGTGCAGCGCGACTACCTGCGGAGCATTGCCGCCCGGCTTAAGAGTCAGCGGCCGCTCCAGGTCGCCACCGCGATGCTCGAGGGCGGCCCCGCTGAGGGCCTGGGCGACTATGTGCGCGAGATTGGGGTCGATCTGGTGGTCATGACCACCCATGGACGGGGAGGACTCCAGCGGGCCTGGCTGGGGAGCGTGGCGGACCAGCTGGTGCGGAGCCTCGAGATCCCGCTGCTCCTCATTCGTCCGATGGAAGACTCGGCGCAGGCGGAGCCTCGGGTCGAGGAGATTCTGGTTCCGCTCGACGGTTCCCGGAAGGCCGAGGCCGCCCTGCCGCCGGCTCTCGCAATGGCGTCGCTCCTGGGTGCCAGGCTCGAGCTGCTGCAAGTGGTGCAGCCCGTCGATTTCGCGATCGACGCGAGTGTGGCGGTCCCCCGGTCCGTCGATGAGGAGCTTTCGGCCCTGCGGCGGCGCGAGGGCCAGGATTACCTCGATGGGCTCGCAGAGTGGCTGAGTCGCTCGGGTGTAGCTGCAACGGGTGCCGCGGTACTCGGGGCCAGCGTAGCCCAGACGATCGAGGCGCTCGCCCGGAACCCGGCTATCGGCATGATCGCCCTGGCGACCCACGGGCGGGGCGGCCT
>DATBJC010000046.1:0-54168 GCA_036556625.1 Gemmatimonadales bacterium
CCACAACCTCGGCATGGTGAGCGCGGACCGGCGGCTGTGGGAGGAGGCCGACCAGCATTACCGGCACAGTCTCACCATCACCCGCGAGGTCGGTGACGTGCACCTCGAGGGGCTCTGTCTGCTCAATCACTCCGAGGTCCACGTCGCGCGGCAGCGGTTCGAGGAGGCCCGGACCAACGCCGAGCAGGCGCTGGCGATCTTCGACCGCCTGGGCGCCCGGCTGGACAAGGCCGACGCGTACAAGGTGCTCGGCGTGGTCTACCGTGAGACCGGCCGGTTCACCCTGGCCGAGTCTCGACTGCAGGCCGCCATCGAGCAGGCGGTCTCCACCGGCTCGGTGCTGAGCGAGGCGGAAGCCTCCCGGGAGCTGGCCCGGCTCTACCAGACCACCGGCAGGAACCAGGAAGCTCTCCAACTGCTCAATGCCGCCCACCGGCTGTTTTCCCGGCTCGATGCCCGGGTCGACCTGGTGGACGTCACCTCCAAGACCAATCGGCTGGAGGAAACCTATTTCGCGGTGGTGAGAGACTGGGGTCAGTCGATCGAATCGGCGGACAGCTACACCTTCGGCCACTGCGAGCGGGTGGCGAGCTATGCCGTGTCGGTCGCCGAGACGCTGGGCGCGGACCAGGGCCAGCTCACCACCATCCGGATGGGCGCCTACCTCCACGACGTCGGCAAGGTGAAGGTTCCCCACCAGATCCTTAACAAGCCCGGGAAGCTCACTGACGAAGAGTTCGCCATCATCAAGCGCCACCCGGTGTGGGGCGTGGAGCTGCTGGCCTCGGTCGAATTCCCCTGGGACCTCAAGCCGATCATCCGGTCGCACCACGAGCGCTATGACGGCAACGGCTATCCCGACCGCTTGCGCGGCGACGAAATCCCGCTGGGCGCCCAGATCATCTGCATCGTGGACGTGTACGACGCCTTGACCACGACCCGGAGCTATCGCGGCGCCATGTCGCCGGCGGAGGCGCTGTCCCGGATGGAGGCCGACCGCCACTGGTGGCGGCCTGACGTGTACGCCTCGTTTCTCAAGTCCGTCGGGTCCCTCGCCATCGCTGCCTGACGTCCCGCCTTACATTTAGAACCGATGGGGTACCGCATTCTGGCCGATCTGGTCGTCGGCCTTCACGCCCTGTTCGTGGTCTTCGTGCTGGCAGGAGGGGTGCTGGCGCTGCGATGGCCGTGGGTAGCCGCCGTTCACCTGCCGGCGGCCGTCTGGGGAGCGCTCATCGAGTTTCAGGGCTGGATCTGCCCGCTCACCCCGCTGGAGAACTCGCTCCGCGCCTCGGCGGGCCAGGCCGGCTACTCGGGCGGATTCATCGAGCACTATCTGCTGCCCGCGATCTATCCCTCGGGACTCACCCGCACCATCCAGCTGGTGCTCGGCTTGATCGTGGTCGTAGTGAACATCGTGGTGTATTGGCTGGTGCTGCGCCGGCGGATCCGGCGCCGGCGCCTCATGGCCGCATCGCTTTAGGACGACCACTCCAGCAGGACGCGCTCGGACTCAGGTGATGTCGGCGTCATCGGGGCCATCGTCGTCCGGACCATCGTCATCGTGGTCGTCGGAGCCGCTGTGGTCCTCGTCCTCGAACGCCTCCAACGAGCGCTGCACGTTATCGGCGATCAGATTCGCGTCCGCGGTCGCAGGATCGAACAGGTTTCCGTCGCCGCCCCGAAACCAGGCATCCAGATTCACCATGAGGGTGAGATCCGCTTCGGTCGATCCGTCCAGGACGAGCGGTGGCGCCAGCGCGAGCTCCAAGTCGGCGTCGAGGCGGCTGTCGACGACGAAAGGCGTACCATTGAAGCTGCCTTCGACCCGAACCGCGATGTCGGCGAAGTCTGGATTCTCCGCGATGAAATCGGCGTCCTCCGGATCATTGTCCGGCTGGCGGATCTGAAACTCCACCTCGTCGTAAGTACCCGCCGGTACCGTCGCAGTGAATGCCCGGGCTGCGCCTGGAGTGCCGAGTGGCAGGTCCACCAGGACCGGTCCCACTTCGACCTCGGCACAGCCGTCGTCCCCGCCGAGGTTTTGGCACCCGCCATTCACCGATTCGCTCTCCAGCTCGATCTCGTGCAGCACCAGCCGCACCCGGTCGAACGTGAGGGTGTTACCGGCGGCATCGGTATAGGTCTCCGGAGCCACCAGGCCCTGAAGCGTCCCGGCGGAGGGGGTCGCGCGGGTCGCCAGGTTGAAGGAGAGCCGACTGTCACCGGAGGGACCCGCCCCCTCGCCGTCGCCACATGCCAGGGCCATTGCGGCCAGCGCCGCGGCGCACAGAGTCCTTGGGATCGTCACGCTACGCATAGGTCCTCCCGGTAAGAGGTCGCGTTCGTGCCCCGCGCTCACCTATCGCAACGGGTGTGCCCTGGCCTCCGTGACGTAACACATTGCGTGGAACCAGGATTCCCGGACGCGACCGGGCCTCTTGTTGCATAGTTTGTAGGGTTGTGTTCCGCTCTGCAATGGGCGTTGCGGCCGCCGACAGCCGGTGCCCTTACGACCACTCCTGCAGGAAGCGCTCGAGCAGCTTGACGGCGCCGAGCTCCTGGTATCCTTCCACCGCCTCGGCCCGGCGGGACTCGGCGGCCTCCGGCTGGCCCAGCGCCCGCTGCGCCAGCGCCGAGATCCCGGCGCACTCCGCCTTGAGCAGTGCCACTCCATGTTCCTGGGCGATGGTCCGCGCGGTCTCCGCCTCCTCCAACGCGGTCGAAGAGCGGCCGTCCTTCAAGGCGGCAACCGCGCGGATTCGGCGCACCTCGGCCACGCCGATCACGTCGCCGGCGAGCTCCGCCAGACGGAAAGCTCGATCCAACTCGGGAAAGGCGAGCTCGGTATCGCCCTGATCGATCCGGAGCTCGGCACGGCCGCCCGAGACCAGCGCCATGAGCGACGGCTCCCCCATCGTGGCTCACGTGGCGTTGTCGGTGGCAGTGTCGGCTTCATGGCTCTGATAAGAAACCCCATCGGACAGAAGGGCAACTGATATGCCGCACTTACCGGGGACCTAAAGCGCGATGTAGCAACGATTCTTTCAACCAGATCGAACACTGTTGCGCAGGGGTCGTATCGTTTCATTTCAGCCTGACATACCTCGTTGCAGGACCGCCGGTGGAGGGCCTTATTCCATCCACCGCCGGTTCGGCGATCCTCCGTCTGGGTTCCCCTGAGTTGCGAGGACCTCGTGCAAAGCTTCCGCTCCGCCGGGCTGATCTCGCTCGGGCTGATGGCCGCGGTCCTGGTCGGCTGCCGCGAGCAGGCCGATTGCCCCCGCTGCGATACGGTCGTGGTGGCCGCCGTGGGTGAACCCTCGAGCATTCTGCCGCCGCTGGTGGACCTCTCGGTCGGACGAGACATCGGCGACCAGATCTACCAGCGCCTCGCGGTGCTCGAGCCCGGCAAGGCGCCCATCGATACCAGCGCCTACCAGCCGGAGCTGGCGGCGAGCTGGGAACGGCGGGATTCGCTCACCTGGCGCTTCCGGCTTCGCTCCGGGGCCCGATGGCAGGACGGTCGGGTGGTGACTTCGGAAGATGTGCGCTTCTCATTCGACGTGTACGCCGACTCGACCCTCGGTGCCGTGGCGCAGCAGTATCTGGGGGGAGTCAAGGTGATTCCGGAGGACTCGGCGACGTTTCTGGTCCAGTTCACCCAGCCGTCGCCCGAGCAGCTGTACGACGCCACGTACCATGTGCGGGTCATCCCCAAGCACGTATGGGAACCGATTCCCCGGCAGTCCTGGTCCTCCGACACGTCGACCGCCCGGCTCATCGGCAGCGGCCCTTATCGCGTCGAGCGCTGGCAGCGAGGTCAGTTCCTTATTCTCGCAGCGGATACCGCCGCCGACGCCAGGACCGAAGTGCGCCGGGCAGTGTGGCGCTTCGCCGGCGACCCCGATGCCGCCCTCAACCTGGTGCTCAGCCACGAGGCGGACCTGCTGGAGGCGGCGGTCGGTCCGGAGCGCGCCGAGCGGGCGGCGCGGGACACCAGCCTTCACCTCATCCCATATCCCTCCGCCAACTATGGCTTCCTGGGCTTCAACTTCTTCGATCAGCGCCGGCGCGGGCCGCATCCCATCCTGAGCGACCGGGAAACCCGGCGGGGTCTCGTGCTCGGGGTCGATCGCTCGACGCTGGCACGATCGGTCTTCGGCGAGGAGACGAAAGCGCCACCCGGCCCGATGTCGCGGTTGCTCTGGATCTGGAGCGACAGCATCCGCACCCTGCCCTACGATACCGCCGCGGCGAGGACGACCTTGGAGCGGGCCGGCTGGCGAATGGCGCCCGGCGAACGTATCCGGCGGCGGGGTGATCGCCGGCTGGCATTCGACATTCTGGTGCCGAACACCAGCGCCTCCCGGCGGCAGCTTGCGGTTCAGCTCCAGGAGGCGTGGCGCCGCCTGGGCGCGGAAGTCACGGTAACCGCCGTGGACTTCGCGCTGTTTCAGGAGCGCATCGGTCAGGGCCGCTTCGACAGCTACATCGGCGCCTGGCTGGATGAGCCCACGCCTCGCGGGCTGGCGGATCAATGGGCGCGATCGGGATGGGCGGCGATCAATTATGGACGCTATGCCAACCCGGCGTTCGACTCGCTATTGGCGCGGGCGGGCCGGGAGGCGGGGGTTCCCCAGGCGGCCGCGCTCTACCGTCAGGCCATGGACACGCTCAATGCCGATGTCCCGGCGATCTTCCTCTACGCCCCGGTGAACGTCGCGGTGGCGTCCGATCGAATGGAGAATGTGGAAATCGATCCGTTCAGCTGGGCCAGGGGACTGCGGGAGTGGAAAGCGACCGGGCGCTGAAAGAGCGGCCGCGTTGTCCGCGGCCGCTCCCGGCTGGGATCGAAATGATGCAGGTGGAATGGTACGTAGCAGGGCACACCGAAGGGTTCAGGTTCCGGTTCGCGCTGTCACCTCCGCGCTTGGGGTGCTCTGCGCCCGCCACCAGGCCTGGCCGGCGGGGGGCAGGAGATAGATCGGATCGTAGTACTCGTACTTCCGCGACAGGGCGTCCGTCACGTCGTCCTCGATCCCGGTTCGGTAGTTCTTGGTCCAGTAGGAAATCCCCCGTTCCCGGTCGTAGTCCGTCACCTGGTGCACCCACCGCTTGCCGACGAAGGGCACGTC
The DNA here is from genome assembly GCA_036556625.1 of Gemmatimonadales bacterium. Lineage (GTDB taxonomy): Bacteria > Gemmatimonadota > Gemmatimonadetes > Gemmatimonadales > GWC2-71-9 > CAVVWJ01. The sequence goes on from DATBJC010000046.1 coordinate 5,139, forward strand.
GCAGACCAGCCGCGGGGTGGCGAAGCCGGGAAGGTATCCCATGATGTCATGCTGGAGCTGCTGGGCCTCGAACACCCCCAGCCGCCAGTGCTCGGCGTTGGGGATCATGTCGCACATATAGAAGTAGTAGGGCATGATCTTGGCGTGATCGAGCAGCATGAAGCAGAGCTCGACCAGATCCATGGCGGTCGTGTTGACGCCTCGCAGCAGGACACCCTGGTTGCGCACGTCGCGGAATCCGAGCTCGAGCAACCGATGCACCGCCCGCCCGACCAGCGGCGTGATCTGCTCGGCATGATTGGCATGGCAGTGCAGGGCGAGATCGACGCCCCGCTCGAAGGCCTTCTTCGCCAGCCGCTCCATGCCCCGCAGCACGTCGTCCTGGAGAAAATGCTGGGGAAGGCCGATCAGTCCCTTGGAGGCGAGCCGGATGTCGCGGATGTTGGGAATATCGAGCAGGGCATCGATGAACGGCTCCAGCTGGGTGATGTGCAGATTGGCGATGTCGCCACCGGAGACGACCACGTCGCGCACCGATGGCGTCCGGCGAAGGTAGTCCAGGATCTGCCCGTGCCGGTCTTTCTGGGGCACGGTGAACTTGAGCTTGTCTACCTGGGGCACGTCGTTCCCCACCAGATCCATCCGGGTGCAGTGCCCGCAGTACTGGGGACAGGTCGAGAGCAGCTCGGCCAGGACCTTGGTGGGGTAGCGGTGGGTGAGCCCCTCCACCACCCACATGTCGGCTTCGTGCAGGCTGTCGCGGGATGACTTGGGGTGACTGGGCCAGTCGGTCCGGCGGTCCGCCAGCGCCGGCGCCATGTAGCGGCGCACCGGATCACGCCACAGGTCGGACACGTCCATCGTGTTGACCATGTGCGGCGGGATCAGCATGGACATCGTCGCCCGGCGCTCCTGGTCCTGGCAGATGCTCTCCGCCAGGTCGTCGGGCAGGAGATGACCCAGCGCGGCCTTCAGCTCGCGCAGGTTCTTGATGGTATGGCGGCGCTGCCAGGTGGCGTTCTCCCAGTCCACACGGCTCACCCCCTGAAACCCGGGGATGCGATTCCAGTCAGGCTCCGCGTAGGACCGCGCGAGCGGATAGGGGAGCGGCTGTCCCTTGCCGCCGGCAAGTCTGTTTTCGCTGGGCTTCATCCGGCGCCATCCCGGGAGGCTGTTCTGGTATCTACCCCTGAGCGAAGGTAGCGCAGGGAACAGTCCGCGCAAAGCGCGTACTCACCTCGGGCCCGAATGCTCATGCGCCATCACGGGCGTCCTTCGCTACGTCCCAGTTGCCTTGCAAAACCGGCGGCGATTCGCGAGCCCGCCGCACCGGGAATTTCTTTCGACGTATGTCAAATTTTCGGGCGATGGGATCATCGTGGTTCTTCCAGGCAACGGCCTACATGGCATCATGATGATCCTTTCCCAGCGAACCCAGTGTCAAGAATTCTTGCACGGGAACGGGCTGGGCGAGTGAACTCGGTCCGATTCGGCCCAACGGGCTCACCTTCGCCAGGCCCGCGACCCTCTCCCTCAGCTACGCGAACTGCTTCCCACCCGCGCTGGCCAGGACGTTGGTGTACACCGACGAGTCGATCCGGATCCTCGAGCTGCGTCCGTCGCTGGACGATCCTCAGAGCAGGACCGTCACCGGCGACATCCGGCATTTCTCCCGCTCCGCGGTGGCCTGGTAGCGCTGGGAGCAGAAAGACCTGCGCTCGATTGGAAAGGGAAGCGCTATGGGGTCGTGAGCGCCTTGACGTAGACCAGCTGGTCGTCGCCGGGAGCGTAGAAGTCGGGAATCACGGCCGCGCGACGGTAGCCACGGGCCTCATAGAAGGCGCGGGTTGGCCGGTAGTCGGGTCGCCCGGCCGTCTCCACGACGATGAGCCGCGCAGACCCGGCCAGCCGGCCTTCCATCTCATGAATCAAAGCGGTGCCGACGCCGGCGGAGTGGAGCGCCGGGTCGACTGCCATCCAGTACAGGTCGTACGTGCCGAGCGTGCAGGGAGTGGGGCCCCAGCAGATCCAGCCGGCGAGCCGGCCGTCCAGGACGGCGCCCACCGCGGTGTAGTCGGGCGAGCCGGCGACCGCCGCGTCGAACACCTCCAGAGCGACGGGCACCTCGTCGTCGCGGAACACCGTGACCGCGCGGGTGATCTCCTCGATGCGAGCGCGGTCGCTCGCACTGAGCGGCCGAAGGGCGGGCGCGGTGAGCGTGCCGCTCACGCGGCCGATACCCCGCTGACCAGCGCGGCCGCGGCGCTGCTGCTCTGGGACCGCATCAAGGCCTCGTCCACCACGTGCATCACCAGGTCGTCGTAGCTCCAACCGAAGGCCCGCCCCATCCGAGCCAGGCCAGCGTTGCTGGAGAGATCGGGATCGGGATTCACCTCCAGCACGTAAGGGACGCCTTCCTCGTTGACCCGAAGGTCCACCCGGCCGTAGCCCTCGCCATTGGAGACGTACTCCCAGGCCTGGCGGGCTACCCTGGCGATATCGGCGCCGAGCTGGCCCTCCACTTCCGCGGGACAGATCGGCAGGGTTCCCTCGTCCTCCGGGCTGCCCGGAATCCACTTGGCCGCATAGCTCACGATCGGCCAGGTGCCCTCGGGCATGCCGTCGAAGCGGATCTCCGCGATCGGCAGCATCCGCTGCCCGACGAACCCCACGTTGAACTCTCGACCCGGCACGTACTCCTGGACCAGCACCTCCTCGAACTGCTCCAGCATGAGGGCGACCCGCTTCTTCAGCGCGCGCTTGGAGGTGCAGACCGCGCCGTTGTCGATCCCCACGCTGGCGTCTTCCGCCGAGGGCTTGACGATGGCCGGCAGCGGAAACTCGGCCGGCGCCTTGTTGGCCTGCGCCAGGGCGAACGCGGGCACCGGAAGGCCGGCCGCCGCGAGCAGCGTGTTGGCGACGTGCTTCCGGTGGGCGATGGTGGTGGCCCAGTGGCGGCACCCGGTGAAGGGCACGCCGGCCAGCTCGAGGGCCCCTACGATGTAGTCCTCGAAGCGAGCGTGGCCGTTCACACCCTCACAGAGGTTGAATACCAGGTCGGCACGCCCGATGCGCTTGAGCCAGCGGAAGTCGCCCAGCCGGACCGGGAGCAACTCCACCTCGTGCCCCCGCCGTCGCAGGACGTCCCGCACCTCGTGCACGTTCCCCACCACCGCCGCGACGTCCTGCGGGCTCCATTCGTCGCTGCCGGCATCGTAGAGAATCGCAACTCGCATCAAGCCACCTCCGCCAGGAGTGAACGGCCGCTGATCCGTCGCCAGGCGATGTCGGCGACGGTGCGGATGAGATCGTCGTAGCTCATCCCTGCGGCCCTCGCGGCCTTGGGAAAGCACGAGTTGTCCCGCGGGTCGGGCAAAATGCCCGGCAGGGGGTTCAACTCGACGACCATCGGGCGACCGGCGGCGTCACAGCGAACGTCGACGCGGCACCAGTCGCGGCATTCCAGGGCGTGGTAGGCCGCCAGCGAGACGGCCCGTACCTGACCGGCCAGCTCCTCGGGGATGTGAGCGGGGCAGTCGAAGATCTCCAGTGGATGGCTCGGCGAGTCCCACAGCCACTTCGCCTCGTAGCCGTAGATCGGCGGCGCACCCTTAGGCAGTGTATCAAATCGCATGCCGACAATCGGCAGACAACGCGCCTCGGCGCCGTTGCCGAGCACCGCGACGGTGAACTCGAGCCCCGGCAGGTAGGTCTCGATCAGGACCGGCTCCGAGTAGGTAGTGAGCAGCCGGGAGACCTGACGTACCAGGAGGGCTCGGTTCTTACAGAGACTCTTGACGCTGACGCCCTTGCCGGACCCTTCGAAGCACGGCTTGACGAAGAGCGGGAAGGGGAGATCCACCTTACGGGCGTCAGCCGGACTCTTGGCCAGCACGAAGGGCGCGGTGGGCACACCCCGGTAGGCGAGGACCTCCTTGGCGCGCCGCTTGTCCAGCGAGAGGCCGAGGGTGAGCGGGTCGGATGCGTGATAGGGAATCCCGAGGAACTCGCAGATCGCGGGGACGTGCCCTTCGCGATTGGGGCCGTACAGCCCCTCGGCGATGTTGAAGACGAAGTCGGGGCGGATCAGCGCGAGCCGCGCGGGGAAGCTCTCGTCGGCCTCGAGGCGATAGACCTGCCCGACCGTGCCGAGTGCGCGCTCCACCGCATCGATGGTGGCGGGCTCGTCCCACTCGGCGTAGAGGTCGGTCTTTCGGAGTTCGTCGCGAAGTGCCTGGGTGGAAAACTCGTCGGATGGAGAGGGGGAGGAGGGTGCCGCCCCGGCTGGGTTAGCCGGCGCCTCGGGTCTGAGATTGTAGGCTAGTCCTATCCGAACTGCCAAAAGGCGCCCTCTACAAAAAAGGCCGTCTGCGAGAGACGAGCCGCGACGAGTTGGGTGCTTCGACGAAACTAAAGTAAGAAAAAGTGGACAGAGGCACAATAGTTTTTGGGGATCTCGAGCGCGGTCCCTTCGCTTCGCTCAGGGTGACGTCTGCCTTCCCTCGTGCTCCTCGCTCATCAGACCTTGTGGAACCCGACCCGCCCCGCCTCGCTTCCGTCCTCCGCCTCATAGGTCTCGAAGTCGGCGAAGAGCGCGGGCGCCTCAGCCCGCAGCACCCGCAGGCAGGCGACGGCCATCCGCCGGATCTCCAGCTCGGCGCCCTCGCCCAGGCGGAGCTCGAGCATGGTCCGCCAGGCGCGGACGTTGGCGCTGGCGACGATCTTCACCTCGGTGGCATTGGGCAGCACGCTCCGAGCGGCCTCGCGAGCCATCTTCCGCCGGTGAATCTTGTTCTCCACCCACTGGTAGCGCGTCATGAGCTGTTCCACCGCCGCGACGTACGCGGCCTGGGCCGCCGCCACCTGGCGGGTCCATTCAGCCTCCAGCCCGGGATCGCCCAGGATCGCGGGCGGCATCACGAAGGCGGCGTGGGACTCGTCCACATAGCGCTGCGAGAGCTGGGAGTAGCCCCAGCCGGCGCGGTGACGCACCAGCTCGTGGCTGCAGGAGCGCGAGATCCCCTCGATCAGCATGACGTAGGTGCTGTGCTCGAACACCGAGCCGTGGCCTTGCTTGAGGATATTGCGGAGGTACTCCGCGGTCGTGCGGCCGGCGGGATTGTGCTGGCTCATGTAGCAGAGACGGCCGGCGAACTCCGCGATTCGCTCCCCGTCGCTCGCCTCACCCTGCCATTGGATCGGCAGATGGGAGGGCTCGAGGAATTGGGGACGGGCGAGAAGGGTGACGCGGGGGGCGCGGAGAATGTCCATGCTACGCCAGCTCCAGCCTGCACTGTCCATAGCCGCCCATGCGCTCGATCTCGCGAAGGGCGTGGGCGATGTCGTCGGGAAGCGGGATGGCCTGGCGCCCCACCTTGAGGCGCGTGATGGCCGGCTCGCCGGACGGAAGGATAACGCCGGGCGCCAGAATTCCGAGTGGATCGAAGGCGAGCTTGATCCGGCGGAAGAGGCCTACGATCTCGTCGCCGTACACCCGTTGGAGCAATCCGGCGCGGAGCCGCCCGTCCCCGTGCTCGCCGGAAGGCGTTCCACCGAGTCGCAGAACGGCGTCGGAGACCTCCTCCAGCACTCCCGCCACGCCCTGTTCCCACCCGGCGCGCCCCACCTTCGGCAGCAGGTTCACATGCACGTGGCCGTCTCCGGCGTGTCCGAACATCACGGCCGGGATGTCGCGCGCCGACGTCACCCGCCGGACGATGCGGATGTAATCGCCCATCCGTTCCAGCGGCACGCAGGCGTCCTCGATCACCTGGAGCGAGCGGCGGTCATCGGGCAACCCCGCGAGGATCGGACTGGCGGCATGGCGCAGCTCCCAGAGCCGCCCGGCGCTCTCCGCGGTGAGGGCGGTGTCCACCGCGACCGCCCAGGGCCGCACCGTATCCGCCGCCAGCGCGATGGCGGAGCGCAGCGATGCGAGATCGTCACGCTCGATCTCCACCAGGAGGATCGCTTCCACCCCGGTGAGCCCCTGGCCGATCTCGGTGTGCCGCACCAGCTCCAGAAAGGTCCGGTCCAGCAGCTCCACGGCCGACGGATCGCAGGCCAGCAGCGCGGCGACCACCTTCACCAGGTCGTCCAGCGAGCGCAGCTCGATCCGTACGCCCGCGCGGTGGAGAGGCTGCGGATCCAGTCGCCATTCGATTCCGGTGATGAAGCCGAGGGTGCCCTCCGCGCCCACGATCAGGTCGAGCAGATCGCCCGAGGCGAGCCAGTCCATCAGGGAGTAGCCGGAGGAGTTCTTGCGAGTCCGGGGAAACCGGGTGACGATGAGCTCCTGGGCCGCCTCGACCGCCGGCGCCACCTCGCGCTCGAAGCGCCGGATCGTCTCCGCCGAGCGGTCGCCCAGGCCGCCGCCACGTCGCAGCTCGAGCGTTTCGCCGGCGGCGGTCACCAGCTCGGCCGCCTGCACCCAGCGCCGCACGCTGCCATAGCGGACAGTGCGGGCACCGGAGGCGTTGGTGGACACCATCCCTCCGAGTGTGGCAAAGCGCCCGCTGGAGGGGTCGGGCGGCAGCCGAAGCCGGTGCGCGTCGGCCTCGGCGTTGAGCTCCGCCAGGGTGATGTTGGCGCTGGTCCGCGCGGTCCGCTCGGCGGGACGGATCTCCAGCTGGCGGTCCATCCTGGTGAGGTCCACCAGGACTCCTTCGCCCACGTTCCCGCCGCCCATCGCGCTGCCCGCGCCCCGCGGCACCAGCGCGACCCGGTGAGCCGCGGCCCAGCCCACCAGGGAGACCAGGTCCTGTCGGTCACGGGGGAGACAGACGGCGGCGGGAAGGATGCGGTAGATGCCGGCGCCCTCGGCATAGGCGGAGCGGGCGCGCTCATCGGTACGGAAGACGCCCCGAATGGCTGGGGGAGGCAGCATCGCCCAAAGCTAACTATCTTGGGACCCTATGCCGGAGAGCCCGCGCGCCCAACTGATCCACATCGACGTGGATCGCAGACTGGGCCACGAATGGGACGAATGGGACGGCCGGCCGCTCCCCAATCGCGGCGACTACGACTCCTCGCCCGCCCTCTTCTTCCTGTGGTCCGCGGCCTCCCTCGCCACCGCCCTGGGCGTGGCGGCCCTGGCACTCTACCTGTTGGGCCCCCGCCTCGCGCTGGTGCACTCCCTGATTCCCATCATCCTCTGGCTCGGACTCGGTGCCACCGCGGCGGTCCTCTGGGCCTGGTGGGGCGTCCTCTTCCTTTCTTATGGCAGTCGCCGCGCGCTGTTGCCCGAGCGACTGGCCGAGCGCGGTCCTTTCCTCCGGCTGATGCGATGGACCTCGCGGTTGGCCCAGCGCTTCGGCCGTCGCGACTGGGTGGAGAACGCCGCGGTCAAGGTCTACAACGCCTTGGCGCTGCTGCGGCGCCGGAAGGTCGGCAGCGGCGAGCTGCTGCTGCTCATCCCTCGCTGCCTTTCAAAGGAAACGCTGGACGGCGTCCTGGGCGTGGCGGGCCGCTACGGCGTTCCGGTCTTCGTGGCGACCAGGGGTCAGCTCGCTCGCCGAGTCATCCGGGAGCGGCGGCCCCGGGCGGTCGTCGCCGTGGCCTGCGAGCGGGATATGGTGAGCGGGCTGCACGACGTCGCCGGCAAGGTGCCGGTGCTCGGACTCACCATGACGCTGCCGGCGGGGCCCTGTAAGGATGCGCTGCTCGATCTGGGAAAGCTGGAGGATTGGGTGAGGTCGTACGTGGTCTGAACACGACGGGTGCTTCCTACTCGGCCTCGACCTCCTCGGACGGCGCCTCGTCAGCTGGCGGTTCCGGCGCCTCTTCCACCGGCCGGGCTGGAGCCGGCTGCTCGGCGGCAGGAGGTGGCGGACCGCCGTGACGCTTGAGCAGCGCCGCCAGGACCTCTTCCACCTTCATCGCTACGGGATGGGTCCGGGGGACCTGCCGCTCCAGTTCCCGCTCCGGCAGCGAGGGGTCCGCCAGCGGGCGGTAGAGCGTCTCCACCGTCAACACCGTATTACCGGGGCGGCCGGGGTCGGCCCAGGCTCGCAGCCGAACCACCCTCGTGCCGATCGGCCGGCGGCTGGTGGGGCGGCCGGTAGCCGAATCCAGCCACGCGGTCTCGATGTAGCCGTCGCGCATCCGCACCCGTGAGGGCGGCAGCGAATCGGCCTGCAGCGCCTCGGCCAGGCGCCGGGTAGCCTCGATCGGCCGAAGCCGGATCTCGACGCCGGCCGCTTCGGGGAACGGAGTGATCGCCGGCCGGGTCGTGTCGGGACGACAGGCGGCGGCCAGGAGCGCGACGGCGAGCCGGGCGCGAGGAACCACCAACCTAGTCCGCGTGCTCGGGTGTGCCGGGTGGATGACTGTGACCGGACGGCTTGGTCGGCTCATGAGTGTGCGGCGGCGTCCCGGGCGGGTCCACGTGGTCGCCGGCGGTCGGGACCGCTGAGGTATCGCCCGACGCTGGTGCCGGCTGGTGCCCATGACTATCTCCGCCGTGGTCCGCCCCAGCCCCGTGTTGGTGGCCCTGAGATCGCTCCTCGCTCTCCTCGGCAAGCACCTCGGTCGGGATACCGGCGGCGTGGTCGAATACCAGCCGGCCTCCGTACACCGCGGTCGCGATCAAAACGCCGGTGCCCCCCAGCGTGAAGGCGAGTACCAGGGCCCGCTCGGTGGCACCCATCCGCCGCTCGCGCCAGATTCGCCAGATCGCCAGCACCGCGAAGATTCCCAGGGTGATGAAGGCCAGGATCTCATGGGTCTCCATCACCCGATGCACCGCGTCGCCATGCTCGATGTTTCCTTCGGCCTTGAGCCCGGTGAGCACCGCCGCCACCCCGCCGATCGCACCCACGATCAAGGTCCAGAAGGAGACCACCCGGAAACTTTCCTTGCGCAGCGTCAGCGCCAGGAGCTCGAAGATGGCGGCGACCAGCAGCAGGGCGGCCGGAAGGTCGTTGAGCGCGGCGTGCAGCCGGGTCCAGTCGTAACCGAGCATCGAGTCTCCTTAGAGGCCGGGATCGGAAGGCTGTGGTGGATCGGTGGCATAATCATAAAACCCTCGACCTGACTTCCGGCCGTGAAGGCCGGCAGTCACCATCCGGCGGAGCAGCGGAGGCGGCGCATAGCGGGGCTCCCGGTATTCCTCGAACAGGATCTCCGCGATCCGCGACGCGGTATCCAGGCCCACGAAATCGAGCAGGGCGAAGGGACCCATCGGATGGCCGCAGCCCAGCTGCATGCCGCGGTCGATGTCGGCGATGCTGCCGACGCCTCGCTCGAGGGCCCGGATGGCGTCGAGGAGGTAGGGCACCAGCAGCAGATTCACGATGAATCCGGCGCGGTCCCGAGCGACGATCGGCTCCTTGCCCAGCCGGCGAGCGAACGCCATCGCCGTCTCGAAGGTGTCCCGGGACGTGGTCACGGCCCGCACTACCTCCACCAGCGGCATGAGCGGCACCGGGTTGAAGAAATGAAGTCCCACGAACCGGTCGGGCCGCGCCGTCACCACGGCCATCTGGCCGATGCTCAGGCTGGAGGTATTGGAGGCGAAGATCGTCTCGGGAGGGCAGCGCGGGTCCAGCTCGCGCCAGAGCGCATTCTTGAGCTCGAGGTCCTCGGTGACCGCTTCGATCACCAGGTCGCAGGACTGCAGCGCCGCGAGATCGGTGGTGAACGAGAGCCGCTGGAGCGCGCCGTCCCTGGCGGAGGTGTCGAGCTTGCTCTTCTCTACCAGCTTGTCGAGGGACCGGAGGATCCCCGACCGACCCTTCGCCAGGAGCGGCTCGGCCACATCGCGGACCACGGTGACGAAGCCGGCGGTGGCGGCCGCCTGCGCGATGCCGCTCCCCATGAGGCCGCAGCCGAGCACCCCGACGCGAGTGATGGGCAGGGCTGCAAGCTATCGGCTATCAGCTATCAGCTATCAGACGGGCACACCGGGGCTGGCTGGTGTGTTCACCGGATAGCCGATAGCTGATAGCCGATAGCTTCTCCATCACGACTTCAACGCCTTCCGAACCTCGTCCGCCAGCAGGTCGAGCAGACGCGGAGGGCCAGGTGGAAGCAGTCGCTCCGCCCGCGCCCCGTGCTCCAGCTGATCCAGCGTCCGCTCCAACCCGAGCTGGATCCGGGTGACGATCGGACCGTAGCGCCGAAGGACCACGTAGCCGATCCCGAGCGCGAGTGGCAATGGGATCAGCGCGAAGGGAAGCAGCGCGCCGATGGCGGCGAGTACGCCGGTGCCGACCGCGCCGGCCGAGGCCAGTGCCGCCGTCCCGCCCACGACCTCGCCTCTCGCCTTTCCGGCGGTGGCGGTGAGCGCGACGTTGCAGTAGCCCGGCTCCAGCTCCAGCACGGTACAGGATACCGTGTCGGCTCGCGCGAGCATGATCGGCCGCTTGCTGTGGCCTCCGGCGCCCACCGCCCGGCGATACGCGGCCTGGAATCCGCCGGTGGGCTCCCAGGTGATGCGGCCCGGCTGATGCCGCTGCACCGAGAACAGCTCCTGCTTTTCCATCCAGCGGATCAGGGCGGCTTCGATCTCGTCGCGCTCGCCCCTGACGACCCGTTGAGCCGAGATGGCTGTCGGTCCGACGGTGCGCGACAGAAACCCGGCCGGCCGCGCCTCGGCGATCCGGGTCCGCTCCTCCAGAAGCGCTTGCTGGAGATACCGGCCCGGAATGCCCACCTCCTGACCCAGCTCGAGCACCTGATCGGGAGTGAGGCCCTCGCCGATCTCCCGCTCCGCCGTCTGGAGCTCGGCGGCGCGATGGATGATCCGTTCGAGCGCGGCCCGGTCGATCGGGGCCGGCGAGCTGCCGTCGGCCATGCTAATCCTGCGAGGCCGTGCGGGAGGCGGTGATCCGGAGCTGGGACATCAGGCTGGAGAGCTCACCGGCACTGAGGGCCGGCGGGTCGGGGTCGCCCGGCTCGATCGCCTCACCGGCCTTGGAGGCGGCGCTGCGGAGGAAAGGACGAAAGAGCTCGATCGGCACCGGGAAGATCGTGGTCGAATTGTTCTCGGCCGCGATCTCGGTGACGGTCTGGAGATAACGCAGCTGAAGTGAAGTGGGCTCGGCGGCGAGGGTGCGCGCCGCCTGGGCCAGCGTCTCGGACGCCTGGAGCTCGCCCTGCGCCGCGATCACCTTGGCCCGGCGCTCCCGCTCGGCCTCGGCCTGGCGGGCCATCGCCCGCTTCATCTGATCCGGCAGGTCCACGTCCTTCACTTCGACCGCGGACACTTCGATGCCCCACGGATCGGTACGGGTATCGATGATCCGCTTGAGGACCGCGTTGATCTTTTCGCGGTCGGACAGGAGCTCGTCGAGCTCCACCTCCCCCAGCACCGACCGGAGGGTAGTCTGGGCCAGTTGGCTGGTGGCGTACAGGTAGTCCTCGATCTCGATCACCGCTTTGGCCGGATCGCTCACCCGCATGTACAGGACGGCGTTCACCTTGACCGAGACGTTGTCGCGGGTAATGACGTCCTGGGGCGGAATGTCGAGCGCCACGATGCGCAGTGAAACCCGCCTCTGGCCGGCAAAGCCCGCGGGCAGGAAGATGACGCCCGGACCCTTGGTACCCCAGAAGCGCCCCAGAAAGAAGGTGACCCCTCGCTCGTACTGCCGGAGAATGCGGAGACTCAGAAAGGAATAGAGGACCGCGATTCCGAGTCCGACGACCAGGATTTCCATACTCTCAGACCGCCTCCACGATGACTGCGATGCCCTGGCCTCCGCCGATACAGGCGGAGCCCAGCCCGTACCGGCCACCGCGGCGCCGGAGGGCGAGCAGAAGATGGAGCGTGATCCGGGCGCCACTTGCGCCCAGCGGGTGGCCGATGGCGACGGCACCGCCGTCCACGTTGGTGCGCTCCCGGTCCAGCTTCAGCTCCTGCTCCACTGCGAGGTACTGTGCCGCGAAGGCCTCGTTCACCTCGACCAGGTCCATGTCGTCCAGATCGAGCCCGGCACGCTCCAGCGCCCGCCGCGCGGCCGGCGCGGGTCCGATGCCCATGAGCCGGGGGTCCACGCCGGCAGCGGCCCAAGCCACCAGCCGCCCGATCGGCGTCAGGCCATGCTCGGACGCATACTGCGCACTCGCCAGGATCAGAGCCGCGGCGCCGTCGCCGATGCCTGAGGCATTCCCCGCGGTGACCACTCCGTCCTTCCGGAAGTACGGCGGCAGTGTGGCCAGCACTTCCGGTGTGGTGTCGGGCCGCATGTGCTCGTCTGCGGTCCAGGGCCGAGACTGCTTGGACTTCCGGTCCCTCAGTGACACCGGCGCCACCTCGTCCGCATAGTCGCCACGGGCCCAGGCATCACGAGCGCGGACCTGGCTGAGGGCGGCGTAACAGTCCACCGCGTCCCGGCCGATCCGGTACTGCTGGGCCAGGTTCTCCGCGGTCTCGGCCATGGAGAGCCCGCAGTGGGCGTCGCGCACTGCTTCCCACAGGCTGTCTTCCAGTGGCGGGGGAGTCCCGAGCCGCAGCCCCCAGCGAGCCCCCCGGACGACGTGAGGCGCCTGGCTCATGCTCTCGGTGCCGCCGGCCAGCACCACCCGGGACTCACCCAGCAGGATCTGCTGCGCCCCCTGCACCACCGCCTCGAATCCGGAGCCGCACAGGCGGTTGACCGTCACCGCGGGTGTCTCGATCGGGAGGCCCACCCTGAGCCCGACGTGACGGGCCAGATAGGGGGCGTCCGCCGACGTCTGGAGCACGTTGCCGAAGACCACGTGATCCACGGCCCCGGGGCCCACCCCGGAGCGGGCCAGGGCCTCGGCCCCGGCCAATGCGCCTAAGTCGGTTGCGGAAAGGTCCTTGAGCGATCCACCGAAGCTGCCGAATCCGGTGCGCGCGCCGGACAGGAACACCACATCGGTCGGACCAGCCGAGGGGCTCATGGGGAGAGGGTCGTGAGGGAGAGCTGGGCCGAGGACATCCTGGTCGGAATATCACCCGTCCCCGGACCCACTTCAAGCAAAATGCGGACTCAGATCACGGTGCCGCTGGGGATCACCGCGTTCTTGGGAACCACCACGATCCCATCCCGGACGTAGAAGTTGGGGCCGTCGAAATTGCTCGGCTTCCCCTCCGACGAGATACGCACCGAGTCGCCGATCCGGGCGTTCTTGTCCACGATGGCGCCTTCGATCGAGGTGCCCTGACCGATTCCGATCGGCGGCGCCCCCCGCGGTGGCGCCCGGTCCGGGGTTTCGTAGTAGTCGGCGCCCATGAGGAGCGAGTCGCGAATCGACGCTCCTGCCTCGATCCGCGAGCGCACGCCGATCAGCGAGTGCTGGATCGCCGCGTCGTTGATGATGCACCCGTCGGCGATGACGGAGCGCTCCACCCGGCTCTTCACGATCTTGGTGCCGGGAAGGTATCGCGCGTGGGTGAAGATCGGGGCGGTGGCGTCGTAGAAATTGAACTTGGGGAGCGGCGCGCAGAGATCGAGATTGGCCTCGTAGAACGAGCGGATGGTTCCGATGTCCTCCCAGTAGCCCTGGTACTGGAACGCGTGGACCCGGTGGGTCTGGATGATCCGGGGGATGATGTGCTTGCCGAAATCGTGCTCGCCGCCCACCAGGGCATCGGCGAGCACGGCCCGGTCGAACACGTAGATACCCATGGAAGCCGGAAGCGCGTCGGGCTCTATCGGATCCTCCAGCTCCTCCACTCGGCTCCAGTCCACCCGGAGCGAGGCCAGCAGCGCCGGATCGGTGGGCTTCTCCACGAACCGGACGACTCGCCCATCGGCGGCCAAGCCCATGATCCCGAAGGCGTGGGCCGCCTGAGGCCGCACCGGTGTCGTGGCCACGGTGACCTGGGCGCCGCTGGCCACATGGCGCTCCAGCAGCAACCGGAAGTTCATCCGGTAGAGCTGATCACCCGAGAGAATCAGCACCAGCCGATGGGGATAATCCGCCAGGTGCATCAGGTTCTGGCGAACGGCATCGGCCGTGCCCTGGTACCAGCTCTCGCTCTCGGTGCGCTGCTGCGCCGCCAGGATCTCCACGAAGCCGTGGGCGAAGCTGTCGAAGCGGTAGCTCTCCTGGACGTGCCGATGGAGTGAGCTGCTGTTGAACTGGGTCAGCAGGAAGATCCGCCGGAGATCGGCATTGAGGCAGTTGCTGATCGGGATGTCCACGATGCGGTACTTCCCGCCCAGCGGCACCGCCGGCTTGGCGCGATCCTTGGTCAGGGGGAAGAGCCGGGTGCCGGCACCACCACCCAGGATGACCGAAAGGACATCCTTGGGCCTGAGCGCCGTATTCCAGGTGGTCACGCTCTACCCCGCGCCGACGGCGGCGCCACAGTTGACACAGTGGCGCCATCCCGGCTCGAGCTCGCTGCGGCACTCGGGGCAGAGGGTCCGGGTCTGGCTCTGACCGCAGTGAGGACAGAAGTTGACCGCTCGATTAGCGGGGAGAGAGCCGCCGCAGTAAAGGCAGGACCGAAGCGCGGAGGCTTCCGGCTCGCGCTCCTGCCGATCCTCGCGCTCCTGCCGATCCTCGCGCTCCTGCCGATCCTCGCGATGATCGAGCTCGGCCAGCCCGGTGTCGCCGAGGTCCTGCAGCACCTCGAACTGTGCCGAGCCAAGGACGACATCCGGCTCCGGTTCGGGCAGCGGTTCGAGGGCCTGCATCAACGGTTCCGCCCGGAACGTCACCTGAACGTCCTCGAACGAGCGGAGCACGTCGAGATCGGGATTGGCGCTTCTGAGCTCCTGCGCGAAGCGGGCCCTGGCCTCCTCCGGCTCGGTCCGCACCAGGCCGCCCTCACCGGAGCAGAGCCGGAGCAACACCATCTCGTACTCCTCGCTGGTGGCGAGCTCGAGGGCGCGACGGTTGGCCCGGTAGGGCAGAATCTCGCGGTAGATCTCGTCCAGGGGCACGGGCCGGCGGAGCCGACCCGGGTCGGTGACAGCCAGATGGTTGACCAGGCGGCGGAAGAATCGCTCGACGTCGGTCACTGGTCCTCTCGCGTGTGCCTAGCGGTTACGGCAGCTTACGGATCCTGCCCCCGGAGTGTCAAGAATCGGCGGCAGCGATGAAGCGACACCCATGATCACTCGAGAAGAACGAGCGGGAAACGCTCTCCCCGTGCCACCCGTTCTTCCAGTCGGGCGAAGTCGTCATCCGGGTCGCACCCGGCATACAGTCCCTTCTCCTGCTGCACCGCCAGCCACTCGGTGAACTCCGACTCCACCGCGCCCTCGCTGCTGCGCTGTTCCCGCGCGGCACGCACGGCCAGCCAGTCGGCGTATTCGTTCTTGGGATGCTGATAGTGTCCCCGGAGCCAGGTCCACTCCACGTCGTGCTTTGTCCGCGCCGTATCGAGCTCCTTCCAGAGCTCCAGGTTCTCGATCGGTCCGCCCTTCCTGGTCCAGCCCCTCGCCTTCCACCCGTCCACCCACTCCCGCATGCCCCGCACCAGGTATTGCGAGTCGGACACCATCAGCACCGACAGCTTGGCGCCCTTGCGGGCGAGGAGCGCCAGCGCGCGGGTCGCTCCCTTCAACGCCATCCGATTGTTGGTCGTGGCCGGCTCGTGGAGAAAGAAATCCCGGCGCTCGATCTTCCCGCGCCGGCTCCGGACCTCGATCAGGCCGCCGCCACCCCCCGGGTTCTCCCCCTCTCGCCCGTTGCCCAGACAGCTCTCGTCGAGATGGAGGACGGCGACGGGGCCGCTCAATCGATCACCTGGAAGTGATCGATGTCGTCCAGCAGGAAGGACAGCTCTTCACCGGTCATCGGGAGCCGCCCGATCAGCGCCTCCTGGCGACCGACCGTGGCGATCCGCAGCGCGACCACGATGTACTCGGTGCCCCGTCGGGAGAGCGCGACCCGTAGGCCGCGGCGCACCGCGTTCTCCAGCTGGTCCATGCGTTGGGTCGTCCAGCGAAGCGACATCGCAGCGCGGGCCGACTAGAGCCGGCGGGTCACGCGGATGTGGCCGGCGGGCCCGGCGACGAGGCGCCCGATGACCGCGGCCGCCGGCGTCTCCGCCTGGCGGAGAGCGTCCAGCAACGCGGCCTCGTTCTCCGGTGGCACTGCCAGCAGCAGGCCGCCGGAGGTCTGGGCGTCCACGCACAGGATCCGTTCGTGCGGCTCCAGGTCTTGGGCCCAGTCCACGTCCGTCGCCGCCTCGAGATTCCGTTTGGTTCCTCCCGAGACGATGCCCCGAGCGGCCAGGTTCAGCGCATGGGGCAGGAGCGGCAGCGCCTCATAGGCGACCTCCGCCGCCACCCCGCTGGCCGCCAGAATGTTGCCCAGATGTCGCAGCAGGCCGAACCCGGTCACGTCCGTGGCGGCGCTGACGCCCACCCCGAGGGCCGCCCGGGCGGCGCCGTCGTTGAGTGCGGTCATGCAGCGCACCGCGTCCCCCATCCCCGCCTCGATCATGGCGTCGCGCTTGAGCGCCGTCGTGAGGATGCCAGTGCCGAGCGGCTTGGTGAGCATCAGCACGTCGCCGGCGCAGGCGCCAGCGTTGGTCAACATCCGGTCCGGGTGCACCTCTCCCATCACCACCATTCCGAAGAGCGGCTCGAGCGAGTCGATGGAGTGCCCTCCCACGATGGTGCATCCCGCGCGTGCCGCCACCTCCGAGGCCCCCCGGAGCACCTCACCCAGGAGCTCGAATGGCAGCTTCTCGCGAGGCCAGCCCACCAGGTTGAGGGCGAAGAGCGGCGTCCCGCCCATCGCGTAGACGTCGCTCAGGGCGTTGGCGGCGGCAATGGCGCCCCACTGGGCCGCATCGTCCACGATCGGGGTGAAGAAGTCCACCGTGGCCACCAATGCCCGGTCGTCGGCCAGGCGGAAGACGGCCGCATCATCGCGGGTCGCCGCGTCGACCAGGACCCGGGGATCCCGTACCCCGGGGAGATGATGGAGGACCTGCGCGAGCTCGCCGGGGCCGAGCTTGCAGGCGCAGCCGGCTCCGTGGGAAAAGGCGGTGAGTCTGATGCGGGGGGACTGCTCGAGCGCCTGGTTGGCCATGGAGACTCCGGTCGGGAAACCTCGCGACCGGAAGTTACTACCTGGAGGCGACCTCCACGAATCCGGCCACCAGGCGCTGCATCCGAGGGTCCCGCTCGGTGAGGGACTCGGGGTGCCACTGCACGCCGAGAACGAACGGCTGGTCGGTGGACTCCAGTGCTTCGATCAGGCCATCGGGCGCCACAGCCGTCGGGGCGAGACCGGGCGCGAGGTCCTTGACTGCCTGGTGGTGCATGCTGTTCACCCGGAGCGGTGCGGTGCCGACCATGGCGTCGAGCCGGGAGCCGGAGGTGACGGTGACCGAGTGGGCCAGATGATCACGGGAATAGCCGGCGGTCGGGAAGTAGTCGTGCTTGATCGCGTCATTGCGCTGCGCCGCGATATCCTGGTAGAGGGTGCCGCCCAGTGCGACGTTCACGATCTGGAGCCCGCGGCAGAGTCCGAAGAGCGGTTTGCCTTCCGCGATCGCCCAGCGAGCGAACTGAAGCTCGACTCGATCGCGCGCCGGATCGAGCCTGCCGCAGGTCGGGAGCGGGGTCTCGCCGTAATTCGAAGGGTCCATATCCACTCCGCCGGGGATGAGCACGCCGTCCATGCGATCGTAGAGCGCGCGGAGCGTGCCGTCGTCCTCCAGCAGGGGGATCATCACCGGCAACCCGCCCGCCGCCGCGACCACCCGCGAGTAGCGCTGGTTCATGACCCAGGACTCCGGCAGCCCTTCGGGAATCCCGTCCATGGCGTGCAGGGTCTGGGTGGGTATGCCGATGATCGGTCTGCGACGCATTCGGGTTCCTCGGGCCGCGTGAACTACGGTCTCCGCTCGGGATGACGCACTGTAATCTAGCCCCTATCGCTCAATACCCGGAGCCAACGCCGATTCCCCCTTCGAGGTTGCCGGCACCACTCCCTCCTCCGTCTCGGCGATCAGCTGGTCCACCACCGAGGTGAGCTCGCCGGTCCGGCGGAACGTCGCCAGCTGCCGGTCGGCACTGGACCCCTCCGACAAAATGCGGTACGCATACTCCACTTCGGCCCGACTCCCCAGCTCGTCCACCACGTCGCCGATGAACCAATCCAGCAGCTCGCGGATCAGGTCGGCGGCCGGAAGCTCCTGCTGCCTGCCGAAGTCGATGAGCTTGCCGGAGAGGCCGAACCGCACCGCCCGCCACTTGTTCTCCTCGATCAGCTCGGAGGAGTAGTTCCGGAAGGTGATGTTGTCCCGCCGCATCCTCCACAGCTTGGCCACGATAGCCTGCAAGACCGCGGCCACGGCGACAGCCTCGTCCACTCGAGTGCACACGTCACAGATCCGGAACTCCAGGGTCGGGTAGTTCCAGTTGGGCCGCACATCCCACCAGATCTTCGATCCATTGGGAATGCACCCGGTCGAGGTGAGTGTCTCCAGGTAGCTGGCGTACTCCGCCCAGTTGGGGACGATCCGGGGCACTCCGGTTCGGGGGAAGCCTCGGAACACGATGCTGCGATAGGACTTGAGCCCTGTGTTCCGGCCGTTCCAGAAGGGGGAGCTGGTGGAGAGGCAGAGGATGTGCGGCAGGAAGTAGCGGGAGACGTTCAAGGCGTCGATGAGAAACTCCCGGTCCTCGATCCCGATGTGCACGTGGGTACCGAAGATCAACAGCCGCTGTGCCAGGTCCTGCATGTCCTCCTTCACCCCCAGATAGCGCTCCAGCGGCGTGATCTCCTGCTTGAGCCAGGACGAGAACGGATGGGTGCCGGCGGCGGCGATCTTGAGCCCGTTGCGCGCCGCCAGCTCGATCACCGCGCCCCGGAGGCCCACCAGCTCGGCGCGCACCTCGCCCGGAGTGCGGCAGACCTTGGTGCCCACTTCCACGATGGACTGGTGCAGCTCGGGCTTCACCTGCTCCAGGAAGCGATGATCGGCCTCCAGGATCTGGGTGATGTACGAGGTCAGCTCCCGAGTTTTGGGATCGATGATCTGATACTCTTCTTCGACCCCGAGCGTCAGCGAGGGGGACTGCATCTCGAACTCCTTTCCGATCGAATCAGCGCTGCTCCACCACGAAGGTCGGAATGGTCGAGCCGCCACCTGCCGTCACGTTGAGCAGCGCCGCCGTGGACAGCCGCGTCAGGCACCCTTCGACGTAATCTCCATGGCAGACGAACGGAGCGGTGTCCATCATCCGGTCGGCGAACACCACCCGGCCGTCTACCAGGCTGGGATAGGGCTCCGACGGGATCCCCACCCGCTCCTGTACGATGTACGGGCTGGCGAGCGCCTGCGCCACCGCCCGCTCCCACCCGGCCTCGTCGGTGTCCCAGCCGAGCACGATGCCGGCGCCGCCGTAATCGTCATTGGGCTTCAGCACCAGGCGATGCCGCAGGCCGAGCACGAAGGGGACCAGGTCCACCTCCTTGCCGCCGTGCTGGGTGCGCCGCTCCTCCATGACGCGGGTCCAGGGAATGTGCGCTTCCACGGATTCGCGCTCCTCGGCGGAGAAGAGCGACTGGTTCCGCTCGTCCGACAGGACGGCCAGGCTCGCCTTCTTGTGGAGAATCTTGCAGCGCGGCGGGTTCACCATGCACACCGCCCGGGTGGCCACGGCCTGGAGCAGCGGCGTCTCCGCCCCGCAGCGCTCCACCAGCTCGGCGAGCAGGACCCGCTTGTACACCAGGTCCACCGGCCCGGCTCCGGCATGGAGCCGCCCGTCCCGGAGCGTCATCTCCCGCGGATCGGCGATCACCACCTCGACGCCGACTGCGCGAAGGTACTCCTGGAACAGCACGAACTCGCTCCGGGTGGGGACCTCCGGCCAATCCACGATGGCGACCCGCGGGATCTCCCGGCGGCCGGCCCACTCCTCATAGGCGCTCAGCAGCACATGCAGCACCCCGTGGCGGGCGAGCAGCGGCATCGCCTCGTACCGCCGGCCGAAGGCCCGCATGATCGGAAGATCGGCGAACGACGCCACCAAAGCGTCATTGTACCCGGCGCCGGCCGGCGTCTCCGCGTTGTATTCGGTGAGCGCCATGGTGCCGGGCTCGTCCATCACGAACGCGTCCACCCGCGACGTGGGGCTCGGCTGTCGGAATCCGGGATCGTGGCGGATGAGACGCTCTTCCCAGTCACTCAACCGGAACTGGGCCCGGAACGCCTGGTCGGCCAGGGCACGCTGGTACACCTTGGCGAACGCCCGCATGAGCAGCCGCACTCGCCGCTGTAGCAGGCGGTAGTTCGCCAGGGTCATGAACCGGGGCCGCAGCACCGTCGCCAGGGGCCGGTCGCCGAACACCAGGCCGCGCCGGCGGAGCTGGTCCGAGAGCATCGCCTCGGACGCCTGGGCCAGCTCGTCGGTCAGCAGATCATGGTAGTGAGCGATGGCGTCCTGCACGGGCGGAACTCAGCGCCGGGCGGTGAAGACCGCGTCCCACTTGAGGGCCTTGGACTGGCGCCTCGGCTTCTTGGCCAGGCGGATCGCCATGTCGGCCATGGTCTTGACCGTCCACTCGAAGTAGGTGGGTGTCAGTGAGTAGATGTCCATGTCGGGCGCCGGATTCATGAAGTCGATCGCGTAGGGCACCCCGCCACGGATGGCGAACTCGATGGAGTTCATGTCGTATCCCAGCGCCTGGACCAGGGTTCGTGCGTCCTGGGCGATCCGGGCCTCCAGCTCGGGCGAGAGATAATCCGGCTGCACCAGGTACTTCCGCTCCCGAGGGTCGTACGGCATCACCAGGATGTCCTCCTGGCCCAAACAGAGGCAGCGGACGAACTGGTCCCACTGGATGAACTCCTGGACGATCATGGTGAGCAGGCCGGAGTGGTCGTAATGGTGCAGCAGCTCCTCGATCGAGCGGCAGACGTAGACCTCCTTCCATCCGCCGCCGTGTGCGTCCTTGAGGATGCACGGCAGGCCCACCCGCCTCGCGAGACCCTCCCAGTCGAGCGGAAACTCCAGGTTGCGGAGGCTCTCGCTCGGGACGATGCCCGGCACGTAGGCCTTGTTGGGCAGTGCCACGGTGATCGGCGAAGCCACCCCGAGCTTGGTGGCGAGGGCGGCGCCGAAGAACTTGTCGTCCGCGCTCCACATGAACGGGTTGTTCACCACCGTGACGCCGTCCAGCAGCGCCTTCTTCAGGTAGGTCCGGTAGAACGGGACCTCGTGGGAAATGCGGTCGATCAGGACGTCATAGGGACAGGGCTGGTCCATGAAGGTGGCGCCGATCGTGGCGTACTCCACGACGACCCCGGCGTCCCGCTTCGCCACCTCCTCCATGAAGGCCGGCGGGAAGGACCACTCGCGGCCGATGACGAGACCAACTCGCTTGGGCATAGATAGCTCGTGTGTGGCAGGGAGCCATCAGCTGTCAGCTATCGGACAGGCACACCGAGGCCGGCTGGTGTGCTCAACGGATAGCTGGAGAGCTGATGGCTCATGACTAGTCATGTCCCCCGATGTACCGCCGGACCATTCGCTCCCAGTACGGCCAATCGTGCGCCCAACCATCCCAGATGCGCAAGGCGTTCCCGATTCCCTTGCTCCAGAGCGTGGCGGAGAGCTCCTCGTTGTTCTGATACGCCGGATCGTCCCGGCCGATGGCGAGGATGATGTCCTGGCGGCGGAACGCCTCCAGCCGCCAGGGATCGTGCTCGTGCCGCATGAAGTCGGAGGGATTACAGGCATAGACGTTGTGATCGGAGTAGCCGCCGGTCAGCCGCTTGATATCGTAGGTCCCGCTCAGGCCCAGGATCCGGTTCACCAGCTGCGGATGCCGGAACCCGAGACAGGCGGCGTAATAGGCACCCAGGCTGGCTCCGGTGGCGATCACATACGGATTGGAGTTGCGGCTCGCTGTGAACGGCAGCACCTCGTGCACCAGGTAGTGGTCGTACTGGAGAAACCGCCAGGCCCGGGCGCCGGGATGGATCGTGTCGGCATTCCAGGTTTCCTGTGGCAGGTGATCCAGCAGAAACAGCTGGATCCACCCCTGGTCGATGTGGTCGGCCAGGACCTCGTGCATCCGGCGGTCGATCCACTCCCGGTGGGTGCCCATCGAGGTGGGAAAGACCAGCACCCGGGCACCGTGGTGCCCGATCACATCGAGGGCCATCTCGCGGTCCAGCGACGGGCTGTGCCAGCGGTGGTACTCGTGATGCACGGATTACTCTGAGGAAGAGAGGAGAAACGGCAGCGCGGCCCGGAAGCGCCGGCTCCAGGCCGCTTCCTCGTGCCTCCCCTTGCGGTCCTCCAGGTACCGCAGCTGCGAGCCGGGCACATAGCCCTTTGCGCGGAGCAGGTCGCGGAGGCGACGGGCATCGTCCAGCGTCTGGGCTCCTTCCAGCCGGCCGACGTCCAGATAGAGCTTGGCGGGATGGAAGGGCGCTGTTTCGAGCAGCCCAAAGATAGCGCGCCCGGCGTACCACAGCGACGGACTGAGCGCGGCCATGATGCCGAAGACGTCGGGCCGGGCCACGCCGGCGAAGAGGCTGACCAGCCCTCCCATCGAGGACCCGACCACGCCGGTCGTCTGCCGCCCCGGCAGGGTTCGGAATCGGGCATCCACCAGCGGCTTGATCGTCTCCGCCAGGTATGCCACGTACTCGTCCGCCCGGCCCGGCCCGGTCGCCGGATCGACGAACGGGCTGTACTCGGCGATGCGATCCTCGCCCGAGTTGGGGATCCCCACAACGATCCCTTCGAGCCCGCGGGCGGCCGCCCAATCCATGGCGAGATCCACCCGCCACGACCCGGCGAAGCTCGCCGCCGGGTCGAACAGGTTCTGACCATCCTGCATATACAGCACGGGATAGCGCCGATCACCGCCGCCGTACGACGGGGGCAGGTAGATCGTCAGGTCTCGGTCCAGCCCGGGACGGTCCGGTCCGGCCGGAAGCTGTTCGACCCGTCCCTGCGTGCGCTTTCTCCTGAGGAACACGGGATCGAAGCGACTCACGCCGGACTGCGGGACGCCCAGATCAGGGCGCGCAGGCCGATCAGCGCGCGCTCCTGCTGGGCCGTGGTGCCGAAGCTGCCGTCGGCCCGCTGCCGGCCCTCCAGCGCGGTCCCGGCCCGGCGCACGGTGACCTGGGCTTCAGTCGTGCCCGCCGCCAGCAGCGCCTCGAGCACCTGAAAGAGATCGGCGGCCGGCCAATCGCCCTCGACCCCCTGGTTCGAGGTCACCAGCCCCACCAGCCGGTCGACCGCGGGCCGATGCTCCGGCCCGGCCAGCGCCAGCGCGTGGAGTCCGGCTACGATGGTGTCGGGAGAGAAGTAGCTGTTCCACTCGGTCCACTGCTCCGAGACCCGGGCCAGGCTCTGGATGTGTCGCTGCACCGCGGACCGCTCTCCGTGACCGGCCCGGAGTACCGCTCGGAGAGCGAGGCAGCTGATCGCGAACCGTGCGGCCGGCTCCACCCGAAAGACCTTGCCGGCGGGGAGAGTGACCGGCGCCAACCGGTGGGCGGGCGAGGCGGGCGCGAAGAAGCCCGCCAGGAAGTGTTGGCAGAGCTGGCGGGCATGTCGCTCCCGATCGCAGCCGTCGTGGAAGGAGCCGGGGCGCTCCTGAAGATCGAACAGCCACCCGAGCGCACGGATGACGGCCGGCGAGTCCGGCGGCTCGCCCAGGTCCAGCAGCTCATGCACCCGCCAGATGGTCGGCACCGCAGCACCCCCGACGGTACCGTCGGCGCGAATCCCGCTGGCCAGCTCACTCCGGAGCTGCCGGGCCAGCTCGGGGTCGCCGGCATCCTGCTGCCCCAGCGCCGCCCGGGCGAGCAGTGCCTGCCGAGTGCGCTCGGTGCCGAAGAACAGTGCCAGCCGCTCGATGGCCGTGGTGCTCCTGCCCAGCGCCATCAGCCAGTCACCACCGGGCGCGGATGCTGTCGGGAGAAAGCAAGGTCCCACGGCTCATGACCCGCTCGATCCCGAGCGTATTGCGGATGTCGGCCAGCGGATCCCGGTCCAGGATGACCAAGTCCGCCACCTTGCCCGGCGCGATGAGGCCGAGAGAATCCACTCGGATCAGCAGGGCTCCGTGGCGGGTGGCCGCGGAGATCGCCTCGCCCGGCGTCAGGCCGGCGGCCACCAGCAACTGCATCTCCCGGTGGACGCCGTAGCCCGGGATCAGCATCTGGTTGACCGCGTCGGTGCCCACGGCGATGCGTCCGCCCTTCGCCTGAAAGGTTCGGAGAAAGCGGTCCTGGGCCGGGCGTGAGCGGCGGAACGCGGCGAAGTCGGCCGCGGTCCAGCCGGCCCGTGCGATCATGTCGGGAACATTCCAACGGCGCTGCTCCTCCTCGGGGACCACCTTCAGGATCGTGTCGCTCAACACGGCGGGGCCGTCCAGTCGGCTGAACGTCTCGTGCAGCACGAGCGTGGGCACCAGGATCACGCCCCGCGCCGACAGGATTCCCGCGACTCGGGCCAGTGAAGCAGAGTCCAGGCCTGCCCAAGCGCGCTCGAACGCGGTCCATCCGGCGAAGAAGGATCGCCGGTGCGCGGCATAAAGCGGCGATGGATCGGTGCTGGCCGCCTCCGGCACGCCGCTCATATGCTCCAGGGAGCCGAGACCGAGGCGGGCGGCGGTCACCGCGTCGGTCAGCCCGAGGTGCCCAGCCACCCGGAGGTTGAAGGTCCGCGCTTCGTCGAGCAGGGCGGCCAGCAGCGCCTTGTCCACCCGGGTATAGACCTTCACGAAATCAGCGCCCGCGTTGACCAGGCGATCGACTCCCCGCCGCGCATCCTTGACGGTCACCGCGGTGATCGCATCGGGATAGGTCGGCGGCATGCCGTCGATCATGGCACCCGCCGCGTACACCCTCGGTCCCGGCCTCCATCCGCGGTCCATCTCCCGCCGCACCGCCAGGACGCTCCGGAGCGGGCCGTGCACGTCGCGCACGGTGGTGACGCCCCACGCGAGGTAGCGAGCCATGGACCAGCGGGCCACGCCGGCTTGCGGATCCACCAGATGCACGTGCCCGTCGATCAGCCCGGGAATGATCCAGCGGCCGCTGAGATCCAGCTCGGCCGTCCGCTCCGGCAGCTCGAATCCGTTCCGCGACCCGACCGATTCGATGTGACCCCGCCGCACCACGATGGCCGACTCCACCAGCGGTGGTCCGCCGGTGCCGTCGATCAGGGTGGCGCCCAGCAGCGCGACACCGTCCGGCTCCCGCGCGCGACACGCGAGGACCAGGCACAGCCCAAGGGCCGTGACCGCGAAATTATTGCGGTGGAGCATCGGCGGTGCGGGACGAAGTGTTGGAAGGTGGGGAAGCGCGGCGGTCCATGCAAGCTGAAAAGCCGAGGCAAGCTGAAAAGCCGAGCGCCCCGCACCGGGCGGGGCGCTCGTGTGGCTACCGGTCTCGCATCAGCGACGGCGCCGGGACCGTTTGGCACTCTTCCGGGCGCTCCTTCTGGCTGGACGCCGCGCCGACTTCTTGGCACCCCGCTTGGCGGCCTTCCTGGCACCCCTCTTGGCTGCCCGCCTCGCACCCCGTTTGGCGGACTTCCTGGCGCTCTTCTTCGCCGAACGCTTGGCCGACTTCTTGGCCGCCTTCTTCCGGGCACGCTTCCGGGCCGTCGACTTGGCCGCCTTCTTGGGGCGGCGCCGGGGAGCAGCCGGCTGGCTCGGTGCAGCGGCGGAAGTGGCGTTGGAGGAGGGGTAGGTCGGCGCGGAGGCCGGAGTGGACGCGGGAGACGGGGTCGGCTCCGTGGGCAGCGGATCCATCCACCCCGAGCCCGACCAGCCCATCTCCATATAATGAAGGTCGGCCATCGTCGCTCCTTCCGAACGCAGATGCGGCGCAACCCGCCGCCGGTCGCGAGGCAGCTATCGGTCTGCTCACGCGCGAGAGCTATAACTTGCACATCTTCAATCCTTCTGCAAGCCTGATGAAGTCGCGCTATACTTAGCCGATCTCTGACCCCATCCCGGACGCACTTACGCGGTGATTTTCGCTCCGTACCGGCTGGGCCGGGCCGCTTTTGCGCCCCGGCTGCGCCGGCAGATCGTCCGACTCTTCTGCCTGCCTTGGTTCGCTTTGGCGTGGGCGGCCCGGCTGCACGCCCAGAGTGTGGCCGAGGTGCAGGTGACGCCCGAGACGATGACCCTGGGTGTGGGGCAGCGGCAGCCTCTCTTCGCCACCGCCTACGACCGGCAGGGCAACCTCATCCCCAATGCCCGCTTCACCTTCTGGAGCTCGGACACGCTGGTCGCGAAGGTGAGTAGAGAAGGCGCCGTCGTGGGCATGGGGTCCGGCCTGGCCAAGGTCGAGGCCCGGGTGCAGGGTCTCCAGGCGTCCACCGCCATCCTCGTCACCGGGACGGCGCAGGCGACCGAGACCGGCGGCTCCGCCCAGAGTGTCGTCCTGTCCCTGGACCCCGGCTCCGCCAGCTTCCTGCCGGGAGAGAGCCTGAAGCTCGAGGCGCGCGCAGTTCGAGAAGACGGCAGTCCGGTGCTACCAGGCCGGATCCGCTGGAAGTCGCTCATGCCCGAGATCGCCTCGGTGGACTCGAGCGGGGTGGTGATCGGGGTGACGCCGGGAAAGACCATCATCCAGGCGACCGCTTCGATGGGCGCCATGGCGACCACCCCGGTCGAGGTGGCCCAGGCTCAGCTCTCCCTGTCGAAGAGCAGGATCGCATTGGGCCCGTCCGAGTCCGACACCCTTCGCGTGTTCGTGCCCACCCAGGGGAACCGGCAGGTTCGGAGCGGGATCCAGTGGCGCACCAGCGATTCCAGCGTCGCCCGGGTTGCGCCGACCGGCGTCATCACCGCGATGGCCCCGGGACGGGCCGAGATTTCCGCGGCGGGTTTCGGCCAGGAGGGAAGAGCGGCGGTTCTGGTACACCGGGAGCCCAGCTCCCTGGTGGTCACGCCGCGTCCCAACGCCGGGCCTGTGCACCTGCCGCTCCGTGCCATCCGGAAGGTCACCGCGGTCGCGGAGGCGGCCGACTCCACGCCGATTCCGGAGGCCCGGGTGTCCTGGGAGGTCGGGGACAGCGCCGTCGCCGGTTACGACGTGGGGAAAGGAGAGCTGATCGGACGGGCGCTCGGCGCCACGACGCTGACCGCCCGGGTGCATGGCTTCGATCCGGTCGTCTGGACGGTTCAGGTGATACCCGGGTCGCTGGCCTTTGAGCGCGATCGTCTGGGTATCGGGCTGGGACAACGGGACTCGCTGCGGGCCATGCTGCTGGATCAGGCGGGAAAGCCGATCGGGACGGCTTCCGAGCTGAAGTGGGCCGGTGAACCGGCCGGAGTGGTGCAGGTCTCGGCGGGGGGAATCGTAGACGGATTGCGGCCGGGCAAGGCGATCGTCACCGCGACGGCGCCTTGGGGAAAGAGCGCGACGGCGGAGGTCTTCGTGGTGGAGGACCTGTTCGTGGCGTCCAACCGAACCGGCAAGTTCGGCATCTACCAGATTCGAAGCGCGGTGGCCGACACATTCCTCCCGGTCTTGACCGACAGCTTCGACAACATCCAGCCATCGCTTTCGCCCGACCGCACCCGGATCGTCTTCAGCTCCAACCGGAGCGGGACCTACGACCTTCACCTGATGGACGCCGACGGCAGGAATGTCCGGCGACTCACCACCGACCCGGGGGCCGAAGGAGACCCGGTGTGGACCCCGGACGCCTCCCGCATCGTGTACACCTCGACTCCCAAGGAAGGCCAGCCGCAGCTGTACGCCCTGAAGCTCGAGGGCAATTCGGCTCAGGCGCTCACCGCGCCGCCCGGGGAGCATCACTCCGCCGCCGTGTCCGCCGATGGCCGGACCCTCGCTTTCGTCTCCACCCGCGACGGCAATCAGGAGATCTACCTGATGCCGCTCACGGGAGGTGCGGCCCGCCGGATCACTGAGACCCGGCGGCGTGACTCGCACCCGCGTTTTCTTCCAAACGGTGACCTGCTGTACGTCTCCGAGCGGCCCGGCTCGAAGGGCTCCCGCGTTCTCCGGATCCGAGCGACGGGAGGAGGGGAGACGACGGTGCTGGAGAGCGAGGAGTCGATTGCCGGCATCGCGGTGTCCCGCGACGGTACCCGGCTGGCCTACGTGGTCGGCCGGCTCACCGATGTCGGGAAGGGTCGTGCCCGGTTCAATCTGTTCGTCCAGCCGCTCGCCGCCGGCAGCGCTCCGGCCACGGTGGCACTGCGCCCCCGCGAGCACGTCCTGAGCCCGTCATTCTAGCGCTTACGCTCACCGGCACCGGCGGACTGGATCGCCTTCGGGTCCAGGACGTGCCGGCTCCGGCGATCAGCGCGCCAGACGAGGTACTGGTCCGGGTTCGCTGCGCCGCCCTCAATCGGCTCGACCTCTGGATGACCGGCGGCCTCCCCAATGCCAGGCCGTCCTTTCCCCATGTGGTCGGCTCCGATGGCGCGGGCGAGGTCGAAGCGGTAGGTCCGGCCGCCGGCCGCTGGCAGCCGGGCGACCGAGTGCTGTTCAATCCCGGCCTTTCCTGCGGCCATTGCGCGGCGTGCCAGGCGGGGGAAGAATCGCTGTGCTCCCACTATGCCATCCTGGGGGAGCACCTGCCCGGGACGGTCGCCGAGCTGGTGGTCCTCCCGGCCGCCAACCTGGCTCGAGTGCCTGAGGGGATGTCGTGGTCGGAGGCGGCGGGATTCACCCTGGCGACCCTCACCGCCTGGCGCATGTTGACCAGCCGTGCCAGGCTGCAGAGCGGCGAGGCGGTGTTGATCTGGGGGGTGGGTGGTGGGATCGGGATGGCCGCGCTTCAGATCGCGGTGCTGCTCGGTGCCCGGACCATGGTGACCAGCGGCTCGGATGCCAAGCTCGACATCGCCCTTCGCCTCGGCGCCGCGGTGGCCGTCAATCACCGCTCGGCCGATGTCGTGGCGGAGGTGCGCCAGGAGACCGACGGGCGCGGAGCCGATGTCGCAGTGGACTCCGTTGGTGAGGCCACCTGGGCCAACTCCCTGCGCGCGCTGCGGCGGGGCGGACGACTGGTGGTCTGCGGGGCCACGACCGGTCCCCAGGTGTCGCTGGATCTTCGCCGCCTGTTCTGGCACCAGTGGAGCATTCTCGGCTCGACGATGGGAAACCGCCGGGAGTTCGCCGAGATCGTGCGACTGGCCCACGAGGGAAAGCTCTGGCCCCTGGTGGACAGCGTGGTGCCGCTGGCCGAGGGGATCGCGGCCTTCGAGCGCATGCAGCGAGGCGAGCAGACCGGAAAACTCGTGATCGAGGTGTCGCCGTGAACGAACTGTGGGAGCGTCTCCTGATCGGCGTGGAACAGATCGGCAGCGTGGTCCCCGCCCTGGTGGGCGCCGCCGTGATCATGCTGACCGGCTACTTCCTCGCCCGGCAGGTCCAGCGCTGGGCCGATGACACGCTCAAGAAAGTCGACTTCAACCGGATGGCGGCGGCGGGTGGACTCGACGAAGCGGTGGGGCGCACCGGGTCCCGGCTCGACCCGGTGCGGGCCATGGCCAAGCTGATCTTCTGGCTGGTCATGCTGGTCGTGATCCTGCTCGCCAGCACGGCGCTCGGCCTGGAGAGCATCAATCAGATGTTCGGGATGATGCTGGCCTTCATTCCCACCCTGATCGCCGCGATCGTCATCGTGATCCTCGGCATGATCCTCGGCGAGTTCGTCCGCGGCCTGATCCTGGCTTCAGCCGGCGGAGTCGCCGGCGTCCCGACGGTGGCCAAGATCGCCAAGGGCGCCGTGATCGTCATCGCGATGTTCATGGCGCTCCAGCAGGTCGGGGTAGCCGAGGAGATCGTGACCGCGGCCTTTACCCTGATCCTGGGCGCGGTGGCACTGGCCGTCGGGTTGGCGTTCGGGCTGGGCAATCGCGATCTGGCCGCGGAGATCACCCGCCGCTGGTACGAGGAAGGTCAGCGCCGCGATCGGCGCCGCAGCGATCGGCAGGGGCCCAATACGCCACCCGGTGGGGAGCCGCCCATCCTGGACTGACCACGATGGGCTGCCTTGTCGCTGTTACCTCAGCCGAAACCTGCCCACCGTCTTGGTCCCATCCTCGTTCTTGAGCGACGCGTAGATTGCCCCGCTCTCGCCGAACCCGGCGAGGGAAGCGCCCGCCGGGAACGACACCTCCCGCTGCCAGGCACCGCGGCGGTCGTAGACGTCGTAGACCATCGGGGAGTCGTCGGAGCCGCGGGGTCGTTGGAGCCAGACCTCGCCGTTCGGGCGCCCCAGGGCGAAATCGAAAGGCGGCTTGGTCTGGGCAAAGGGGTACTCGATGGCCAGCTCCTGGGGCATGCCGTACTGCTTGCCCTGCTCGCGGACCTGAGCCAGCACCCGATCCTTGTCGGCCTGCGTGACCGGTTGCCCGGTGTACTTCCGGCTCCGGCCCACGCTCCAGGTTCCGTCCGCTGCGCGCCAGTCCACCCGGTTCTGGCGGCCCCGTGCCACCCAGGCGGTTCCGTTCGCCATCACGCCGAAGAAATCGTTGGGCGCGAAAATCATGGCCGCCTGCTGCTTCTGCTCGCCGAACTTGGCCTCGCCGAATTCCGGCGCCGCGAGACTGGCCACCGTATCCACCTTGCCGCCCGCCAGCGGAATCCGCAGCACCGGCACGCTGTCCACCGGGGCCAGGCGGCCGGGCTCAGGATCGAGCAACGTCTTGTAGTCCACCTTGTAGCCATGGCCGACGTTGTCGTACACCAGTACCGGCGTGGTGCCGCCCACCGGCGGGATCGACAACACCCGAAGCGGCTCTCCCCTGGTGCTCCAGAGCGTGGTGCGCTGTGCGCTGAAGTCCACCAGCGCCACCGTATCGCCCGCGAGCCGGGCGACCCAGCCGGGGAACTTGTACTCCTCGGGTGCCGCGTCGGGCTTGATGGCCTCAACTTGCCGGCCGAGCGTGTCCAGATCGCCGGTCGCGAAGGCGGCGGTGAAGAACAGCTTTTCCTTGGTGTCCGCGAACGCCACCCGTCCGCTGTCCAGCTCCACCACGTTGCTGAGCTGGCCGAAGCCGCCGGGCAGGCGACCCTCGAGCGTGAGACCGCCCTGACTCTCGGCATTGGAGCATCCCAGGGCGAGCAGACTGAGGGCCGCCAGCGATAGCGCAGTCTTCATCGAGCTTCTCCCGAATCGGGTATGGCCGAGCCGCGCGGGATCGGAAAGGCAATGAAACGGGTGCCGTCGGTCACCCGCTCGGCCACCAGCACGGCGTCCCCGCCCACGGCGACGATACGGCCCGGGCCTGGCACCCGGATCTCCCTGGTGAGGTGACCACCGCGGTCCACCTCATGATAGCGGCGTGACGAGTCGGCGGGTGCGCGGCTCTTCTCCAGCCACACGGTTCCCGCCGGCGAGGTGTGGCCGGCCTCGAACGGTGGCTTCACGGCGGCGAAGGGCAATTGCTCGGCGGTGGCCCGGAGCTCGGGGGGAAACTTCCGGTAGAACAGTTCCCGGTCATATTCCGTGACCTCGAGCACCCGATCGGGCAGCGCGTCTCCCTCGATCCAGCGCCCGTCCGGCGCGCGCCAGTCCACCCGATTCTCGATCACCCTCGCCACCCACACCGACCCGTCCGGCAGAACGCCCCACTCATCCGTGCCGCTCAGTGCGCGCGGCTCGAATCGGCGGCCGGCATCGCCGGTCACCTCCGCCAGGTCCAGCGGGGCGAGCCCAGCCACCGTATCCGGAGACCGAAACGAGGGATCAGTCCGGACCACGGCCGCCGAATCCCGATTGCCGCTGCCGTCCGGCCCCGGCGAGGGCTTCAGCTCGGCATACCAGCGACCACCGCCGTCTCGCTCCTCCGGCAAGGTGCCGCGGGTGACGCCGGGCGCGGGAATCGCCCGCACCAGGCGGCCATCCGGGCTCCAGACGCTGATTCGGCGCAATCCCCAGTCACCCACGTAGAGTGAATCGTGGGCCGTGAAGACGAGGGAGGGGTTGCGGATCTCCTTGGTCCCCTCGCCGCCCAACGGGCGTAGCCGCCGAGCGTCCAGGTCAACCAGACCGACGGTGACGTCCAGCGGCGCGACCACTGCCCATCTCTTCCCACCCAGCCAGACGGCGTCCACCACCTCGGCGTAGCCGGTAGAGACCGTGTCGGGGCCGGCCCGCAGCTCCACGACCGGGGCGGGGTTTCGATCTTCGCAGGCGGCGAGGAACAGGGAAAGAAAAAGAAGCCGGCGACGCGGGGCGGGCATCGCCGGAATCTAATCGGCACGAGGACCTCACCTTCCACGGGAAACTCCTAGCGGAGGAGCTCCTCGAACAGCGTCAGCGCCCTCGGGTCTTCGCTCTGGCCCAGCCAGAACAGCGCGGTCTTGCGGAGCTCGGGATGCCGGTTGGTCCGGGCGATGCGGATCAGGACCGGCACCCCTTCGTCGGCCGGCCGCTGCGAGAGCGCGAACACTGCCTGTTTGCGCATCTCGATATCGCCGCCGGCGTCCTCGGCCAGGGAGTCCAGCCCTTTGGTGGCGGCGTCGCCCGCGGCTTGTCCCAGCCAGAACACCGCCTGTCGCCGAGTCCCCTCTCGAATCCTGGTGTCCCGCGCCATCCGCAGAAGCTGCGGCCACACCACGACACTGTCGGCCAGAGTCGCCGCGGTGACCAGCTCGCCGCCGTCGTCGCCGCCGCCGGCCTCCGGCGCGAGCGCCAGCATCAGTTCGGCAGCCTGCTGCGCCGGGACCAGGCCCAGATCGGTCACCTTGCCGTGTCCCTGACGCCACCGTCCCCCGACATAGGTGTTCGAGCTGGTGACCCGTCCATCCTGCATCCGCAGCGATACCCGGACCGGGCCGTGCTCGCAATCACTCTCCCACTCGTCGCTCTCATCGTCGTCGAGGATCGTGATGCTTCCCGGTCCTCGGCTGCAGACGCCCTGCCGGGCGGCGAAGCTCAGCCGCACGGTGCCGTCGCCGGCGGTACCCACCTGCTGAGCCAGTGATTGAGCCGCAGCCGGCGCCGGCAGCAACGCCGCGAGCATGCCGGCCCACCAGATCGTTCTCATGGCGTCCCCGTTACGGTTGCTCGATGATGTCCTGGAGCGCCTTCGCGGCGCGCGGATCGTCGCTCTGCCCCAGCCAGAACAACGCCTTCTTCCTGAGCTCGGCATCGGGATCCTTCCGGGCGATCTCGAGCAGCTTGTCCACCGCCGCCGGCTCCTCGCGCTGGGAGTAGACGAAGATCAATTGATCCTTCATCTCCCGGTCATCGAACGCGTTGTAGAGCGACGCGAGGTCCGCCAGCGGGGCACCACCTTGCCCGGCCCAGAAGAGGGCCTGCTTCCGGATCTCGATGGGCTGGGTTCGGTCCCGGGCGACACCCACGAGCCATTTGCCGGCCTCGCTGCCGTCGGCCTGGGAGACGGAGAACAGGATCTTCTTTCGAAGCTCCTCATCCTTGATCCGGCCGAAC
Organism: Gemmatimonadales bacterium; assembly: GCA_036556625.1. Classification (GTDB taxonomy): domain Bacteria; phylum Gemmatimonadota; class Gemmatimonadetes; order Gemmatimonadales; family GWC2-71-9; genus CAVVWJ01. Next base: position 38,456 of record DATBJC010000046.1, read on the forward strand.
AGCTCGCGAAGGTAGCCGACGCTCTCTCTGCCGCCGCTCTGCCCGATCCAGAAGATCGCTTGCTCCCTGAGGCCGACCGGCGCGTCGGCCCGCTCGGCGAAGGTGCGGAGGGCCTGGCGGGCCTTGGGGCTCTCCTGCTGGGAGAGCGCGAAGATGGCCTTGTCCTGGAGCCGCCGGTCGGTCGAGGAGCGGAGGATCGAGTCCAGCGCCGTCACCGCCCGCTCCGTGCCCACCTGAGAGAGCCAGAAGATGGCCTGCTCCCGGACCTCGGTATCGGGATCGGTCCGCGCCGAGGCGAGCAGGATGTCTTCCGCGCCCTCGGCATCGCCCTGGGAGATGAGGAACACCGCCTTGCGCCGGAGGCACACCGACGCCGAGTCGCGGCGGGCCAGCACCCGCCGCAGGATCGGGCGCGCCTTCTCGCTGTCCATGTGGATCAGCGCATTGATGGCGGCGATCTTCGTGTCGTCGTCTTCGTCGGAGCACCGCTTGTCATCGTGATCGATCTGGCCGCGCGGTGGTACCGGCGGAGTCGGCGGTGTGGGAGGCGTCGGTGGGGTGGGCGGCACCGGCGGCACCGGCGGCGTGGCCGCGTACTCAGCCGTCTGCTGCACCTCCCGCATCGCTTCCTCATCGCCGGCTCGCGCGAGCGCCCCCTGGATCCGCTGCTCCAGCGCCGCGGCGTCTCCCCTGGTGGCCGCGTCGGCAAAGCGCTCCCGCTGGGTGCGCAGGGCGTCGCGGGCCGCGCGCAGCTGCGTCTCGCCGCCCAACCGGTAGAGTGCGAACGCCTGCCAGTAGTAAGCGTCGGGTGCGTAGCCGGATCTGGGAAACCGCGCCGGAATCTGGGCGAACAGGTCGGCCGCCTTCCGGAACTCGCGCCGGTTGAGCGCCTCTCGCGCGGCCCGGTAGACCGAGTCTGCCGGGTCGCCCTGAACCCAGGGCTCGGGCGGCGTCTCCGCGAACCCGGTCGCCGTCGCCTGCACCGCGGCCTGGAACCAGGCGAGATCGCTCGTCGGGATCCACCATCCACCGGTGCTTGCTGCCGCAGCCAGCGCCAGTCCGAGTTGCATCCGATACATCACAGCACTCCTTGGATTGGGGCCGTGCCCGGCGGCACGGCGGTACGAAGCCGGGGCATGACGTTACCCCGCTCGATGCCGTCACGAATGAGCTGGAGGTCTTCCGCCCGGGACCGAGGCGAGAGTTGGGCGATCTCGGCGAGGACCAGCTCGAGGTCCTCCAGCAGGAGCCGGATCTTGGGGTCGCTCGCCGCGGGCGAATCCAGCAGCAGGCGGTTCGTCGCCAGAAGCTGTCGCGCCGAGGCCGAGGCCAGGCGCTGGTTGTTCCGCTCCTCCAGCGAGGTCCGGAACAGGGTGAGGAACGTCTCGGACTGGCTGAGATGCTCCTGAGCGGCGAGCCGATAGGTGGTCGGGTTGGCGGACGGCCCCCGCAGCCGGGCCGTTTCCGGCTCGACGGACACTCGGCCGATGCCGATCCCGATGGCGAGCACCGCGGCAGCGGCGGCCGCCGCCGCGAACCAGGCTCGGCGCGGGCGGAACGGCAGCACCCGTGGCGCTGCCTGCTGCGGGGCGGCTGCCTCCACCGGTGCGCCCGAGCGGACCGCCTGGATCCTGGCCCACAGCTCGTCGCGCGGCGTCTCGGGGGGCGCGTTGTAGGCCTGAGCGGCCTCACGCAGGCGCGGGTCCAGTTGGTCGTCGCTCATCGGTTCAGTCCTTGACGAAGTCGGCGAGGGCCTGCCGCAGCTTCGCCCTCGCGCGAAAGAGCTGGGCCTTCGACGTCCCGGGCTGCACGCCCAGCGCCTGCCCGATCTCCTCGTGGGTGAAGCCTTCGACATCGTGCATCACGAACACCGCTCGGTACCCCTCCGGTAGATCGTCGATCGCCTGCGCCAGCCGGCTCTTGAGGTCCGGGTCCGCCTCCCTGGGCGTGTAGCCCATCGGCGGCGCATCGTCCAGCGCCAGCTCCCGCTCCCGGAACCGCTTCACCTTGCGCAGCCCATTGAGCGAGACCGACATGGCAATGGAGCAGAGCCAGGTCGAAAGCGCCGATTCCCCCCGGAACTCACCGAGCTTCTGGAACGCCCGAATGAAGGTCTCCTGGACCCAGTCCTGGGCCCGGTCGAGGTCCCCCGCCATCCGGTAGACCAGGCGGTACACCCGGTCCACGTGCGCGTCGTACAGGGCACGCTCGGCACTCGGATCGCCTGCCAGCACTCGGTCGATCAGCTCAGCGTCGCTCACAGGCTCCGGCGCGTGGGGGGTCAATGACCTGCACATGGGACAAAGGTGGGGGGCAAAGGGTTGGCCGGGAGGCCCGGGCAACCATTCCGGCTTGGAACGCATCTCACGTACGGTGAGACATGGTTGGATGCTTCACAACGAGACGTTCGAGCGAGGTGCCCGATGGTGCAACTGCTGCGGCGCGAGCCGGTGACGGAATACGAGCTTCGGGATGGCTGCGGCCGGGCCATCGGCCACGTGATTCAACCTTCGGCCCCGCCTCGGACCGGTCCCGGCGCGGAAACAGTGCTGCTGGTTCGCGGTCCGCGATCCGGATTGACCCGGCGGTGCTGCATTTGAAGTGACGCCGCCTGAAACGATTTCCGCCCCGCCCGGGTAGTGCTGAGACTATTTTCCCTCCCCCTCTCACACCCGGGCGGTCGTCCATGCGCAGCTCCAGGATTCTCGCGGCCCTGACTCCCCTCCTCATCGCCGCGTGCGGCAGCTCGACGACCACCACCCGGGAAGCTCCGGCGCCGCGCGGCGCCACCGCGGCGGAAATCTCGGCCGCAGACCTCAGGAATCGGATCTCGATCTTCGCCGACGACTCGATGATGGGTCGCAGAACCGGGACGCCCGGCAATGCGAAAGGGAACGCCTACATCGTGAGCGAGCTCCGGCGGCTGGGCCTCAGGCCCGCCGGCGATTCCGGCAGCTTCCTCCAGAAGGTCCCACTCTCCAGCTACGCCGCGGATTCGTCGCGGGCCACGCTCCGGAGCAGCTCGGGTGAGCTGGCGCTATGGACGGACTATTACCCGTACCAGGCGCAATTCGAGGTTCCCGCGCGCCCGATCAACGGGTCTTCGCTGGTGTACATCGGCGGCCCATCGGATTCGACGGCGCTGCCGCCCCGCGAGGCGCTGCAGGGAAAGCTGGTGGTCTACAACAGCAGCGCGAGCGGCAATACGCTGGGCGCCCCGGACTTGAGCCCGTCCGGGCGGCTCGGACTGATCTCGGGAATCGTGGTGACCGGGGTGGACACGCTCATCGCCACCTTCGACCAGATGTTCCGGACACCCAGGATCGTAGTGAAGGAAAACCTGTCGATTCCTCCCGGTCTCACTCAGCCCCGACTGATCATCCTGCCCTCGGCCAGCGTCCAGAAGCTCTTCGGCAAGTCGCTGGATCAGCTGCGACCCGGCGAAACCGGCCCGGCGATCCAGGGGGAGGTCAGCTTCGACGAGAGCGACCTCGGCGCGAGCAACGTGGTGGCGGTGCTGGAGGGATCGGATCCGGGGCGGCGCGCCGAGTACGTGGCGCTGGGAGCGCACAACGACGCCATCGGGGTCGTCCCGCCGGTGGACCACGACTCGCTTCGAGCCTACAACGCGGTGATGCGTCCCCGTGGTGCCAACGATCCTCCGGGCGAGCCTGAGACCGAGCAGGCGGAGCGGATCCGGGCAATGGTGGACAGCATGCGAAAGCTGCGGCCGGCCCGGCTGGACTCGATCGTGAACGGCGCCGACGACGACGGCTCCGGCTCGATGGCGCTGCTGGAGATCGCCGAGGCGGCGGTGAGGAATCCTCAGCGCCCCAAACGGTCGCTGCTGTTCGTCTGGCACACCGGCGAAGAATCGGGCCTGCAGGGATCGCGCTGGTTCACCGACAACCCAACCGTGCCGCGGGATTCCATCGTGGCCCAGATCAATACCGACATGATCGGCCGGGGTGGGCCGAAGGACGAAGCCACCCGGGATCCGGCGTACCTCCAGGTGATCGGCTCGCGCCGACTCTCCACCGAGCTGGGCGATCTGGCCGAGACGGTGAATCGGGAGGGGAAGTTCGGGTTGGTCTTCGACTACAGCTACGATGCCGACGGTCATCCCGACAACTTCTACTGCCGCAGCGACCACTACATGTACGCGCGCTACGGCATTCCCATCAGCTTCTTCAGCACCGGCGGCCACCGCGACTATCACCAGGTGACCGATGAGCTCGAGTATCTGGACTTCGACAAGTACGCCCGGGTGGTCAAGTTCGTCGGCGCGGTAATGGATCGAGTGGCCAACCTGGATCATCGGCTGGTGGTGGACAAGCCGAAGCCGGATCCGGAAGCGCCCTGTCAGCAGTAGGCGGTCGGGCGCTCAGGCGGTCAGGCGACGCAAAGAGATCTGTCATCCCGAGCGCAGCGAGGGATCTTCCCCGCGGTCATCGAGACCGGTTGAGAAGATCCCTCGTCGCTTCGCTCCTCGGGATGACAAGTGCGTCGGCTGCCCGACCGCCCGATGGCCCGACCGGCTTCTAACTCCTTACCAACACACAACTTCACCCGCCTCACGAGGGTTGCCCTCCGCCCCGCATTCCGGGTATATTTGTACGGCTAAGCCGTATCATCGCTGCCCCCTGTCTCCCCCATAGCACCCGACGGATATGACCGCACCCAACTCGCGCGAACGCATTCTGCCCCGGCTGATCGAAGAGGAGATGCAGCAGTCGTTCATCAACTACTCGATGAGCGTCATCGTCTCTCGGGCGCTGCCGGATGTGCGGGATGGTCTCAAGCCGGTCCACCGGCGGATCCTGTACGCGATGAACGAGCTGGGCCTGGTGCCCGGCCGGCCCTACAAGAAGTCGGCGACGGTGGTGGGCGACGTGCTGGGCAAGTATCACCCCCACGGCGACGGCTCGGTGTACGACGCGCTGGTGCGGATGGTACAGGAGTTCTCGCTCCGCTATCCGCTGATCGACGGCCAGGGCAACTTCGGCTCGGTGGACGGCGATCCGGCGGCGGCGTACCGGTATACCGAGGCGCGGCTCACCCGGATCTCGCTGGCGATGCTGGAGGACATCGACAAGAACACGGTGGACTTCCAGTCGAACTTCGATGACCGGCTGCAGGAACCCACCGTCCTTCCCTCCAAGATTCCCAATCTCCTCGTCAACGGCTCCAGCGGCATCGCGGTCGGGATGGCCACCAACATCCCGCCGCACAACCTGCGGGAGGTGGCCAAGGCGGTCGAGCTGCTGGTGGACAACCCGGACGCCTCCATCGCCGAGCTGCGCAAGGCGATCAAGGGGCCCGACTTCCCCACCGGCGCCTTCATCTACGGCCGGGAGGGGATCAAGGAAGCCTACGAGACCGGCCGGGGCCGGGTGGTGATGCGCGCCCGGGCCCAGATCGAGGAGAAGGAGTCTTCCGGGCGCTCCCAGATCGTGGTGACCGAGATCCCCTACCAGGTCAACAAGGAGAACCTGGTCAAGGCCATCGCCGAGCTGGCGCTGGAGAAGAAGATCGAGGGCATCAGCGGGGTGAACGACGAGTCCGACAAGGACGGCATGCGGGTGGTGATCGACCTCAAGCGCGACGCCATGCCCAGCGTGGTGTTGAACCAGCTCTACAAGCACACCGCGATGCAGTCCACCTTCGGCGTCATCATGCTGGCGCTCGACAAGGGCGTGCCGAAGGTGATGAACCTGAAGCAGCTGCTCGAGCGCTACGTCGAGCACCGCCACGAGATCATCGTCCGGCGGACCCAGTTCGACCTCGAAGCGGCCCAGGCCCGGGAGCACATCCTGGATGGGCTCAAGATCGCCGTCGACAACATCGACGAGGTCATCAAGATCATCCGCGGCTCGGAGGACACGCCGCAGGCCGACGCCCGGCTCCGCAAGCGCTTCGGCTTCAGCGAGAAGCAGAGCGACGCCATCCTCAACATGCGGCTGGCCAAGCTGACCGGTCTCGAGATCGAGAAGCTGGAGGCCGAGCTCAAGGAAGTGCGGGCCACCATCAAGGACCTGAAGTCGATCCTGGCGTCCAAGCCCAAGCGGATGGGCATCCTCAAGCAGGAGATGACCGAGGTGGTCGAGCAGTTCGGCGACGACCGGCGGACCGAGATCGTGGCCGATCAGGGCGAGTTCACGGTCGAGGACCTGATCGCCGAAGAGGACATGGTCATCACCATCTCCCATAGCGGCTACATCAAGCGGATCCCGGTCAGCACCTACAAGCGCCAGCGTCGCGGGGGCCGAGGCCTGAATGGGGCCGACCTCAAGGAGAACGACTGGGTCGAGCACCTCTTCATCGCCAGCACCCACGACTACCTGCTCTTCTTCACCGATACCGGCCAGCTCTACTGGCTCAAGGTGCACGAGATCCCCCAGGCGGGTCGTGCCGCGCGGGGCAAGCCGGTGGTCAACTGCATCGCGATCAAGCCGACCGAGCAGGTCGCGGCCCTGGTACCGGTCCGCGAGTTCACCGACGACAAGTGCCTCATCTTCGCCACCCGTCAGGGCACGGTGAAGAAGACCCTGCTCTCGGCCTACGGGAACGTCCGGACCAGCGGAATCTGCGCCATCAACATCGAGAAGGACGACAAGCTGATCGACGTGCAGGTGTGCGACGCGAACAGCGACATCGTCCTGGCCACCGGGGACGGCATGAGCATCCGGTTCCACCAGGGCGACGTGCGCGAGATGGGCCGCGCCACCACCGGCGTGAAGGGCATCGAGCTCGAGAAGGGCGACGAGGTGATCGGCATGGTCGTGGTCCGGCGGGATGCGACCCTGCTGGTGGTCAGCGAGAAGGGCTTCGGCAAGCGCTCGGAGCTGGCCGACTACCGGGTCCAGAAGCGGGGTGGAAAGGGTATTATCACCCTCAAGAAGACCGACAAGACCGGCTCGATCGTGGCCCTCAAGGAAGTCATTCCCGAAGACGAGCTGATGATGATCACCCGGCATGGCGTGATCATCCGGCTGCCGGTGGACGGCATTCGGGTCATCGGCCGCAATACCCAAGGCGTGAAGGTGATGAACCTCGACGCCGGCGATACGGTGGTGGATGTGGCGCGGGTGGTGAAGGAGGACGAAGGAGGTGCCGAGGAAGGGGCCGGCGGCGATGCCGTCGCGCCCACGGCGGCGGAGGAATAGCCCGGGCCCGATGCCGCTCACCGCAGATCCCCCCGCCGCCATCACCCTGGAAGACGTGCGGGCAGCGGCTCGCACGCTCCAGGGCGTCGTCGTCCGCACTCCGCTGGTCGAGGTGCCCGCCCTGACGGCCAGGGTGGGTATCCCGGTCTCGCTCAAGTGCGAGCAGCTCCAGCCCGTCGGCGCGTTCAAGATCCGGGGCGCTTACAATGCGGTGGCCCGGGCCGCCGGCCAGGGGGCCCGCGGGGTCGTCACCCAGTCCAGTGGCAATCACGGTCAGGCTCTCGCGTACGCCGCGCGGGCCTTCGGGCTCCGGGCGGTGGTGGTCATGCCCGGCTCGGCGCCGCAGATCAAGGTGGACGGGGTCAGGCGGTACGGGGGCGAGGTGGTGTTCGCCGGCACCGTCCGTTCGCTGGAGCAGCAGCAGCGCGCCGAGGCGATCGAGCGGGAGGAGGGGCTGGTCCTGATCCCGCCCTACGATCATCCGGACGTCATGGCGGGCCAGGGCACCTGCGGGCTCGAGCTGGTGGAACAGTGCCCCGACGTCGACACCGTGGTCGTGCCGGTGAGCGGTGGCGGACTCCTCGCCGGGATCTCCGTCGCAGTGACCGGCTTGAAGCCGTCGATCCGGGTGGTGGCCGTGGAACCCGAGGGGGCGGCAAAACTTTCCGCGGCCCTGGCGGCCGGAGCCCCCCTGACACTGGAGCGAACCGAAAGCATCGCCGATGGCCTGCTGACCCGCTCGATAGGACGCCTCACATTTCCTATCATTCAGCGCGTGGTCCGCGAGGTGGTCCGGGTCAGCGAGACCGAGATCGCCGGGGCCGTGCGGTATCTTCACCGCGAGGCCGGGCTCCGGGTTGAGCCCTCGGGCGCGGTCACCACGGCGGCCATCCTGGCGGGGCGGCTCCGTCTCAGCGGGCCGACCGTCGCGGTGGTGAGTGGCGGCAACGTGGATCCCGATCTCTTTCACCGGTTGGCGGAATGACCCTGGCTCCCAAGATCATCGTCGCCGACGACGACCAGGCGCTGTCCCGGACCCTGTCCTGGATCCTCAAGGAGAACGGCTACGAGGTGCTCACCGTCCCCGGGGGCGAGCATCTCTTCGACCATCTGAACGCGGACCAGTTCGACCTGCTGCTGCTCGACATCATGATGCCCAAGGTGGACGGGCTCCAGCTGCTCCAGCGGGTCAAGTCCGATCCGCGCCACAAGGACCTTCCGGTCCTCATGATCTCCTCGATGCCGCCCGAGGAGGCGACGGTCCGCTCGCTCGGTCTCGGCGCCTCCGATTTCATCCCCAAGCCGTTCCGGGTACGCGAGCTGCTGGCCCGGGTAAAGGCCCACCTGCGGGCCGGGCGGGAGCTCAACCAGGCCCGCGCGGAGGCCCGCTCCCGCTCCGAGATGATGGAGATCCTCCAGGAGGTGACCGCCTCCCTCAAGCCGGAGGAGATCTACCAGATCCTGGTGCGCCGGGTGGCCCAGGGACTCAACATCTCCCGCTGTTCGATCATCATCGCCGGCCCCGACGACGACCATGGCACCGTGGTCGCCGCGTTCGAGAACCCCATGCTGCACAACCTGGCGGTCGATCTCCGCCGCTATCCCGAGATCCAGCATTCGCTCGCCACCGGTGAAGTGGTGCTGGTGCGGGACGTCCTGACCGACCCGCTGTTCCAGGGGATGCGGGCGGTGTGGGAGTCGGAGGGCCGCGCGGTGCCGGCCCGCTCGGCCATCGCCATCCGGTTCTCGCTCAAGCAGCAGCCGGCGGGCGTATTCTTCCTGCGCACGACCGACGGCGACTCTCCCCTCAACGAACAGGACGTCCAGTTCGCCGAGCAGGTGATCAACGCCGCGGTGGCGGCACTGGAAAAAGCGTACGATCTGGAGAACGCGGTGATGGGCCAGGAGCAGATGCGCCACCTGGCCGAAACCGACCCGCTCACCAACTGCTTCAACCGCCGTGCACTGATGGAAAAGCTGGAGCAGGAGATGGACCGGGCGGCACGCTACGCCACCATGCTCACCGGCATGATGGTCGACATCGACAACTTCAAGCAGATCAACGACACCTACGGCCATCTGGTAGGCGACCGGGTGCTCAAGCAGCTGGCGGCCCTGCTCAAGCGGGAGCAGCGGTCGGTAGACATCGTGGCCCGCTATGGCGGCGAGGAGTTCGTGGTGCTGCTCCCCGAGACCACCAGCACCGAGTCGCGCAACTTCGCCGAACGTATCCTGCGCCGGGTGTCCACCCACGACTTCGGCGAAAGCGGCCATCCGGTCCGGGTCACCATCAGCATCGGCATCGCCTCCTTCCCCGACGAGCGGGTCAGCGACGGCGAGTCGCTGCTCAAGCTGGCCGACACCCACCTGTATCGAGCCAAGTCGGACGGCCGAAACCGGTTTCGGGATTGACCACCCGCCGCTGTCCCCGCTGCAATCAGTCCTACCCGGCACCTGCACGGTATTGCGTCAAGGATGGCTCGCTCCTGGTGGAAGAATCGGGGCAGCCGGCGGCACCACGGGTCTCCCACTCGCCCCGGGAGCGCTTCGCCGACAGCTCGGACGGCGACGCCGGCGCGCACGGTCACGCGGCTCCCTCGAGACCCGACCCGCTCACCACCCTGTCCGGCCAGGTGCTCGACGGCCGCTACCACATCATCTCGCGGCTGGGCGAGGGGGGTATGTCGTACGTCTATCGGGCGGAGGAGATCGAGACCGGTCGCACGGTGGCACTCAAGATCCTGCTGCCCCGGCTCTCGCGGGATCCCGCCTCGGTGGAGCGACTGCGGCGCGAGGCGACCATCGCGATGCGGCTGGATCATCCCAACGTCTGTCCCATTCTGCGCCTGGGTGAGACCCCCGACCGGCTGATCTACCTGGTCATGCCGTTTCTCGAGGGGGAGCCGCTCAGCGAGCACGAGTCTCGCCGGGGTCCTTTCCCGGTGGCCGAGGGTGTGCCGCTGCTCATCCAGATCTGCCACGGGCTCCAGCACGCCCACGAGCTCCGGATCATCCACCGCGATCTCAAGCCCGAAAACATCATGCTGGTCCCTCTGCCTGCGAAGCCGGGAGGACAGCCGGAGTACCGGGCCGTGGTCATGGACTTCGGTCTGGCCAAGGAGCGCCGGGCCGGACCGGAAGTGGCCAAGCTGACCGCGACCGGCATCGTGCTCGGCACCCCGGAGTTCATGAGTCCCGAGCAGATCCGAGGCAAGCCCCTCGATGGGCGGAGCGACATGTACGCCCTGGGCGTGCTGGCCTTCGAGCTCTTCACCGGCCGGCTGCCCTTTGCCGGGAAGTCGGCCCAGGAGACCATGATCGCCCGCCTTCGTGGGCAACCGCTCAAGCTCCGTGACGTGCTCCCGGACTTCCCGCCCCGGGTGGAGGCGGTCATCAACCGCGCCCTCTCCCTGGACCTGGGCGACCGCTACGGCTCGATGACCGAAATGGCACTCGCCCTCGAAGCCGCCCACTCCCCCGGGCTCCTGGACAAAATCTTCCGTCGCTAGCCGCCGGTGAGCGGCGACACCGAACCCGCCGGGACCTCACGTTACTTCGGAGGGGACCCTGGCTGGAGGCTGGTATGTCGCGCTCGTTTGGCTGGCTGTTCCTGATCCTGGCTCTCTCCGGATGCCGAGAAGCCCTCTCCGATCGCGACCACACCAGGAGGCCGGACGTCGCGAACCGCACCGGCAGCGCGGAGCTGAGCGATAGCGAGCCGGGCGTGGAGTTCGAGGCTCCTCGGCTGATCCCGGCGGTCCGGGCCCAGATGGCCACGATCGCGGAGCCATCCGGAAGGACGGAGGAGAACCTCACTGCGTTCAAGAACGGTGTCGGCACGCTGGTCAATGCGATGGAAGCGGACCTCAACCGGATGGGCGTCACCGACACGGGCGAATTCTGGAGCCGCTCGGATTCGCTGATGCGGGAGTTCGGCAGTGGAGCGGGGACCGTGGCAGCACTGCCCGCTCGGAAGGTGGACCAGCTGATCCCCCAGGTGGAGCAGCTGGTGGCGATGTATCAGGAGCGCATGCGCGCGGCGCCCTAGCCGGCCGCGTGCCGAACCCGCCTCCAGTCCAGCCAGGCCAGCACCAAGCAGAGCAGGATGGTCACCGTGCTCTCGAAGCACCAGACGCAGAAGGTCCGGAGCACGAACCATTCGTAGTACTTGAGCCGCAGGGTGAACACCACCGCCGGGACAACCAGTACCAGGAGCAGCACCGTCGGCCCCTTCGACCACGCCCGGCTGGGGTGAGCCCCCCAGATCGCGGCGGCCAGGATCAGGGAGTACCCCACCGCCCCGATCAGCGCCACGTCCAATCCCAGAAACCAGCTCCAGCTGCTGGTCATGGCGATCTCGCAGCCCCGATTCCCGGTGCAGGTGAGCCGTCCCACCAGCCCCAGCTTCCAGAGGTGCAGATAGAGCGCCACCAGGGCCGCGATGAGGGCCAGAATGGCGATTGCCATTCGGTACCGAAGGGTGCTCGACATGGCAGAAATGTCAGTCATTCTGGCAAGGAATGCGACTCCAGGGTCGGCATGCGGGCTGCATAACGGAGGGCAGCGAGCCCCGATGGTCGGTGGCTCGATGTCACCGTACAACTCGTGCTATCTGGAGGCGAACGATGTTCCTGACCACTACCCGGCGTCCCTTGGAGAACTTCCAGACTCTTCGCCGGCTCAACAACGTGCTGGACGAGGCGTTCGGCAACTGGCCGTTCCAGCAGGACGAGAGCGGCGCGATCACATCGGCGTGGCAGCCCGCCGTTGATGTCTTCGAGGACAAGGATTCCGTGAGGATCGTGGCGGAGCTGCCTGGGGTGAAGCCCGAGGATGTGAAGCTCTCCCTGGAGAACAATGTCCTCATTATCCGGGGTGAGAAGAAGCAGGAGGCCGAGGAGCGCACCGAGCGGGTGCACCGCTACGAGCGGAGCTACGGCTCCTTCGAGCGGGCGTTCGTGCTGCCCAGCACCGTGGATGGCGACAAGGTCTCGGCCGAGTACGGCGACGGCGTGCTGAGGGTCACGGTGCCCAAGGCGGAGAAGGCCCGTCCCCGGGAGATCCCGGTTCGGTCGGCGTAAGGCGGATGCAGCATACCACGGAAGCACGGAACCGTGCTTCCGTGGTGTATCTATCTCTCCGTAGTTCTACGGAACCCGCTTACGGAGCATGGCGGATTGCCGGGGTGGCCCGGACAGCGTACCCTACCAGCATGCTCCGTGACGTGCCCTTCCATGTCGTTGGAGTAAGCCACCGTACCGCGGGCATCGAGCGGCGCGAGCGATTCGCTTTTGGGCCCGCGGAGGTCTCGGCGTGGCTCGCAGCCGAAGGCGCCGCCGGCCGCACGGCGCTCCTCCTCTCCACCTGCAATCGCTGCGAGATCTACTGGACCGGTGACCACGACTATGAGGCGTGGTTCCGCAATGCCGGGCTGAGCGACGTCCTGCTGCGCAAGGATGGCGAGGAGGCGATGCGCTATCTCTTCGAGGTGACCGCCGGACTCGACTCCCAGATCCTGGGTGAGACCGAGATCCTGGGCCAGGTCCGGCGGGCCTACGACGCGGCCCGTGCGTCGGGCGCCACCAACCGGGTGATGGACTTCGTGTTCTCGGGCGCGCTGGTGGCTGGGCGTCGAGTGCGGCGGGAGACGATGCTCGGCCGGCACCCGGGGTCGGTGAGCTCGGCGGCGGTGGATGTGGCGACCGCGACCAGCGGCGCTTTGGCCCGCCGTCGCGCGCTGGTACTGGGCGCGGGGGAGGTGGCCGAAGGGGTGCTGAAGGCACTGCACCAGCGCACTGCCGGCACCGCGGTGGTCAATCGCCATGCCAATCGTGCGGCCGGGCTCGCGGCGGCCTGGGGAGCGGTCTCAGCCTCCTGGGATGAGCTCGACGCGCTCCTGGCCGCCACCGACTTGGTCTTCGTGGCGACCTCCGCCGCCCAGCCGGTGATCAGCGCCGCGCGGTTGGCGGAGTCGACCGGCCCGGACGACCGGCAGCTCGCGGTCTTCGACCTCTCGGTTCCTCGCAACGTTGAACCTGCCGCCCGCGGCCTCCCCGGAATCCTGCTGTTCGACCTGGACGACCTCCAGCGACTCCGCTGCCCGGTCGAGGGGTTCGCCTCTCCAGTGATCGACCGCGCGCGTCAGTTATTGGGCGAGGAGCTCGAGCGCCTCGAGGTCACGCTCCGGGCGCGAGCGGCCGCTCCCCGTCTGGCGGAGCTGCATCGCATCGCGGCGCGGCTGGCTGAGGAAGAGGCCGATGAGGCCCTGGCGCAGCTGGAAGGCCTGGACGAGCGGGAACAGAAGGTGGTACGGGAGATGGCGGGTCGGCTGGTCCGTCGGGTGCTCTACCCGGTGAGTCGCTCGGTGCGGGCGGCCGGCGGGATCCCGGAGCCGGCCGGCGGTCAGTAGTCGGCGGCGGCCGTCTTGATCGTGGTGCCCCGCGTGCGCCGAGTGGCTCGGGCCGCGGGGTTCAGTATGTTCCGGCACTGCGTGTTGGTACAGCCGGCGCACCGCATCGGGTACTGGCTGCTGAAGACCTCGCCCGAGGCGAGGTGCTCGCGGACCATGTCGGCGAGCGCGTCGAGGAACAGCGGCCGATCGTTCAGCGCCGGCGCGCGCTGGTAGTGGGTGATCCCCACCTGGTGGGCCACTGCGCCGTACTCCCGGTCCAGCTCCGACAGCGTCTCGATGTGATCGCTGGTGAAGGCGATCGGCACCACCAGCACTCGTTTCTCCCCCCGTGCGCCCAAGCGTCTGATCACCTGTTCCGTGCTGGGCCCCAGCCAGCGCACCGGCCCGACATCCGACTGATAGGCCAGGATGTAGGGGTGAGCGGTCCCCAGCAGCTCGACCACCCGCTGCACGGTGGCGCCGACCTCCTGGGGATAGGCGTCGCCGCGGTCGATCACGTCCAGCGGAAGGGAGTGGGCACTGAAGAGCAGCACCACGCGCTCCCGCTCGTCGGCTGCGAACTGGTCCAGGCCCTGGCGAACCGTCTCGGTCATCGCGGCGATGAAGCCCGGATGAACCGGCCAGCGGTCGATGATGCTCCAGCGGAACGCGTCGCGCAGCCCGGTCCGACCCGCCGCGCGCCAGAGCTCGTTCAGGCTGGACCCGGTGGTGCTGCAGGAGTACTGGGGGTACTGGGTGAACGCCACCGCCCGCTCCACGCCGTCGGCGTGCATGGCCTTGAGTGCGTCATCGCTCTTGGGCTTGGCGTAGCGGAAGGCGACGTAGAACTGGTGCGGAGCGGTCTCGGGTGACAGCCGGTCCAGCCGCTCCACCATGCCGCGGCCCTGTGCCCGGGTGTGCTTCAGGATGGGAGACCCGCCACCGATGCCGGCGTAGAGCCGCCGGACCCGCGGTGCGCGGCGGCGCGCGATGAACGGGCCGAGCCACTTTTGAAACGGGAGCTGGATGATCTCCCGGTCGGCGAACAGCTCCAGCAGGAAGGGCGCGACCTCATCCAGCGTGGCCGGACCTCCCAGATTCATCATCACGATGCCGGTCTTGATCTTGCTCATCCGAAGATCCCGAGGGCCTAGGGGCCGACCAGGCCCGCCTCGAGGGCGAGCCGCGTGAGGCCCGCGACCGTGCGAACCCCGAGCTTTCGCATGAGACTCTCGCGGTGGGTTTCCACCGTGCGGTGACTGATGCCAAGCTGAACCGCAATCTCGCGGTTCGTATGCCCCTTCGCCACCCCGATCAGCACCTGCCGCTCCCGGGGAGTGAGCTGTCCCAGCGAGCTTGCCTGGGCTTCGACCGGGTCCCCGCGGACCACCGCGCTCAGCCGGCCCGCGATGGGTGGACTGAAGTAGGATTCGCCCCGCCGGACCGCGCGGATGGCGTCGCGCAACTCGGTCGCCGCGGTGTCCTTGAGCAGGTAGCCGTGCGCGCCGGCCCGGAGGCCCTCCAGCACGTACTCGGTGTTGTCGTGCATGCTCAGGATGAGTACGTGGGTCTCGGGAGAGCGCCGGCGGACTTCGGCCGCCACCCGGAGGCCGGAGTCGTCCGGCAGGGAGATGTCGAGCACCGCGACGTCGGGGCGAAGGCTGGCGGCCAGCTCCAGCGCTTCCGCCCCGGTGGAGGCTTCGGCCACGACGGTGAAGCCCGGCTCGCTCTCCAGCACGTGGCGGATCCCGGTCCGCACGATGGCGTGATCGTCCGCCACCAGGACCCGGATGTCGGGTGATTCCTTCACCGGCCGCTCGGGTCCTCGGCCGGCACCCGCACCTCCAGCAGCGCGCCGGCCCCGGGCTCGCCGTGAAAGCGCACCGACCCGCCCAGCGCGCCGATTCGCTCCCGCATGCCGGTCAGCCCCATGTGCCCTGCTCGCTCCCGCCGCTCCGGAGCTGCCCCAGCGGCGAGACCCCGGCCATCGTCGCGCACCTCGAGCAGGACCCCGTCTCGATTGACCGAGATCCCGATGTCTACCGAGCGTGCCTCCGCGTGGCGCAGGACATTGGAGAGCGCCTCCTGGAGCGCCCGGAAGAGGGCGAGCTCCGCCGGCCCCGAGAGCGGCGGAAGCGTGTCTGGGGCGGTGAGAT
>DATBJC010000047.1:0-9611 GCA_036556625.1 Gemmatimonadales bacterium
GAAGCGGCTCGGCAGATGCTCTACGCTGACGTGCATCGTCTCTTCGTGGCCGAGGGCGACAAGGTAGTCGGCATCATCTCCACGACGGACATCGTCCGCGCGGTCGCCACCGGCAAGCTATGAGGGTCGCGGCGGGGGCAGCGCCTCCGCCGCTCACCTCGTCTCTCGGTCATGACTCCTGACGGCAAGCTCGCGCTGGTCACCGGGGCCTCGAGCGGAATCGGGGCCGCCACGGCGCGCGCCTTGGCCGACGCCCGGTGCCGGGTGCTGCTGGTGGCTCGCCGCGCCGGCGAGCTGCAGAAGGTGGCCGCCTCGCTGGGTCCCGCTGCCGCCGGCATCTACCCGGTCGATCTGGCCAATGCCCCGGCAGTGATGGAGATGGCGGATCAGATCACCTCGACCGTCGGGACACCGGACATCATCGTGAACAATGCCGGCGCCGGCCAGTGGAAATTCGCCCACGAAACGGCGCCGGAGGAAGCGGTCCGGATGATGGCTGCTCCCTACTTCGCGACGTTCTACGTGACTCGCGCCTTCCTGCCGGCCATGCTGCGCCGGAACAGTGGCCACATCGTCAACGTCAGCTCGGTCGGGTCTCGCTTCGTCTGGCCGGGCGCCACCGCTTACCTGGCAGTCCGCTGGGCGGTGCGCGGGTTTACCGAGGCGCTGCGCTCGGACCTGACCGGGAGCGGTATCGGGGTCACGCTGTACGAGTCGGGTGTCGTCCGGTCACCCTATTGGGAGCACAATCCGGGAAGTCTGGAGCGCGTGCCCCGGATGGGGAGATTGGTGCCGGCGCTGACGCCCGAGGCGGCAGCCCGGGCGATCGTCCGCGGCATCCAGCGTGAGAAGAGACTGGTCGTGGTTCCTTTCATGATGAGACTGACCTACTGGATGCATGCGGCCTTCCCCGGAATCGTCCAATGGCTCATGACACGCACGGGCTACCCGAGGTCCCCGGCGTAGCCAGCGGGCTCCCAACGATGTGTTCTACCCTCCACGCCCACGGTTACGACAGTGACCGGCTTCATGCCTCCGTGATTCGTGTCCTGAAGGCCAATGCGCTGTGTTCCATGGCGACGCGCAACGAAGCCGGAACCGTGCATATCAGCATGGCCTTCTTCTGTTTCGACCCCGACCTCTGCCTGTATTTTCTGTCGCATCCCGAGTCGCTCCACTCCCAGAATCTCGCGCGCGTGCCCCAGATGGCGGTCGCGGTGTTCGATAGTCACCAGCCCTGGGGCGAGCCGCACGCCGGTCTCCAGCTCTTCGGCACCGGTGCGCTCGTGGGCGAGGCGGGCCGGCAGGCGTCGGAGCTCTACGGAGCGCGGTTTCCCCGCTATTGGGAGTTGCTGCACCGCGCGCCCGACGCGGAACTGCCGTCTTCTGTGTTCCCCGCCCTCAAGTTCTACCGTTTCGTGCCACACCGGCTGCAGGTCCTGGATGAGTGGGAGTTCGGCGAGGAGGTGTTCATCCCGGCTACTATCCTGCACTAACCAGCGGGCGACCGTCCTCGTCAACCGGCTTCCTCATGGTCGAATCCGTCGATCTGCGAGACCTGCTCGTCATCCTGCTCGCCGCCGTGGCCGTCGTGCCGCTCTTCCGGCGGCTTCGCGCCAGCGCGGTACTGGGCTATCTGGTGGCCGGCGCCCTCATAGGCCCCCACGGGTTCGGGCTCATCCGGGAGATCGAAGCCGCGGGCGTGCTGGCCCGGTTCGGCGTGGTATTCCTGCTCTTCTCCATCGGGCTCTCGCTCTCGATCGCGCGCCTGACGACCCTGCGACGCTACGTCTTCGGCCTGGGGAGTGCACAGGTGCTCCTGACCGCGCTCGCCGTCTGGGGCCTGCTGCGGCTGATGGGTCTCGAGAGCCCCGTCGCCCTGGTCCTGGCGGGCGGCCTGGCGCTCTCCTCGACCGCGGTCGTGCTCCAGGTCCTGACCGAGCGCCGCGAGCTGGCCACACCGTACGGTCGAGTGGCGTTCGCCGTGCTCCTGCTCCAGGACCTGGCCGTCGTCCCGCTCCTCACCCTCGTGCCGCTCCTCCATGACGCGGAAACCCGGGTGCTGCCCGCGCTGGGGCTCGCCTTCCTCAAGGCCGCCCTGGTCCTGGTGGCGATTCTCGCGGTCGGCCGGCTGCTGCTCCGGCCGCTGCTCCGGGCGGTGACCCGCGGTGGGGACCCCGAGCTCTTTACCGGTATCGTGCTGCTCCTGGTGCTGGGGATCGGCTGGCTCACCGACCAGGCCGGACTCTCGATGGCCCTGGGGGCGTTCCTGGCCGGCGTGCTCATCGCGGAGACGGAGTACCGTCCGCAGGTGGAGGGAGACATCCAGCCGTTTCGGGGCATCCTCCTGGCGCTCTTCTTCATGACGGTCGGGATGGGCGTCGACCTGACGATGCTGTCCCAGCGTGCCCTCCTGCTCGTCGCGCTCCTCGGGGGGCTGCTGGCCGTCAAGGCCGGCATTCTCTTCGGCCTGGCTCGCAGCTTCCGGCTGAGTCCCGGCACCGCGGCCGCGGTCGGTCTCATGCTCGCCCAGGGCGGTGAGTTCGGCTTCGTGCTCTTCGCCCTCGCGAACCAGGCCGGAGTCCTGCCCGACGAGGTGGCTCAGCCGGCGGTGCTGGTCGTCGGACTCAGCATGGCGGTGACCCCGCTCCTGCTGGTAGCCGGCCGGCGGGTGGCCCACCGGGTGGACCATGCAGCCGGAGTACACCATGCGCTCGCCCGCGATGCGGGCGAGGTGCGCGACCACGTGCTCATCGCCGGCTACGGCCGAGTGGGTCGAACCTTGGCGCTGTTGCTGGAGTCGCGCGGCACACCGTATCTGGCGCTCGATCTCAATCCCGAACTGGTCGCGGAGGTGCGGCGCCGCGACCTGCCGGTCTACTACGGCGATGCCAGCCGCGCCGAGGTGCTGAAGGCCGCCGGCGTGGAACGGGCGCTGGCGGTGGTGATCACGGTGGACGAGCCGGGATCAGCGACGCGCACCGTGCACGTGGTGCGCGGACTGGCGCCGGAGCTGCCCGTACTGGCCCGGGCGCGCGATCTGGTGCAGTGCGATGAGCTGGCGCAGGCGGGGGCCACGGCGGTGGTCCCGGAGGTGGTGGAGGGAAGCCTGCAGCTGGTGGCCGCACTCCTCCGCCAGCTGGGCGTCTCCCGCGAGGAGGTGGAGCAGACCCTGGCCGAGTTCCGCCGCGAGACGTACGCCCGGCTCGCCGGCTTATCCGAGCCAGTCCATTCGGGGACAGTCGAGGCGCGCGGCTGAGCTCTCAGGCCAGGGTGAACGGCGGGTACCGGTCCGTGACCAGCACGAAGGCGTACGCCACGACCCGGTTGTGCCATCGTAAGACTCCTTCCACGAACTCGAAGAGCGTGCGAGGGTAGCGCGCCAGGACCAAGATCGCGAACCAGGCGACGATCACCGCCAGCACCGCCGCCAGGCTGAGGACGAACAGAATCAGATAATGAGGGAGGGCCAGGAGCCACTTGACCAGGGGAAGCCAGCGGCTCAGGTCACGCTCGGCATCGGGGTAGGGGATATCGAGCTGCACCGCCTGCGGTTCTTCGGTCGAGGGATAGCGGTCGTCCATCAGCGCCAGGTATGCGACCACCCGGTTGCCGAAGCGCATCAGCTCCAGGTTCCAGTCGAACCACCAGCGGGGGTACTTCCGCCGGAACAGCAGCATGAGCAGGGGTCCCAGCACGAGCAGGCCGCCGCTACCGGCCGCCACTCGGGAACCGTTCTCCTGCCATCCTCCCCAGGCCGGTCCTGTGACGGTGCCGAGGACCACCAGGATCGGCAGGGCGACGATCGGTCGGAGGAGTGTGGTCAGCCAGTCCAGGGTCCGGTCGGGATAGTCGACGGAGAACTGGACCGGATACGTGAGCGAGTCGTCCATGTCAGGCGCCTCCTCGTCGCAATGAGTCAGGGTTGCACTGCCCCTCGAGCCTCGCGCTCTGCCCGCACGACTCCCAGCTTGGCCAGGATCGTCTCCATCAGACACCAACGGGTGAAGGCGGACTGAATCAAATTCAATCCGACGAACGCGGTGAACAGGAACCACAGCGGATTCACCCAGTAGCCCAGGGCAAGCGACCCCAGCACGAAGGTGCCCGCGATCAATCGAATGGCGTAATGCATCGGCATACGGTCCTCCTCAGGGCTTGGCGTCGACCGGGCCTGCGGGGCCCGCGACGTCCGCATACAGCAATGGAATCACGACCAGCGTGAGCAGGGTGGCCACCACCGCGCCCGAGATCATGGCGATGCCGAGTCCCTGGAAGATGGGGTCCCGCACCATCACCGCTCCGCCCACCACGACCGCCGCGGCGGTGAGAAGGATCGGACGTGCGCGCACCACGCCCGCCTCCACGACCGCTTCGGCCGTGGCCATTCCTCGCGCCCGCGCCTGCTCCACGAAGTCCACCAGCAGGATCGAGTTCCGCACGATGATACCGGCCAGCGCGATCATCCCGATCATCGAGGTCGCGGTGAAGAAGGCGCCGCCCAGCCAGTGGGCCGGCAGGATCCCGGCGAGCGTGAGCGGGATCGGAGCCATGATGACCAGCGGAATCCGGTACGACTGGAACCAGGCGACCACCAGCAGATAGATGAGCACCAGGACGGCGGCGAACGCGATGCCGAGGTCGCGGAAGACCTCATAGGTGATCCGCCACTCCCCGTCCCAATTGAGGCTCACCTGCTCCGTGAGATCCGCGGGGCCGGACCAGCGGGTCTCGATGCCCGCGGCCGAGAGACCGCGCTCCATCTCGAGCATGGCGTAGGCCGGCGACTCCAGCTCGCGGGCGACGTCGGCGGTCACGTACACCACCGGCTTCAGATCCTTGCGGTAGACCGGCTGCGGTGCCGGGCGCTCCTCCAGCAGCGCCACCGCGGTGGCCGGCACCAGTCCGCCGGTGCGGGTGGGGAGGCGGAGACTCCGCACCGCCTCGCTGCCGGCCCGGTCCGTCTCGGCAAAGCGTACCACGATGTCCACCGGGTCGGCGGCCAGCGGATCGTGCAGCGTCCCGGCGCCCACCCCGCCGACGGCCGTCATCGCTCGCGCTATCTCGGCTGGGGCGAGTCCGGCGAGCGCAGCGGCATCTGGCACCGCGGCGAGGTGCAGCTCCGGGTGCTCGGCGCGCAACGTCCAGTCTACGTCCACCACGCCGGGTACGGACTCGAAGATGCCGCGCACCCGTTCCGCCGCCGCCCGGCGCGCCTCCGGGGTCGGGCCGTAGATCTCGGCGGTAAGAGTGGCCAGCACCGGCGGTCCCGGCGGGATCTCCGCCACCTTCGCGCTGGCGCCGTAGCGGCGGGCCACTTCCTCGACGGTCGGCCGCAGCCGCACGGCCACGTCGTGGCTCTGGGCGTCGCGCTCGTGCCGGGAGCGCAGGTTCACCTGGAGGTCCGCGACCTCCGCCCCCTTTCGGAGGAAGTAGTGGCGGACCAGGCCGTTGAAGTTGAACGGCGCCGCCACGCCGGCGTACACCTGCACGTCACGTACATCGGCGTCGGCAGCCAGCCGCTCGGCGATCTCCTGCGCTCCCCGGGCCGAGGTCTCCAGCGTGGTGCCGGCCGGAAAGTCGAGCACCACCTGGAACTCGCTCTTGTTGTCGAAGGGCAGCATCTTGACCGTCACCGCCCGCATCAGCACCAGGCCGATCGAGAGCAGCAGCACTGTGACCACGGCGCCGTAGAAGACGAGCCGCTCGCCCCGCCGGGCGAGCAGTCGGCGGAGCCAGCTTGCGTAGGCCGCGCTGATCCTCGACCGCCGGTCGGGCCCACCGGCGGGATGGTGCTCCCGCACCAGGCGGAGCGCCACATACGGCGTGACGATGAAGGCGACGCCGAGCGAGAAGAGCATGGCCATGGAGGCGCCGACCGGAATGGGGCGCATGTACGGGCCCATGAGCCCGGTCACGAACGCCATCGGCAGAATCGCCGCGATCACGGCGAAGGTGGCGAGAATGGTGGGGTTCCCCACCTCGTCCACTCCTTCCACCGCCGCGTCGGCTGCGGAGCCCCGCCGCATGCCGAGATGGCGTGCGATGTTCTCCACCACCACAATGGCGTCGTCCACCAGGATACCGATGGCGAACACCAGGGCGAACAGGGTGATGCGGTTGAGGGTGTAGCCCAGCAGCCGGTAGACCAGCAGGGTGAGCCCGAGGGTCACCGGGACCGCCACCAGCACCACCACGGCCTCGCGCCAGCCGAGCGCGAGCCAGACCAGTAGCGATACCCCGAGCGTGGCGATCAGGATGTGGCTCAGCAGCTCCATCGCCTTCTCGTTGGCGGTCTCGCCGTAGTTGCGGGTGACGGTGAGCCGGAGATCGGTCGGGACCAGCCGGCCCCGCAGCGCGCCCACGTGCTCCAGGACCCGGTCGGCCAGCACCGCCGCGTTGACTCCCGGCCGCTTGGCGATGGCGAGCGTGACGGCAGCCTGGGAGCCGCCGGACTCGGGGGAGAGGTGGGAGACGTACCAGACCGGCTCGCCCGGTCCGTCGTGCACCTCGGCTGCCTCGCCGAGGCGGATGCCGCGACCGTCGGTGATCCCGACGAGCACCTGCTCCACATCCTCCCGCCGCTCCAGGAACCGGCCCGCCCGCAGCTCGATATGACGGTTGGCGTCCAGCACTGAGCCGGCCGGAAGCACCGCGTTGGCCGCCTCGAGCGACTGGAGGAGCTGCGCCGGCGAGAGCCCGTGCGCCGCCAGGCGGACCGGATCGGGGGTCACCTCGACCACCCGGGGCGCCCCGCCGATGAGGTCGATCTGCGCCACGTCCGGGATCCGCTGGAGCTCATTCCGCAGCTCGCCGCCGATCTGGTGCAGGAGGTACTCGTCGTACCCGCCGCCCCAGAAGGTGAGCGTGAGGATGGGGACCTCGTCGATGGTGTGCAGCTTCACCAGCGCCGGCGTTCCCGCCAGCTTGGCGAACACCTTCACCACGCTCTCCTCGGGGTCGTCGCCCACGCGGAAGCGCACGGTGGTCATCGCCCCGGAGGGACCGGACCGGCTGTAGAGGTGCTCCACGCCGGAGATCTCCCACAGCCGCCGCTCCAGCGGCTCGGTGATCCGGCGGTCCACCTCCTCGGGCGTCGCGCCGGGAAAGGCGCTGAAGACGTCCACCATCGGGACGCTGATCTGCGGCTCCTCTTCCCGCGGGGTGGTGAGCACGGCCCCCACGCCGGCCACCAGCGACGCGGCGGTGAGGAGCGGGGTGAGCCGGCTCTGGAGGAAGGCGCGGGCGACTCGCCCGGAGAGACCGAGTGCCATCAGTCCTCCCCGGCCTCGAGCAGCGGCCGCGCCCGCAGCCCGTCACGCGCCTTGTCGGCGTCGAGCGCCACGAGGTCCCCGGCGAAGAGCCCACTCAGGACTTCGACCGCGGAGTCGCGGGTCCGCCCGGTTCGAATCCAGCGGAGCCGGAGAGTCGAGTCGGGGGCGAAGAGGTACACCCCCTCGAGCTGGCCCCGGCGGATGATGGACGAGGCCGGCACCAGGAGCGCGCTCCGCCCGGCGGCGGGCAGCTCGACTACGGCGGCGACGCCCGGGGTGAGTCCGGCCGGCCCGGCGAGGCGCACCTCGACCGTGGGGCTCCGGGGATCGGCCCCAGGCACCACGGCGAGGATGCGCGCGGTGTGCCGCCGGCCCGAGGCGCCGGTCTCGACGGCGGCCGTCTGTCCCGGCCGGAGGTGGGCGCGCAGCTCGTCGGGCACGGTGACCACGATTTCTCGCGCCGAGCGATCCTCGACGACCAGGAGCGGCTGGCCGGGCGACGCCTGGTCGCCTGGATCGGCCAGGCGACTCACGATGATCCCGGCGAACGGTGCGCGGATCTCAGCGTACGCGAGGTCGGCCTCCACCGCACGTGCCTGGGCCTCAGCCTGGGCCTGCGCGGTGCGGGCGACCTCGAGCTGCACCAGCGGCGCGGCGCTGTCGGCGTAGAGCCGCTCGGTACGGCGGAGCTGGGAGGTGGCATGCTCCAGCGCCGAGCCGGCCTGCTGCTGTGCGGCCGTGAGCGCGGCGCGCTCCACGGTGAGCAGCAGCTGCCCGGGGCGCACCACATCGCCGGCGCGCACCCTGACGCTTTCCACCCGGCCCATGAGTCGGGTGGAGAGCTCGGCCCGGCGGGCGGCGCGGACCGTGCCGGCGGCGCGGTAGCGGCCCTCCGCCTCGGCCGGCTCCACCCGGGCCGCAGGTACGTGCTCCACCACGGTCTCCGGCGCGCGCTCGGCGGTTTCCGCCGGAGTACAGGCAAGCGCCGCGAGCGACACCAGGAGGAAGATTCCGGACGGCGGTCTCATCGTGGGGTTCCTCCGAGCGCCAGGACCAGCGCGGCATCGGCGACCCTGGCTTGATAGAGAGCCTGCAGCCGGGCGAGCCGCTGGGACGACTCCGCGGCGCGAATGGCCAGCAGCTCGGTGATGATTGCGGCACCCTCGGCGTAGCGCGAGCTCGCCGCGCGGGCGGCCTGGGACGCCTGCGCCAGCGCCGCGTCGGCGGCGGCAAACCCGGCGCGCGCCGCTTCCCGCTCCGCCTCGGCGGCGCGGGTCTCGGCCCGGGCCCGTCGCTCCGCCGCCTCCAGCTCGGCGCGCGCTGCCTCGCGCTCGGCCTGGGCGCGCCGCAGCATCCCGACGTCGCTCAGACCGCGAAAGGGCGACCAGCGTACCACGACCCCGGCAGTCCAGTGCCGCGGCCCGTTCGCCACGCCGAGATCGTCGTCGTGCCAGCCGAGGTTACCGAAGGCTCCGACGGCCGGGAGCCACTGGCTCCGGGCCCGCAGCACATTGGCTTCCTGCGTCTGGAGTCCGGCCCGAAGCGCCGCGAGATCGGCGCGCTCGAGGGAGTCGGGCGCCTCGGCGTCGGTGAGGGCGAGCGAGTCGGTGAGGACCACCGCCCTTCCCGGATTCTCGCCGAGCAGGTGGAGCAACAGGTCGGTCTGAGCGGTGGCGGCCGCCTGGGCGCTCGCCATGGCGGCCGCCAGCTCGCTCACCCGACTTCGGGCGAGCTGCCCGTCCACCACGGTCACCACGCCTTCGCGCCTCAGCTTCTCGACCTGCGCCAGGGTCTCCCCGGCGGCATCGAGCGACTCCTGAAGCACCGCCACCCGGTCGGCCGCGAGACGGACTCCGTAATAGGCACGCAGCACCTCGAAGGCGACGACCTGGGCGGTGCGCTCCTGGCCCAGCCGGGCCGCCCGGGCGCCGGCCCGCGCGGCCCGCCGGCCGGAGAGCGCCATCGGTTGGAACACCGGCTGCTCGATCGAGAGGGTGGTGCTGACGTCGGTCACGGGCGCGGGGAAGTTGAGCGCGTCGATGGCGAAATCCGCCTGGCCGAAGCGCCCCTGGCGGAGCTTGGTGCCGAACACGGCGACGGGATCGTCGGTGCGGAGCCCGCCGAGCTCGGCGCCGAGCTGCGGCAGGAAGGCGGCGGACGCTCCGAGCGCGTCGGCCTCCCGGGCCTCTCGCTCCCAGCGGGCGGCACGGGCGGCCGGACTCCGGGTGGCGGCGCGGTCCAGCGCCTCCTCGAGCGACAACCGGATCGGCTCCTGGGCCGGCACCGGGCCGGCCCAGGATGCCAGCAGCCCGAGCAAGAGGAGCACTGAAGCGGGAC
>DATBJC010000048.1:0-18569 GCA_036556625.1 Gemmatimonadales bacterium
GCGTCCCAGCGGATCGGGATCCCCATCGCCCTGCTCTTCCTGGTGGTCGGGATCGCGGCCGGCTCCGAAGGGATCGGCGGGATCTTCTTCGAGGATTACCGGCTCGGCTTCCGCTTCGGCGCGGCCGGCCTGGCGCTCATCCTCTTCGACGGCGGACTCAACACCCCGGTGGGCGCGCTCCGCCGGGTCTGGGGTCCCGCGGGCACCCTGGCCACCGGCGGCGTGATCGCCACCGCGGTGCTGATCGCGGTGCCGGCCCACCTCTGGGGACTGGGCTGGCCCGAGGCGCTGCTGCTGGGCGCGGTGGTCTCCTCCACCGACGCCGCCGCGGTGTTCGCCGTGCTCCGGGCCAGCGGCATCCAGCTCAAGCGCCGGGTGGGGCTGACCTTGGAAGTCGAGTCGGGGCTCAACGATCCCATCGCCGTCATCCTCACCATCACGCTCACCCACAACCTGCTGGACCCGGGCGCCCTGGGGGGCGGCGAGCTCGCCCTGGAAGTCGCGCTCCAGTTGGGCGTGGGCATCGCCGTGGGAGTGGCGGCCGGCTA
Organism: Gemmatimonadales bacterium; assembly: GCA_036556625.1. GTDB lineage: Bacteria > Gemmatimonadota > Gemmatimonadetes > Gemmatimonadales > GWC2-71-9 > CAVVWJ01. The sequence goes on from DATBJC010000048.1 coordinate 549, forward strand.
TGGCGGACGGCACCTGCTCTCCCGGCTCGAGCTCGCCACCGGTGGGCTCTACCCCGCGCTCACGCTCGGCATCGCGCTCCTCGCCTTCGGCGTGGCCGTCCTGCTTCGGGGCAGCGGGTTCCTGGCGGTATACCTCGCCGGCCTCATCCTCGGCAACGGCCCGCTGCCCTACCGCGCCGGGCTGCTCCGGGTGCACGACGCGCTGGCCTGGCTGGCGCAGATCGCGATGTTCCTCATCCTCGGCCTGCTGGTCTACCCCAGCCGCCTCGCGCCGGTCGCTCCGCTCGGCCTCGGCCTGGCGTTGCTGCTCGCCGTGGTGGTGCGGCCCCTGGCCGTGGCAATCTGTCTCGCGCCGTTCCGCTTTCCGCGCAACGAGACGCTCTTCATCGGGTGGGTCGGCCTGCGCGGCGCGGTCCCCATCGTGCTCGCGCTCTATCCGGTGTTGGCCGGCGCGCCCCAGGGTCAGGTCATCTTCAACCTGGTGTTCTTCATCGCGGTGGTGAGCGCCATCGTGCCGGGCGGCACCGTGGCCTGGGCCGCGCGCAAGCTCGGGCTGGAGTCGTCGGAGCCGCCCGCGCCGAGAGCGGTGCTGGCGATCGAGTCGCGACTCCCGCTCAAGGGAGAGCTGCATTCCTTCTATATAGATGAGGCGCTGGTGGTGGCCGGCGTCCCGCTCAAGGAGCTGGACTTTCCCGAGGGCGCGTCGGTGGCACTGATCGTCCGGGGCGACCAGCTGATCGCGCCCAAGGGAAGCACGGTGCTGCAGCCGGACGACCACGTGTACGTGATCGCCATGGAAGAGGATGCGCCCCTGATCAATCTGATCTTCGGACGGCCGGAGGCGGAGTGACTAACGGGCTACGCCGGTGAGCTCGCGGGCGATGTTGAAGAGAGCGGAGAAGCCGATCGAGACGGTGGCGCCGAGCGCGGCGTCGGCGGCGTTGCGGTCGTGGTCCCAGGCCAGCCGGCCGAAGTTGCCGGCGTAGGTCCCGGCGAGAGTGGGAATCGAGATCGCCCGGGTGCCATCGGCCCGGCGGTCGGTGAAGGTCTCCAGCAACGCGTGCTCCACCTTCGGGCCGAATCCTTTGCACCCGCAGGGCTGGTAGTCGGTGCTGTGCTGCATGACTGCGGCGAGGCCGTGCCGAACCGTTTCCTGCACCGCGGTCTGCGCCGCCCGGGAGGCCATCGCCTTGGCCAGCCCCTCGGACGTCTGGTCCCCATCCGTCGGCTGCCGCCAGAGGTGGTTCACCACGCTGCCACCGACCACCTTGATCAGGGTGCCGGGGCCGGCCAGGTCACGCAAGTAGTTGTTGAATCGGACGTTTTCGGGGGTGACCCGGATCGGGGCGGGCTCGCGGCCGAGGCTGGGGCCGGCCACCGGCCCGGCCTGGGCCGACCCGGCGGCGGCCGAGGTCGCCGTCAAAGCCCCTAACACTATGCAGCATCGCATGGAACAGCGACGCGCTGCCCCGATCGAACAATCCACCAATAGCCCGCCTTCTTGAGCTCGATTGCCTCGTGATCCCCGGCCGGACGGCTGCCAGGGTCGGGCAATATCGCCATCTGGAACCGGCGACCGCAAGTGTCCTATTCTTCGGACACAAATGCGATTTCTGGATCGTCCCCGCACCGCTCCCAGGTGATCCGCACGAAGCCCGGGGTCTCCCCGAACACGCCTGCCACCCTCAGCTCTCCGGCGTCGAACCGCTGCCCGGTCTCGGGGCAGGACGCATCGTAGTGCAGCGGCGTGGCGGTGGTGATGGTGAGATCGAAGTTCTCCTGGCTCTCCTGGTCTCCCCCGCGGAACCAGGCCACGCTCCCGGTGACGGTCACCGAGCCGCTGGGAAGGGGCTGGTTGATCTGAAGCGACGTCTCGGGAGCGAAGTCCACGCTCCAGACGTGCTCCACCTGGGCGTCGGAGAACCCGGTGAAGGTACGGAGCACCTGGAGATCCACTTCCTGATGGAGTGCGGTGGGACTTCCGGTCAGCACGATGGTGCCGTTTCGGGTGAGGTCGTACTCCAGGTCGCTCTCTTCGGCGTCCAGGCTGAAGCGGAGATTGGTCACCGTGATGTTGGCGCCGAAGCCGGCGGTGTCGGGGACCGGGTCCACGATGCGGAGCTGCCCCACCACATCGAGAGAGAACCCGCGCACCCCGGTGTAGTGGCAGGGCGGCGCGGTCAGATTGTAGTTGGCCTCGTCCGGCACGCCGTCGCCGTCGGTGTCGGCCACCGTAGAGGGCGTGACGCAGGGATCGCTCGCTGCTCCGGTGGTGAAGGGCTGAAGCAGCCGGCGGGGAAAGAAGGCATCGAGCGAAGCCTCCACGTTGTCCCGCACGGTCAGGCCTACCGCGGTGGCGCCGTTGTTGGGCAGTGGATCGTTGTCGGGAGCGCTGGAGTCGCTGCAGGCGGTGAGGACGGCCGCGAAGATGCTCGCGGTGAGAATATGACGGCGAGAACGGCACATGGCCGGGCTCCGGGTTCGGGGTCGCCCCGGAGCATAGCGGAAGGCGGCGGGCGGCTTCAAGCTTCGGCTCCAGGTCCCAAGGCCACGATTGTCACTCTGATGGAAGGGGGGCCGGCACAGGGGTGCAGAAAGCGCGCCAGGCGGCTGGAGGACTCGGACCCGATTCTACGGGTCGAAGTGCCGCGATCGGTGGAGCCTGCGCGTCGAATCGAAACGGCCCCCGGCGGAACTCTTGCGCCCCAGGGTAGGCGCCATGTACGATAGGCTCACCGCCGTACGCCGTCCGGTTGGAACCCGCGTTGCAATCACTCTGCACGAAGGTCCGTTCCGGCCCCGAGCGTCCGCGGGCGGCGCTTCCGTTGATCAACCTGGCCTGCACCACCACAAGGGCGAGGATTGACCGCAACCTTCTGCCCCGGCTGCCCTCCTTCGCTGGTCGGTGAGACCCTCCCCAACGGCCTGCGGGTCCTGGAGGAGGTCGGCTCCACCCGCGACGGCCCGGTCTACCTCGCCGAGTATCCCGACGGGATCGAGGTGGCGCTCCTGGTCCTGCGAACGGAGCCGGCCGGGCCGGAGCTGTTTGCCGTCTCGGGTCCGGTTCTTCAGCTGCACCCGCGGCTTCGCCAGGCTGCCGAGATCCGCCATCCCAACGTCGCGGTGGTGCACGAGGTGGGCGAAATCCCTGGGGGCGCGGCCTACGTGGTGCTGGAGTGTCTCACCGGGAAGCTCCTGTCGGAGGTCCTGGCTGAGCGGGGCTCGCTTCGCCAGGACGACGCGCTGAACCTGTTCCGGCAGGTCGCCGCCGGGTTGGAGGCGGCCCACCAGGTGGGGTTGGTGCACGCGAATCTGTCACCCGATACCATTCTGCTGACCACGACCGCCGATGGACCTCTGGTCAAGCTCATCGGCTTCGCGCTCTCCTCCTCCTTACCGCCAAACCTTCAGAAGCCGATCGACCGCGAGGTCGGGCTCGAGTATGCGAGCCCCGAGCGACTCGCCGGATACGTTCCCGACTACCGCAGCGACGTGTACAGTCTCGGCGCGGTGCTTCATCAGCTTCTGGTTGGGGCTACGCCAGGCTCTGGATCGGCGGGCTTTGCCTCCCCGGCCATGCGGGCCGCCGTGGTGAAGGCGGTCATGCCGATTCCCGAGCATCGCTTCCCCACCGTCTCCAAGCTGGTCGAGGCGGTGCAGCGCGCGATCACCGCACCGAGACCGGAGGCCCCCACCCGGCGCAAGAGCATGACGACACGCCGGTCCCTCGGTCGTACGGCGGGGACCTTCCTCGCGCTGGCCGCAGGCGGATTCTGGATGGTGAGCCTGCAGCGACTGGGGCCCCTGGAGGAACCGGCGCAGGAGGCGAGCACCAGCGCGGCCCTGGGCGTGGTGCCCGCCGAGGGGATCGAGACCGGATCGGCGGCTTTGGACGGCAGGGTCGAGGAGCCGCCGGACGATTCCACCAGCGTCCGGCAGAAGGCACCGACGCCGCCGCAAAAGACCGCTGCGGCCGCGGCCCCGAAGGTCGAGAAGGGAAAGCGCACCCGGGCTGCAGCGGCCGAGCGCGCCCTCAACGGTGCGCGGTCGAAGCCGAAGGCGCCAGCGAGTCCGGCTCCGGGAAAGCCACCGGCTGCGAGCGACGGTGCGCCGGACACGAGCGGGACGTCGCCGGAGCCCGCGAGCAACAACCTGGCGGAGCGGGCGCAGGTCGGGGTTCGAATCGGATTGGACGAGGCGTCGCGGCACCTGGGCGTACCGCCCCATGCGATCGAGGGGATGTCCCCGCTGTTCCTGGGGCTGGCGCAGGGCCGGCTCCCGGATGGGGTAGATCCGGGGGCGCCACTGGTCCGGGGAGTCTACCTCGACCCCAACGGATCCCTCATCCTGCTGGACCAGCAGCGAATCCAGTCCCAGCCCATGCCCGCCGCCACGGCTACTCGGTGGCGAATGGGCGACGTCATGCTGTATCTGCACGGCGATGCCCAAGCCGCGATGCTGGAGAACCTCGCCAAGCGGGTGCGATAGCCGCAAAGTCCCCGATCGTCGGCGGGGGCCGGCAGTGAGATCTGATGTCTGACTTTCGCCGATACCTCCTCGTGGGGAGGGCCACGGCAGCCTGTGCTGCCCAGGAGCCCCCGTGCGCCCACGAGTCCGACGAACCCTTCTCCCCCTGGTCGAGCCCATCCTGCTCACGCCCCGGCGCGAGCCGTTCGACCACCCGGACTGGCTCTTCGAGCCCAAGTACGACGGCTACCGCGGTCTCCTCTACGTCACCCGGCAGGACTGCCACTTCCGCTCCAAGCGCGGGAAGATCATGACCGGCTTCAAGGAGCTGGGTCACTGGGTGCGGGAGCAGCTGCCGGTAAAGGAAGCGATTCTCGACGGAGAGGTGGTCGCGCTGGACGGCGACGGCCGGCAGAACTTCCGGGATCTCCTGGCCGGCCGCGGCAATCTCCACTACGCCGCGTTCGATGCTCTGTGGGTGAACGGGAAGGACCTGCGGGGTCTCCCGCTCAAGCGGCGGAAGCGGGCGTTGCACGGCCTGGTGCCCGCGAGCACCACGGCGGTGTCGCAGGTGTTCTCCATCGAGGGCCGGGGCCGGGACCTCTACGAGGCGGCCGAGCGGCTCGACCTCGAGGGGATCGTCGCCAAGCGGCGGAGCGACCCGTACGCGCGGGAGACGGTCTGGTACAAGATCAAGAGTCGGACCTACACCCAGAGCGAGGGCCGAGGGGAGCTGTTCCACCCGAGAAACCGGTCTCAGTAGACGAACGGAATGAGCGCGGCGGTCTCCCGCCGATAGCGCTCGTACTCCGGGAAGAGCCGCCGCATCTGCTGCTCCTCCCTCCGGCTCTTCCAGGCGAAGGCGACCAGCGCCAGCGGAAGCGCCAGCACGGCCCGCCACTCGCCGATCGCGAGCCCGGTACCCGCGAACGCCAGCAGCAGCCCGGTATAGATCGGGTGCCGCAGGTGGCCGTAGGGCCCGCTGCGGATCAGGGCGTGGTCCTCCTTCACCGCCACATGTGAGCTCCAGTTCTCTCCCAGGTGCCGCCGGGCCCAGACCGAGAAGCCCAGACCCGCGGCCAGCAGGGCCACGCCCAGCGCGGGAACCAAGGGACCGGGCGGCAGGAACCGGCGGGTCAGCGGAGCGGGCAGCCAGCCCGGCGCCCCGAGCAGGATCGCGGCCAGCATGAGCGGCACCCGATGGAGCAGTTGAGAGCCGAGCGGCTCCCGCCAGCGGTTGGCCTTCACGCTCCGAGCCGACACCCACCAGTAGATCAGCCAGCTCAGCCATAGGGTGGCGATCGCGATTCCGAAGATCGGGTCCAGCATCGCGTCAGCCTCCAGGCAGCTCGGCCCCGGGCCGAGCCGCGGGATGCAGCATCAGCGTGTCGAGCGCGCCCGCGACATCCCGGCTCAGCTCGTCGGCCAGCCGCTCCGAGCGGCCGCTGCCATAGACCGGGCCGATGGCCCGGAGCAGACGGCCCGAGTTGGCATCCACGATCTCGAGGTGGAACTCGACCGCGCCCCGGTCTCCCCGGTAGTACGAGCCGGTCACCAGCGTGCCCGCCCGGGTCTCCACGGCCAGGGCGTGCAGCCGCTCGGGCTGATCCGGAAGCCCGCCGGTCGCGTGGGCGTCGTGCTGGGCGGGCACCACGGTCGCCGAGGTCACCACCTCGACGCCTTTCACCCGGCTCAGCCGGTCGGTGATCCAGTCCGCCACCAGCGACCCCAGTGTCGCCAGCCGGGCGTCGCCGGTCTCGTCGCTCAGCGCGGCCACCGCCACCCGCCGCGGATCGAGCGGCGGGAGCCGGCCCGACACCGGTCGCACCGGCAGCAGCGCGATAGCGGCGAGCGCCAGTGCTCCGGCGACCGCCGTGAGCGCACGAGCGCGCCGGCGCGAGCGGCGAGGCCGCGCGATCGGAGGTCCGCCCAGTGCCACGACGAAGTCTTCCACCCGGGCGAAGCGCTCCGCGGGATCCACCGCCAGCGCCTGCTGCACCGCGGCCGACACCCGGGCGGGCACCTCCGGGCGGCGCTGGTCGAGCGGCACCGGCGGCCCGAGAAAGCGGCGGGCCACGATCTCCCGGGGCGAGCTGCCGTTGAAGGGCGGCTCGCCCGCGAGCATCTCATAGAGCACGCAGGCGAGCGCGTAGAGATCGCTCCGGCCGTCCACCGAGGGATCGCCGCTGGCCTGCTCCGGGCTCATGTAGGCCGGCGAGCCCACGATCATCCCGCCCAGCGTGAGCCGGTCCGCCGGGAGCGCCAGGGCCACGCCGAAGTCGGTGACCACCGCGTGGCCGCCCTCCAGCAGGATGTTCTCCGGCTTGATGTCGCGGTGCACCACGCCGCGCGCGTGGGCGAAGCCGAGCGCGTCCGCCACTTCCCGCGCGATGCGGAGCGCCTCGTCCAACGGCAGCGGCCCGCCCCGGACCAGCCGCTCGCGCAGCGACTCTCCCTCCACGTAGGGCATGACGTAGAAGAGCGCGCCCTCGGCCACGCCCGAGTCGTACACCGGGAGGATGTGGGGGTGCTGCAATCCCGCGGCGAGGCGGATCTCGCGAAGAAAGCGGTCCTGGGCCAGCTCGCCGCCGGCGCCGGGCAGGAAGACTTTCACCGCCACCACTCTGCTGTGGCGGCGGTCCAGAGCGCGATACACCACGGCGGCCGCGCCTCGCCCGATCTCGTCGCCCAAATCGAGACCGCGCCCGGCCAGATAGCCTCGGAGGCTCATTCGAGGTGGATCAGCCCGCGGGCCAGCGCGACCGTCACGGCTCCGGTGCGGTCGTCCACGCCGAGCTTGGCGAAGATGTTCTTGAGGTGGATCTTCACGGTCTCATCCATCCGGCCGATGGCCTTGGCCACTTCCTTGTTGCTCAATCCCCGCCCCACCAGCCGGAGCACTTCGAGCTCCCGCTCGGTCAGGTCGCTCCGCTCGGGAAACTCGGCCAGGCGGGTGGCGACGGCGGTGGGAATCACCCGCTCGCCCCGCATCACGGCGTGGATCGCCGTGATCACGTCGCCCAGCAGCATGTCCTTGAGGAGGTAGCCTCGGGCCCCGGCCCGGAGCGCGCGCCGGATGTCGGCGTCTCCCTCGTAGGTGGTGAGCGCCAGGATGCGGGCGTCGGGGAACTCTTCGGTGATCAGGCGAATGGCATCCACGCCGCCCAGCTCGGGCATCCTCAGATCCATGAGCACCACGTCGGGGCGATGCTCCCGGAACAGCGCGACCGCGCGCTCTCCGTTCTCCGCCTCGGCTACCAGCTCGAGGTCGGGCGCCTGGGTGATGACCGCGGCCAGTCCGGCTCGCACCACCGGATGATCGTCGGCCACCAGGACACGGCCCCGGGTGGAGGCCGCGTCGGTGAGTTGGTTTGCGCCCATCGGTTGATCCCGGCCGAGACTGTTTCTAAGAAACCCGGCGCCCGGCTCGGGGACAATTCCCCATTCGGGGAGGATTGCCCCAGACGCCGGGGACCCAGACCGCGTGCCCGGCATGGCGTCACTCCCTTCGGTTCAGGCCGCTTGTCAGCAGCCCTCGCGAAGATGCCGGGCCGGCCGGCGACGCAATTGCACTCGCTTGCTCCCCCGACCGGGGAGACAGCGCCGTGCAAGACGGCCGGTGGCGCGACCGGCATCTTGGGGCAGCGTGGCGCCGGGTGGCGTCACTCGGACACTCAGGAAAGAGGAGGCAGGTCATGCGGACACTGATGGCAGGATTGGCCGGTCTGGCGGCGCTGTCGCTCGGCTGCAGCTCGGGACGCTCGGCGCCGTCCGAGCCCGCGCCGAAGCCCGGCGCGGAACAGACCCGGGTAAAGATCGACAACCAGAACTACAGCGACATGAACATCTACCTGATCGATTCGGGCACCCGGCTGTATCTCGGCTCGGCGAACGGGCTGTCCAGCACGACGCTCACGATCCCCCGCGGGATGGCACGGCCCGGCTACGAGGTCAGACTGCTGGCCGACCCGATCGGGGGCTCCCCTGCCATCAGGACGCCGGGCCTCGTTGTCGGCCCGGGGCAGAGCGTGTACTGGACCATCGGCTCGACCCCGGACGGCTCGTTCGCCTCAACGGGGTGAGGAACGTCACGCTGGTCTTGGCCAGGTGCCTCGCGTCATCGAGAAATCGAGCTGACAATGTGGACCCGGATTCGGGGCCGCCCCTTCTGAGCCTCGATGTCAGGATGCGGTTCGGGGAGTGGATGTCCGCTGCGGCAGGAGCCGGCGCACGGCGGCGGTGAGCTGGGCGTACTGGAATGGCTTGGCCAGAAATCCCCACCGGCCGTCCCTGGCCAGCTCGGCATAGGCCTCCGGATATCCGGTCATGAACAGCACCGGTACCGCCGGAAGCCTCGACGCCAACCGTCCGGCGAGCCGGAGCCCCGTCATGTCGGGCAGCCGGATGTCGAGCAGGAGCAGCTCGGGCAAGAAGCCCTTGGTTTCGACCAGGACGATCGCCTCGCGGGCGGTGCCGACGTGGCGGGATTCGAGGCCGGCCTCCTGGAGCATCCGGCAGGTGATGCCTGCGACCAGTGGATCGTCCTCCACCACCAGGATCATCGCTCGGCCCCCCGTTGACTGCCTGCTGGTATGATGATGTCTCCCTGCGCGGAGCAAGGTGATCCGCATCACGAGTCGTTGCGCCTCCCGGCACGGGCCTTGCTTTGCGGCCGCCCTTCGCCCGGTTCGGGCCGTCAAGGGATTGGAGGCAACACCCCGTGGATATGCAGGATGTGCCGTACTACTCGGAGTTGGAAAGTGTGTACCACACCCGGCGGGACTGTCCTCAGGGCCGACGGATACCTCCCGAGCTTCGGAAGGCAGGCACCGGTGGCCGGGTACTGTGTGCCGCTTGCCAGGCCCGCCTGGAAGGCGCCACTCGCGTGGTTGAATGGGCGGATAGGCAACGGATAGATAATAGATGGCGGATGGATAGATGAAGGAGACGATCCCCCAGGCCGGAACGAGCGCATCTGGGGGATCTCTCATGGTGCCGAAGAATCTTCCGTGATCACTCGTTTCGACAAGCTGCAGATGGAGCTCCCGCATCCCCGTCATCCGTCACCGAACTCGGCCGCTGCCATCCAGGAGCTCCTGGGCGGAAAGACCGGGAGCCCGGTGAGCCTCAGGCTCGCGTCAACAGGCGATACCCGACGCCCGGGCTCCGTAAGAAGGAATCGGCGCGGTCTAACGCCGTTTCTGGAGAATTCGAGTCGCGAACAGACCTACCCCGGCGATGGCGACCGCACGTAGTAAAGGATTGGGAATCGCGCGACTGATGGGCCCGGCGACACGACGGGTGAGCCAGCTGGCTGCAAGAAGGCGGAACATGACTGATCCTGGTTTGAGGGCCTCGAACTAGGTCTGCTCGAGGCACGCTAGGCATCGCGGGGCGCCGCTGCGATGACGCCCATCACGAGGGCGTTCGTTCGAACGCGTGACCGGTCTCACATCCTCCGGTGGTCCGCACCCCTACTGTGCGCGTCCGCTAGAGTACATGACCTGAACCGGAAGGAAGCAGCACAATGGCGCGAGTTACTGCTGTATTTGATGACCGGGCACGGGCCGAACGAGCTGTTAACGAGCTGCGGACCCTGGGCTGGGAGAATACTGACCTATCGTTCGTCGCGCGCAGCGAGGATGAGGCTGTGGCGGCTGGCGCGGCACGCGAAAATGTAGGGGAACGAGCGGCCAAGGGAGCGGCCGTCGGTGCAGGCGCCGGGTTGCTCTTTGGCCTGGCAGCCCTCGCAATCCCGGGCTTGGGACCATTCATCACCGCAGGGGGGCTGGCTTCGGCCCTTGGGGCCACCGGTGGAGCCTTGGCCTCGGGAGCGATTGTGGGCGCCACCTCGGGCGCTATCGCTGGCGCGCTCACGCGGGCGGGTTACAGCAAGGAGGAATCGGATTTCTATGGCCGCGCGGTTGAGCGCGGGGGCGTGCTTATAGCGGTGGAAACCGAGGACGTAGCTTCGGCAAACGAGGCAGGTGAGATCCTGGGACAGCACGGCGGGCGCACCTACAGCGGCTGACAGACGCAAGCAAAGGACGCCGCGACCAGCATCATGGTCGCGGCGGCCGCCTGGTACTGGCTCTGACCCTCCTAACGTCCGATCCTCGCCGCGAAGAATCCCGGACCCAGCGCGTAGTCGAGCCCGGTCACTTTCCCGCTCGCGTCCCGGCGGAAGGTCAGCTCCGCCCAGTAGTTGCGGTCGAGGAACCGGTTCAGGCCGATCGGATAGACCGTATTGACCGCTCCGTCGGTCCATCGGGCCTCGAGATGATCACCGCGCTCGGACAAGGTGAGCGTCGCGTCGGGGACGAAGTAGTCGTGGGGCATCCGATAGCGACCTTCGAGCTTGGCCAGTGATCCGGCGGCGGGCTGAACCGGCGCGATGGACCGCGGTGTCGCGGCCCGGCCGAAGATCACCGAGTGCAGCCCGTCCAGAAAGACCGGGTCCTGGCCCACCGGCGAGTAGCTGTTGGTCAGCACGACGACGTCGGTTCCATCGTCGAGATAGTGCTCGACGCTGGCATTGAAGCCGGGACTTCGGCCGCCGGCTCGGATCACCTTCCGGCCCAGACGCTGGTCGCGGGCCCAGCCGTAGGCGAATCCCTCGGCCGGAGCCAGGATCCTCTCTACCGACTGCCGTCCGATCAGCTCGCCCGAGAAGAGCGCGCGCATGAACCGGCGGAGATCGCCGGCGGTGGTGACGACGGAGCCGCTGCCGGTTCGGGCCGACCAGTCCACGTACCGGGGAAAGCGCAGCCCCTTGACGCCATCCGGCTCGGTGCCGGTGGCCCGGTCGGGAATGAGGCGGGTCATGTCGCCGTCGTGGAGTGTCGCGCTCAGGCCCAGCGGAACGAAGATGCTGTCCCGCATGAAGTCGCCGTAGGCTTGCCCGGAGACCTGCTCGATGATCAGCGCCAGAAGGCTGTAGTTGGAGTTGCTGTAGCTGGTCCTCGCGCCGGGCTCGAACTCCAACGGCCGGTCCTTGAACAATCCCACCAATTCCGCTGTCGAATGGGGAAGCCGCTCCTCCCGGTCCCAGTCGGGGCCGTCGAGGTTCGGAATTCCCGAGGTGTGGGTGAGGAGGTGCTCCAGGCGGAGCTTCTCGCCGTTGGGGTACCCCGGCAGGTATCCGGCCACCGGCTGGCTGGTGCGGAGCCGGCCGCGCTCCTCCAGCCACAGGATGGCCGCGGCGGTGAACGCCTTGGTCACCGAGGCGATGTGGAATCGGCTCCGCGGCGTGTTGGCCACGCCGAGCTCGGGATTGGCGAGGCCATAGCCCCGCTCCAGCAGGACGCTGTCGCCCCGGGCCACCAGGATCACGCCGGTGAAGTTGTTGCTGGAGACGTAGGGAGCGACGAAGGCGTCCACGGCTCCAGCCGATGCCTGACCTGGCGCGCGCCGGTGGCCGCAGGCGAGAGCACCCGCCAGCAGGATCAGCGGGCCGAGGGGCCGAAGGAGAGGGTTCATGCCGGCCAATCTGTCCAGCGGCCAAGGCAGCGTCTTGTACGGGAGTCACATCGAATGATCGGCGATCGGATCACCTTCGGCAGGACGGTACGCGAGCTCAGCATCGGCGGGGCCACGCTTACGGAAGCGGTGCACGACGCCGGGACCCGGCTGCCACCCCACCAGCACGCGAACCCCAACGTGAACTTCGTTCTGCGCGGCGCGTTCGGGGAACGGGTGGATCGGCGCGATTTCGACTGCTGCGCCGGCAGCGTGCTGCTGAAGCCGGGCGGGGCGAGCCACTCCGACCGCTACGGCGAGGGCCGGGTGCGCAGTCTGATCGTGGAGTTCTGCCCGGCTCCGGACCCTTCCGCGGAAGATGCGCCGCGCGGGCTGGACGACGTGTGGTATTCCGAGGACCCGTCGGTGGCCGCGGTCGGCTGGCGACTGTACCACGAGCTGCTCGAGCCCGATGACGTCACTGCCCTGTCGGTGGCCGGGCTGCTGGCCGAGCTGCTCGGCCGGATCGGTGCCGGCCGCGAGCTGGACCGGGCCGCGGGCCGTCAACCGCTGTGGCTGCGCCGGGTCCGCGAGCGTCTGAACGAGGCTGGAGCCGCCGAGCCGGAACGGCTGGCCTCGGAGGCAGGGGTGCACCCGCATCATCTCCTGCGCGTGTTCCGTCACCATGTCGGCTGCTCGATCGGCCAGTACCTGCGCCGTCGCCGCATCCGCCGGGCGGAGAGGCTGCTCGCCGAGCCGGCAATGAGCGTGGCCGCCATCGCCCTGGAGACGGGGTTCTGCGATCAGAGCCACTTCACCAGGGTATTCAAGCGAGCGACAGGAATGACCCCGGGGGCGTACAGGAGATTAGCCAGGCGTGCCCGCTCTAACGCCGTTTCTGCCACGTAGCAAGGGATCGGGAATCGCCCGACTGATGGGCCCAGCGACGCGACGCCGCGACCAGCATCGAGGTGGTGGCGGCCGCTGGCGGCTCAAAGCTTCCTACACTCCTCCGCCTTCCGCTCCCGCGCTGCCGCGGCCAATCCTTCCCACGCCTCCCGAATCTCCGGCCGCGCCCAGGTCTCCTCGTGGTACCGCCAGCTCAGGAACGCGCAGCTCGCCGGATGCCGCAACGCGATCTCGCCGAACCGCACCAGGTCCTCCGGTGTACACGGCGGCGAGCTGAGCGCATAGCAGTTCTCCACGTTGACTCCCATCACCATCCGAAGTCCCAACCGCTCGGCCAGCGCCGCGGCCCTGTCGTAGTACGCCTGCGCCTCGCCCTTGCGGGTGGCGTACTGGGCCCAGGCGTAGTCGAGCTGCTGGGCCAGCGGGGGATACTCGGCCACCCAGTTCGGCATCACCCGCACACCCAGCGGGATGCCAGGCAGCCGCGCGCGGGCGTACGCCGCCCACTCGGCGACCTGCTCCTGGGTGATCGCCCTCCCACCCCAGCAGCGGGTGCAGTCGTAGTCGTCAGCCAGGTTGAGCCCCAGGATCGTCTCCCGATATTTGGCGATGGTGTCGGCCGGGAGCACCGCGGCGTACCGATCGACCAGGTGCTTGGCGCTGTCCATCGAGAACTCGCCGTTCTGCCGTCCGCTGCCGGTGAGGAGCCGGCGAGGCGGCACCAGCACCAGGCGGACGTGGCAGCGGGCGGCGTGCTGCAGCCGATCGAGCAATACCCCGGGCACGACGGGCTGCATCGCGGCCGACATGGGGCCGTCGCAGTAGGCATTGGTGGGCCAGGTGCTCAAGCCGACGGCGAAGCCGGTGTGCCGGTCGGCCGCGGTGCGCACGCTGTCCACCACCCGGCTGCTGTCGAGCCCCTGGGTGGTGTCGAATACGACGCGCGGGCGCAGGACGATGGTGGGCGTGTAGGTGGTGGTGCCGTAGACCGTGAACTGGCCCACGGGGAGGCTCCAGGTGACCGGCTCGGGCGCCTGGCCGGCCGCGCGGCCGGCCAAGCCGAGCAGCAGCGCTATGACGAGGTATCTGCGTGACATGGTTCCGTTTCTCCCGTCTCTCAGATGTAGGATAATGAAGCCGGGCCGATCTCCCGCCCGCGGTCGGGTTCGCGAACGGGAGACCGGCTCCCCGCGGCTCATGCCGCCGGCTTCACGGTGTCACCCGCCGGCCCTTCCGGCTGCTCGGGCCGCCGCTGCGGGTTCGCGACGACGTTCTTGGCGCTCTCCCAGGCGGCGCTCAGCTCGGCATTGTTGCGGAACCGGTACCGATTGAGCCCGTCCAGCAGCGCCACCAACTCCATCAGCTCCTCGGTGACCACCTCAAGGTCGGCCCGCGCGCCGATGTGCTCCACCCGCGCCCGCCGGGCGTCATCCACCGCCGCATCGTACTGATCCAGGACCTGACCCAGGTCGGTGAGGAACAGCTCCGTCATACCGGCGGCGATGAACCGCTCGCGGGCGGCGACGGCCTCGTCGAACATGGCGCGGGCCGATGTGCGGTACGCGGTGTTGGTGTTCCGTGTGGTCGGCATCACAAACCGCTGGCCCAGCTCGGGTGCGGTCTTGCCGACCGCCTGGCCGAGCGCGACCAGGTAGGGCAACAGCTTCTCGTGGAGGATGGTGCGCAGCTCGGTCCGCCGGGCCGTGGCCGCCCGGGAGGTCAGCTGTCCCGCGCGCTGCTGGATGGCGAGCACGTTGGCGCGGGCGGTCAACGCCTCGAAACTATTGAGGACCGCCGCGTAGCTCGGGTCCTGGGAGATGTGCTTCCGGCTGAAGTTCCCCACGCCGGCCACCATCTCGAGCTTCTTACGAACCAGCTTGTTCATACTGCTTCTCCCTCGTTGCGTGCGGTGGTGGTTGGGGTGCCGCACGAGATGAACCGCGAGAATCCGCTCCGGTCCGTCCCAACAGGGGACCGGCCGGCCAGGCAGATACTCATAGAGCGTGCCACACCGTGCAGCGGTGCGATGAAGAGGGACATCGGGGCCGGTACGATGAAGACCGAAGGGTCCTCGAGCTCATGCCGAAGCGGATCAATGGAAGCATGCGCGCGCGCAAGGGAGACCGCGGCGCTGCCGACGACACGGCGCGGTCCGGCAACGGCGGAGCCGCGCCGTACGATGAAGTCTCGACAGCCGGCGAAGGCGAGCCGAGGCCGTACAACGGGGACCGCGGCCGGATCACACAGAGCAGAAATGAAAACGATTTCAGCTCAGGCGCCGACAAGCCCGTTCGGGCCCGCGGCAAAGCGAGGAGGGTCGGCGACGAAGTCGGGGCGCGGCATGACGATGGTTCCAGTTCGGCCGACGAAGGAGTCCCACCGCGTGCAGGAGGAATCCGGCAGGCGTACAAGGCCAGTGCGGTCCGTGCAGATGAGGCTCGTCGTCACGACGACGGCAGCACGCGGCCGTACAATGCCACTGTACGTCTTGACGACAGGAATCGAGCCGCGATCAAAGCCTGTGCACGGAGGCCCAAAGGCGACGCGCGGCCCGGCGGAGCGATCTCCGGCCGCTACGAAGAGACCAGCGTGACGCTCAAAGGAAGGGTTCCTGCAATCAATGTGAAGGCTCGCCGCTGCGGTGGACCTCGACGGACCCGCAGAGTCCTCTATCGAGGACACACCGGCAATCGCTGCCGATCCGAGGATGGGTCAGCGTGCAGCGGGATCGGGAGAGACTGCGTCCGCCGCGGCCCGATCGGCGGCTGTCGCGGCCCGCTCGCGGAGGATCCAGCGGGCGAATCGCTCTAGCAGGGTGGCCAGCACGGTGCGCGCGGCTTCGTCGGTGAGGCGCAGCTGGGCATCGAACTTCCGGTGCGCCATGGCCAGCAGCAACTCCGGCGGCGGGAGCACCCGGGCGTGGACATGCCCCAGTATCTGCCGCAGGTGAACCTGGGCCCGGGCGGTGCCGATCTGGCTGGGCGAGGCCCCGATCAGCGCCACCGGCTTGCCGGTGAGCGGCGCCCGGCCGGGCAGCCGCGAGGCCCACTCGATCGCGTTGGTGAGCACGCCCGGAAGGCTCTCGTTGTGCTCCGGGGTGGCGATGAGGATCCCATCGGCGCGCTCCAGCGCCGCCTTGAATTCCGCCACGGCGGGCGGATCCCCCTCCTTCTCGACGTCGGCGTTGTAGAACGGGAGCCCGCCGATGTCGATGGTATCGATGGTCATGCCGGCTGGCACCACCAGCCGCGCCGCCGCGAGCAGGGCGCGGTTGTACGACTCGCGGCGCAGGCTGCCGGCGAACCCGACCACGTAGAGGTCAGCCATGGTGACCCCTGGTCGAGCCCAAGGGCGGACGCAGCTCAACCCGAAGCGTCAGCAGCTGGAAGCACGGCGCACAGGCCTCGAGATGCGCGGCCAGCGCGAGCGAATCCGCGGCGCGGAGCGTACGGAGGAGGTAAACCTCCAGGTGGAGCACCGTGTCCTCGCAGGTCCAGTGGCGAGGGTACTCGGTCATCGAATGCGCGGTTCTGGGGGTGGTCATACAGGGGATACTATGGAGGAAGAGGGCCCCGGGGAAGCGCGGGCGTCACCGGAATTCAGTGTCCTCGAACTGCCGACCAGGATCGCTCATGGTGCGACCTGGCTCACAGATTCACGCTGACCGGAGGGTTAGGCTCTGCGCCCGTAGTTGCGCAGAGCTTACCTGAGAAGAAGAGAGCCTTCCGTGATCACTCGTTTCGACAAGCTCCAGATGGAGCTGCCCCATCCCCGTCATCCGTCACCGAACTCGGCCGCTGCCGTCCAGGAGCTCCTGGGCGGGAAGTTCGGCGAGATGTCGACCTTCATGAACTACACCTTTCAGTCCTTCAACTTCCGCGGCCGGGCCGAGATGCGGCCGTTCTACGACCTGATCGCCAACATCGCGGCCGAGGAGTTCGGCCACATCGAGCTGGTCTCCTACGCCATCAACCTGCTGCTCAGCGGCACCACCGACCGGGGCGACGACCCCTTGGTGGCCCCGCTCGCCACGGCGGCGGATGCCCGGAACACCTATCACTTCCTGGCGAGCGGCCAGCAGGCGCTGCCGATGGACTCCCAGGGCAAGTTCTGGACGGGCGAGAACGTGTTTTCCAGCGGCAACCTGAAGCTGGACCTGCTGCACAACTTCTTCCTGGAGTGCGGGGCCCGGGCTTCCAAGATCCGGGTCTACGAGACGGTGGACGACCCGACCGCGCGGGCCTGCGTGGGATTTCTCCTGGTTCGGGGCGGGGTACACATCGTGGCCTATGCCAAGGCGCTGGAGAAGCTCACGGGGGTGGACGTGGGCAAGCTGCTTCCGATCCCGGACATCAGCAACAAGCGGTTCCCCGAGGCGGCGCAGCACGAGGCCCGCGGGCTTCACCGGATCCTCTATCAGTTCAGCCCTGAGGACTATCCGCTGGCGCGGGACATCTGGAACGGCCAGCATCCCGAGGACGGCACCGACCTGGAGGTGGTGGTCGGCGCGCCGGAGGGGTACGACGTGCCGGACCTGGACGCGGAACCCCAGCTGACGGCGCCGGTCGGGCCAGACATCGATCCCGAGATGTTTGCAGAGGTCGCCGGGCGGCTGTTCCCCGAGTTGGGGACGAAGAAGAAGCCGAACGGGAGAAGGCGGTAACACCCCTCACCCTCTCGAACTCGAAGCCGGCGAAGGCGCGGCGGAAGTTCGAGCATCAGCCGGCACGGCACGTTATTGCGTCCGGCGGGCGGTGAGCCCCAGGGCTGCGGCCAGAGCTGGGTCGAGCGGAGGCAGCTGGACCGCCGGACGCTCGCCCCGCGCCGCCAGCGCGTCGAGCGCCAGATGCCGGTAGGTGCCCAGCGCGGCATCGCCCAGGTCCAGGTACTCCCGCAGCGGCAGCGCTTCCCTGCCGTCCACGTACCGCGCCATGAACCCGGCATGGTCGAGACCGGTGCTCGCTTCGAGGCCGGCGACCAGGTCGGGCAAGCCGTACCGGCGGCTCTGCGCATCCCGGTTGGCATACAGCCACCGCATCAGATCGTCCAGGCTGCGCTTGCCGCCGGTGCGGCGCCGGATATCCACGTCGAGCATGGTGGCGGCCATCCAGCCGCCGTGGTACACCAGGAAGTAGTGCTCTCGCTTGTTGGCCGGGGTGCTGCCCGCTTCGCGCAGCGAGATCCGGC
>DATBJC010000049.1:0-15748 GCA_036556625.1 Gemmatimonadales bacterium
CCGCCGCCACCGCGATGGCGTGGACCACGTAGAGGTGAGTCACATAGAAGAGGAACGGCACCCGGCCGAAGGTGACCAGCACGTCGGCCAGCCAGCCCTTCGCCCGGGGCAGGTACGCCAGGGCGATGAGCGCGGGGCCCAGGGTCATCAATAGATAGAGCAGCGAGGGCGGGTACTTGGTGAGGTTGAGGAACGACATCGCCAGCAGCTCCGGGCTGCCGGCCTCCAGCCGGGCGCTGGGGTCGCCGTAGCCGTTCAGGGTCCGGAGCACCACGAAGGCGGCTACCATGATCGCGCCGGCGATCGCGAGCTTCCGCGGAGCGGTGCGCTCCTGGCTGAACACGACCGGACCGGCGGCGTAGCCCAGGGCCATCACCCCGACCCAGGGGATCAGCGGATAGAGCAGGAACACCGGCACCACGCCCAGCGGCCCCTCCACGTGGAGCAGGTACCAGAGCGGGGCGAGGGCGCCGAACGCCTGGGGCCTGATCCCGTCCAGCAGGTTGTGGCCCAGGACCAGGGTGAGGCCGAAGGCGGCGATGGCAGGCTTAGGCAGATAGATCAGCCCGGCCAGCACGATCATCGAGGCGCCGATCACCCAGATCACCTGCGCCGCCACGCCCAGCGACATCTCGGTGTTGAAGTACCAGGCGAAGTTGATGACGGTGAGCTCGAGCAGGATCAGCCACAGGCCGCGGGACACCAGGAAGCCGGCGAGCCGGCCCCGGGTGCGGCGGGTGCCGGCGATCCACGCGCTGGCGCCGGCCAGGAAGATGAAGATCGGGGCGCAGAAGTGGGTGATCCAGCGGGTGGCGAAGAGCGCGGCGTCGGTGCGGGCGAGGTCGGTCGGGTCGAACCGGGCCTCGGTGAGGTAGGCCCGCACGTGGTCCAGCACCATGATGATCATGACCAGGCCGCGGAGCAGGTCCACGTGATCGAGTCGCTTGCGGGCGGCGGGCTGGGCCGATGGCTTCGGCGTGGTCTGGGCCGGCCTCTGGATCGGGTAGGCCCCCGAGGGGCTATCGGGTTGCAGCACGGTGCTCATGGCGTCCTCGGGGCCAGGGATCTCCACCTGCAGACGGCTGGACTCTACGGCTGAATGCGCAAGCCGGAGTCAAGTGCGGACAGGCGTCCCGGCAACAACTTCCGGAATCGGGGCGGGCCGAGGGGGGAACCGGCGAGAAATGAGACGATGGTGTCGCGCTTCTTGACGACTGGCAAGCAATTGAACGCTTGACCTGGGGCGGCGCGGGGCATACCATAGCAGGTTCTCGCAACAACTTAGCAGCCCCTCCGACCGGAGCCTGTTCCTGGCCCGCTCCTTGGTCCAATGGTAGATCACTCCGCCGAGCAGGGCGGCACCCCCTGGCTGGGGTGGGTGGACACGGCCGCGCTGTTGAACCAGGCGCGGGCGTACGAGCTGGCGGGCTCCTTCCGCCACGCGGACGCGGCGTACAACGCGCTGATCGTGGCCGCCACCCGGCAGCAGGACAATCCCACGCTGGCGGCGGCGTTCCGCCACCGCGCAGTGCTGGCCCACCAGGCCGGTGACACCGCGCGGGCCCGGAGCGCGCTGCAGCAGAGCTACGCGGTGGCGGCCATGATCGGCGACCGGCGGCTCACGGCGGAGACGCTCAACACGCTGGGCGGGATCGAGCTGGAGACCAGGAACCTGTCGGCGGCGGAAGCGGCGCTGCTGGAGGCGGAGAAGCTCGCCATCGAGGCCCCGGAGATCCTGGCGCGGGTGGAGCAGAACCTGGGGATCGTGGCCAACATCCGGGGGCAGCACGACGACGCGGAGAAGCGCTACCGGAAGTCGCTGGCGGCGTACGAGGCGCTGCCGGACCGGCACGGCAGCGCGCTGGCCCACCACAACCTGGGGATGCTGGCGGCGGACCGGGAAGCGTTCGGGGAAGCGGTGGACCACTTCGATGCCTGCGAGGTGCTGGCCGAGGCGAGCCACGACGCGCACCTGGTGGCGCTGTGTCTGTTGAACCGGGCGGAAGTGCTGCTGGCGATGGGCCGCACCGACCAGGCGCGGCGGGACGCGGCCTCGGCCGAGCGGGGGTTCGAGGCGCTGGGGGCACACTTCAACGCCACCGACGTGCACCGGATCATCGCGCTGTGCGACTGGGCCGATGGACGGCTGGGTCAGGCGGAGACCCGGCTCAAGCAGGCGCGGGAGCTGGCCAAGATGACCGGAGCGCGGCTGACCGCGGCGGAGACGGCGCGGGACCTGGGCCGGCTCTACGCGCAGACCAACCGGATGAAGGAAGCACACGCGGCGCTGCGGGAGGCGACGCAGGGGTTCGAGGGGCTGGGGGCGATGGCGGATGCCGATGCCACACGACGGGAGCTGGGAAAGCTGGCTCTGGCCGTTCCGGCGCGTTAGGACTTCTCGTATAGAAAGGCGCCTGCCGCTCGAAGGGGCTCGAGTGAGCCGGTCCCCTCTTATCCAGCCATCGCCCCCGAACGCGCATCGCTCATGCGGCTCTGCGCTCCTGCCTGATGACCGCCGCAGCAACTCGTCCCGAGTCAAAGGAGCAGGTCTGGTAGCTCAAGCCAGCCTGCTCGGCAGCAACAGCCTGCACCAAGGCTCCGAGAGCGTGCTCGTCTCTGTAGACCATCCACCAGTCCATTACCACCTCCATAAAGGCAATCTCCGGGTTCGCTGGCGTGAGGTTCGTAATCAGGAGCTCACCGTCCGGCCGAAGCCCGGCAACGAGCCTTGCGGTGAGCGCTGTGGCCAGCCGCTCATCGAGATAGTCATACAAACCAGCCGCATAGCAGAGATCAGCCGGCGGTAATGCAACGCGTCGCTGAAGGATTTCTTTAACAGAAGCACGCACGGGGAGGAGCCGCGCCGCGGGGTGGAGCGCGGCGAGCCGAGTGATAGTGCGCTCGTCGTGGTCCAAGCCCACCACCTGCGCCTGGCCTAGAACCTCACCGGGGATGTGATGCAGTTCCCGCAAGTGCCCGCAGGCGACGCTCACCACAGTGGCAAGGCCTCGGTGTTCAACGGTGCCCTGGATGGCGGCCCCAAGATAGGCACACCGTGATCGAACCGCGTCGGCGATCGCGGCACCAGTGGACACGCGAAACAGTTCATGGCCGAGCGCCGTCAGCTTGCCATCGTAGACCTGCTGATAGACATAGTCGAGTGTCTCCGCGTCTCCCGCATACCCCCGGGGCTTGCGAAGAGCCGCCTGAATGTACGGATCCTGACACAGGCGTGCGTGCAGCGGATGGCGACGGTGGGCTTCCACTTCAGCTCGCCAGACACCGAGCGGCATCGTGGCCCGGATCTCCGCGAGATCATTGACGAGCTGCATCACGGCCTCACCCGCCCGTCGCGGTGAAAGCAGCGAATCACAACGGTCAAGCGCGGTCCGCAACCGGCTCTCCGTGGCTAGTGCCGGGTTCGCGGGTAGACGTTCGCGGTCGAGGGGTCGCGAAGTTGGACTGCGCGGGCCGTGTGGAATCGCATAGCCGCGGTTCGGCCGGAACTCGATTCGCATGGTGTGCTCAACGCCAGCCTCCCGCGCGTAACGCTCAATGCGGGCGAAGAGTCGCCGCACGGACGCATCCAAGAGTTCCGGGTTGATGGACTCAAAGATTGCCGTCCCGCGCTCGACCCCGTCCGGGCCCGGCACCGTACGGGAGGCGCGCACGCCAGCCTCGACCGCCCGCAGGTTTCGCACTCCTAGGTGACCTAAAGCGACTTGCGCGACGTCCTGGTAGTGGATCCGGCGTGTGAACACGCCGGTCCTGTGGAGGACTGCGCCAAACGTGTCATAGTCGGGGATGATGTCCCGCGCCGGCATGCTGAAGTGACGCAGGACATCGACCATCGCGGCCACCGCATCCTCCGGGTAGTAGTAGAGGAACAACCGGGCGGCCTCGAGGAAGAAGTGGTAGTGCGCGGCCTCATCGCGCGCGATCGTACGGCACGCCTTGGCGAGCACTGGGTCGACGGCGTTCGCCAAGACCGGCAGGCGAGGCGTGCCTTCAGCCGCGGCGGCCAGGTTCAGGTAGTTGACCTCGGTAGCACGCTCTTGAAAGAGTGTGTAGAAGACCATGTGCAGAGCATCATCCCACGGGAGCGCGAAGCTCCGCTCGCGAAGCAGGTCGGTGTAGTCCTCCAGCCACTCAGGTGTCCGCCGCCCCATGGAGAGCACGACGTTTCGCCATAATTCAGCGTGACGTTCTTCCTCCGCTCCCCAGCGGATGTGGAAATGGGATCTGCCATAGGATGTCCGGATGACCCTGAGGAGGGTCCTCACGTAATCCGGCACGTACTGCTCGACCGCATAGAATCCCTCCACGATGGTATGCACCTCATCGGAGTGGTCCGTGCGCAGTCGGCGCCAAGGAAAGCTCGAATCGGGGTTCCAGTTGCGACTGAGCTGCGACTTGGCGACATACCAGCGATAGAGACCCAGGAGTCCTCGCTCAACACAGCGGGCTCGCTCAGCGGGACTGAGCAGGCCAACTGAGCCAGCAGGAGGCTCAATTGGGAGGCAAGAGACGGCTAGCGTCGGCGAGATTTCGGCTTCGCTGTCGCGAGCGACGACGTGCGGGTCTTCCATAGGTCCAATCCTCACGAGACAGCCTTAGTGGCAACCGGCGACTTACCAGGCGCAGCCCGCGCGGTTGTGCCTCCAGGGCAGCGGCATGCGGCCTCATCTAAGTACACGAGAATCGCCCGCGAACCGGATCACGGGTCCAGTTCTTGACGACCCGCACCTCAGGCAGCAGTCGTCGGCTAGAGCTCGCAATCGCTACATTGCGAGGATGGCCTCAGCCGATCCTCATTTCTGGGCAGAGGTGTCGCCTTCGGCACGGCTTCCCACCCAGTGCCCCCCTGCTGGAGAGAAACCCTGCGGGCGAAACCCAGAACAGTTCCCGAGCTACGTGTGACGAGGAGAGGTGCTTCGCGTGCGCGCGAGCCATCTGCGCGAATGGACGCCTAGGCAGGCGGAGACACGGCTCAAGCAGCCGCGGGAACTGGGGAAGCTGACCGGGGCCGGCTCACCGCGGCGGAGACGGCGCGGGACCTGGCCCGGCTCTACTGGCAGACCGGCGGTTGAAGGAAGCGCACGGGGCGTTGCGGGAGGCGATGCAGGGGTTCGAGGGGCTGGGGGCGATGGCCGACGCCGATGCGACCCGACGAGAGCTTGGGAAGCTGGCCTTGGCGGTGCCGGCACGTTAGCGGCGGCCGCGCCACTGTGATCACTCCGACCGCCGCACCAACCGGGCACTTCGCGGAATAGGAGGATAGCCGAAGTTATACCCGTCCTTGTTCCCGGAGACCGCCCACCCTTCGAACAGCCCGATGTAGCTGGCCACGTTCTTGGTGATCACGTTCCTCGCCCAATAGGCGTGCTGGGGCAGGCCCCCGAATACAGCGGCATAGAACGCCCGATCTTCGATGGTTCGGTATTCGGCGATGGAGGCGAGTTTCCAGTCGTGGTACCCGGCGTATTTCCGCTGGTTCATCTGGCGGGCCCAGTCGATCGCCTCGAACCAGTTCCTGGTGGTTCGTCCCATCACTGACAGAAAGTCCGCCCGCATCCACATCAGCTTGGTCCGCCGGTCCAGGGCCGTCTTCTCATCGAGCACCCACCGTTCGCCCGCTGCCGCCGTCGGCCGGCCCGCGGGGTTGGGCTTCTTCGGCTCGCCGGACACCGGCCCAGCGACCTGATCGGGCGCCCGGGTCGCGCTCGCCTGGATCTTCGCGATCTGCCCCACCGCCAGGGTGCCGGTACGCTGGTCGATGCGGGCCACGATGCGGCCATCCTCCACGCCCACTACCTGTCCGGAGCCGACCTTGGCCAGGTCCTCGAGGCCGGGAATCTGGAAATAGATCGCCACGCTGTCCCCAGCTCGGGCCCGCGCTTTCGTGTTCTCGGCGACGATGGTGACGATGTCGCCCTTTACCTCCGTGACCTTCCCCGTGATCTCGGTGCCGAGCGCCGTGGCCGCACTCAAGATCAGGAGACAGAGCCCGGGGATTTCGCCTGACATGGCTAATGCTAGTTGCTCCTGGTCCCGTCGAACGTCCCGGCCCATCCGACGCATTCAGCCCTCCACTTGAAGCTCATGCCGTCGGGCGCAAGCTGGATCAAGGCCTCACAGGGCGGCCTGCCATCGTGGTGAAGGGATTGGCCTCGCAGCACGCTACCCACGACCGTGCCGCTGAGCGTGCCGCCGCCCTCATTAGTGTAGGTGCCACTCACGCGATCGCCGTCCTGCGTGAGGGTCACCTCCCCATGACCGACAAGGTTCCAGCGCCCGGCGAAGTTGCCTGGTGGTCCGGCTGGTGCCGCGCCTCCCTTCAGGCCGGAAACCGCGAAGGTCGCCCCGGGCACTTGCGGGGGGACTGCGTTCTTGAGCCAGCAGCGCGCCAGGGTTCCCTGGACGCCGGGTTTGACGTAGGTCCACGCCCGGCACGGTGCGTCGGCAGCGCATTGCGCGGAGCAGATCGCGGGATCGGCGGTGGACAGCTCGAAGTTCAGGTAGTCGCTGCCCGGGCGATCGATATCGTACTCGAATGCCGGCTGGCCGGGAGTTTGACCGTGTGCGCTCCGTGGGCTGAGCTGCAGGACCGCAAGGACGCAAAGCGACAGCGTCACAGCAAGGAGTTGCTTCATGGTGGCCCCCTCTGGTATGCCACGCTCAGTTGGTGCGCGAAGCTCTCAGGGTTCCCTGCGAATACCCGGTGCCGTCCATACCTCGGTCGATCATTTCGCCTTCGAGTTGGTTGCCACTCACTCGGATGGTCAACGTGACCCATTGAGGACGGGAAACTTCCGCCACACAACGGAACACGTCGCCATCCAGGGTACACTGACCATTGGGAGGCCCGAACCCCGTCCCCGCGCTCAATCCCTGCGCCGTCGTAATCAACACAGCCACCACCCAATTGCCCTCGATCTGCAGAATGCGCACTCTGACGGGTCGAGTAGCCATCGCGACCTGCTCTATCGGCATGGCGCCCGTGTATTCGCCGGCATATTCGACATATCCGCCGCCTCCTGGAGCCGGGGGCGGCGCTGGAGTCGGCGGTGGAGGCGTCGCCACTACAGCGGAGCCGTATTGTTTCAGCGCGACCATCTTGTCGGCCGGTATCGCGGCGCCGGCCGGCGGGCTCTGGTAGTAGGTGCGCCACGCCAGGTCCGGTGAGGGCGGTGTGGCGCCGACCTCGATGCTCCCGACCGTCAGCCCCTGGGCCTCGAGCTGGGCGACGGCCTGCTCATGCGTGAGGCCCACCACGTTGGGCACCAGACCAAGGCCGGGAGGCGGCTGCCCGGTATCGGAGCCGCCCTGGGTGTCCTCGTGCACCAGGGCCAGCTCGACCGCCACCGGGCTTCCGGGCGGCATCTGTTTGCCCGGCGGCTCTGATTGGGCTGCGACGATGAACCAGTCGTTGGGGGACCGCGGGAGGTTCGGCACGATGAACGCGCCGACCAGCTGGGCCTGCTGCAACGCGGCGGCAGCCGAGGCCGAATCCCGTCCGGCAAGGTCCGGCACCGTGGCCATGGCGGGTGCCGGCTCGTGGTATGCCTGGAACATGCCGACGGTCACTGGAGCGCCGCGCGCGAGCTTCTTGCCCGGCGGCTCCGATTGGCTGGCTGCTCTGAACTGGTTCTCCTTGGCGGGCGCGTCGCCGGCGGGGGCAAACGCCGCCGCCAGACCCGCCTGCCCCAGTGCGGTCAGGACCGAGCTCGAGTCCAGTCCCACTACCGAGGGCACGGTCGCCGAATCCTCGACGAACGGCTGATAAACGGAGATGGTGACCACCGCGTCGCGCACGGCCTTGGCGCCGGCTTTAGGGTTCTGGCCGGCGACCTTGAGCGCCAGCTCCGGCGAGGGAGCCTTGCCCGCCGCGACGTGTTCCGCCTTGAGCCCCGCGCGGGCAAGCGTCGCCACCCGAAGGGCAGCGCTGTCGATGGCCGTGACGTCGGGTACGGTCACCGAGTCTTCGACAAATGGCTGGTAAATGGAAATGGTGACGGTCGAGCCTCGTTTCACCCTGGCGCCGGCTTTGGGGTTCTGGCCGGCCACCTTGAGCTCCACATCTCTTGACGGGGCGTTGCCGGCCGCGATGTGGGTCGCCTTGAGGTCGGCGCTATCGAGCTTGGCCGCCCGCTGCGCGCCATCCGCGATGTGCGTGACGTCCGGCACGGTCACCAAGTCCTCCACTACCGGAGGCTTTGCCGCCGCGGTGCCGGGTTTGCCGTCTTTGCCGTCCTTGGGATCTTTGCCGTCTCCGGTCCCTCCGGCCTTGTCGCCTGCCTTGCGGCCTTTATCGCCTGTCTTCGGGCCCGGTTTGTCCCCGGCCGCACCGCCTGTGGGGTTGTCTGCCGTCTTATCGCCCGTACCGGCGACTGCCACGGGCTCGGGTATGTAGGGGAGAAGCACCGTGATGGAAGCGTGGCCGTCACCCTTTAAGTCTTTCGAGACGAGCGCGTCCGTCAGGGTGGCCGAGCCCGACGCCGGCCCGTGGCGGTGGTCGTCCTTCCGCGGGGCCACCTTGACGGCATGGCTGCCCGCCTTGAGTCGAACGAAGTCGACGAGGCCCGCGCCGCTCGCGGTGCGTGTATCCGAGCCGATCGTCACCAGTGCGCCAGGGTAGCGGACCCGATCGCCCTCGGCTGTGGCGCCCTCGACGATGACGCTGATGCTGCCGGAAAACGATGGCTGGTACAACACGACGGGGAGGTCGAGCGTAGACTGCGCCACCGGTTTCCGGTCCGCGTCCAGGAGCTGCGCGGTGAACTTGATGTCGGCAGTGACGGGGCGAGACGGCACCCAGCCGCTGCGGTCGGGTCTGAACCTGTCCTCGTGGTCCGGGCCGGGCTTCCAGCCCGAGGGTGCCCCTTCCTTGATGCCGGTGACGACCGGATCGATCTCGATGGATACCGGCTGCTTCACGTTGGAGGGAAGCATCCGCATGTCGAAGTCGAAGAGCGGCGGCAGCTCTTCGGTGGCGTAGGTGAAGGGGTGGGTCATCGCGAAGTGCGTCTTGTGCTTCTCCGCGAGGGCCAGCGCCTTCCGCTCGACCTCATCCTGCGCCTTCTGCTCTTCGGCCTGGATCCGCTTGGTGGTGGCGTCCTTCGCGGCGAGCAGGGCCCGCTCCGCCTCGAAGCCACGAGTCATCATCTGGTTGAACGCCCTGAGGTTCGCCTGGTCGGCCTCCTCCGCTCGAGTGGCCAGCTCCCGCATGCTCCCCAGGATGAGCGCGCACTGCCGGGCGATCATCTCCTGCATCTTGTCGGTCTGGTCGCCGAACCAGAAGGACGCATCTCCCGCGAGCTCGAGCTTGTAGCCGGAGGGTTGCTGTACATACCACTGGTACACGTCGTTCCGACACTCGGCGAGGTATTCCGGATTGTACCGGCTGGGGTAGTTGTCGTAGTAGGTGATGTACTTGTACTTCTCGTCGTACACCTTGGCGATCCGGCGGTAGAAGGGGATGTCGAACCCGTACTTGAGCTTCAGGTCCCAGGCCCGCCGGCGCCATTCCTCGCCGCCGGGCTCCAGGCGGGCCGCCAGCAGCGCGCTGTCGATGACCGGAGCGAACTCGAACGCGGCGGAGTCCGCCAGCTGCTCGTCGCTCAGGTTGTCGTGCGGCACGGTGCCGTCGGAATACTTCTCTCCGTTGACGACGATCGGGGTCAGTGCAATCGAGTGGGGGTTCCGGTAGCGTCCGTAAAAGAGCGGAAATCCAGGCCCACTGCCGTTGTAGACCGATTCCTTCGCGTCGGGGAACCGATTGGCGCGTGCCCGCGCCCCGTCACGGAGGGGCCCACCATCCTCATTGCGCGGCCGGGAGCGCAAGGCCTGCTCCACCAGGTCCACGTCGATGCGGTCGACGAAGTGGCTGTGGAGGATCTCCGGCACCCCGGTGGTGATGTTGTAGGCCAGCATGGCGTTGCCCAGATTGGGCCACTTCCGCATGGCCACCCAGAGTGTCCCGTACTGGGCTGCGCCGGTATAATCGCCTCTCTTGACCCTGGCCAGCACGTCGAGCACCGCGAGGGGCGTCTGGATCTTGTCCGGCATGTAGTTGATGCTCTCGCTGATCAGGGCGTACTTGAGCCGGTCCCAGCCACCCTCCTGGTAGGAGCGAGTCAGGTTGACGGCCGTCGAGCCCAGCATCAGGCCCGAGGCATTCTGATGAAACGCCTCCTTGAAGGGTGCCACCCGGGTGCCGAGCTCCCGGTACGCCGCGCTGAACTGGGGCCGCCACTGGGG
Source organism: Gemmatimonadales bacterium (assembly GCA_036556625.1). Lineage (GTDB taxonomy): Bacteria > Gemmatimonadota > Gemmatimonadetes > Gemmatimonadales > GWC2-71-9 > CAVVWJ01. The sequence continues at coordinate 10,261 of DATBJC010000049.1, forward strand.
CCCCAGTGAGCCGAGTCGTGCGCTCACGAAGTGGCTCCGCACCCGATCGGCCGGAATGGCACTGGGGTCGACCAGAATCCCCTTGGCCTTGGCCCGATCGACAGCGCGCTGTTTCCGCTGGAGCAGCAGCTCGACTGTCCTCGCCTCCTGCTTCTTGAGCAGGTCGTCGATCTTGCGCGCCACCTTGCTCTCGGGATCGGCCGCGACGAAGCGGTCGATCTCCGCCTTCCCAACCTCGTCCAGCGCCCGGTAAAACTCGGCCAGCTCGATGCTCGGCGCGGTGGACAGCGCCCGCTTCTTCATGTCCTCCTTCACGACCTTCTGGGCAGGGTCGCTGTCATCCAGCGAGTTGACCAGCTCGTAGAAGAGGGCTACCTCGGTGGCGCGCTCGAAGGCGACCTTCTTGGCCGCCTCCGCGTCGTCGATGACGAATTTCTGGGTGGCCGGGTCGAACCGCACCCGGTTGCGAAGAATGCCCTCGGGCGTCAGGTCGCGTGCCACGCTCTGCCGGAGACCGGCCAGCACCGCCTCCGCCAGCACCCGCCTCTGGTCCTGCTCGAAGCGCCGCTCCTGCTCGGCCATCACCAGCTCCGCGCGCTCTTTCGGGTCGATATCCCGGCCCTGGGTCCGGGCCGCGATCGCCGCCTCGGCTTCGGGCAGGTAACGCTTGAAGTATTCCGGGCGCTTCTTGGCGTAGTCTTCGCCCGGGTCCCGCACCTTGTCGAGCTCGATCTCCATCGAGATGTCGATGATGTCGCGGAACTCGCGTAGCCGGGCGTCGTCCAGGAGCGGCTTACCGGTGTCGTCCTTGAGGAGACCAAAGGTCCTCCGGAGGTACTCGAGCTTCTTCGTCTCCTTATCCGGCTGGTTGCCGGCGACGATTTTCTGATAGTCGTTGGCAAAGAATCGCAGGTTCCCGAGACCTTCATTGATCACCCGGTTGAAGTACTTGGCGCGGCGTCTCGCGTCCTGCGCCTGGTTCCCCGTGTGGTGCAGGAACATGCCCTGGTTCTGAATCAGGTTTCCCAGCGCGTTCATGTGGTTGTACTGCGGGTGGACGCCCTGGTAGCGCAGGGCGACTTCGCGGGTCTCGCCTTGAGCGCGGATGATCTGCTCCCCGATGGGGGTTCCCGGCCGGTCGAGGTCGGGGTCATACTGGAGGACCTCGGTCCAGCCATCCCGGAGTGCGCGGTTGTGCACCTGCTCCTTGTTGCCGCCGGGGACCGAGTACTTCTCGGCGTCGGCGCGCAGATCACCCAGCATCCGCTTCACCTCGGCCCGGTGCTCGGCCTCGCTGAGCGCCTCCGTCCGCCAGTCCGGGTAGAACTCGTCGCCGTTCATCACCTTGATCTCGACCCGGTCCGGGGTGAGGTGGTGAAGTGCCTGCCAGGTCCTGGTGTGCTCCTCGATCAGATCCTTGATCGAGACGCCGGCCTCTTCCGCGACATAGTACAGCGTGTAGTCGAGGTCGCTCATGGCTCCGTTGGACTTGCCCTGGTTGGTGATCTCGACCCGGAGCGGCCGACGCTTGAGGATGTCCTTCCAGACCTCGAGATCCATCATCTTGCGCAACCCGCCCATCATCTGATTCTTGTCGGCGAATTTGCGGTCCGACACGGTCTGGCCGACGATCTTGGCCGCGTGTGGATCCAGTTGGTAGATCTCCTGCATGAACCGCACATCCATCTGGTCCGCCGGAGTGTTCTTGATTCGCTCTTCGATCTGTTTGACGATGGCCGGGTCCGGCGGGTCCACGCGTTTTTCCGGCTCGGGCACGGCCGGCGAAGGGGCTGGATCCCGGGCTCGGCGGCTGACGTCGAGCTGAGGGATCGGCGTCGGTTGGTCGGGCTTCAGGAGACGGGCGTCGTCGGCCGCCACGGGCTGGGGGACCGGATCCTCGATGGGCGGTGCCCTGGTCGCGTCGGGGTCGTCGCCGGGAGCCGGCGGTCTGATCTCCCCCCGCTTGACCTTTGCTTCACCATCCGGATCGAGCCCGAGATAGGCCCTCCCCGGGTGGTCATCGGCCTTGTTGCCGAAGCTCACCCGGTAGCTGCCCTTGGCGACGCCGGCCCGCTCCAGCCCATTGATCGCCTGAACGGTCAAGGCGTTCTCCGGCTCGTAGTGGCCCGAGTTGTTGTCGATGAATATCAGCTTCCCGTCATGCACCTCCATGAGGCCCGCGGCAGCCACCGGATGACCCGCCGGGATACTGGAATGGTTAACGGCCTCATACCCTTGCGCTTTTAGATCTTTCAACCACTCCCAGGCCACGACGTAGAAGCTTCCCTCCGCGTCCATCACGAAGGCGCACTTCCCGCGTGCCCCCTGGTCGGCGGTCAGGGTCCGGGTGTCGATCGGCATCAAGCCGCCCTCCGGGTTCGGGCGCATCAGCTTGACGGTGCCGTCGGGCTGGGGGACGAAGTGGACCTTGTAATTGTTGATGAAGTTGACGGCCTGGGGCGGGCCCTGATTGGGGAAGTAGTAGGACCCTCTGTCATAATCGTATTTCTCGCCGCCCGGCTTGTAGATTCCGCGCATCTCCTTGGTGACGTATCTCCCGCTCGTCTTCCAGTTGGGGTTGACCGGCCCCAGATCGCTGCCGGTCTCCACGTTCCCCAGCACCGTCTTTTCGAGGGATGCGGGACTGCTCAGGTCCAACTGGTGGAAGTTGGATTCCCTGACGTTCTGAGCGCGCTCGACACGCTCCAGGAAGGCCTTCCCGTCCTCGGTCCACTGCAGGTCATTGCGGCGGAGCCGGTAAATCGTCTGGGTCCCGGCGCGGTCGCGTGCTACCTCGATGTCGCTATAGACCTCGAGACGCCGTTTCCCTCCCTCCACCGGCCTCAGGTCCTCCCATGCATTCGTGCCGATGACGTAGAGAATTCTCGGGACACGGGGATAGGGATAGTGTTTCCCCTGCCCCCCGGCTGTCGCGGCGAGCGAGACGGCGGCCACGCCGGCGAGCACCAGTGGCCGGGCCCAGCGTCTGAGCCGGATCGGGATCATCCCGGTATGTCCTCCATCGTCACCTGCGCTGCACGCGCCCCCGAGCTGTCGCTTCGGAGGCGTCACGGGAGGGTTGGGCTCGGTGCAACGGGAGCGCGCGCCCGACAGACAACGCCGAGCTACCTGGTTTCGGCAGCTCGGCGGTCTTGGGTCCTTCGTGGCGTCGGAAGCGGAGCGTCGCGGAGGAGGCGAGGACCCGTGGCTTTGCGGCCCCGGCTTTCGCCGGGTGTGCCCTTGTCGATGGGAGAACGTATGAGTCAGGCCTAGGTTACGGCCCGGTCCGCAGAGCGTCAAGATTGCGCCGCCGCCACCGATCAGCGCACTACCTCGAAGTGGGCCATCATCCCTGCGGCGTGGTGCTCGAGGATGTGGCAGTGGCACATCCACTCCCCCTCCCGCTCATCCGGCAGCCACGCGATCCGTACCCGCCCTCTCCCCGGGACATTGACGGTATCCTCCCAGGAGCGGAACTCCGGTGGCTCGCCGTTCACCTCCAGCACTTGAAAGAAGAATCCATGGAGGTGAAAGGGGTGATCCACCGGGGAGCGGTTGACGATGTCCCACACCTACTCAGCTGCCTCCAGGGTCACCGAGACGACAGCATGCCCTGTATCGGGTTCCGCTGCCTCGAAGGCGCGGGTATAGGCCTCTTGCCAGTCGGCAGGCGGTTCGTGCACCATCACACGGCCATGCCGGGAATGATCTGCCATAAGGGTCTCCGATCTGCTGTCCGCCGTTCATAATAGCGCCTCCAAATACCGTTGGCCGATCGAATTAGCTCGAGCGAGCCGGTCACCTCTGGTCCGTCACTTGCCCCTCGCCTAGCGCTCAGCGGTGAACGGGCCCAGGCGGACAGGCTGCTCCCTCGCCGCCATTCGTTCCCAAGTCGAATCAGGACTTCATCAGAGCTTCCCCAGGCATCCAGACGGGCGGCCTGGTACGGGATGGTTTCTGTCGGACGCGCGCGACCCGACACCGCCGCGCGGGCACGACAGTGCAAGACGTAGCACTCGACGAGATCGTCGGATCACGGAGGCGTACGGTGGACGCGCTGGGCCTGAAGCTGCGAGTCGTTACCCGGGTACTGCTGCTGGCAGCCGCCTCGCTCACGTGCAGCGGTGACTCCACCGGGGTAGGCGGTTCCGATGCGGCGCAGATCCGGGTGGTCTCGGGCGCCGGACAGCAAGGCGTCGTGGGCGAGGAGCTGACCGCTCCGATCGTGGTCCAGGTGGTGGACTCGGCCGGACATCCACTCGGCGGCAAGGAGATTGGTTTCCGGGTGGTGAGCGGAGCCGGCGGCGGCGTGGAGCCCGGGAGCGCGGTGACCGACGGCGAGGGGAAGGCGTCGGTGAGCGCGCGGCTCGGCACGCAGACCGGTGCCTGGGCGATGGAGGCGAGCGCCGCCGGCGGACTCAGGGCCCAGGTCTCGGCCACGGCCCTCGCGGCGGCGCCGGACAGCATGTTCCTGGTTCGGGGCCAGGGCCAGAGCGCGCCGGCGGGTGAGCTCTTAGGCGATTCCCTGGTGGTGGAGGTGGCGGACCGCTACGGGAACCCCGCCGTGGGCGCGGAGGTGGCCTGGGAAGTGTCGGGGCTGGGGAGCGTGAGCGCCGGGCTGGTCGCGACCGGCGACGATGGCCGAGCGGCGGTGACGCGCCGGCTGGGCCCGATCCCGGGGCTTCAGATCACCAGGGCCGTGCTCGAGGGAGCCAAGGGATCGCCGCTGGAGTTCCACCACGCGGCCTTTCCGTCGCAGCAGACCACGGAGCCGCTGGGCCGCTGGTCTGGTGTGGAAGCGTGGCCGGTAGTCGCGGTCCATCTGCATCTGCTTCCCAACGGGAAGGTCATGGCGTGGGGCAAGAGCGGCCATCCGCAGGTCTGGGATCCGGCGACCAATACCTTCGCGGCGATCCCCGCCCCGGTGTGGGTGTTCTGTGGAGGCCACGCGTTCCTGCCCGACGGGCGGCTGCTGGTGACCGGCGGGCACATCGACGACGGCGTGGGCCTGGCCGACGCCTCCATCTACGATTTCCAATCCGGGACCTGGTCCCAGGGACCGGCGATGGCGTGGGCGAGGTGGTATCCGACCTCGACCACGTTGCCCAACGGGGAAGTGCTCACGTTGGCGGGCTCGTCCACCGAGAGCGTGGACGTGGAGACGCCGGAGGTGTGGCTGGTGGGAGGCGGCTGGCGCAAGCTGACCGGCGCGGTGGAGAAGCTGCCGCTCTATCCCAGGGTCTTCGTCGCGCCCGACGGGCGGGTGTTCTACGCGGGCCCGCAGCGGCATTCGCGCTTCTTGAGCACCGATGGAACCGGGGCCTGGAGCGGCATCGTCGCGACCACTAACGACCGGTCCCGGAGCCACGGCGGCGCCGTGATGTACGACGCCGGCAAGATCCTGATCGTGGGTGGCTCGGGCACCGGGGACCTGCTGAGCCCCTTGAACACGGCGGAGGTCATCGACCTCAACCGGAGCCCGCTGGCC
>DATBJC010000050.1:0-24251 GCA_036556625.1 Gemmatimonadales bacterium
GCGTGCGCGCCACGCCGGTGACAGGTGCGCACCAGGAGCTCGGTGTACGCCCGCATGAAAGGCACCGCCATGGTGAGCTGGGCGCGGTCCGGCAGGACGAACTCGGGCCGGTCGCGGAAGTTCTTGATCATGCTGAAGAGGTAGTCCCACCGGCCGGCGTTGAGTCCCGCCGCGTGGTCCCGCAGCTCGTAGAGAATCTCCTCCATCTCGAATGCGGCCAGAATCGTCTCGATCAGGACGGTGGCCCGTATGGTCCCGCGAGGAAGGGCCAGCGCATCCTGGGCAGCGTTGAAGACATCGTTCCAAAGCCGCGCCTCGAGATGGTTCTCCAGCTTGGGGAGATAGAAGTAGGGACCGCTTCCCCTGGCGAGCAGTTCCCGTGCGTTGTGGAAGAAGTAGAAGCCGAAGTCCACCAGACTGGCGGAAACCGGCCGGCCGCTCAACAAAATGTGTTTTTCCTGGAGGTGCCAACCGCGCGGCCGGACCACCAGGGTCGCCAGCTTCTCCCCCAATGAGTAGCGCTTTCCCTCCGGGCTCACATACGCCAAGGTGCGCCGTACGGCATCCATACAGTTGACCTGTCCGGCGATGACGTTGGTCCAGGGCGGGGATAGCGCATCCTCGAAGTCGGCCATGAAGACGCGCGCCCCGGAGTTGAGCGCGTTGATCATCATCTTGCGCTCTACCGGGCCGGTGATCTCGACGCGGCGGTCGTTGAGGTCGGCCGCGGCAGGCGCCACGGTCCACTCGGCGGCACGGATCTCGGCTGTCTCCTTCAGGAAATCCGGGAGCCCGCCTCCGCGGATGCGACCCTGGACCTCCCGACGACGGTCGAGCAGCTGCTCGCGCCGGGAGCCGAACCGGCCGATCAATTGCTCTACGAACTCGATGGCTTCGGCTGTGAGGACCCGGTCCTGGCCGGGAACGTCCGGCCCTCGGATCTCGAGCGATGTGGTCACCTGGGAGGCTCCCGCGGGCGTCGGTCGGGGCGGAGTGTAGCCGGGTCGGCGGTTTGCCGACAGGGGCGGGCTTGGAGGTGTTTTCAGCCTGTCGCGACGTGCAGGATCATGAAGGCAAAGTGGCAGGCGCTGCCGGTCAGGACCAGCAGGTGCCAGAGGCCATGGTGACCGAATCGGCCGGGCATCGGGTCGGGGCGCTCGCTGGCGTAAATCACGGCGCCGATGGTATAGGCCACTCCGCCCGTCACCAGCCACGCCAGCCCCCCAGGACCCACCGCGCGACCCAGCGGCACGACAGCGAGTAAAGTCAGGTACCCCATGCCGAGGTAGGTGGTGGTGGAGAGCCACACCGGCGCGTCGAGCCAGCGGATCTTGAAGGGGATCCCGGCCGCGGCGATGGCCCAGCTCGCCGCCAGCAGCGCCGGCCCGCCGGAATCGCGCAGCGTCACCAGGGCGACCGGCGTGTAGGTGCCGGCGATCAGGAAGTAGATCGCGATGTGATCGAGCGTGCGGAGCCGCCGGAGTCCGATCGCACCCAGCGGCAGACCGTGATAGACGGTGCTGGTGGCGTAGAGCAGGATCAGGGTGGCGCCGTAGACGGCGAAGGTGAGCAACTGGGTCCGATCGCTGGCGGCACGGAGCAGCAGCCAGGTCCCCGCGACGGCCAGCAGCAGCCCGAGCAGATGAGAGCCGGCGTTGAAAGGCTCGCGTACACGCATGACGGGAATGTAGCGCCCGCTCCTGTCACCCGCGTCGGCCGGCCCGGGTCATCCAGTTCGTCCTGCTCGCCGGTGGACCACCTTGTCGCCCGGAGGGGTCGGGAATAGGGTACAGGGGCCGGCCGCCTGGTGCCGGCAGGCGTTGGTCAGACCTGGTGAGGAAGCGCTAAGCCCGTGCGGATCGCAGTCTTCTCTGAAGTCTATTGGCCCATGGTGAGCGGGGTTGGCGTGACCCTGCTGCGCCTCACCGAGGCGTTGCAGGCACGCGGACACGAGCTTCGGGTGTACTCCGCCACCTACGCCCTGCCGCCCGGTCAGGGGGACCGCTCCGAGGTCCATCGCTCTCCCAGCGTCCCGTTCTTCCTCTATCCCGACATCCAGTGGGCGTTCCCCCGGATGCGCGACGTGGTGGACGATCTGGCTCGCTTCCGGCCCGACGTGGTTCACGTCGCCACCGAATTCTCGATGGGGATCGCCGGGCTGAAGGCGGCTCGGCAACTGGGGCTTCCGCTGATCGCGTCGGCCCATACCGACTACGACCAGTACGCCGCCCGCTACGGGGTGACCTGGGCGCTCCGTGCCGGGTGGCACTATGCCCGCTGGTTCTATGGACAGGCGCACAAGGTCCTCTGCCCCTCGCGGATCTATGAGGAGCATCTCCACAGCCGCGGAGTCCTCCACACCGGTATCTGGAGCCGGGGAGTGGACCCGGAGTGGTTCCATCCCCGATTCCGCAGCGACCAGTACCGGGCCCGCTTCGGCCTCGGGCGGGGGGATCTGCTGGTGACCTACATCGGCCGGATCGCCCGAGAGAAGAACCTCGAGCTGCTCCTCCACGCCTGGCAGACGCTGGCGCCGGTCCGGGGCAATGCGCAACTGGTGCTGGTGGGCCGCGGGCCCCTGGAGGACGACATCCGCCGGCGACAGATCGCCGGGGTCCACGTCACCGGCCTGCTCCATGGTCGCGATCTTTCCGCGGCCTATGCCTCGGCGGACGTCTTCACCTTTCCATCGCCCAGCGAGACCTTCGGCAACTCGCTGCTGGAAGCGATGGGATCGGGACTGCCCTCGCTGGTGGCCGCCTCGGGTGGAGTGCTGGAATTCGCCACCCATGGAGGGAACGCCTGGCTGGTGGCGCCGGACAGCGCGGGAGCGATCGAGGACGGCCTGGAACGGCTGCTCACCGATTCCGCCCTGCGGAAGCGGCTCGCCGACGGCGCGCTGCGGACGGCCCGGGAGCGCGATTGGGCACAGGTGTACGACCGACTGATCGCGGACTACAAGGAGGCGGTGGAGGAGAAGGGGCTGACGCGAGCGGCGTAGTTCAGCTCACCTCACCGCCAGATACGCCAGCGCGGCAATTGCCGCGCTCATCGGGATCGTGAGTACCCACGCCCACACGATTCGCCCCGCCACACCCCACCTCACTGCCGAGACCCGCTGAGCCGAGCCCACGCCGACGATCGCGCCGGTGATGGTGTGCGTGGTGCTGACCGGAACCCCGAGCCCTGTCGCCAGCAGCACGGTGATCCCACCCGCGGTCTCCGCGCAGAACCCACCGAAGGGCCTGAGCTTGGTAATCCGCGATCCCATCGTCTTGACGATCCGCCATCCGCCCGCCGCGGTGCCGAGGGCGATGGCGGTGTGGGCCGCAAGCACGATCCAGATGGGGATGTGATCGGCGGTCGGGAGATAGAAGTGACGCAGGAAGCCGGTCGTGTCGACGAAATGCGCCTGGCTGGCCACCAGCAGGCTCACGATGATACCCATGGTCTTCTGGGCATCGTTGGCGCCGTGAGAAAGGGAATAGAGCCCCGCCGAGACCAACTGGAGCCGACGGAAAACCCGATCGAGCGGACCGGGCGGCGCCTTGCGGAGTGCCCAGGACAAGCTGACGGTCAGCACCAGGGCGATCGTCATGCCCAGCAGCGGCGACACGATGATGAAGAGCAGGGTGAGGGTCCATCCGCCAGGGATCAGCGCGCCGAACCCGGCCTTGGCGATTGCCGCACCGGCATAGCCCCCGAGCAGCGCGTGGGAGGAGGAGCTGGGAAGCCCGCCGTACCAGGTGATCAGGTCCCAGACGATGGCACCGATCAATCCGCCCAGGATCACCCCGGGGTCGACCACGCTGATGTCGATCAGCCCCTTGCCGATGGTCTTCGCCACCGCGGTGCCCACCACGAACGCGGCGATGAAGTTGAAGAACGCGGCCCAGAACACCGCGATGCCAGGGCTGAGCACCCGGGTCGAGACCACGGTGGCGATCGAATTGGCGCTGTCGTGAAAGCCGTTGATGAAGTCGAAGACCAGCGCGGTCAGCACGATGGCCAGAACATAGACGATGGTTCCGTCCATGCTCAGGCGTGCTTGATGGAGATGGACTCCAGCACGTTTGCCGCGTCTTCGATGTCGTCCAGCGTCTTCTCCAGGTTGTCGTAGATCTCCTTCCACTTGATCACGGTGAGCGGCTCCGGCTCGCCCTCGAACAGCCGGCCCAGCCATTCGTGATAGAGGGAGTCGCCCTCCTCCTCCAGCCGTTTCACCTGGACACAGGCCTCCAGCACGGTGCCGCCCTTGTTCTTCTCCAGCGCGCGCACCCCGACCTGTAGTTGGCCGACCGCCCGACCGATAACATCAGCGATGAGCACCGCCCCCTCGGGCGCCTTCCCCGCCCGGAACATCTGGAGCCGCCGGGCGGTCCCGTCTATCAGGTCGATGACGTCGTCCAGCCGGGAGGCCAGGAGGTGGATGTCCTCCCGGTCCAGCGGGGTGATGAAGACCCGGTCGAGCCGGCTCACCACCTCGTGGGTAACCTGGTCGGCCTGGTGCTCCAACCGCTTGATCTGATCCACGATAGAGGTCCGGCGCTGGGTCTCGGCCCGGAGCAGCTCCTGGAGGAGGGTCGCCGCTTCCACCGTGAACGCGGCGACCGCGCTGAACAGGTCGAAGAACTTCTCGTCGCGAGGAAGCAGCCGCATGGGTCACATCCGATCGGTGGGATTGGGCGGTCGGGAAGATAGTACGCCGGGGAGCTATCAGCTATCAGGCAGAGTGAGCTATCAGCTATCGGCTATCAGCTCTCAGATAAGCACACCGAGGACGGGCCGGTGTGCTTATCTGATAGCTGATAGCCGATAGCTGTGATTACCTTCTCACCCCATCCCATGCCCTCACCGACCGACGCCTCCGAGCGGCTGGCCGCGGTCTCCGGCACCGCCTTGCTCGACACGCCTCCGGAAGAGGCGTTCGACCGGCTGACCCGGATGGCGGCACGACTGCTGGGCGCGCCCGTCTCTCTCATCACCCTGATCGCCGAAGACCGGCAGTTCTTCAAGAGCGCCACCGGCTTACCCGAGCCGTGGGCGACCCGGCGCGGCTCACCGCTCACCCACTCGTTCTGCCGCCATGTGGCCGTCTCGGGTGAGGCGCTGGTGGTCGAGGACACCCGGCGGCATCCCCTCCTTCGCAGCAACCCGGCGGTGCGCGAGCTCGGCTGGATTTCCTATGCCGGCGTTCCGCTGGTCACCCGCCAGGGTCAGGTGGTCGGGGCGTTCAGCGTGGTGGACGGGATGCCGAGGCTGTGGTCGGAGCGCGACGTGACACTGCTGAGGGACCTCGCGGCCTGCGCGGCCTCCGAGATCGAGCTGCGGCTTCTCGCGGCGAGCGAGCCACCCGCGAGACTGTCCCGCGCCAACGGTGGTCCCCTCTCGCCCGATATCTTCGATGAGGCCGGCCTTCCGATGGGAGTGGCCACGTCCGAGGGCCGCTGGACCCGAGTGAACCCGGCGCTCTGTGGGCTCCTGGGCTATCGCGAGGAGGAGCTGCTCGGACTGCTGGCCGAAGCCATCATTCACCCCGACGATCGCCCGGTGCAGCGCGAGGCCGTGCGCCTGCTCCTCGCCGGCGAGTGCCCCAGCTACACCTCCGAGTGCCGCTGCGTCCGCCGGAATGGCGAGGTGACCTGGGGTCTCGTCACCGTGACTCGGGTCGCCGGTGCCGAGCGCCGGCCGGGACACCTGGTGTTCGCCCTCCAGGACATCAGCGATCGTCGGCGGGCCGAGACCGAGCTCCGGGAGAGCGAGGAGCGCTACCGGCTGGTGGTGCAGGCCACCCGTCATGTGGTGTGGGATTGGGACCTGATCACCAATCGAGTGGTGTGGGGTGAGGCCCTGGAGACTCTGCTGGGCCACTCGCCGACCAGCCTGGCCACGGACGCGGCCTGGTGGTACGAGCACATCCACGGGGAGGACCGCGAGCGGGTCGTTGCCGGGATTCAGGCGGCTTTGGCTCGCGGCGAGCGTGCCTGGGAGCAGGAGTACCGGCTCCGCCGGGGCGATGGGACCTATGCCCGGGTGGCGGTCAGGAGCTACGTGGTCACCGATCGGACCGGGGTCGCGGTGCGGGTGGTGGGCGCGATGGCGGACGTGAGCCAGGCTCGCGAGGTGGAAGCCGCCTTGCGCTCCGACATCGAAGAACGGCGGCGCGCCGAGTCGCTCATCGCAGGGCAAGGCTACCTGCTCGAGCGGATCGCTGCGGGAGAGGACCTCGCCCAGACTCTCGATAGCATCGTGCGCTTCGCCGAGGCGCACGGGAGTGGGCTCGTGGCCTCGCTCATGACGCTCGACCAGGTCGGCGATCACCTCCGGTTGGCGAGCGGGCCGTCGCTGCCTCCCGAGTACCGCTCGGCGTCGGCAGTCGTGCCGGTGGGACCGGCTCACGGCAGCTGTGGCACCGCGGCCCACCGCCGTGCGCCGGTGGTGGTCACCGAGATCGCGACCGATCCGCTGTGGGACTGGCCCATCCGCGAAGTCGCCCTGGCGGCGGGCCTTCGTGCCTGCTGGTCGGTGCCGATCCTTTCGACGTCGGGCCTGGTCCTGGGCACCTTCGCCAACTACTACCGGGAAGCCAGGGAGCCGTCGTCCGAGGACCGCCGGATCGTCGAGATCGCGAGCCACCTCGCCGGCATCGCGATCGAGCGATCCCGCAACCTCGACGCGCTGGCCCAGTCCACCCGGCTGCTCCAGCAGGTGCTGGAGACTTTGCCGGTCGGCGTCTGGGTCGTGGGGCCCGGCGGACGCATCATCTACGGCAACGCCGCCGGCCAACAGCTCTGGGGCGGTACCCGCTACGTCGGGATCGACGGATTCGACCAGTTCAAGGGCTGGTGGGTCGAGAGCGGCCGCCCTATCGCACCGGACGAATGGGCCGCGGCTCGGGCTGTCCGCCACGGCGAGATTTCGCTCAACGAGCTGATCCGGATCCAGGGCTTCGACGGGTCGGAGCGGGTGATCCTCAACTCCGCCGTCCCGATCATGGGCGCGGGGGGAACCATCGAGGGCGCCATCGTTCTGAACCAGGACGTCAGTGAGCAGCGGGCCGCGGAGGAGGCGCTTCGCCGGAGCGAGGAGCAGCTCCGCCAGGCCCAGAAGATGGAGGCGGTGGGTCAGCTGGCCGGGGGAATCGCGCACGACTTCAACAACCTGCTCACCGCCATCCTCAGCTACTGCGATCTCCTGCTGGACGAGGTCCGCCAGGGCGACCCCATCCGGGCCGACGTGGAGCAGATCCGGCAGGCCGGCCAGCGCGCCGCCGGACTCACCCGCCAGCTCCTCGCCTTCAGCCGGCGCCAGGTGCTCCAACCCAAGGTCCTCTCCCTCAACACCGTCGTGGCCGAGACCGATGGAATGCTGCGCCGCCTCATCGGTGCCGACATCGTACTGGAGATGAGCTATGACCCGGGCCTCTGGTACGCGCTGGCCGACCCCGGCCAGATCGAGCAGGTGCTGATGAACCTGGTGGTCAACGCCCGCGATGCGATGCCGCAGGGCGGTCGCCTGACCGTCTCCACCTCCAATCGCGAATACACCGCCGATTCCAGCACCCGGCCCAACGGGGTGCGCGTCGGCTCCTACGTCGCCCTGGAAGTGAGAGACACCGGTGTAGGGATCGAGCCGGCCAATCACGCCCGGATCTTCGAGCCGTTCTTCACCACCAAGGACCCCGGCAAGGGCACCGGGCTGGGTCTCTCTACCGTCTACGGGATCGTGCAGCAGAGCGGAGGCCACATCACGGTGGACAGTGCGCCTGGCCGCGGTGCCACGTTCACTGTCTTCCTGCCGCGCCACCTCGGCAGTGAGCCGGCGGCGGTGTCGAAGGTGGACCGCCGGCGGCTCCCGGGCGGCACCGAGACGCTGCTGCTGGTGGAAGACGAGGCCGCGGTGCGGAGCTCCGCTCGCCGGCTGCTCGAGCGGCAGGGCTATCAGGTGCTCGAGGCCCGCCATGGCGCCGACGCCCTCCGCATCGTGGAGGAGAGCGGTCGCCCCATCGATCTCGTCGTCACCGACCTGGTGATGCCGGAGATGGGCGGCAAGGAGCTGGCCGAGCGACTCCGGGCGCACCGCCCGGGCCTCAAGGTGCTCTTCATGTCGGGTTACACTGAAAAGGCGATCGCCGCGGGCGGAGTGATGCCTCCCAACACCGGCTTCGTGGAGAAGCCGTTTACCGTAGAGCAGTTGATGCGGCGGCTGAGGGAGATACTGGACGAGTGATTCATGCTTCCTTTCTCACCAGTCGAAGCAGGTCACCCGGGGTCTCCAGCCAGTAATCCGGCTGCGCTCCCTCCAGGTGACTGCGGCCGAACGGACCCCACAGCGCCGCCGCGGTTCGCACCCCGGCCGCGCGGCCCGAGCGCATGTCGTGGATGCTGTCGCCCACGTACACCGTGCCGGCGGGAGCCGCGCCGAGCAGCCGGACCGCTTTCTCCACCGGCTCGGGGTGCGGCTTGGGGTTCTCCACCTCGTCGGCACACACCAGCACGTCCATCAGCGACTCGAGCCTGACCAATGTCAATCCACGCAGCGCGCCCGAGCGGTTCTTGCTGGTCACCAGGCCGGTGGCGATCCCCTCTCGCTTGAGCGCCTTCACCACCTCGACCACGCCCGGATACACGGTCACCATCCGGTCGTGATGCTTCAGGTTGTATTCGCGATAGGTGGCGATCAGGGCGTCCAGCATCCCCTCCGTGTCCCCCCATTCGGCAAACTGGACGGCGAGGGGAGTGCCCACCCCCCGGAGCCATTCCTCGTCGCTGCGAGGCGGGAGGCCGTGCGCGGCCAGGGTATGGTGATAGCTGTCCAGGATCAGTCGGACGGAGTCGATCAGCGTCCCGTCGAGATCGAAGAGCACGGTGTGCAGTCTGGGCATTCTCAAATGTACCGGCCTCGCGACCCGGTTGCGCCGGCTGGAGGCGCCCGGTATGCTGTCCTGGTAGCTCCATCCCATCAAGGCTGACCCGATGAGTGACGACTCCAGCCTGCGCGAGGCCCGACTTCGCGGCGACTTTGCCGACCGATACCCCGGCATCGAGCCCGGCATCTGGTTCAATGCGGCGACGCTCGCCGAACATCTCGATCACCGCCGGGAGCGCGAGAGCGATCGCGGCCGGCCGGTCGGTTCGCGCGCGCTCTCTCCTGAGCACTTCGACTTCCGCGGCGGCGAAAAGCCGATCGGCGTGCGGTCGGTGCTGGGCCGCCGCCCCGGAGACTGATCAGTCCGGCAGGAACAGCAGCACACCGCCTAACCTCGCTTCGATCGCCTCCCAGCGGTGCCCCGGCGCGGGCAAGCGGAGCACAGTACGATCGAACTCCCGTTCCGGCATAGGGGCCAGCCGCTCCAGCAGCAGGGATTCTCCCGCCGTGTGCCCCCTGCTGACGAACCCAAGCGCCCGCTCCAGGCCACCGAGCGCCGCGAGGTCGCGCCGGCGGGCGGCCTCGCGAACACACTGATGCAATCGGAGCGACACTCGGTGGGCCACGGGATCGGATGCCGGCAGCAGCCAACGGCTGCCGCGCGCCAGTACCAGGCGGGAGCGGATGACAGCCCCCACCAGCGGGAGCGCGGCGCGAAGCCGATCCGGCGCCGGCTCTGCGAATCCTGAGTGGACCGCCGTCTCGATCCGTGCGCGGAGCACCCGCTCCTCCTCCGTCCATGCCCCGCCGGGATCGATCCAGGCCAGAGTCGAGGCCAGTCTGTGCTCGACGCCCGGCGCTGTTCCGTACAGCTCGAAGCCGGCGAGAACTCCTGGGGGTCCGCCGGCTACGACCGCCGTTCCCAGGGCGGCGTGACCGGACCGATAGGCCTCGGCCAGCTCCGATCGCCAACGCCAGAGTCCTCGCCCGCGATCGCCCAGCCCTGCCGCTCCGGGCAGCCTGGCCTTGCTGGCGAGTGCCTGGGAGATCCGCAGTGCTCGCTCCATCGGCCTCGGTGGTGTGAACGCGATCACCTCGACTTCCTTGTGCCTCGACCCCAATCGAATGGCCCGTCCTTCCCGTTGTTCCATCCGCATCGGCGTCCAGGGCAGGTCGTAATGAATGACCCGGCAGGCGCGCTGGAGGTCGAGACCTTCGGCGGCGACATCGGTGACGAGCAGCAGGCGACTCTGGAGGGGGATGCCCTCCAGCTGGCCCTGCCGAAACCAGCTCAGAACGCTTGCCCGCGGCACCAGACAGTGGCCTATGCCGGCTCGCGCGCCGGTGCACCATGCCGGCGGTGGAGGCCCCAGCCGATCGCGCAGATAGCGTACCGTCTCGCGTCGTGAGGTGAAGACCAGCGTGGGGCGGCCATCGCCCAGCATTGAGCGCAGCCGCTCGACCTTGGCGTCGGTTTGCTGCTCCGCCGCGATGGCTTGCCGTAGCGACTCGTCGATCCGCTCCAGGTCGTCCAGCCGGAGATCGTGAGGATCATCTGCCGGGGGCATGAGCTCCCACCACACCAGCTGATCCTCCAGCTCGCCGGTAAAGCGGCGCAGCGTCGCCCGGTCCAGCGGACGCCCCGCCGCGGCGGCGTCCTGCGCATGGAGGAGGAGGTGCCGGTAGCGGCGGAGCGCCCCGGCCAGGGCCGCCGGACTGGAGGCCGCGGCACGACGAAGTACCGTCCGCACCAGCGCCTCCGTCCCGGGCAGGCGGGATAGGCGAAGTCGGTCGATCGCGGCGAGCGATGCTTCCGCCGCCTGGCATTCCGCGTCATCCGGCGCCGTGGCGGCGACCCGGCGCTCAGGGCGAAGACCGGGAGGCAGTGACGCCTCGATCACGAGTCGGCCCAGCGCCGGCGAGCCGCAGCCGCGGCCCAGAGTCGCTCTCAGCGAGCCCACGCCATCTGCCGCGAGGGCATCGTCTCGGATGCCGAGCAGCAGCTGGTGCAGGAGATCCTCCAGCCGGTTCACCACTGGCGTGGCGGTCACCAGCAATACCGGGCGCCCCACCAGCCAGGGGGCGGCGTGCCGGTATCGCCGGGTCACCGGGTTCCGGAAGTGATGGGCCTCGTCGATGACAACGAGGCGCCGTCCCCTGGCCGGCAGTCGTCCGCGGCTCACCGATTGATGGGAGGTTGTGACGATGTCGACGCCGAGAACCCGCGCCGTGGACCTCCACTGTTCGACCAGCGTAGCCGGCACCAGGCACTCTGTCGGCTTTCCTCGACCGAGCACGGCCGCGACCGCTAGAGCGACATAGGTCTTGCCGCTGCCCACCGGATCGGCCAGCAGTGCCCCGCCGTGACGCCGAATGGCATGCAACACCTGATGAAAGCTCCGCACCTGCTCCGGTCGGAGCCATCGGGGCGGGGAGTCGCTGTCTTCGTCCGGCGCGAGCCGGCGAGCCATGCCCCGGGCGACCTGCGCCGCCGGCATCCACGGGTGCGGCCGCAGCGCGGTAACGACGGCGTCGGGAACCGGTGTGAGCGCCTCAGCCACGATGGTCGGAGCGCCGGCCCAGCGAGGCGAGCAGCGCAGTCCGATGTGCGGGTCCGAGGTCGAGATATCTGGCTGCGATCTCATCGAGGTCAGCCTGGACCCGGCCGCCGGCGCGCGCCGACCGGCCGAGGGTGCAGAGGTCGCCATCGGAGAGCACTCCCTCCGGGAGCGGGAGGGCTCCGACGGTGCCGGCGGTGTAGCGACTGCACTCGCCGGCTGCGGGCACGGCGCCGGCCCGTGCAGCGGCGCGAAGCCAGCTGCTGTTGAGCCATGCCGCGAGGCGGTCGGCCTCCGGCTCGGCCTTGAGCAGAGCGACGTAGCAGCTGTTGAGCGGAACGGTGTCGTGCCGGTCGGCTAGAGAGACGGCCCGCAGCTCGCGGGCAAGGTCGGCCCAGATCACCCGATACGGTGCCGTCGCCGGCCGGGTTCGGAACAGTGCCCACGGCGGCCCGCCCCCGTAATCGGCGCGGGAGCGGAGCAGGGGCAGGTGCGGCGTGAGGTATCCGGCGGCCAGCGGCGGAAGCCGGGCCAGCGGAGAGCCATCCGCGCCGTGAGTCCAGAGCAGCCGGGTCCGATGGCGAAGCACGAATGGCGCGAGGTCGCGGCCTCGAACCGCCCAGCGCAACAGCTCGCCTTCGACTTCGGGCGGATCGAGGAAGATCCGGTTGGCACCGGTCTTGACCCCGAGATGGCAGGGCACCACCGCGTCCAGCCTGGGATGCTGCTGCCGCAAGGCGGCCAACGCCTCGCGGAGTGGCTGCCGCCCGAGCAGCCAGGGAGCTCCACCCCTGAGAATGGACTGCGGCACCGATCGCCCTGACTCCAGCGAGATCCGGACCCGGTGCCGCGGCGGCGCGGCCGCCTTCCGCACCACCAGCGCCAGCGGATAGACCGTCGCTTCGAACCAGGCCTGCGCACTGCCGGTGAGGTTCGCGATGCTGACCAGCGTCGTTGTCCCGGCAAGCGCATGCCGGGCCGCCGTGCCGTAGCCGGCGGTGGCGATCTTGGCCGGCACCAGCATCGCGACCACACCCCCGGCCGCCGCCAGCTCCAGAGACCGCTCGAGGAACGCCACGGCGAGATCGGGGCGATTGGCATAGCCATGTCCGCCCGCGCGCCACCAGCGGTACCGCCCCGCCAGCCGGCGGCGCAGCTCAGGCGACAGCTCTTCGGCGCGAAGCCAGGGCGGATTGCCTACCACCAGATCAAATCCGCCGTCCGCGAAGACATCGGCGAACTGGACCCGGTAGTCGAACCAGGGAACTTCGCCCTCCCGAGCGACAGCGCGGCGAAGCGACCTGGCCCGGCGAAGCTCGCCTCGAACCTCGGCCAGCCGCTCAGCCGCGGCACGATCGAGGCCCCGCCGCCCTCCGAACAGGTCGGAGCTCCGTGCGACCCCCAGGCAATCGGTGATGGCCTCCCGCAGCACTTCCTCGGCCGCGGCGAGCGACTGCTCGGCAACCCCGGCCTCCGCTCGTGCCAGCGCACGAAGGCTGACTCGCTTGGCCGGCCCGGAGGCCGTCACGACCTCTCGCCGGAGCGCGGCCAGCTGCGAGGTTCGGCTTCGATCGGGCGCCCGCAGTCCGGAGCCCGCGGGATCGAACAGGCTGTCTCCCTGGCGGATCAGGCAGTCGAGGTTGGGCAGTGGCTGAACATCCAGGGGCCGATCGGCCGGGTCGTCCGCGATCACCGCGAGCCAGAGCCGCAGCTCGCTGAGCCGCACTGCCGCTCCATTGCGGTCCACACCGAACAGGTTGCGCTGGAGAACCTGTCTGCGTGCGGCTGCGACCGGTCGGCCTGCCGCGGCGAGCGACCCGAGGCGCTCCAGTGCGCCAAGCAGGAAGGCGCCCGAACCGACGGCCGGATCCAGGATCCGGAGACGCCCGGCGACCCGCCGCACTGCGGCTTCTCCCTCCCGCAGGCGCTGTTCCGCCTCCGCCATGGAGCAGCGGAGACGGTGCGAGAGCAGCGCGGCCAAGCCCTCGTCGAGCAATCGGGACACCAGGGCGGAAGGCGTATAGTAGGTGCCCGAGGCGCGACGCTCGTCGGGCGCCATGACGCCCTCGAAGACTCTTCCCAGCATATCGGGCGCGATGCCACCCTGGCTGCCTTCCGCGACAGTGAAGTGGAACCGCTCGAACAGGCGGTCGAAGGCGTCGCGCCAGAGCGGGTTCGGGATGTCACGCCGACGAAGGCGCCGCTCCAGCGGATGGGGCTCGAACAGCCCGCCATTGAGAAAGGGAATGGGGCCGAAGTCGAGTGCGGTGCGGCTTCGCTGGTGGGCGGGACGGTTCAGCGTCCCGAAGAAGAGCGGGCGCAACAGGTCGCGATGGATCTTGCGCCTTCGGGCAAGGCAGCGGTCCACCGCTTCCGCCAGGAAGCGAGGGTTCCCGGCAAGCCAGCCCTTGGCCTGGACGAAGTAGAGGAAGAGAACGCGGGTGAGCTGCAGCAGTGCGAGCGCATGACGATCGGCGGCCGGGAGCGGGCCGGGAAACGCGGCCGCCATCCGGGCCAGCGTGCTCCGGAACTCCTGGAAGAAGCGGTGGCCCACAGCCTCGCCGCCCAACGCGTCGGCCGCATGGGCGGCGTACGCGGTGGCCGAGACCGAGCCGTTCGAGAAGAGGCGGCCGAGCGCTGCGAGCGCGGACGGGTCCGGTG
Organism: Gemmatimonadales bacterium; assembly: GCA_036556625.1. Classification (GTDB taxonomy): domain Bacteria; phylum Gemmatimonadota; class Gemmatimonadetes; order Gemmatimonadales; family GWC2-71-9; genus CAVVWJ01. Next base: position 14,088 of record DATBJC010000050.1, read on the forward strand.
CCGCCAGCGCGAGCGAGAGCCGCGGTGACCCGGCGAGCGAGATGGTGACGGTCAGTCGTCGCGACCCCGGATCGAGACCGAACACGCCGCAGAGCCGGCCCCGCGCGGCCATCCTGCGCCCGAGGGCTCTCGCTCGTGCGTCGGAGCGTGGGCCCGAAACCGCATACCACGGGAAGTCTCCGGCTCGACCCACCACCACTGTGGGCTCCCTGGCGTCGGGCACTGGGTCCCACAGCGGCTCGTGACCCAGCACGGCGGTGAGCGCGGGAAGGTCTTCCAGCGAGCGGATGCCCTTCAGCACGTCCGCGAGCTCCACACGGCCCCGAGGTGAGAAAGGCCCACCTTAGATGCCGGGCGCGCCCCTTGCGGAACCGATCGGCCGCCTGATGGTGCGGAATTGCGTCGAACCGGCTCGGGCGGCTACCATCCGCCGTCCTTTGCGGTTCTCAGCTCACTTCGAATCGACTCTATGGCAATGACATACCTGCAGGTACCCGGCTGTTTCCTGGTGGCGCTGCTGCTCTTCGTCACGCCGGCCGGTGCTCAGACGACCGCGGACAGCGGCGTGTTCGTGGTGCGTCACTCCGGTGACACCGTGGCCACCGAGACCTTCGCCCGGAAGGAGACATCGATCCAGGGCACCCTCGCGATCAACAACTCGAAGCACACCTTCCAGCGCTACACGGCAATCCTGGCACCCGACGCCTCGGTGCCGATGATCGACGTCGCGGTGCGTGAGGATGCCGACAGCGGCCGGGTCAAGGCCAAGCTGGTCCAGCGTGCCAGGGTGATCTTCAAGGAAGACAGCGCGGCCGTGGATGCCGTCATCGGCCAGGCGATCCAGACCCGTGTCTTCGGGACCCAGCGCGGCGCCATCCCCTATCTCAACATGTCGTTCGCCCTGCTGGAACAGGCGGTGCGTCGCGCGCGAGCCAACGCGACCGCGCTGGAACAGGTACCGTTCTTCAATCTGGGTGGCGGGCAGACGCTGAGCGGTACGCTCAAACCGGTCGGGACGGACTCTCTCGCGCTCGAGATCGGTGATGTCGAGTTTCGGCTCAGGGTGGATCGAGAGGGACGTGTACTCGGAGGGGCGATACCGGCGCAGAGCGTGCTGGTGGATAGGAGATAGAGCCCGGCGGAGGGGCGAAACCGAAGCCCGCCCCTATCCAGTACCGGAACTGCCATACACTCTCCCGCGCCACTCGACGCGCCGGGCACCCCGCCAGATCGACCGCAGTGCGATGAAGAGCGCCACTGCGGCACCGAGCGGATACCCTAATCCATAGATCGCCGGGATCCGCATGGCCGCGGAGACCACCATCCAGAAAACAGCCGAGACGACTGTCGCCGCCAGTGCGGCATCCCCCCACTGGCCGCCTCCACCGGTCCTCAAGAGGACTATCAACGGAAACAGCCAGAATAGAAATGGACTCACCAGCATGACTGGAACCAGCGCGCGCAGCGCCGGCTCCTGGGGAAAAGATCGCCGCCCACCCAGGTACATGTTCTTGGACCAGCCCTCGACCAGATGATACAGCCCCTGGTACATCCGGGTCTCCATCAATCGCTCGGCGAAGACGAAGCGGATCCGTCGGCCGGCCCGGTGGAACGCCTGTGCCAGCGCGAGGTCCTCCGCGACCTCGTGTCCCACCTCCTCGTGGGTCCCGACCGCCTGGTAGCTTTCCCGGGTCACCAGGATGAACTGACCGTTCGCGATCACGTCCCGCTCCTTCCTTGCCCGGTTCACCCGCGCGGGATGATAGCGGAGCGCAAGCAGCAGCCAGATCTGCGGCATCACCAGCCGTTCCCAGAAGGTCACCGACAACTGCCGGGGCGCCACGGTCAGGAGGTCGGCACGCTCCTGCTGGAGCGCGGCCACCGCGCGACCCAGCAGCTCGGGCTGGTGCCTGGTATCCGCATCGGTGAAGAGGAGGAGATTGCCCTGCGCTGCGCGGTAGCCCTGGAGGCAGGCCCACGGTTTCCCGTACCAGCTTTCGGGGAGGGGCCCTCCCCGCACCAGTCGGACCCGCCCGTCCTCCGTAGCGATCCGCTGGACGATGGCAGCCGTGTCGTCGGTGCTCCGATCGTCCACCACCACCAGCTCGAGCGCCTGGTAGGTCGAGGCAAGTACCGACCGCATCACGGTTTCGATCGTGGCCGATTCGTTCCGCGCGGGGACGATGACCGACACCAGAGGACCGCTCGCAGGCGAGAAGTCGGAGAGGTTGGGCCGGTTGCTGGCCAGGGGGACCAGACTCGCGAATGGCAGAACCCAGGGAAGGGCCGGCAGCAGCTCGGGGATGGGCGCCATGACGCGAGGGCGCCCGGCTATTGTTGCGGTTGTCGGGCCAGTGAGGTGAGCTCGTGCTCCAGCGTGTCGAGCTGGCGTTCGACTTCCGCTCGATCGTATTCGGCGCCCGAGGTGGGGACGCCGTTCTGGGCGAACAGAGTGGCCACCAGGGCGTCGGTATACCCGACCACGGCGACCGCGATGCCCTTGTCGATCACCCGATTGAGCCGGAGCATGATGGCCATGCCTTGCCGGGCGCGCATGGCGGCGAGGACCGGCGCCAGGTTGCGAGTGAGCAGCTCGCGAAGGAACTGGAGCTCCTCGACCACTTCGCCGGCCGCGAGCCCTCGAGCGGACGCGACGCGGCCATAGTGTTCGCAGGCTCGAAACCAGATGGTGTTGACTTCACGACGGAGCGGGCCGACCATCTCGGAGACCACATCCAGCAGGAGCCGGAACTCCCGCTCCACCGTGGCGCGGGGTATCGTGGGAGCGGCGGTGATCCGGTCGCCCAGCCAGTCGGCCCACTGGGTGACCATGATATCCCGCATTTCAACGATGACACGGCCGGCGGCGAGCAACGCGGGCTGCGAAGCACGCACTACCAGTCCCCCCTGGTGCAAGGTGTCGGCAATCTAAGGCGGAGCGACAATGGGGTCAAAACGGTGATTCGACCTCCTAAACTCGCGCGCGGAAGCCGAGTCGCGCTGGTCGCCCCTGCGGGCCCACTGCTGGAACGGGATGATCTAGCACGGGCCGAGTCGCTGTGCCGTGCGCTGGGTTACCAGCCGGTGATGGGCCGTCACACCGCGGAGCGCCACGGCTATTTTGCCGGCACCGACGATCAGCGGCTCGACGATCTCAACGACGCGCTGGGTGATTCCGAGATCGACGCGATCTGGTGCATTCGCGGCGGCTACGGGACGACCCGGATCCTGGACCGGGTGGACTTCGACGCGCTCGCGCGGCGGCCCAAGCCGCTCATCGGCTATTCGGACATCACGGCGGTGCTCAATGCGGCAACCCGGCGTACCGGGGTGGTCACCTTCCACGCACCGATGGCCCGGGTGTCGATGGCACCGTTTTCCCGCTGGCATTTCGAGCGGGTACTCGCCACAGCGGAGCCGGCTGGCCGGCTCGGCCGCCTCCCGGATCAGCCGGACGTGCTGGTGCCGCGGGAGAATCGGATCGCCGCCCTGCGAGGCGGGGTGGCCGAAGGGAAGCTGGCGGGTGGGAATCTCACTCTGCTGCAGTGTCTGGTCGGCACGTCTCATTTTCCCGATCTGGACGACGCGATCCTGTTTCTCGAGGACGTGGGTGAAGACCTCTACCGGGTGGACCGGATGCTGGCGCACCTCCGCATGGCCGGCGCATTGGATCGTCTGACCGGCATCGCGGTGGGCCGTTTCACCGAGCTCAAGCGCTCCATGAGCGATGGCGCACTCGGCTTCGACGAGGTGCTGGCCACCTACTTTCTCCCGCTCGGTATTCCGGTGGCCCACGGCTTTCCCATCGGACATATCGACGATCAATGGACCTTGCCGCTCGGCGTGCGCGCGCGACTCGACGCGGATCGGGGAGAGCTGGACTTGCTCGAGGCCGCGGTTTCGGCATGACACTGGCAGGTGATATTCTCCGCCATGGCGACACCGACTCTTTCTAAGCATCGCCTCCCGGGCTCCCTCGGTGACATCCTCATCGACGTTCGCGCCGGCGGGCGCGAGTCCCCCAGGCCGGCCATCGTGGTGGTTCACGGATTCAAGGGGTTCAAGGATTGGGGAATGTTTCCGCCGTTGGCAGAACGGCTGGCCCGAGCCGGGTTCTCCACCGTCACCTTCAACCTGAGCGGCAGCGGGGTGGATGACCGCGGCGAGTTCGCCTGGCCCGAGCGCTTCGGGCGCAACACGTTCTCGTCCGAGCTCCGCGATCTCGGCATCCTGATGGATGCGCTGGTGCGCGGAGAGCTGGGCCTGCGCCCGCCCACGACGGTGGGACTGGTCGGTCATTCCCGCGGCGGCGGAATGTCGGTGCTCCATGCGGCGCGCGACCGGCGGGTGCAGGCCCTGGTGACCTGGTCCTCCATTTCCAGCGTGGAGCGCTGGTCGCCCGCGGAAGTGATCGAGTGGCGCAAGCGGGGATCCCAGGAGATCCTGAACACGCGGACGGGCCAGCGTCTGCCGCTGTACACCGATATTCTCGACGATGTCGAGCGCCACGCCCGCGGCTCGCTCGACATCCTGGGTGCTGCGGCCCGGCTCCAGATCCCCTGGCTCCTCGTCCACGGCTCCGCCGACGAGTCCGTGTCGCACCAGGAGAGTGAGGCACTCCGCGCGGCCTGTACCATCCCCACCACGCGCCTTCTCACGATCGATGGTGCCGGTCACACCTTCGGTGCGGGTCATCCCTGGGAGGCGGGGAAACACGATACCCCGGAATTGCGGCGGGTCTTCGATATGACCCTGGCCTGGTTCGCGGCACATCTGGGATAGCCCAGGCGCGGCGGCCGCCCGTACTTGACCCCGGCGGCCTGACCCGCGAATCTCCTCGCCATGCCCATCTACACCTACCGCTGCAATGGCTGTCACGCCCAATTCGACCAGCTGGTGCGGTCGGAGACCAAGGTCGCCTGTCCCCAGTGCCAAGGACAGCGGCTCGAGCGGCTCATGTCGCTCACTGCTCGTCCCGCCTCCAGCGGCAAGCCTGCGGACTTCAGCCGGTTGGGTCCGCCTGCCGGCGGGTGCTGCGGAGGCGGTTGCCACACCCACAGCCACTGACTCGTCTCCCTCGGCTCCGCGATCGCCTCGCCGCCCACCGGCCTCTGGTGGATGAGCGGGGCGATCCGCTCATCTGGGCCGCCGTTGCCGTCATCCTGGCCCCGGACCCCGACTCCATCCTGCTGATCCGCCGCGCCGACCGCGAAGGCGATCCCTGGTCGGGGCATATGGCCTTCCCCGGCGGCCGCCAGGATCCCGCCGAACCCGACCTGGTGACCACCGCCATTCGGGAGACGGCCGAGGAGGTGGGGCTCCGGATCCATCCTGAGCGCCTGGTCGGCAGCCTGGACGACGTCGTCCCTCGGACCCCGGTGCTCCCTCCTATCGCCGTGCGGCCCTACGTCTTCCTGCTCGATCACCAGCCGGCGCCGGCGCCCAATCCCGAAGTCGCCGCCGCCCGGTGGGTCTCGCTCGATCTTCTCCTCCATCCCGACACCTACCGTACAGTCGCGCTGCAGATCCGGGGGGAGAGCCGCGAGTTCCCCGCCTACCGGGTGGATGAAGCGCTGGTCTGGGGGCTGACGGAGCGGATCTTGTCCAACCTGCTGGAGCTTTACCGCACATAGGCCAACGCGCGCTGGAATCTTGACATTAGAACCGGCTCACGCGAGTTTTAGGTATACCTAATCCTGAGTTTCGCATGAACGCAGCCCTCCAACACGAGACCCTGACCCGATCAGTCGAAGACTATCTCAAGGCCATCTATCGACTTTCGCCCCAGGGGCGGGCCGCCTCGACCAGCGAGATCGCCCAGCGGTTGGAGCTGTCCCCGGCCTCGGTGAGCGGCATGGTCAAGCGGCTTTCCGAGCAGGGGCTGTTGGAGCACGAGCCGTATCGAGGAGTCCAGCTCACGGCTGAAGGTCGCCGCGCTGCCCTTCGCATGCTTCGCCGCCACCGGCTGATCGAGGCCTACCTGGTGGCCTTCCTGGGCTACACCTGGGATACGGTGCACGAGGAGGCCGAGCGACTGGAGCACGCCGTATCCGACACTCTGGTCGAGCGGTTGGCGGCCGTCCTCGGTAATCCGGCCGTAGATCCTCACGGCGACCCGATCCCCACCTCCGAGGGCGACATCGCCGAGCCTGCCAGTATCCCGCTGTCCGAGGTGCCGGCGGGGGCTTCCGTGGAGGTTCGCCAGGTGGAGGAGGGCCAGCCCGATCGGTTGCGTTACATCGCATCGCTCGGCCTCCGCCCCGGCGTCCGGCTGACCGTCGTGGATCGACAGCCCTTCCATGGGCCCATGACCATCGACGTGGCCGGACAGACCCACGTCATCGGCAACGAGCTGGGCCAGGTAGTCCGCTGCGCCAGCGATAAGGACGCATGACTGCCTCGACCCCTCCGCTCGACACGCTGACCGGCTGGCGCTACCCGCGCACCCAGCCCAGCCTTCCCGAGTCCAACGCCTCGGTTCGGGTGCCTCGGCGCGGCTCCTTCTGGCGCAAGGCGCTCGCCTTTGCCGGCCCCGGGTACATGGTGGCCGTGGGCTACATGGACCCGGGCAACTGGGCCACCGATCTCGCCGGCGGCGCTCGGTTCGGCTACACCCTGCTGAGCGTGATCCTGCTGTCCAACCTGATGGCGATCCTGCTCCAGTCGCTCGCGCTGAAGCTCGGCATCGTGACCGGCCGCGACCTGGCGCAGGCCTGTCGCGACCACTACTCGCGCCCGGTGAGCTTCGTGCTCTGGGTGCTGTGCGAGATCGCCATCGCCGCCTGCGACCTGGCCGAGGTGATCGGTGCGGCCATTGCGCTGAACCTCCTGTTCGGAATTCCGCTGATCTGGGGCGTCGTCCTGACCGCGTTCGATGTGCTGCTGATCCTGCTGCTCCAGAACAAGGGCTTCCGCTGGCTGGAAGCATTCGTGATCGCGCTGATCGCCTCCATCGGGATCTGCTTCGCCGTGGAGCTGGCCATGGCGCAGCCCGCGCTGGCGGATGTGGCCCGCGGTCTGGTGCCGACCGGCGAGATCGTGACCAATCCCGCCATGCTCTACATCGCGATCGGCATCCTCGGCGCAACCGTGATGCCGCACAACCTCTATCTCCACTCGTCCATCGTGCAGACCCGCCGAGTGGGTCCCGACGTGGCGTCGAAGCGTGAGGCCATCCGCTTTGCCACCCTCGACAGCACGGTCGCGCTGTTGTTCGCGTTCTTCATCAACGCGGCGATTCTGATTCTCGCCGCGGCGACCTTCCATCGGAGCGGCTACCAGGACGTGGCCGACATCGGCGATGCCTTCCACCTGCTCGCTCCGCTGCTGGGTACTACCGCGGCGAGCACCCTGTTCGCGGTGGCGCTGCTGGCCGCGGGGCAGAACTCCACCATCACCGGCACGCTCGCGGGGCAGGTGGTGATGGAAGGATTCCTCGATATCCGGCTCCCGGCATGGCTCCGCCGTTTGATCACCCGGCTCATCGCCATCGTCCCCGCGGTCATCGTGACCGCGCTCTATGGAGAGCGGGGTGCGGCTGGCCTCCTGATCCTGAGCCAGGTGATCCTGAGCCTCCAGCTCTCCTTCGCCGTGGTGCCGCTGGTTCGCTTCACCGGGGAGCGCCGGAAGATGGGTGTATTCACTAACGGCCGGCTGCTCTCGGCCGCGGCCTGGAGCGTCGCCGCCGTGATCGTCGGGCTGAACGGATGGCTGTTGCTGGGAACGTTCCGGGAGTGGATGGCTTAGGGGAACGGGAAGGGCGAAAGACTGAGAGAGAGCAGAAGTGGGCCGGGAAGAGAGTTGTCATCCTGAGCGAAGCGAAGGAGCCAAGGGCAGGGGTACGTCCCCTTCGCTCCGCTCAGGGTGACATACACAGCGTCCAACCGAAGGAAATGCGATGTCCAACCGCAAACTCTCCCGTCGCGACGCGCTGAAGGCAGGCGCCCTCGGCACCGTGGGGCTGGCCGCCGGCAGCGGTGGGCTCTCGCTGGGCGCGCTGGGCCAGGCCGCCGCGCCGCAAAGCCCCACCCAGGGCTCCCATCACGACATGATCACGGTGGGGCAGCTGGCTCCCGGCTCCTTCGATCCCACGGCATTCCTCACCCGGTTCGAGGGCGGCAACGTGTCGCGGCTCCCGTCGGGTCAGCTGTTGCGGGAATACGAGATCGTGGCCGAGGATCGGGAGATCGAGGTGGCGCCTGGGGTGTTCTATCCGGCCTGGACCTACAACGGCCAGGTACCGGGGCCCACGATCCGAGCCACCGAGGGCGACCGGCTCCGGATCCACTTCAGCAACAAGGGAAGCCACGCCCACAGCATCCACTTCCACGGGATCCATCCCTCGGGCATGGACGGCGCCTTTGAGCCGGTCCACCCCGGCCGGAGCTTCACCTACGAGTTCGACGCCGAGCCGTTCGGGCTGCACCTGTACCACTGTCATACCGTGCCCATCAAGCGGCACATCCACAAGGGCCTGTACGGCGCCTTCATCATCGATCCCAAGGAGGGACGTCCGCTGGCCAACGAGATGGTCATGGTGATGAACGCATTCGACACCAACTTCGACCAGGAGAACGAGATCTACGCGGTCAACACGGTCGCGTTCCACTATCAGAAGCATCCGATCACGCTTCGGCAGCACGAGCTCAACCGGATCTACGTGGTGAACGTCACCGAGTTCGATCTGCTGAACTCGTTCCACATCCACGGCAATCTCTACCGGCTCTACCGCACGGGTACCGACCTCCAGCGCTACGAGTACACCGACCTGGTATCCCTGGCTCAGGGCGAGCGCGCGATCCTGGAGTTCACCTACAAGCATCCTGGTCCTTTCATGTTCCACGCCCATCAGAGCGAGTTCGCCGAGCTGGGCTGGAGCGGGATCTTCCTGGTGCAGGAGGTTCCCAGTGCCTGAGCTTCGGTCATCCGCGCCGCCGACCCGCCCGCCGGTGGAGCCGCTCACCCCGGAGCCTCCGGTGAAGCACGGGATGCCGCTCTGGTTCAAGGGACTCGCCCCACTCGTCCTGCTGGCTGCGTTGGTGCTGCTCTTTCTGCGGCTGGGCCCGGTCGGCGTGTTTCGGGCGGCGTTCCCGCCGGTCGAGGAGTTGACGCTGGACCGGGTCCGGCTGCCGGAGCCCGGGGTGATGGAAGTAAGCGTGGTGAACGGGGGTCCCGAGCCGGTCACTATCGCCCAGGTGATGGTAGACGACGCGAACTGGGTCCATACCGTGAACGGAAGCCGCCGGGTCGAGCGGCTGGAGCGCCGGACCGTGCGGATTCCGTATCCCTGGGTTGAAGGTGAGCCCCACACGGTGACCATCGTGACCAACACGGGTCTCACGTTCTCGACCGACATTGCAGTGGCCACCCAGTCGCCGGCCGTGGATGGGCGCTATCTCGGCACCTTCGCCCTGCTGGGCGTGTACGCCGGGGTGATCCCGGTGTTCATCGGGCTCCTCTGGCTGCCCTTCGTCCGGTCCATCGAGCGGCGATGGATCGACTTCTTTCTCAGTCTCACCATCGGGTTGCTGGTGTTCCTCGGAGTGGACGCGCTCGAGGAGGCGCTGGAGACCTCCGCCTCGGTGGCGGGGGCCTATCAGGGTCTCGCTCTGGTGGTCTTCGGGCTGCTCGGCACGCCGCTGGCCATCGGCGCGCTCGGTGAATGGCGCTCGCGAGTGCGCGGCGGACGCTCGCCCTACTGGGTGGCGGCTCTCATCGCGTTTGGCATCGGGCTGCACAACCTGGGCGAGGGCCTCGCCATCGGCACGTCGTACGCCACCGGCCAGATCGCGCTGGGCACCTTTCTCGTGATCGGGTTCCTGCTGCACAACACCACCGAGGGACTCGGCATCGTGACGCCGCTGGCCGGCGAACGGCCTCGCACCCGAACTCTCCTGTTGCTCGGCGCCCTCGCCGGCGTGCCGACGGTTCTGGGTGCATGGATCGGAGGCTTCACCTACTCCCCGATCTGGACCACGCTGTTCTTCGCCATCGGCGCGGGGGCGATCCTGGTCGTGGTCTACGAGCTGTGGCGACTCTTCGCCCGCCGGTCCCCCTCCGGGCTGCTGGCGCCGCTCAATGCCGCGGGCGTGCTGGCCGGCATGCTGATCATGTATGCGACGGGGCTGCTGGTGACGGCATGAGACAGGCGTGCAGCGTGAAGAG